>JAFXTE010000011.1 GCA_017525245.1 Bacteroidales bacterium | reverse complement strand
TGTCGTTTGGGATTGCAAAAATAGATTTTTTTGTATTCACTCCAACACCCTTGCAAACTTTTTTTTACTTTTTCTGCATTTTCTTTGTAACATATTGATTACCAATGAAATAAAATTGCATTTCTCCCGTTTTTTGACACTTTTTTGGCCTGAAAAAACCAGTTTTTTGGCGTTTTTCAGCTCCCCAGCACGGAAAATTTCGCAGATTTTCGGAAAATTTCTGCCAAAATCGAATTTCAGCAGCCTCCAAATAGCTTCAATTTTAGTGTAATTTTTTATAACTTATTGATTCATTGTGCTATACAACTTTTATTTGTTTGTATATTATTGTGATTCAGATAATTAATAGATTTTATAAATCAGTTTTTGAAATCTCGTACATTAATCAAATTATTATATATACAATATTATTATTTTGATTGTTTTACTACTGATTTTGACTTTAGACTGCCGTAAACCGTGTTTTTTGTATCTTCGCCGCAAATTAATGGTCACCAGCAAACCTAAAATGATGAAATCGCTCCATATTATACTTTGCATAATCCTTTCTGGCTTCTTTTGCATGACTTTCTATGAAACATCAGCACAGAAAACTCCCGTGAAAGGACCTGAAGGCGAACTCTCCTACAAAATCACCCTGCCCAAAGGGTTCAACCCGGAAAAGGACCACTGTCCGATGGTAATCCTAATGCATGGGATCTTCGCCAACAAGAGCATCAACCCGATGCCGGCGCTCGCGAGAGGGTTGGCCAAGGCGGGCATCGCCTCCATCCGCTTCGACTTCAACGGGCACGGCAGCAGCGATGGACGCATGCAGGACATGACCATCGAGAAGGAGCTTACCGACGCACGTGCCGTCTGGGACTACGTGAGCCGACTGCCCTACGTGGACGGCATCGGCCTCCTGGGCCATTCGCAAGGCGGGGTGGTCGCCTCGATGACGGCGGGACGATTGGCGACTGATGGCAAAGCCCCCGCAGGCATCGTACTCATCGCCCCGGGCTCCGTCATCAAAGATGCTTGCCAAAACGGGAAGTTCTTCAATGCACGTTTCGACCCCACCGACCCGCCGGAGTTCGTCCGCTGCCTGGTTTTCATGAAGTTAGGCCGTGAATACCTGCTGACCACGCAACAGTTGGACATCTACGGGACGGCAGCCGCCTACCAAGGGCCTGTCCTCCTGCTGCACGGCAGCCGCGACGGCACCGTGCCGATGTGGTGCAGCGAAAAGTTCCTGGAGGCATACGGCACCCACGCGACTCTGCAAGTGGTGGAGGGCGAGAACCACACCATCACGCGCCACCGGAAAGAGGTGGTGGCGAGCACGGTGGCGTTTTTCAAGAGGGTTTTCGGACGATAACATGACGCAGGTAATCCAGACTGATGTCGGCGCGGTAACGGTTGATCTTTAAAACAAACTCTCCACTTGAATTCGGAAAAACTCATCCAAGACGTACTCCAAATACTCAAAACCTCATTACAAAATGTTCAAATCTATCCTACAAAATGTTCAAATCTTAGCGCAAAAATATAAAAACTCAAGTTTCGCAAGTATGCCTCAGACTGTTTCGTGGAAATTTGTCTTTGAACGAAGGAGATTCCGCCAGTTCCTATCGTCACTGGCGGAATGGTGTACCGCATACAGGGGAAAAGGGGGAAGAAGATGGGCGGCGGCCGTGAAACTTCAGGCAACGGCAACTATTTCCCCGCCGCCCATCTTCTTCCCCTTGGTCTCATACGGAGGTGCGCACCATTCCGCCGCGAACGCAGTGAGCGAGCGGAATCTCCAACGGAAAATCACGAAAACACGCCAACAAATGCAACAAAAAGAGCTTGCGAAACTTAAATAAAAAAATCAAACACCCTGAAACCATTTCACGTTTTTGTTATGTAAAAGGTTCTTTTGGCTCATCTACCTCATCGCGTCCGTCGAGGAGCTGATTATCGCTGTCGTTATGAAAGAGCGATTCAATCCGTTCCGGAAATGTATATTCATCAAAAGCCAGCGGTAACCCGTAAAAAAAACAGGTTACCGCAGACTTTCATTTCCGATAAATCATTGATATTCTGAAAATTAATACCTTGTCAATACGTGATATAAATCACATTCTTGTCCCGCCTTTCCACCTCAAGGGGCTCCAGCCCGATGTCAGCGCGGTGACGGTTGATCTCCGCCGTGTCCGCAGGAGTCAGGTCGTCCGAACAACCATATTGGCCATAATAGCTCTTCCCCTTGCCGGTGCGCACCAGGTAGAAGTCGTAGGTGTGCGCGTACGATTCCGGACTGCCCTGTCCGCTCTCCAAAAGCTTGCGTGAACGCGGATATTCCACCTCGAACCAGTAATCCGGGTCGGCCGAATAGAGGTGGCGGCCCAAGAGAAATTTGGCGAAAAAGTCCAAGGAAAGCACGTCCTCTATTTCCGGATAGTCCGCTCGAAGCTGCGCGATGGAGGCTTTCAGTATGGAATCCTTGAAAGCCAGCATCCGGACCTCAAACTCGTGGTCAAGTCCTGGCATATCCGACAGCTTGATGGCCATCTGATCCATCTGCTGCAGTTCCCACAGCTTTCTGCGCACCTGCCACTCACTGTATGAATACAGACCGCTCTCCGCTTGCTGGTATTCGGTCAGCTTGCGCTGATGCAACAACGTGTCGCCTGCAAAATAAGCCCGACGGTAAGGAAGGTTGAAGTCGTAAGCCTCCATTTGACGATGATAGAACGCCGTATCGTAAAGGGCGACCGCCTCCGTATAACGACCGAACACGGCGAGCATATCAGCATAGTTGCGCGCATCCCAGGAAGGGCGGAAATATTCGGGAAACTGCTGCAAACGCTGCCTGTTCTCCTCGTAACGGGCAAGAAACTCCCGCATCGACACCGTGTCATTTGCCCGATTTTCCGCCCAACTGAACTCACTGTAAAGATTGTTCATCTCCATTTTAATACGGTACCACTCTTTCAACCTCGGTGAAAGAACGGGTTCCTGTGCCTGAACAACCAAGCACAAAATTGTGATAACCAGAATGTTTGTAATCTTTTTCATTGCTTTGGGTTTTAATGATACTTTCGTTATATAATGATTTTTTCGTTATAATATAGGACGTGAGACGTAAGACGTAAGACTTTGGGGAAATTCGATACTATGGAAAATTACGGAAAGATTATGGTGTTTCGGAAACGTTGACCTGATAGATTTGCGGCGCATCGCCCGTCACAATTACATTGTAATGCTCCTCCTGCTTTGTGTCGGGTGCTTCGTCATAGAACTCCACGGGATCGCCATATTGAGTGGAGAGCCAGGACTGGGACTCCAGCGCTTCCAATTGGGAAATATTTTCCTCCCGCTTCTGCTGGGATTTTGCTTGACGGACAACTCTCTTTACCTTGACGGTTTCCGTTGGAATAGTCTCCGCTTTATCAGAATATTCGGAAAGCGACTGCGAAACCGCAGCGGGAACCACCACATTTTCCATAAACGAAGGAACGTTTTTAGAGGAGGCGAGCAGCGAATTGCCCGCAATAAGCAATGCCGACATCGGAATCACGGAAAGATAACGCATCCAACGGTGGCGACCGTGAACGGGAGCTATCATCATGCGAATGCGGCTTTTGACAGCAGTGGCACCGAACGAATGGACGGGAGCCAGACGGTTTTGATGGCGAATCTGTTTCAAAATCAGATCGAAATAGTCATTTCGGGGAACATTCGAATGGATGACTGCCGCGTCGGCCGCATACTCGTGCTGAGACTTGAGCGCGGATTTATACGCCCACACGAAAGGGTTGAACCAACAAACCACGCCCACAAGCTCTACAAAAAGAATATCCAACGTGTGCCACTGTTGGGCGTGAGCCGCCTCGTGACGCAGCACCAAATCCAGCTCATCGAGTTCAAATGTGGTAGAATCTACCACAACATAATGGAAAAAGGAAAAGGGCACTTTCTGTTCAGGATTATCAATAACTTTCAAACCATTCATTTCAATGTAATGCTTTCCAATGATCTGCCTAAAGACCTTAAACAATCTCAAAAAGAACAAGATAAAGAAAAGCGCAGCCCCTGCCACATACAATATCATCCCAAAAGGAATGGCTGGAGCTTCCGTAACCGTTGTCAGAAAGGATTGAGTATTCGGTATTAGGTGTTGTACAGAAACAGTGAACTTTATAAAAGGAAGCAACGAAGAAAACACCAAAGAAAACAGCAAATAGAAACGGTTAAGCTGATGATACTTCTCTTTACGCAGAAACAGCATATAACAGAGCAGCAAAAAACCGCTCGACAACACTATAATTCCGAAATGAATTAGCTTAATCATATTTCGCAACCTGAGTTTTAGCTTTTTGTCAATGCAAATAGCCAACAGCTAATAGCTTTTTCGTTTCGCTTCCTCCACCAAACGCTCCAGTTCCTCAAGCTCTTCTTCTGATATAGGATGGTCAGCAGTGAAAGCGGAAACCAGAGAGGAAAGGGAATTGTTGAAATAGTGGCTGACCACGCGACCAAGCAGACTGCGGGAGTAGTCCTCTTTGGAAATGAGCGGATAATAACGGTTCGCCTTGCCAAAAGTCTCGTGCCCGACATAGCCCTTGCGTTCCAGTGCCTTCACAACGGAAAGCGTGGTGTTGTACGGTGGCTTCGGCTCCATAATCTCGCTCATGATATCCTGCGCAAAACCTTTTCCCAACTTCCAGATTATCTGCATAATAGTCTCCTCCGAGGCGGTTAATTTCTTCAATGTTACCATACCTGTTATTTTACTGCGGCAAAGATAACGAATTTTTCGTTATAAAACGAAAAACAAAATACAATGGCGATTATTTCTTTGAGCGGTTATAATTATTGGCTTTTGGCCGTCAGATTTTAGCGATTCAGACCTGAACACTTATGGAAAAAGCAAGTAGAAAACGGTAAACCAAAAAAATATCTTTAGAACTAAACTAAAAACGACAACGATACGTTAAGATTTCATATTTTTGCAAAATTTAAAAAGTGACGTTTATGAAGAGTAAAGTGATCGAGGTTCTCAACACCATTTACGACCCTGAAATCCCTGTAAACATCTGGGAATTAGGGTTTATCTACAAGTTAGAGGTGAACGAAAACAACGATGTCTATATCCTGATGACGCTGACCGCGCCCAACTGTCCCGTGGCGGAAAGTCTGCCGATGGAGGTGCAAACCCGCGTGTCCATGATCCCCGGCGTGAACAAAGTGGTGGTCGATGTCACGTTCGACCCGCCCTGGACGATGGATCGCATGACCGACGCCGCCAAAATGGAACTGGGGCTGTTGTATTAATTAGTGAATAGTGAGCAGTGATTAGTGAACAGTGAACAGTTTTATTCTAGTAGCTAATATTACACGATAAATAGAATTTTATATCATTATCAAACAAAAAAATACCGAATGGAAAATCAAAACAAGTACAATGCTTTCAGCTTGTTGCAGTTTATGTGGAAATGGCGGAAATGGTTGTTGATTGTGTGTGTTGCGACATTTTTCGTGTCGGCGGCCTGCTCTTTTCTCGTGCGACCGCGCTACAAATCCACCGCCCTACTCTACGCGCCCCGGACCAGCTCCGTTTCCAAAATCCTCCTGAACGAGCAAAACTACAACGAACGACTGGAAATCAAGGCTTTGGCCACCGTTGACGAGACCGAGCAGATGCTGCCGTTCCTGAACTCCGTGGCCATCAAGGATTCGCTGATTGAGAAATACAAACTCGCCGAATACTACAACATCGATGTGAACAAAAAAGGCGGGATGACCAAACTTTATAAGACTATCACCAACAATCTGACCATAAAACGCACAGATTACGGTGCCATTTCGCTGTCGCTGAGCGATTGGGACCCGCAACGCGCATACGAGATGACTCTCGACGTGGTACGCTGGTTGGACACCATCAAGAATGCCGTGGAATACGAGCGCGCACAAGCCGCTTGCATCATTCTGCAAAACCAGTTGGATTCCATTGAACGCGAAATCGCCATTGTCAACGACTCCATCCGAGAAATCATGGCGCACGGGGTCTTTGATGTGAAACTGCAGAGCGAACGTCTCACGCAGCAATATGCTATCGCCGCTGCGCAAGGGAACACCGCCGCCATGCAACGCATCATAAGGGAGCAAGACACTATAGCCAAATATGGTGCTCAACTCACTTCATACCAGGATCTTGAATACAATTTCAGCAAGTATCATGCCCTCTGCAAACAGAAAATGATGGACGCCAAAATGGATATGACCACCATCATGCCGGTGAAATTCGTGATTGACAAGCCGTACCCCGCCGACAAGAAGTTCTATCCGAAGAGATCCATCATCGTCATTATTTCCACCCTTTGCGCTTTCATTCTGACTCTGATTGTTCTGTTAACGATTGAAAGGATTGAAAACAAACCTGTTAGAAGAGATCCGGCAGCAGACACACAAGATCACTAAACGGCAGATTATAGGTTTTGTAATCGCCATAGCGCTTGTGCTGGCCAACGGCTTCGCCATAATCAGAGAAACGCAAGTGGTTCCCCTGATTACGGTTGCCGTAGTGGGATTGTATGTCCTGCTTTTCCACGCCGACGTGGCCATGTACCTGATTGCCTTCACCACCCCGCTCTCCGTCATCATCAGCAGCAAAAACATCCATCTTGGACTGTCGTTACCCTCTGAAGGACTGATGATTGCGTTGACGATGGTTTTCTTCGCACGGATTCTTTACGACCTGCGCATAAACCGCGCCTTCCTGAAACATCCCATATCCATCGCGATTATGGTTTACCTCGGCTGGATGCTGATTACCTGTCTGACCAGCGTTCGTCCTGTCATTTCGCTCAAAGCGTTCGCCTCAAAACTCTGGTTCATCACCTCTTGCTACTGGTTTTTCATGCAATTAGTGGAAGATGATTTGAAAAATGCCGTACGATACTTCAATTGTTATGCACTCGGGTTAACCATCATTGTTTGCATCACCACTTATCTCCATGCCCTCAGCGGTTTTGACGAACACTACGCCCACTTTGTCATGTCTCCGTTCTACAACGACCACACGGCATACGGCGCGGCATTGGCTTTCATGATACCCATCACCGCAGGCTTTTTCTTCCTGCCCGACAACAAATTACCGCAAAAGATATTCTACCTGCTCATTACCCTGATTCTGCTGATGGCATTTTACCTTTCGTTCAGTCGCGCCGCCTGGATAAGCTTGGTGGTGGCCATCGGGGTATTGATTATCCTCAAACTGCGTATCAAACTGTCATGGTTATTGGGTGGCGGATTGATTTTAGGCCTTCTGCTGTTCTTTTACGCGGATGACATCCTCTACAAGATGAGCCGTAACAGTCAGGACTCCTCCGGCAACTTTATCGAGCACGTACAGTCAATGTCGAACATCAGCACGGATGCCTCCAACATGGAACGCATCAACCGCTGGACAGCTGCGCTCGGCATGATTGAGGAGAAACCTGTATTCGGCTGGGGTCCTGGTACTTACCAGTTCGAGTATGCGCCTTTCCAGAAAGGCTATTACCGCACCATCATTTCCACCGACTTCGGCGATGGCGGCAATGCCCACAGTGAATATATCGGGCCTTGCGCTGAAAGCGGCATCCCCGGCATGTTAACCGTCTTTGCCATCGTGTTCGTTTTCCTCGTCGTAGGAATCAAAACGTATATTTATACGGAAGACAAAACAGTGAAACTGTTGTCTTTATGTATGGTGATTTCCTTAGTTTCCTATTATACCCACGGGGTCTTCAACAATTTCTTGGACACAGACAAACTTTCGGCCATCGTCTGGGCGGCCATGGCGGTGATAACGGTGTGTGATGTTAAATCGAAGGCCTTACCACAAAGTCTGTGACGATAGACTCTTGGCAGCGATAAGCCCCAAAGTCTCACGTCTTACGTCTCACGTCTTACGTCAAAGTTTTCATTTCCTCGTAGCAGTGGCGGCAAAGCGGCTCGTAGGCGTCTTTCTCGCCGAGGAGGACTTGCTGCTCGTTCGGGACAATGCGGTAGGAGAAATGGGCGAGGTCGCCGCAGCGCGTACAGATGGCGTGTTGCTTGCTGACATACTCCGCCACCGCCATCAGTTTCGGCATCGGACCAAACGGAACCCCTTTGTAGTCCATATCCAACCCGCTGACTATCACTCGGATACCGGCATTGGCTAACTGGTTGCAAACCTCCACGATCCCATCATCGAAAAACTGGATTTCGTCGATGGCCACAACCTGCACATCGTTCATATTGATATAGAGCAAGATTTCCGAGGAACTATTGACTGGTGTCGAAACACGGGAGTTCTCGTTGTGCGACACCACTTCCGTCTCGTCATAGCGCGTGTCTATCGCCGGCTTGAACAGCTCAATCTTCTGGTTAGCAAATTCGGCACGACGGATGCGTCGCAGCAATTCTTCCGTTTTTCCGGAAAACATGGACCCGCATATCACTTCTATCCACCCTTTTTTATGATTTCTACTCGCCTTATTTTCTAAAAACATTTCCTTTAATCTGTATGTAAGAATTTCGTATTTTTGCGCACATTTTTTGAGTGCAAAATTATAATAAAAACCGTTAACCTGTCATAGAAATTCAAAAAAATGAACGACTCTTATAAACAAATGTCGGAAATGTTGGATAATTGGCTATCTGACAATGAAAAAGAAATCAAAATCGCCCTCATTGAGAAAGAAATCCTGTTAGAGAAAATCCGGAATCTGTATGTCCGTGTGTCGGCAATGGAAACGGAAGAATATCCTGCTCCGAAACAGGAAACGGCACAACCGGAAGCGACACCGGAACCCAAGAGAGAATTCACCCCCGCAAAGACATTAGAAGAGGACGTGGACTTGTTCTTTGACACGGAACACGAAAGCTACAAGGCCGCCGTGGAAAAGGAACTTAACGAAATCGCAAAGGAAATTGAAGCCAAAGAGCAGAAACAACCTGTTCTGGATTCCGGCAAAAAATCGGAAACCGTGGAAAAAGAATCCTCCGAGGATGTTTTTGACAACCTGGAAGAACCGGATGAAGAGATTGTAATTGAAACGGACATCCATGACAACGCGGATGAACTTTTCGATGAACCGGATATTGAGATTTCAACTTCCGAAGAAGGTGTGGATGTTCATGATGAAGACGACATCCTGAATTTCATCCCTCCCAAAAGTACCCCTGTACAGGAGAACCCCAAACCGATGGAAAAAACCGTAGTTGAAACACCGAAACCGGTAGTCGAAACACCTAAGGTAGTCGAGACGACGAAGCCGGTATTCGAGGAACAACAAACAACACCGCAACCGCCAGTGACAAAGCCGGAACCTCCAAAAGAGACCACAAACCCTATACAAAAGCCGCAACAACGTTCCCTCAACGACCTTTTCAACGAACGGCGCGAGGACCATTCCATCAGCAGTCAATATCAACATGCCAAAGTGGGTGACTTGACAAAGGCCATTTCCATTAATGACAAATTCATCTATATCAAGGAGTTATTCCACAACCGTGGCGAGGATTTCAGTTCCTCCATCAAGCAATTGAATGATTGTAAAACCTTAGAAGAAGCGTTTGACTGCCTTGAAAATCTGAAACAAAAATTTTTCTGGGATTCAAAGTCTGACGCATACTTGTCGTTCTGTGATTTGCTGAGAAGGAAATACTCCTAAAATTGGATTGGAGAAGATACTCAACAGTTTTTGGCCACATTCTGATCTTTTTTTATGAATACAATGAAAGAAACGGAAGAACAACTCATTCAGGAATTCGAAATGTTTGATGACTGGATGGACAAATACAACTACATCATCGAACTGGGGAAGGAATTGCCGATGATTGACCCGCAATACAAGACCGAGGAATTTCTCATCAGCGGTTGTCAGTCGCAGGTTTGGCTGCATCCTGAAATGCGGGACGGGTTGCTTTATTTCACCGCCGACAGCGATGCCATTATCACCAAAGGCATTGTCTATCTGTTAATTAAAGTTTTGTCTGGACATACTCCGCAGGAAATTCTCGACAATGATTTGTCCTATATTGACGCTATCGGGCTCAAGAACCATCTTTCCCCGACCCGTTCCAACGGACTGGCTTCCATGATGAAACAGATTAAACTATACGCATTAGCTTATTCAACGAAACAATAATCATGAGAAAATGAAAAAATTATTTTTCTTCTTATTCGCTTTAGCCGGAATCCTTTCTTTGACCGGCTGTGGTATGAAAGAATGCGAATGTCAAGCTTTTGACTTCTTATATCACAATAACATTCTTGACCCGAGATCAGATTCTATCTTTACTGTGCTCAACTATACCAAATCTGATTGTGAACAATTCAACGAAGACCAGATAGTTGTGATGGACTCGGTGACATATATCCATCATGGCGTAATGTGTAAGGAAAATTAAAGTGAATTTTTCAAGAGAAGGGATATGGAGCGTAAAGGACTGGCGTTAGTGACTGGCGCGGACGGCGGCATGGGTCGTGAACATGTGAGAACGCTGGCCAAAGCCGGATATGAAGTGATCATGGCCGTCATTGATGTGGATGCGGCACGTCCGGTGATGGAGGAAATCCAACGGGAGACCAACGGCACGTTACATTTGATGGCGGTAAATCTCGGTGATTTGGCTGATATCGTGCGCTTTGCCGATGAAGTTAAAAGCCGGTTCCCGTCTTTGCAAGTCTTGTTGAACAATGCCGGAGTGCTGCCCAGCAAACCCAAGAAAAGTGTTAACAATATAGAATTAACGATGGCAGTCAACTATTTGGGACACTATACGTTAACTAATCTTTTACACCCCATAATGGGTAATGGCACCCGCATTGTGAGCATGATTTCCCTGTCCTATTTCCTCGGCAAAATCACCCCGGATTTGTTCAAGCCCAAAACAGAACAGGAATACAACCGTTTCAACGCGTACGGCAGCTCCAAACTGGCACTCTACTATTTTATGCTCGATGCTTCCGAAGCGTGGAAAGAGGAAGGCATCTGTTTTAACGTTTCCGATCCATTCATCGTAAGCACCAATATTATCCGAATGGACAATATCGTGGTTGACAAACTTTGCGACTGGTTTTTCCGTCCATTCATCAACACCCCAGAACAAGGTTCCGCCACGATGATGGCTGCCGCGATAGATCCCAAATATCAAGGTGTTACAGGGAAGATTTTCAAAAACCGAAAGGTAGCAAAACACAAAAAGAGATTCTATAACAATCTGGAACAGCGGCAATTGTTGAGAACGCTGACAGCGCAATTACTTGAAGAAAACCATATTCGCTTATGATAATTCCGCCTTTTTTGAGCATTGGTGACACCATCGCGCTGGCTGCGCCCGCCCGGAAAATCTCCAAAGAGGAAATTTTTCCGGCCGAACAATGGCTGAAAAGTGTCGGTTTTAACGTTTTTTATGACGAAAGACTTTTCATCGAAGACCATCAGTTTGCCGGCAACGATACATTGCGTGCCAGCTATTTTCAAGACCTTTTGGACGATGAAAGAATAAACGCGATTTGGTGTGTACGAGGTGGTTATGGTTCCGCCAGAATTATCGACAGATTGGATTTCACCCGATTCCTCCAACATCCGAAATGGATTTGCGGATACAGCGATATCACCGTTTTCCATAACCATATCCAACAACATTTGCATACGGCTACGTTGCATGCCGTCATGCCAATCAACATTACGAACAATAACACACAATCTGCTGCTTGTCAGTCTTTTCTGGATGCCTTGACAGGCAAAACGCTGACGTATGAGATCGCCTTTCATCCATTGTCGCGAACGAAGCCGTTTTCAGGAATTTTAACAGGAGGAAACTTGTCTATGCTGTATTCCCTCATCGGTTCGCCATCCGACATTGACTCCACCGATAAAGTGCTGTTTATCGAGGATTTGGACGAATATCTGTACCATATTGACCGAATGATGCTTAATCTGAAACGGAGCGGCAAACTTTCGCACATTAAAGCTTTGTTAGTCGGGCATTTAAGCGATATGCACGACAATACAGTACCTTTCGGGAGAACAGCTGAAGAAATTGTGGCTGACCATTGTCAAGAGTTTGATTTTCCGCTGATTTTCAACGTTCCCGCCGGACATCTTGCCGACAACCGCGCATTTCGCATGGGCTGTGAAATAACGGGTTTATATAAAGATAACAAATTTATAATCAATAGTTTGAGTCATGCTTAGCACTTTTCTGTTCAAATATATTTATCGAGTAAAGCCGATTCCTTATCCGAATCCTGAAGGCACAATTCCCAAGAGTGTACTGATGATGGCACCGCACACTTCCATCATGGATTTTGTCATCGGGCTGGCAGCGATGCAATATTATGACCTGCACGCCAACACCATCATCAAAAAGGAGTTTTTCTTCTTTCCTTTGAATCTGTTACTTAAAAAGTTAGGGGGTATTCCTGTGGATCGGAAACACGCCCGTAACTTTGTGGAATATGCCGCCAACGTCATCAAGGAACGGGAACGTATCACACTGATTATCTGCCCAGAAGGTACGCGAAAAAGAGTGGATAGATGGAAACGCGGTTTCTATCAGATTGCGATGGAGGCCGGGGTGCCCATCAGTTTGGGGTACATAGATTATAAAACCAGAACATGCGGTATCATGTCCATATTCCATCCCACAGGTGACTACGAAAAGGACATGAAGGAAATTTTAGCGCAATACAACGGACTTGAAGGCTACCGCAAGGGAAGATTCAATTTGGAGGACAAGCCGCACGCACATCCCGAATGGTACAAACTATAAGACGGTTTTATCAGGAACGCACTCCTTCACCACTCGAATGACCTCATCCACCAGCTCGTCAGTCAGGTCAAAATAGACGGGCAAACTGATTTCACAAGCATAATTATTGTAGGCATTAGGATAATCTTCAATATGATAACCTAATGCTTTATAAGCCGTTAGAAGTGGCAATGGAATAAAATGCACATTGGTGGCCACTTCGTGTTCCGCTATTTTCTGGATAACCTCATCACGCTGTTGTTCCGTGGTATGGTTCAAGAACAGGGTAAAAACGTGATAAGAGGATTTCTTTTCGGCCGTTTCATACACAGGCATTCTGAACCGGAGGTCACCATTAAATGCTTGGTAATAAGCGTCAAAAATCTTTTTCCTCCGTGGCAAGATAAGCTGGTCATAGCGGGCGAGTTCCACCAAACCCATAGCGGCGGCGATGTCGGTCATGTTGCATTTGTGACCAATGGAACAGACATCGTAACGCCAGCTTCCTGCTTGTGTTTTGGTAAAGGCGTCTTTAGATTGACCGTGTAAAGAGTAGATGCAAAAGTCATGATACAATTCATCGGGATTGAAGGGAGCGGGGAGGTTGAGGCAAATAGCGCCGCCTTCCGCCGTGGTCAGATTTTTGACAGCATGGAAGGAGAATACGGTAATGTCAGTCAAAGCGCCGGTCTTTTTCCCTTTATAACGTGCCCCGAGGGAGTGGGCGGCATCGGAAAGAATCAAAATACGGCCCATTTTTTCCTGAATGGGATTGTTCGGATGAAATTGTTGTTTTACGGAAGGTTGTTGGATAAAATCCATGAGACGGTCATAATCACAGGGGAGACCGACAATGTCCACAGGTATGATGACTTTAGTGCGGGGGGTGATGGCATCGCGAAGATGTTCCACATCCATGAGCAGTTCGTCATTCACATCAACCATGACAGGTTTTGCACCGCAGTGCAGGACGACTGCGGCAGTGGCAGTGTAGGTATAGGCAGGTATAATCACCTCGTCGCCTTGACCTACACCGAACCAGTGCAAAACGAGTTCCAGACCGGCAGACGCGGAATTGACACACACAACACGTTGAATACCACAGTACTCTGCAAGTTTCTGCTCAAAGAGTTTCGTCCTTGGCCCTGTGGTAATCCATCCTGAGCGCAAAGTAGCGACAACTTCATCGATTATCGCATCATCAATATGCGGTGGTGAAAAAGGAATTTTCATTATTCTGGGATGATTCGTTCTAATTTTCTATTTTTTCTTTCTTTGTGAAGATTGGACAACTCGTCAAAATCAAAAGCAAGGTCAAAACAGTTCGGTGTAGCGCCTACAGCATAATGTTGTCTGGAAAATCCGACCCTTATTCCTTTGATATTCAACTGTATGCCGTATGAAAATCCAGCCATGGATTTCCGGGATATTACCTTCATTTCCTGGTGAACATTATGATTGTAGGCCAACTGTATGGAAAAATATTTAGAAGGTTCTATTTCCAGACCGAACACAATGTGCCGGAAAAAGTTGTCTGCAAATTGCGCCACTTTAGAGGGATACTGTGGTTCTCCGGAGATGGCATCCACCTGAATAAAAGGATTGTCCAACCCATAGTAACTCATATTCCAGCGATACAGCGAGTGAAGAGTGATGTGGTAACGGACAGGCACATGTTGGAGTCTTTGTGACAAAGCAAATTGCAAGTCAAACGGCAGGATTTCATGATCTCCTGGCGTATAAGTTTTCAGCTGGACTCCGATGTTTTTGGCCAAAAGAGTGAGGGAAAGCTTCTTTTTTTCGTTATAATAACTTCCGGCCACATCAACGGCAAGGCCGGCGGAGAAGTAAGACTCGTAAAAACTGAAAATCGTTTTCAGATTGGCGCCAATGGAGAAATTCGGGGAAAGTTCCCTGCCCCAACCGATAACCAAAGCATAGTCGCCAGCGGAGAATTTTCCGGTTTCGTTGCCGTTCTCATCAGCGCCCCGGAAAGAACCGTAGTTGAGACCATAGATACCAACAGCGAAACTGCCCGCTTTCGGGAAAGTGTAAGAATACGCGGCATTGATAGCGGTACTCTTCGTGAAATAGTCTGTAAAGTTGAGCGTGAGGTTGTTATGATGGCGTTGACTGATATAGGAGGGATTGGCCAACATCAAGGTTGGGTCATCATCATATACGGAAATCAAGTTACCGCCTAAGCCCATCATTCGAGAGGAATAACTGAAATTCAAGAAGTTATAAACAAACTTCCCTCCCGTTTGCGCCTTAAGCTGTGACCCGACCGCCAACAGCAGACATACCCCTATAAACCATTGCCGTTTCATACGAAATCAAACTGCAAAGATAATATTTCTTTGGTTAGCTTTTTGTGGTGCCTGTATTTTTAAGAATTTTTTCTTAAAAAAGTACTTGACAAACACTCAAAAATATTGTATCTTTGCACGCCAAAATTTTATTTGATGAAATTATCCGAATTTAAGTATTATTTGCCTCAAGAATTAATCGCTCTCCACCCTGTTGAAGAGCGTGACGAGGCGCGTATGATGGTGCTCAACAGAAAGACAAAAACGATTGAGCATAAGTTATTTAAAGATATTATCGATTACTTTGACGAAGGCGATTTGTTCGTCATGAACAACACCCGCGTCTTCCCTGCGCTGATGTTCGGGGAGAAGGAACAGACACGTGCCCAAATCCGCGTGTTTCTACTGCGCGAGTTGGACGAGGAGAGCCGCCTCTGGGACGTGTTGGTCGATCCCGCCCGCAAAATCCGAATCGGCAACAAACTCTCGTTCACGGATGACGACAGTCTCGTAGCTGAAGTTATCGACAACACCACCTCCCGTGGCCGAACCCTGCGATTCCTTTTCGATGGCGACCATGACGCCTTCAAAGCGAAACTGATGAATCTTGGTAAGACTCCTTTACCTAACGACATTCAGCGTTTGCGCGATATTGAAGAAAGCGACAAAGATGACTATCAAACCATTTACGCCACCGAAGAAGGTGCTGTCGTGGCCCCTGCCGCAGGTCTCCACTTCAGCCGCTTTTTGCTTTCCAAGATGGAAATCAAAGGCATTGAACGCACCTATATCACGTTGCACGCCGGATTAAGTAATTTTAACGATATTGACGTGGAGGATTTGTCCAAACACAAACCCGATTCCGAACGGATGATCATTCGGGCTGCGGTTGCCGACAAAATCAACGAAACCAAGAAAGCGGGACATAAAATCGCGGTGGTCGGCACCACCACGATGAAGGCCCTGGAGTCTTCCGTTTATGACAGCGGTATGGTGAAAACCACCGAGATGAACGGCAAAGAGGACATGTGGACCAACAAGTTTATTTACCCACCCTATCGTTTCAAAGTGGCCAACGCCATGGTCACCAATTTCCACGCTCCGCAAAGTTCCATGTTGATGATGGTCGCTGCCTTCGGCGGCTATGACTTCGTGATGAAAGCCTACAAGGAGGCTGTTGCGGAAAAATACCGTTTCCTCACATACGGGGATGCCATGTTGATTATTTAACGTTTTTTAATACGATATAATTATGTCAAAAGCATATCAGGAAGCAGGCGTGCAATTGGAGGCAGGTTATGAGTCAGTGCGCCTTATAAAAAAACATATTTCCCGCACCAACCGCCCCGGCATGATGGGCAATATCGGCAGTTTCGGCGGCATGTTCGACTTGGCCTCACTCGGTTACAAAGAACCTGTGCTGGTCAGCGGCACCGACGGCGTGGGCACCAAACTCAAATTAGCGTTCATGATGGACCGCCACGACACCATTGGTCAGGATGCGGTGGCCATGTGCGTGAACGACGTGCTTGCCCAGGGTGCAGCTCCGCTCTTTTTCCTGGACTATATAGCAGTAGGCAAAAACGAACCCTCTAAAATCGAAGCAATTGTGAAAGGCGTGGCAGACGGATGCGTCCTCTCCAACTGCGCTCTCATTGGAGGCGAGACAGCGGAAATGCCCGACATGTATGATCTTGACGAATACGACATCGCCGGCTTCACTGTTGGCGCGGTCGAGAAATCCAAACTCATTGACGGCTCAAAAGTGAATGTGGGCGATGTGCTCATTGGTCTTGCCTCTTCAGGAGTCCACTCCAACGGTTTCTCCCTCGTTCGTAAAATCGTCTTCAAAGACAATCAGTTAGACCTCAATACAAAATACGAAACCCTGTCCGACACGCTCGGCAACGTACTGCTCACTCCTACCCGCATCTATGTGAAACCCGTTTTAGAAGTGTTAAAAAACGTTGATATCCACGCTATTTGTCACATCACCGGCGGCGGCTTCGACGAGAACATTCCGCGTGCACTTCGCCCCGGACAAGGCATTTTTGTGGATGAACACAATTGGGACATGCCCGCTATTTTCCCGTTCCTTGAAAAATACGGAAAAGTCGATCACCGCGAGATGTTCAACGTTTTCAATATGGGTATCGGCATGGTGTTGATGACGGATCCGAAAGATGCCGACCGAACCGTGAAGATGTTCAACGAGTTGGGCGAAAAAGCCTATGTCATCGGTAACGTCACCGACAAAGAAGGGGTGGTGGATATTAAATTGAGGCAATAGGCAACAAGTAGTAGTAGGGACGTATCGCATACGTCCACATCAATGTTCAAAGTTCATGGTATGAAATATATCGGTCCTCACGTAAGTGCATCGGGCGGCGTGGAAAATGCCCCTTTGAACGCCATGCAAGTTGGCGCAACCGCTTTTGCTCTGTTCACGAAAAACCAGAGGCAATGGTTTTCTGCACCTTTAAGCGAAAAGTCTATAGCCGCCTTTAAGGAAAATCTTGAAAAATCAGGAATTTCAACCGATTACGTGCTTCCTCATGACAGTTACCTTATCAACCTCGGAAGCCCAGATCCGGATGGTTTGGAGAAATCCCGCAACTCTTTCCTCGAAGAGATGCAGCGTTGTGAACAATTAGGGTTAAAAATGCTTAATTTCCACCCAGGCAGCCACCTCAAACAGATCACGTTGGAAGAGTGCCTCACTCGGGTTGCTGAAAGTATCAATATGGCTCTTGACAAAACACATGGCGTGACCGCTGTAATTGAAAACACAGCAGGACAAGGCACTAACGTGGGCTTCAGTTTCAACCATTTGGCATATATCATTGATAAAGTGGAAGATAAAAAAAGAGTTGGGGTTTGCTTGGACACTTGCCACACCTACTCCGCTGGTTATGACCTCAAGACCGAAAACGGCTATCAAGACACCTTCAAAGAATTTGAAGAAGTGGTGGGATTCAACTACTTGCGAGCCATCCATCTCAACGACACAAAGAAGGATCTTGGCAGCCGTGTGGATCGCCACGACAGCATCGGCAAAGGACTCCTTGGTATGGGTTTTTTCGAGCGTTTCATGAAAGACCCGCGCTTCGACAACATGCCGCTCATCCTCGAAACCCCGGACGAAACCCTTTGGGCAGAAGAAATCCAACAATTGTTTGCTTTGAACCTTGAACTTTGAACCTTGAACTATTCACATCCCTCCCAAAATCAAGTTTTTTTCAGAACAGTGCTTGTATATCAAAAAAAAGTGTATTTTTGCCACCGATTTCAACTGCTGCGTTCTTCTAACGGTTAGGAATCAAGATTCTCAATCTTGCAATACGAGTTCGATTCTCGTACGCAGTACTAAACAAAGCCATCTGTAACACTAACAGATGGTTTTTTGTTATTGTTATAGTCTATGTCAAAATTAATATACTGGATCCAAAATGCGCGGGCATACGCGCTCCCGCAAAGCGTTCTTCCTGCTTTAGTGGCTGTGTTCATGGCCGTCGGCAACCAAAACTTTTCCATCGGTTTGAGCATCGTGGCAGTGTTAGGGGTGATGCTTGCACACTTGTCGGTCAACCTTTTCGATGACTATTTTGACTACCAGTTTCATAGCGAGGATGTTCGCGAACAAACCGTGGCAGAGGGTCACCGCGCCCGCATAGCCAAAAGTCCGTATCTGACTTCCGGCGAAGTGACCACACGGGAACTCTTTATTGTGGCTTCCCTTTTCGGACTTGCTGCGTTGTTACTGGGATGCATTGTATTTGTAACACGTGGACTCACACCGCTTTACATAGCCCTTGCCGCTGGTTTTCTCGGTTTCTTTTATTCGGGCAAACCCATTCGGTTTTGCTATCACGGCCTTGGCGAATTGGTCACAGGGCTTATTTTCGGACCATTACTGATGATTGGCGTTCACTATTCGGCATGTGGAACACTTAATACCGGAATTTACGTTGTTTCTATCGCTGTCGGTTTGTGGGTCGTCAATATTCTTTACACCCATTCCATTATGGATGCCACTGCAGACCATAAAGTAGGGAAAAAGACACTTTCTGAGGTGTTGAAAATTCGCCCGCTGCAGCTTACGGCCTCTGCTGTTTTCAATTTCACACCATACATAATTCTTCTTATATCGCTGATTAATGGCTCATTACACCCTGTCTTTGCGACAATTTTCCTCATACTCCCTCTCTCCATCACGTTATTTTATCTAATCTGTCAGTTTTGCTATCATCCTGAACGTGAATATGCCCGCAAATGGTGGTATGGCCCTATCGAACATTGGGATGTCATTTCTGAAAACCATTTGGAGTGGTTCGCCATCCGCTGGTTCCTCGCCCGTAATATCTTACAGTTCGCAAGCATAATCTTTATTATTTGCTCGCTACTCTTTTAGAGACTGTTTTAGGTTGATAATATGCAATTGATTGACAGTTAGTATTTTTACATCTAAAACTGCTCAGCAACAAGACTTTACACAAACTTCTTCTTCACCAAATCAATCACGAATCCCGGCAGCAGAAAGCATAACAACAGGAAAAAGTAGTTGATGGCTCCGGGAATTTTCATTTTCCGCCCATGTAATGTTGCACGGACACCGCGTTTGGCAATCTGCTCGGGTTTCAGCATAACGCCGATGGCGCACAGCCGCTTCCGCATTTTTACCGGCAGATTATAGAGATCCGTATCGACTGCGCCAGGACAGACACTGCATACTTTCACTCCGTAATGGCTTAATTCATAGTGAATTCCTTTTGAGAACTTCAACAGATACGATTTAGAAGCCTGATAGACGGCAATTGTCGGGAAGCTCATGAAAGCCGTGATTGAGCTGGCGTTAAGAATATAGCCGCATCGGCGTTCTTTCATCTTCTGTCCGAACAACACGCATAAGTCTGCAGGCGTGGTGCAGTGCAGCATGGTCATCTTGTGACTTAACGCCATCGGTTTATCGACCGCCGCCCCGAAATAGAACATACCAGCATTGTTGACCAGTACCTCGATGACGAGGTTTTCACTTTCGCAGAAATCAAAGAGTTCTTGTGCCGCATTCTCTGCGGTCAGATCTTGATAACGGGTTACGATTTGCTGTTCGGGGAACATCGCCTGCAAACTCTTTTTCGCCCCCTCATTTAAGTCCTCCCGATTACTGACAATCAAGATGTTATAACCTTTCCGAGCCCACTCCTCCACATAGGCATAACCAATGCCAGAGCTACCCCCAGTGACTAAAGCAAACGTGTTTTTCTTTGTATTATTCATAGTATCATTTGAACTTTGAACCTTGAACTTAGAAATCATTTTTCATTATGACAACATGGTTTGGGCTTTAACTACGGCCTTCACCAGCGCATCTGCCTCTTCAAACGTGTTATAGAGTGCGAAGGAGGCACGGACTGTTCCAGGAATACCGAAATGGGTCATAATGGGTTGCGTACAGTGATGACCCGTGCGAACTGCAATTCCTTGATGATCAAGGAGAACACCCATATCGTAGGGATGGATGTTACCCACGAGGAAAGATATAACGCCTGTCTTATGAGTCGCCTCTCCGATGAAGTGCATCCCTTCGATTTTGGACAGTTTTTCAGTGGTGTAGGTCATCAATTCCTGCTCGTATGCCGCAATCTTCTCCAAACCAATGTTTTGGATGTATTCTATGGCTTTGCGCAAACCGATTACATCCCCGACGGATGGAGTGCCGGCCTCGAATTTGAAGGGCAGATCGTTGTAGGTGGTCTTCTCGAACGTGACATCCTTGATCATCTCGCCGCCACCTTGGTAGGGTTGCATCTCGTTGAGCCATCGCGATTTACCATACATAACACCGATACCCATCGGAGCATACATCTTATGGCCGGAGAAGCAGTAAAAGTCGCAATCAAGGGCTTGCACGTCCACGGGGCAATGCGCTACCGACTGCGCGCCATCAATAAGTACAGGCACGTTGCGACTGTGCGCTATGCGGATAATCTCTTCGACAGGATTTATCGTTCCTAACGTGTTTGAGACGTGTGTCACGGCCACAATTTTGGTTCGCTCCGTGATAAGACCCTCTAACTCACTGATTATTAGTTCTCCTTTGTCATTGAACGGTAGCACTTTAAGTTTCGCGCCATGTTCTGCGCAAGTCAACTGCCACGGCACGATATTGGAATGGTGTTCCATTTCGGAGATGATGACTTCATCGCCCTCGCGCAGATAGGTACGCCCGAAAGAGCTGGCTACCAGATTGA
Source organism: Bacteroidales bacterium (assembly GCA_017525245.1). Classification (GTDB taxonomy): domain Bacteria; phylum Bacteroidota; class Bacteroidia; order Bacteroidales; family WCHB1-69; genus F23-D06. The sequence goes on along the minus strand of JAFXTE010000011.1, from coordinate 170,904 downwards.
TAGATTCTGTGGCACCGCGAGTGAAGATAACCTCCTGTGTGGTAGGCGCATTGATGTATTGACGCACGGCCTCCCGCGCCTGCTCAAACTCGTTAGTCGCTAACTGACTGAGACAATGGACTCCGCGATGGATGTTACTATTAATGTGCAGGTAATAATCATTCAGCGCGTCAATCACCACTTGTGGCTTTTGCGTGGTGGCGGCATTGTCCAAATAGACTAACGGTTTGCCGTAAACTTTTTCGTTTAATATGGGAAAATCTGATCTATTCATGGGACGGATTATTTTCGGATGAAAATGCGTTTTTATCTTGTGTGATATTGTTATTATCTTGATTGTCAGCTGTTTTCATATACCGCAGTTGGGTGGCGTACATCAGCACCCACAGCACGGACATGATGATGCCGTTAATGTCCATGGCCACAAGTCCGCCAATGACGAAGTTTACCACGCAGAATTCCAGAATTTTACCAATAGTATAAACGTGAAAACCGGCTTTGTTCAATTTCGCCAGCATAAGGAACGCACCGGCGAAGAGCATAATTTGTACAACGGCCAATAGTAGATATTGCCAATTGCTAATGGAGGTGTAAATAGAGAGGATTTGATCCGTTTGTTCTGATGGGAACATGCCCATCTCTTTGATCATTTCCATGGATTTCTGCATATAGCCAGGCGCAAAAGCCCAACAGATATAGGCGATGGCCGAAAAGGCGGAATTCAGCATCGTAATGATGCCTAAAATCCATAATATTGGTGTGCGTTTCGGGGTTATGGTTTCGGGGTTATTCATAAATTTCTGTTTTTCTTTTTATTTGGTAACATTCGATAGAAGTCTTGCTCACTTTCCACCGCTCGTCAGAGCGTAAACCAATGATCCAAAGAATGTTATTCTCAGAACATAAAAGCCGGATTCTTTCTTTGGTTAAACGGTCTATCTTATGGTCGGTGAAAAAGTCGCTGAGTTTTTGGCGACCTTTACCGCCGAGGGGATAAAAGAAATCGCCATGCCGCCACGGCCGAAGCTGTAACGGAAATTTCAACTTTTCTTTCGGGATATACAGGATATTCGGATTTTTGTCAAAAACCATATCTTCATGATATTCAAACTCTTCGACCTCAAAATAGAGTTTTAGATCCTCCAAGGTCCCTATTTCAATAATATGGCTTTCCCCTTCGGTTTTGGGTTCAATAACAAGGAACTCTCTGTCAACTAATAAAATATGGGTTTCCGAAAGAAAAAACTTGCCTGGTTGGAAATCGGTACCTTGAGCAAGTTTCAGGCTTGTGTCTGACGAAAAACCAAAGCGGGTAAGTAGCTCATATAAAACCAAATCCTTGTCCTCGCATTCGGCCAATAGGGTGCGACTGATGCTACAACGGCTCTCCTCTATTGAGACAATTTTCTTTATTTCTGATTCAATATGTTTCTGGTAATAAGCGTATTGTCGTTGAAGAACCTTTCGAGAGCGCGTGTTGGTTTGTAAAAACTGCGGGTTGATAATCTCCAAATGCGGAATCACGGAGTGGCGGATGCGGTTGCGGGCGATTTGCTCGTCAGCGTTTGTATAATCTACAACGTATGCAATATCATGTTTTTCAGCATATTGACGGATTTCAACAGCGGTAAATGGCAACATAGGACGTATGATTTTGCCGTTCACGGGCGGGATACCGCACAATCCCTTGAGACCAGTGCCACGACAAAGATTGAGCAGTATCGTTTCTGCGGCATCGGTGGCGTGATGGGCGGTTACGAGAAAGTCAAAGTCAGGCAAGATTTCCGAAAACCAGCTGTAACGCAGTTCACGTGCAACCATCTCTACCGACTTTCCTGAGTTTTTCTGTATCGTCAGCGTGTCAAATTCGTGGATTAGCAACGGGATTTGCCATTGTTCGGCTGTTTTTTGCACAAATTGCATGTCACGGTCAGAGTCTTCCCCTCGCAGATGGAAATTGCAGTGTGCTATGGCATATTTCAGGCCGGCTTTCTGGAAAAGGGAAGCCATAACCATAGAATCCGCACCGCCGCTCACTGCCAAAAGGTAGCGTTTGCATCGGACATCATCACCTGCTAAAGCCTGTAATTCCTGTAAAAACCGCGTCAACATGTTTTATGATTCAAAGTCCGAGCGGATTTTAAAGTATCTGCGGATTTCCATCTGCATATATTCGAAAGAACCGAAATTGATGGCTTTAGCTGTTTCGTTTTTGCGCATCATTACCATGCCGGAGCTGACGGGGTCAATGTAAGGGGTGATGTCGGTTTCAAGGGAGAAAGAAAGGTCGAAGTTACGAACAATCACACGATCGAAGTTACCGCTGACCTCCTCGAACATAATGCCGTTTTCCTCACAGAATGCTTGTAGTTGCGGGGCGGTTTCGTCCCACATTTCGGGTTTGTCGTTCGGGTTAAAGTAGAAAACCACCGCGTTGTAGTCGGGCAACGTATCTACTATTTCCGACAATTCAAAACGGCCTTGATCATTAATGAAGAATTGTTCCGTCTGTTGCGTTTTCCTATGGTATTTTCCGGGGTCGTTGATGAAATCCTGTTTTGTGGCCTTGGAAACAGAGTGAATCCATTCATACTCTTTTGTTGTACGGAATTCGCCGCTCGGCAAACGCAGGGTTTGCCAGTTTTCGGTTTCCAGATTCTCGCCTTGCTGGTTAGCAATGCTTACGGCGACGGGCAACACATCCAAAATGCGCTGCGTCCCGAAACCAGAAGTGGTAAGCAGGTAACGCCATTCACGGTTTTCCGATGAAAGCAGCCACAATTCTCGCCCTTCAGGCAACCGTTCCACACACTCCACACCCCATTTTTCGGGAAAATCAGCTTTGGCTGTCCATTCTTTCCCTTGAAAGTGTTGGGCTTTTTCCAAAAAAGATTCCAGAACTTCCTCCTGCAACGGATAGAGTGTGGCTTGGCTATGGACATCCGCGACCAATGTGTCCCGTATGACATCCACAGGGTAGATAACGGAGTCGCTGGAATTGTCATCTTGATTGTTTCTTCTTGAAAAACAGCTTGTTAGAAGAACTGTCAAAATAAGACACAGGCAGATGGTTAAATGGTTTCGGTTCATTTTGAAATTTTTCGCAAAGATAGTATTTTTAAGGTTTAAGAGGTTAGGAGGTAAAAAAGGCTTATCGGTAGGACGGTAGAGACGTTTCATGAAACGTCTCTACAAAAGGGCTACGATTTTTCGTACTTCCACAGCCTCTCTCACGTCGTGGACGCGCAAGATACCAGCTCCTTTCATCAGAGCCACAGTGTTCAATGCGGTAGTACCGTTGAGTGCATGGTCAGGAGTTGTGTCAAGAAGTTTGTAAATCATTGATTTACGGGATATTCCGACCAAAACAGGATATCCAAGTTCTTGGAACACATGCAAATTTTTCATAAGAAAATAATTCTGTTCCAACGTTTTGCCGAAGCCAAATCCGGGGTCAATAATAATATCGTGGACAAACTGCTCGTGCAGTTTTTCAAGCTGCCGTCCGAAAAACTGCAACATGTCGGCGAGGATGTCTTTGTATTCCGTATGTTGTTGCATTTCAGATGGTTTCGCAGATGTATGCATCAGACAGTAAGGCACCTGTAATTGTCCGATGGTGGGAATCATATCGGGGTCGAAAGTGCCGCCGGAGATGTCGTTGATCATGTCGGCACCGGCTTTCACCGCAGTTTCGGCTACGGATGCACGGTAGGTATCGATGGAGAGTACGGACTCGGGAAATTGACCGCGTATTAGCTTGACTGCCGACACTATCCGTGAAATTTCTTCGTTTTCAGGGATTTCCAATGCATTCGGTCGTGTGGACATTGCCCCGATGTCAATGATGTCGCCGCCTTCTGCAATGATTTGCTCTGCGCGACGCAGAATTTCCTTCTCTGTCATGTAACATCCCCCGTCATAGAAGGAATCTTCCGTAACGTTTAGGATGCCCATGATGACGGGCGAGTTTTCAGAAAGTTTTCCGTTGAAATTGTACATTTTGGTTTGCGATTTGCGATTTGCGATTTGCGAAAGTCGTAAATCGCAAACCGTAAATCGTGAAACAGAAAAAGGGACAGCTTTTCAGCCATCCCTTTTTATATAATATTGTATCAGACAAAATTATTTCACAACAACCTTGGTGGTGTTCACTTTGCCGTTTTGGTTCACTTTGAGCATGTAAACGCCGCTGTGAAGGTTAGCCACGCTTACGGTTGTGCTGCCGGTGAATGTCTCACTGTAAACTTGCTGACCAACGATGTTGAATAGTTGGATGCTGGCTTTTTCGTCATTACCCATGTTAACCGTGAAATTGTTGGTGGCGGGGTTCGGGTAAACCGTCATGTTTGTCTTTTCAATTTCAGGAACATTCACGATTTCGCAATCGTTACAGGAAATTTTCGTGAGAATCCAAGGATATTGAACAGCTTCATTCCAAAGAGGAGCGGGATAGAAATATTCGCAATACCAAGCGGTGGGATCTGTTTGATTCAAGTTGTCTTCTCCGATGATAGCACCTTGATTAGGATTGTAGAAAATATCATCAGTAGGAGTGAACCAGCCTGATTGTTGACTATACGGATAATAGCCTGTACGAGGATCTTTGTAGATAGCACCGTAGAAACGGGAGTGGTTTTCAATATTGTCATCCATAGGAACCTCGTAACCACGTTTGAGGGTGTAAGCCACATTAACCACTTTGTTGGTTATGTTTTGCAAATTGATGGGAACATCATATTCAGCCATGTAAAGACCACCCGTCTCGCTTGTGTCTGCACAATCTTCGGCAGTCAAGGGAACCTTGTAGATAGAAGCACCCAAAGACATGTGCGTATTCACATCATAAGGAACACCATAGTATCTGACGATGGGAGTTGCACCGCTGTTGATAGACAGTGTCACTAAATCGTCTTCTGTGAGAGTAGTAAGAACCGCAACGACTAAGGTGTCCACATTACCAGCGGGAACCATAGCACCACGATTGTAGTGACCAATAATAGCAACAGAGTCAATGTTGTAAGAATTGGTGTTGTTCATGGAAATTTGACCGCCCAAAGCAGCTTCATCCCAAACAGAGTGGCCAAAATCATAAGTTTGGCTCAAGCCGAACCAAAAACCATGACCCACATCTCCATCAGAATAATAAGTCAAACCGTTAGAATCAGCTGCAACACGACCAATAACCCAATCGTCACCAGTCGCTTCATAACCGAAATATTCATAAATTGTAGCGGGATACTCGAACCATTGGGAACCAGCAGCTGTTTTGCTGTTGTTTACATGTTTGAGTACAGGCATTCCAGCAACTTTAGCTTCTTGACGGAACACTTTCGGCTGAATTTGAGCAAAGCTGAAAGAAGCTATCAGCATTGCAGCCACTAAAATAGATAATTTCTTCATAATTTTTAATTTTAATTATACAATATTAGAAATTTCAAATCAGGCCGCAAAGATAGTTTTTTTATCATTACTTGGGTTACTTTTTTTCATAAAAATTCTTAATAGTGTTGTGTTCAAAAAAAAAGAAATTTGAAACAAGGAATTATAGAAAGAAAAAAAACGCAACGTGACCGATAGTATTGAGAATTTTGTATTTTTGCGGCACTTTTCAAAAGACGTTCCGTGACGGGAGGCAAGAGGGGCTTATGATTCAAAACAAGATCCCGTTACGTTAATCCAAGACAGATTTTATGATTCAAGACAATATTAAAAACATGTCAGATATTAGCGAAAACAAACCCAGAAGAAGAAGAGTTGTAAGAGGAGGTGAAAGCCTGATGGCCACCTCAAACGAGACAAAAATCAAGGACAAAGCACGCTATGTGGAAAAAAAGAGTACGCCTTTGTTCAATACTAATAAAAACACACTGGCACAAAAATTGCCGGAAACCGACCTCCAAACTCCACAAACAGAAGATGTGATTTTGTTTGCCAACCCGGTTCCCGCTGAAGGAAAACCCAAAAAGACGCGCACTGTCCGGTCAAAAAATACCGATTCTACGGTGACAGAAATTGTCATTGACACACCTGCTCCCGCCGAAGCGGCACCCGAAAAAAAACGCCGGGGCCGTCCGAAAAAACAGACTGTAATCGTGGAGGAAAAAACCGCTGAACCAGAAATCGTCGTTCCGGCACCAGAAGAAGAGGAACCCACCAAACCACATCTTGTCCAATACCCGCTTTTCGAAGAAGAGGAACCGCTGGCTGCTGCCGAACCAGAAGTAAAATCTTACAGAAGAGGCAGAAAGAAGAAAACCGTAGAGGAACCGGCTGCCGAACCGGTCGAAACAAAACAAGAGGATTCTGAACCGGTAAAAGAAACAACGGAAAACAAACCCCGCCGCGGCCGCCCAAAGAAAAAAGACAAGGAAAATGCGGAAAAACAGGAAACAAAAGCCGAAGAACCCGTTGTGAAAGAAAAAGAGGTTGAAAAACCCGCCAACAAGGTCGAAGAACCCGCCCCACCCTATATCGCCAATGCTCAGTACGACGGCTCCGTCATGGCCGAGGGTGTGCTCGAAATCACCAGCGAAAACTGCGGTTTCCTCCGCTCCTCTGACTACAACTACCTCTCCTCCCCCGATGACATTTACGTCTCCATGTCACAAATCAAACTCTTCGGTCTCAAGAATGGAGACACCGTCTATGGTGCCATCCGTCCCCCAAAACCCGGCGAAAAATACTTCCCGCTGACCAAAATCGACAAGATTAACGGCTGCCTGCCGGAAGAAATCCGCGACCGTATCCCATTCGACTACCTCACCCCAATGTTCCCGGATGAAAAAATCAACATCACCGGACATCCCGGCTGCAAGCTCTCCACCCGCATTATCGACCTCTTCGCCCCCATCGGAAAGGGTCAGCGCGGTCTTATTGTGGCACAGCCGAAAACGGGTAAAACCGTATTGCTGAAGGATATAGCAAACGCCATCGCCTACAATCACCCCGAAATATACCTCATCATCCTGCTTATTGACGAACGCCCCGAAGAGGTCACCGACATGCAGCGCAGTGTGAATGCCGAAGTGATTTCCTCCACGTTTGATGAGCCGGCGGAACGCCACGTCAAAATCGCCAACATGGTGCTTGACAAGGCGAAACGCATGGTGGAGTGCGGCCACGATGTCTGCATCCTGCTCGACTCCATCACCCGTCTGGCCCGCGCCTTCAACACGATGGCGCCTGCATCCGGAAAAGTGCTTTCCGGTGGTGTAGAAGCTAACGCCCTGCAGAAACCCAAACGCTTCTTCGGCGCAGCCCGTAATGTGGAGAACGGTGGTTCCCTGACCATTATCTCTACCGCCTTGATTGACACGGGATCCCGCATGGACGAGGTGATTTTCGAGGAATTCAAGGGCACCGGCAACATGGAGCTCCAGCTCGACCGCAAGCTCTCCAACAAGCGCATCTATCCCGCTGTCGATATCGTGGCCTCCAGTACGCGCCGCGATGACTTGCTGCAGGATGCCGCCACGCTGCAAAAAGTCTGGATTTTGCGTAATCATATCGCCGATATGACCACAATTGAGGCTATGAATTTGATTATAAGCAATATGGAAGACACCAAGAATAATGAAGAATTCTTGAATTCCATGAACGGTTAATATCTCTGCGTATAACATGTGTTTGCGCGTATTTTTGTGATGAAAAAGGCAGTTTTTTCTATAGCCGTACTTTTATGCCTCGCATTGTCGCTGCGGGCAGACATTTATACGCCTTTTCTTACGGAAGAACAGTATTTACAACAGCTTTGGGACACTATTGTTGATCGCTATGATGTTGAGGGACTGGAGTTTGTGGCAAATGATATGTCGCAAAAGCTGAACGGAGTGATGTTGGTGGCTGTGCGCGACACGGTGCTGGTGGAACATGCTTACGGGGAGCTTCGCCTGACGGGTGAACCCCCGCGATGCAACCCGGCAGAAGACAATCAGATTACCGAAATCACCCTGTTCGACCTCGCCTCTATCTCCAAACAGTTTACAGCGGTGGCGGTTTTGCAACTCTGTGCGCAAGGAAAAATCAGTCTTGATGATACTATCACAAAGTATTTTCCGAATCTGCCCTATAGTGGCGTGACCATCAAGCATCTGTTGTCGCATACTACAGGTATTCCAGAGTATTTCAAGTTCAAATATCCTGTGTATGGATCTTCGGCTTTTGTTGACAATCAACAACTTCTGCGTGTCTTGGAAAAGCAGAAGTATGCCAAAACGTTTCCTACTGGATCGAAATTCGAGTATGTGAATACGAACTATGCGATTTTGGCCGCATTGGTGGCGAAAGTGTCCGAGAAAACGTTCGAAGAGTATGTACACGAGAACATTTTCAAGCCCGCCGGCATGAAAAACACCTGCTTTTTTACAGAATTAGTGGGCATTGATGCCAAACACGGGAAAAAATATGCCGATGTGGAGCCGAAAGCAGAGGATGTGGCTGTACAACCGTTGCCATTGGACATTCCGATTGCCCGTGGGCATCGGAAAGTGGCTGTCACTGCCCGATACGACCGTTTGAACGGTGTGCTTGGTGACAAAGGGGTCTATTCCAACGTGGAGGATATGCTCCGCTGGGCCAACGCCATGTTTATTGATTATAAAATTTTGCCGAAGGAGTGGGTTGATCTAGCCACGCAGCGCGAAAACCAGCTGAAAGACGGTTCGTTGCCCAATAGCATTTACGGTTTCGGCTACCGCATTGAAGAGAGTCCTGCGCATGGCAAACTCGTCTATCACGGCGGACTTTGGAACGGATTCCAGAATCTTTTCCTCTACCGCCCCTCCGACAATGTGGTGATTATCTTCCTCAGCAACTTCTACAATAGGGCTCATGTCGGCCGCAGCGACCAAATGCTCAACATACTCGATGGCATACAAGAGGAGGTAACAGAGGAGGAAGAGCTTCAATAACCCATAACCTATAACCCATAACCATTATAGAATGAACCATTATCCCGCTAACTATCATACCCACAGCCTCTATTGTGACGGAAAGAGCACGTTGGAAGAGCATGTGCGCGAGGCCGAGAAATGCGGACTCCTGCAGCTCGGTTTCTCTTCGCATTCTTCCGTGCCGTTTGAGAACAATTTCGCCATTTCGGAAGAAAGGATTCCGGAATATGTAAACGAAATCGACCATTTGCAACAGAAAACAGACATTACGTTGCTTAAATCGCTGGAATGCGAATTTGTTCCTGGTATTACCAAGGATTTTGACGTTTGGCGCACGACTTATAATCTTGACTACGTCATCGGTGGTGTGCATCTCGTGCGGCCGCCCCATGGCGACGGACTTTGGTTCATTGACGGTTCCAAACAGGAAATTTACGACAACGGTTTGCGTGACCTGTTTGGCAATGACATCAAAGCGGCGGTCACAGCTTTTTGGGAGCAGACGTTCGAGATGCTGGAAACGCAGCACTTGGACATCATCGCCCATTTCGACAAAATCAAGATGCACAACCGCGACCGCTTTTTCACGGAAGATGAAAGTTGGTACAAAGTATTGGCGGATAAGGCGATACAGCTGATTAAACGGCACGATGTCATCGTGGAAATAAACACCCGCGGATTATACAAGAAGCGTTGCGACCATTTTTATCCCTCCACAGAACTGCTGATGAAAGCGCGCAAAGCGGATATTCCCGTGATTGTGAGCAGTGACGCGCACAAGGCGGAGGAATTGACACTGTTCGTACCCGAGGCGTTGACAGAATTGCAACGCTGCGGCTTCGACCACACCGCACGGTTCGATGTCGAAAAAGGCAGGTTTGTGTATTAGCTGTTGAACTTTGAACCTTGAACCTTTTTTTGTACTTTTGCCGCACATAATGTAAGGAAAATGGAAAACAAGGCCGGACAATTTTTGGAAAGATACCGTGAGATTGAAGAATGGGCGCTCAACAACCTGAATGTCACGGAGATGAAGGAGCTGGAGCAGATGCCGCAATACAAAAGTCTTCGCAGCAATTTGGCCTTCTGCCGCATGTTGCGCAATCTACTCTCGCACTACGACTGGTCGAAGGCGGGCAATGACATGGTTATTGTCACCGACCAAGCAGTACGGCAGGTCAACAACCTCTATTATTCGCTCAATCCGGTGACATTGATGCGCGTGGCCATTCGTGCGGGACAGGTTTACGCCCCCTCGCCGGAGGATTCTGTTCTCGCCGCAGTCAAGGTGATGCAGCGCAACGACTACTCCTACATCCCGATTGTAGAAAACCATCGGATTGTCGGGGTGTTCAGTACCAAAACCCTTATGAGGATTGTGGCAGAAAACGGTTCTGCTCTTCTTTCGGAAACCTTGAAATTCAGAGATATAACGGATTTCATCCGCTTAGCGGACGAATCAGTGGCGCATTACGGTTTCATTGATTCAAATACAACGGTGGAAGATGTCAGCCTCAAATTCCAGCGTTCCAAATCGCGGCGTGTTCGTCTGGACATGTTGTTCATCACGGATAATGGCCGCTCCGACGGCACCCTCCAAGGTATGGTCACTCCGGTTGATATTCTCCAATAAAGCGGAGGTATGTAATACATGTGGACGTATGCGATACGTCCCTACGGAATCCATTCCGCATACGACGTGTCGGTTTCCCGCAAGCGCACGCAGGTAAGCGACACTCTTTCAGGAAGTCTCGCTTTGATTTTATCGGCAATAAAGTTCAGAAGGTTTTCGGTGGTCGGTTGGAAACTCACGATGACAATTTTCTCGTAATTTTGTTTCAACACTTCGACAAGCTGTGCATCGGTTTTGGCATTCAGCACCAAAGCGTGATCCAATAAGGATATAACTTCTTCGTTAACAAGTCTTTTCAGGTCTCCAAAATCCATCACCATCCCGTTTTTTGGTGAAGATTCATCCTGCAGCGGTTGACCGGCGAGGGTGATGTCCATCTTGTAGGAATGGCCATGGATGTTACGGCACAGCCCGTCGTAGTTGCGTAGCGCGTGCGCCATTTCAAAGGAGAATTGTTTGGTTATCTTGATGGTACTCATTGTTTTACGATTTTATGAATTTGAATGCCGTGATCGGAGGACAATTTTATCAGATAAGGTCCGATAGGAAATTTGGATAAATCTATCTGAATGTTATCGATATTGTCAAATTGTTGGGCGAATAGTGTTCTTCCAGCAATATCTTGAAGCTCAATTGTTAATTTATTAATTTGATTATCAATAGATTTGATGTTAATTGTGGAAGTGACAGGGTTCGGATATACGTTCCAGCCATGTTTGTTGGAATAGCTTGAAATATCGTTAGTGAATGGGCTTGAGTCGTTACCGAAGATTTTTTCCGCCAATTCAGGATGGTCAATGAACGGGTTTCGGTTGTGCTGACGTTGATAAACGGCATTGTTGCGGTCGATTTCTTTCTGACTGACAGGATCCATGGCAGCCCATTGGAGCAGTAATTCTTTCGCCCAAGGTTTAAGGTCGCCTCCGGAAAAGTTGGATTGCGTTTCCACACTGAGGTTTTTGTCCATGTAGCAAACAGCCATGTAGAAGTAAATGCGGGCAAAGTCGCCTTTGAAACCATCGATGGGCTCGAACACCGACCCTGAGTAACCGGAAATGTTAGACGTACCCACTTTGCTGCCGTTGGTGCTGGTCCAAGTTGCATTGATTACCTTGCCGAGCGGTAGGTTGCTTCGTTTGGAGTTGACGAAGCCGTCGGTGGGAACGAGGTGGAAGAGGTCGGTGTACATGGGTGCGACACTGCCGCCGAACCAGCTTTTCGGAACGGAGTGCTCGCGGTTGTAGCAGTCGCCCTCGCCAGAGTAGTTGCCGCATTGGTCGCTGCCGAAGGTGAAGTAGTAGGCGGGGGTTCCGCCGGGACGGTCAGAGTACATATCCCACACTTTGCCGTTGTCGGGACGTACATCAGTAGTATAGAACGCCTGCCACAACTCATTGTATGACAAAGATGTATGATTTTTAATAATGTTGTGCATAGCCGTACGCAGTTCGTTGCCGCTTTTGTTCTCGGCAGAGGCATAATAACCAGCGGGTGGTTGGGCATTAAGAGAAAAAACACCCATTATGATGCACAGCACACACAGTAGAGACGTTTCATGAAACGTTTCCACAAAGGATTTACGAATATTTTTCATCTTATACATGGGTAATCTTGTAAATCATCTCTTTCAACAGCTCTTCTTCATCGTTGTTGGCATCCACACCTTTGGATTTCACATCGTATTCCCTTAATATGGAGATGATTCGGGTTAATTGCGGCAGGGTGTGGTTATTGGCGATTCCGACGTTCCGGGCGATAAAGTTCGGCGACAGGTTGCCGAAAACGGTTTTCAGCGCATCGTTGCTTTTGTCGGGAAGAAGATGGTAGCGGATCATCTTGTGATAATAGGAATACAGCATGGAGATGGTGCGGATGTTCGGATTGTCCTTCAGATGCATCGTGAAGTTGAGCATGATGTTATAGACTTTCGACAGATTCCGGGATCCCAAAGCGTCCTGCAATTCGAAAATGTTGTATTCCTTGCTGATGCCAATGTATTTTTCAACAATATCTGGCGTGATTTCACTTCCTGCAGGCAGAGCGACTTGCAGTTTTTGGAACTCGGTGAAGATGCGAGATAGGTCGTTCCCGATATGTTCGCTTAGAACAGCTGCGGTCTGCGGGTTCATCTTGTAGTTGAACGTCTGGCTCGCGAGATCCTGAATCCAGGCGGCGAGGTTCCAATCCTTAACCCCTTCTGACACAAAAACAACCCCGTTTTTAGCGTATGCTTTGGTCTGGGCGGCTTTCATTTTGCCATATTTGTAGCAAACAATCAAAATGGTCTGTGGACTTGGATTTTCCACGTATGAATCCAGCAACTCTATCTTTTTCAGCTCTTTGGCCTCTTTCAGAATCACAACGCGATAGGGGCTGCCGAAAGGAAATTGCTTGGCGTTGGCCAGCACCATATCCACTTCCGTGTCCTTTCCGTACAGCACCACCTGGTTGAAGTCGCGCTCCTCGGGCTCCAGGATGCCTTCTTCGAACATCTTGCAGAGCCGATCAATGAAAAACGGTTCCTCCCCGTGCAACAGATAGACAGGCGCAAACTGTTTGTTCTTGATTTGCGCTACGAGGTCACTATATTTGACTGTGTTTTCTGAACTTTTTCCTTTCGCCATAATATGTTGTTTGTTATTGTCCAACGAACGTTTGCGATACGTCGGGGGGCATGATGCGATACATCGGGTGTATGCGATACACCCCTACAATTCATCGCCATTCATCGTTTTGCATCGCCTCATCGTGTCGTCGTTAGAAATAATGTTCCGCCACCTGGAAAATCACCTTCTCATCGGGTTCGTACAGACCTTTGTCATTGGTGAGGATGAAATCCGCGATGTTGTGGCGGCGGTAGTCTTCGGGAATCTTGTTAGGACTGTCGAGGATGATGTCGAAGGTTTCAGGGTGGATGCCCACTTCCAGATCCGTGGCATAGCTGGTGAAATGGTGCAGAAAATGGTCCACTTTATCTACTAATGCGTTGCCGAGGGCGGCAGCGGTCTCAATTTTCTTTTCGTTCATAATCTTTATTTTTCAGGCCGCAAAGGTACATAAAATACAAATATTGAAGGCATAAAAAAACGCCGCAATCTTGCGAATGCGGCGTAAAATCATTCGTTTTGGTTAAACGATTATCGCACAATCACCTGTTTTGTTGTCGTCCCGTTGGTTGCTGTCACTTTCACAGCGTAAGTGCCGGGTGCCATACCAGTGGTGGGAATGGTGACTTGAGAGTCGTTGTAGTTCTGCTCGAATACAATCTGTCCCATCATGTTATAGACCTCCACGCGTTGAATTTCGTCGGAAGAAACCTGAACAAAATTGGTTGCTGGGTTCGGGTAAATCTTCACCTCAATCTGGTTGTGCTCGTTGACAGAAACATCGGTAGTGGACAGTGTTACAGGCACTAACACTTCACTGTTTTCGATATCGGAGGAGAAGCAGTGCAATTTTGCGGTCTTGGTTTCGCCAACAGCCATTCCATTTGTGTTAACGGTGACAGTTTCTGTCACATTCGCACCAGCGTTGATACTGCCATTAGCAGGGGCTACCGTCATCCACGGAGTGATAGGCGTTCCATCGATTTTACCACCAAGACACAAGTTGTAGTCGTAGCTGCCACTCGTGAAACGATTATACCAAGTTGTGTTTATCTTATACCAGCAACTGTAGTCGTTGGCAGGAACACCATCCAAAGGGGCAAGATACGCACCTTCAGGTTGTGTGAACCAAACCCCGAACCAGAGATCGCTTCCGTCAATCAGGAATGGAGTGGTGAGCTGGATGTGATTCCAACCAGAGTCGGGAGTGAAAGTTTGTTCGTAGATAACAGCACCGGGGCCTGGATGCAGGAGAGAGTTGTTCATACCATAGATGCGAACCTTAGCGGTGGGGAGTGCCTGACCCATAAAGAAGTATATTTCGTTGAGCGTTTTACCTATATGCTGCTGAAGAGCAGCAGAAGGGTAGCCGATAGCAAGGTCAACATCAGTTGCCCCACCATTCCAACCGACGAATGTGTAGGGTTCGTCCTGATAGTAGTGTTGGTCCACCACGCCAGTGGAAGCCGGATTCGGGTTCGGGATGTCGTAAGTGGCAACAACATAGTAGTCTGTGCTACCGGTGCCAGGATTGCTCATTGTGAAAGACTGGTTGGCAGTTAAATTCGGATTTAACGAGAATGTAAGATTCTCAGCATCAACGGTGAATTGACCAACTTGTGCAGCAGAAACTTCCGTCACCACGAAATCATCAACATAGTAAGTACCAGAAGTAGTGCTGCTAACAGGGGAACCGGCATAGAAGTTGATACCTGCCAGTTGGTTAGTACCGTTAGTGTTGGCTTGCTGGTAATGGAAAGGCCAAGTGTGAACAAGTACGTCATTCACGGTGAGTGAGGCTTGGTCGTTGTCCATGTCCACGTCAAACTCAATGGAGAACCAAGCATTGGTAGGGCATGCGAAATTGTATTCGGAACCTCCCACGCTAAGATAACCGCCACCGGCACTATGGAAATAACATTCCAAGGCCCATTGGCTTTTTAGGACATGCTGGATGTTGAAATATCCGCCATTGCCGGAAGAAGGTATGTAATAGTTGAAGGTAAGGGTATAATGTCCCGTGGTGTAGTTGCCGAAAGGATAGAGCTGGTCATTGCTTCCGGAAATGTACAGCGAGTTGGGGGCGGAAGCGGCCTGTGCAGATGAGATCACACCGTCCTCGGCTGTGCCGGGTGCACTGCTCCAAGTAGTCCAAGCCGAATTCGACTGCGCCAGATGGCTGCCAGCCGTGTAGGAATCAAAGTTGTCGCTGAAGACAACGGTTTGCGCAAACATAAAAGAAGTTGCGGCAAACATCAACAAAAAGAAAAGTAAACTTTTTTTCATAAGCAATAGATTTTAAATGATGTGGCAAAAGTAATAAATATTTGCCAACAATAACCTTATGAAAAAAAATAATTGAAAACGAACGCTCTATCGACAAATCTTCCGCACCGCCATACGTCCTTGGTTATCTTGAATATTTAGAATATAAACCCCCTTAGCCCATTGACCACAGGAAATTTTCACGTTGTTTTCTCCAGAAACAGAAACATAGTCAATTAGCTGGCCGAAAGTATTATAAATCACAATATTCTCTATATTCTCGCCTTGCACGATTACAAAATCACTGGCCGGATTGGGCCATACACGCACCTGCAACGGTTTCCTGTCCTCAATGCCGACCCCACCAAAATGGAACATAAACGGATCAGCTGCACCTATGTAAGGATACTTTTCTGTCCGTCCAGACTCGTCCTTGGCATACAGGTAGTACTCCACTGTGTCTCCTGGTTGATAGAGGTAGTTTATGGCAGTAAAGGTAAACGCGTACTCATCATCCGAAATATTTTGCAGCGGATACCAATTCCAATCGCCGTGATTGATACGAAAATATACTAACAACGAGTCTGTTATCAGATTTGCGCCGCTCAAGGCCTTGACTGTAACGGAAATGTTGAGCGGATCGCTGAGGGAAACCTCGCCTAACAATGGAAAATGTTTCAGGTACAGCATCCCGAGATCGGCCAATTCGTGGGTGCGGCAGTGCAAGGCATCAGTGCTCAGCCAAGGGGTGTAATCACTCTGCATAATGGGCACGATAGTGTAGCCGGGCATCGCCTGCTGATAGGCAGCAATGGCCTCATTGTCGTGTGAGTTGCCGGTCACGGGCACAAAAACATGGTCATTAAGAATCAAGGAATTGGTGTAAGGGGTGGCGTTATGGGCGTTCGGGTTGGCATAGACACGGTAAACCTGATAGTGGTTGCCCCACGGTGTGACAGCGTCCGCAAACGTCTGGGCCACTTCTTCATAGTTGCTGTAACGCGGGTCGTTGGTCGGTACCTGCCCAATCAGAACCTTATCGACATCGAGAAACTTGCCCCAGCAGTCGATGTGGGCGATGTATTCGCCAAGTGGATCGGGAAGAATCATGTAGTTGTCAATGCCGAGATAGTTTTGGGTCATGGACAAAATGGAGGACTCCGTTTCGGCAGGATTTTCCTGCAACACTAACATAGTGGAGGCCGCCGTGCCATAGCCGTCAACCATATAGTTACCGCCCGTATGCACCAACGGCATCTCGTAACGCCTAACACCCATAAAGTCAACCACAGATTCCAAAGCCGCGTCATCGTTCGGACGTTGCGGACGGTTATAGACGAAATCAATCACCCTTATGGAATCTTGTCCGTCAACGACAAACCACGGGCCGTAGTCGCGGGTCCAGTAGGAGTCGTGCGGGATAAGCCAAAAATGCACATTTGCCATGTTTACTTGATTATTGTTGAAGTAATTACTGGCCTGCATACTGTCGGAAGGGGTGTCCACAAGCACTTTCACCTGAGTGATTTGTGACAATTCACGCACCAGTTCGACAGGAATACCAAGCGGGTAGGCGATCATAACGCCGCCCATGGGCTGGAATTCAGCTATTGCGGAAACCGTAGCGGTGGGATAAACCGCGTCGCGCAGATGTGCCTGCTGCGACAGATACGGTATCATCATTTTTTCTTCCGCAGTGGCATGATGCGGGAATTTCGGATGAATATCGTAATGAATTTGCTCGTTTTGAGCAAAAAGAAATCCAAAAAGAACTGTAATCCAAAAAGTAAGAATGTTTCTTTTCATATTTGATTTTAAACTAAAAAACGCTCAACTTGCAAAATTGAGCGTTTTATTTTTGTGACCCCTGCAGGATTCAAACCTGCAACCTTTTGATCCGTAGTCAAATGCTCTATTCAGTTGAGCTAAGGGGCCGTGCTTCAAAAAAGCGTGCAAAAATACACTTTTTTTAATATCATAGCACTTGAAAAAATTTTTTTTTATTTATAATGCCGTATGTTGAAAAAAAATGTATTTTTGCCGCCGAATTGATGATAAAGGATGAGCTATGGTGTAATGGTAGCACTACAGATTTTGGTTCTGCCTGTGTAGGTTCGAGTCCTGCTAGCTCAACAAGAAACTCTCACCGATTTGGTGGGAGTTTTTTTTACGAAAATTGCAAGTAAAATTATACATTAATATTATTAAAGATGGAAGAACAAATTAATCTTATCAGTACTTTTGCGGATTTCAAAGAATCAAAAAGCATTGACAGAGAGACGCTTATGCATATTTTGGAAGATGTTTTCGTGAGTGCGCTTACCAAGAAATACGGTGCGAACGCCGAATTCAACGTTATTGTCAATGTTGACCGCGGAGACCTTGAAATCCAGCATTCCCTCAAAGTTGTGGAAGACGACATGGTGACAGATCCGGCTAATCAAATAGCTTTGTCTGACGCAATAAAAATCGAACCCGACTTTGAAGTGGGCGAAGAAGTGATTGAACAGATTCAACTTTCCGATTTCCAACGTCGTGAGATTCTCGCTCTGCGCCAAAACCTCAGCAACAAAATTCTCGAACACGAAAAAGATGTCATTTTCCACAAGTATGAGCCTCGGAAGGGTGAACTCATCACCGGGGAGGTGAGTCAGGTCTGGAAAAAGGAGATCTTGGTGATAGACGATGACCGTGTGGAAATGGTGCTACCTAAATCTGAGCAGATTCCTACCGACTATTACAAAAAAGGCGACAGCATCATGGCCGTCATCACTTCCGTGGATGTGGTCAATGGATCACCGCGCATCCTTCTCTCCCGCACCTCGCCGCGCTTCCTCGAATGCCTCATGGAACGCGCCATTCCCGAAATTGAAGAGGGCGTAATCATGATTCGTGACATTGTGCGTGTGCCTGGCGAAAGAGCCAAAGTGCTGGTAGAAACATACGACGACCGCATTGACCCGGTGGGCGCCTGCGTCGGCGTGAAAGGCAGCCGTATCCACGATACGGTTCGCGAACTCCGCAACGAAAACATCGACATTATCAACTATACGGACAAAAAGGAACTTCTGATTGCCCGTGCCCTTAACCCTGCAAAAATTTCCTCCATCGAACTGGACGAGGAAAACAAAACCGCCAATGTTTATATGAAATCCGACCAAGTGTCATTGGCTATCGGTAAAGGTGGATATAATATCAAACTGGCCAGCAAATTGTCTGGATATGAGATTGATGTCTTCAGAGATGATATTAAAGAGGAATATGTCATTCCGTTGTCTGAATTCAACGATGTTTTCGACCAATGGGTGATCGACACATTCATCAGTATCGGCTGTGACACGGCCGAGAGCATCATGCAGCTCAGCCGTGAGGAACTCATCCGTCGCACGGACCTTGAAGAAGAAACCGTGGATGCTATGATAGCTGCTGTTAAAGAAGAATTGGCCAAATAATTTCACCATTTTTAACCTTTCATTTTTCAGTAATAACACCAAAATTTCTTAATATGCCGGAAGAAAAAGTAAAAAAGACACGGTTAGGACAGGCGGCGACAGAATTTAACGTGTCAATGGATCGAATAGTCGATGTCCTGAAAAAAAATGGGCTTGAAATCAATTCCCCGACCCTTAACTCAAAATTGTCGGAGGAAATGTACCTTTGCCTGCAAAAGGAGTTGGCCAAAGATAAATTGGTGAAGGAAAAATCCGATCAGATATTGCCTTCCAAAAACAAAAAGGAAGAGTCAAAAATCAACTCGCCCGAAAAAGGACATGAAGAGGAATCGGATAGCCACCATATCATTATCCATACAACCAAACTATCGGATATCCAAACTGTGGATGCCCCGACAGTTCATGGTCCGGAAATTAAAGTGGTTGGCTCTATTTCGCCAGAGACTCTGGTGAAAACATCCAAAAAGAAATCTGGCACGGCAAAAGAAGAGCAAAAAGTTGAACAGGTGGAAACCGCTCCGCAGGATACTCCGGCAAATCCTCAAGAGATTTCTGTCCCTGAAAGTCAAAATGAAACCTTAGAAAATGCTGAACAAGACTCTCCGGCAACTGATTCTCAGCATCAAAAAGAAGAAAAACCTGAACATATTGAAACAGTTACGCATATATCTGGACCTGCAATCATTGGTACAATGGACTTGGAGGCCCTAAAGCCCAAGAAAAAAACTTCTGCAAAGGAAAAGAAAGCCCAAAAGAAAGAGAAACAACCCGCTAAACAGCAAGTACAGGAAGTCATTCCTGAAACACCAAAGGAAGATACCCAGAATCCTGTTGTTACGCCTCCCGCCCAGGAAGCGCCAGAACATATCAAAACGGTCGTGGATCCGATTAAAGGACCGAAAATTCTCGGCACGATTGATTTGTCTCTTATCCAAAACAACAAAGAAAACGGCAAGAAAGAGGATCATCGTAACGGAGATGGTCAAGATAAAAAGAAAAAGAAGAGAAAACGCGTTGCGAAACCCGTAAAAACCACCAATTTCCCGAGTGGCAAAGAAGAAAAAAACAAAAAACAAAAACAAGAGCCTGAAAAAGTCGAGATATCTGCGGAAGACATCCATCGTCGTATCAAAGAGACCAAGATGCGTCTCGAAAGCAATACGAAAAAGACTTCCACTGCAGCGAAAAGAAGAAAAGAAAAACGTCAGCTTATTCACGAACGTATTGAGGAACAAGAGCTTCAAGCTATTGAAGATCAGAAGACCTTGCGCGTGACCGAATTCATCACGGCCAACGAACTGGCCACTTTGATGAATGTGGATGTAACCAAGATTATCTCTACTTGCATGAGTATCGGTCTCTTCGTTTCTATCAATCAGCGACTTGATGCTGAAAATATCGCCATGCTTGCTGAAGAGTTCGGCTTTAATGTGGAATTCATTGATGCAGAGGAAGAGGAAAACATGAACAATTCGGCAGATGTTGATGCTGAAGAAGATCTGCAGCCTCGCCATCCGATTATTACCGTTATGGGTCACGTTGACCATGGTAAGACTTCTCTGTTGGACTACATCCGCAAGACCAATGTCATTGCAGGTGAGGCCGGTGGTATTACACAGCACATCGGTGCATACGAGGTGAGTCTGCCTGACGGACGTAAGATCACTTTCCTGGATACTCCTGGTCACGAGGCATTTACCGCTATGCGTGCCCGCGGTGCCAAGATCACAGACTTGTGTATTATTGTGGTCGCCGCAGACGATGCCGTGATGCCGCAGACGGTCGAGGCAATCAACCACGCTCAGGCCGCCGGCGTCCCTATGGTGTTCGCCATTACTAAAATCGATAAACCCAATGCCAATCCCGACAAAATCCGTGAGGAATTGGCCAACATGAATATCCTTGTGGAAGAATGGGGTGGTAAGTACCAATGTCAGGAAATTGATGCCAAGCATGGTACCAATGTCCAAGAACTCTTGGAAAAAGTACTGTTAGAAGCTGATTTGCTTGACTTGAAAGCCAATCCGAACCGTCCCGGCGTGGGTGCAGTCATTGAGTCCGCTTTGGACAAAGGTCGTGGCTATGTCGCGAAAGTGCTCGTGCAGAATGGTACACTCTCCGTGGGTGACCCGATTCTTGCAGGAAGCTGCTTCGGCAAGGTGAAGGCCATGTTCAACGAACGTAATCAGCCCGTGAAATCCGCCGGTCCCGCACAACCTGTGCTGTTGTTGGGTCTGAACGGAGCCCCGCAGGCTGGAGACACGTTCAAGGTTTGTGAATCCGAACAAGAAGCTCGTGGTATTGCTACCAAACGCGCTCGCCTCGCCCGTGAAATGGGTCTGCGCACGCAAAAACATGTCACGCTCGAAGAAATCGGACGCCGTATCGCCATCGGCGACTTCAAGGAACTCAACATTATCGTCAAGGGTGATGTGGACGGCTCCGTGGAAGCTTTGGCCGGTGAGTTGCTGAAACTCAGCACCGAGCAGGTCCAGGTCAACGTCATCCACAAGTCGGTGGGTCAGGTGACCGAAACCGATGTAATGTTGGCTACCGCTTCCAACGCCCTCATCGTGGCCTTCCAGGTGCGTCCTTCAGCCAATGCCCGCAAGATGGCCGAGGCCGAACAAATCGACATCCGCACATATTCTATTATATATACCGCTATTAATGAGATTAAGGACGCTATCGCTGGTATGCATTCACCGGAGATTCGCGAGAAAGTGGTTTGCAACATCGAGATTCGTGAAGTGTTCCACATTTCCAAGGTTGGAAACGTGGCCGGCTGTATGGTACTCGATGGAAAATTGCAGCGTAGCACCAAGATCCGCCTCATCCGCGACGGTATCGTCATCTACACCGGCAAACTCGGCTCCCTGCGTCGCTTCAAAGACGATGTCAAGGAGGTTGTTGCCGGTCAGGACTGCGGTTTGAACATCGATGGTTGCAACGACATCAAGGTCGGCGACATCATTGAAGGTTACGAGGAATTCGAGGTGGCGTACGGCAAATAGTCGGCGAATTTTGCGAATTTAACGAATTTATTTATGACAAAATCGTAGGGGCGTATGCGATACGCCCCTATTTTTGTAATGAATGACGATGAATGACGAACGAAGAGTGACGATGAAAAAGAAACACGTTTTTGTGTCATTAATCCCGATTTTCTGCGAAAAATTTACCCTTTTTTTTTGTGAAAAATTTATTGTTTATCGCAACATGTTGAATATCAGTAAGAAAAAATTTTTCTAAAAATGTTCATCGTATTGATTAGTGTATTACTTTTGCGGTGTTTTAGTTCACTAATACACTAATTAAATTTTAACGATATGATACAGTTAAGTAATTTAGAATTCGGGTACGACAAAAACCGCAAGTTGTTCAACGGGGTGAACTGGCAGATGGAGCCCGGCCACCTGTACGGGTTGCTCGGCCGCAACGGCGCCGGCAAAACCACCCTGCTGAAAATCATGACCGGTCTGTTATTCCCGCAGGCTGGTGACGCCCTCATCGACGGCGAACCCGCACACAAACGCACCGCACAGCAATTGAGCGACATCTATTTCCTCCAAGAGGAGATTTACGTTCCTCATCTGAAAATCAAACAGTTTGAGGCCGCTTTCGCACCGTTCTATCCTAACTTCAGCCATGAGCAATTCATGGAATACCTGAGAGAGATGGAAATGGACAACATGCTGGGCTTCATCGACAAGTTCTCGCACGGACAGAAGAAGAAGGTGATGATCGCCTTCGCGTTAGCCACCAACGTGCCGCTGCTCATCATGGACGAGCCCACCAACGGTCTCGACATCCCCACCAAGAGCATCTTCCGCAAGATTATGGCCGCCTACGCCGACGAGCAGAAGACGGTGATCATCTCCACCCACCAGGTGCGTGACCTTCATAGTCTCATCGACGCGGTCTCCATCCTTGACAATGGCCGTATGATTCTAAACGCATCCAGCGATGTTATTACCGACAAACTACTCTTCGATGTCGATGACCAGAAGGCACAGGATGGCAAGGTGTTCTATACCGAGGAGACCCCGCGTGGCATCTATCAGGTAAAGGAAAATGTCAACCACATTGATTCCGCCCTTGATTTGGAACTGCTCTTCAATGCCGCTGTTCAAAACAAGCAGGAATTCACAGAATTATTCAAATAACCTTAAAATCAGAGCATTATGAAAAAATACACGAATAAGATCTTAATCATCACCGCCATTGTTCTGGTGTTGGGCATAATCATCGGTTATACCATTGATTTCCAGACTGGCTACCGCAGCGGGAGAATCAAATATGAGAAAATCGAAAAGGATTCGATGAATGTGCTAAACTTTAATGGTCTGGATGAAATAGAGTCATACGCCGATTCCTTATCCGAAAATCAACCCGAAACGTCTCACCAATAAAATCGTAAAATTATGAATATCAACAATATAATCAAATTAATCAAGGCCTATTTTTATGAAAACTGGCGGAATGATGTCATCTATTCATTTGGCATCATGGCGGCATTATCGCTACTCATGACGATTATGTCCAGCAGTCCCTATCTGACGGAAATAAAAATAGCGGCAATTGTGTTTATGGTCTATTACCCATGTCGCTTCTTTTCCAAGCTGCACCAGCCTTCAAGCAGGATACACTACCTGATGACCCCTGCGACCAACACCGAAAAAGTGGTGACAGGTATGTTTTTGTCCAACATCTATTTCGTGGCAGGCATTGTTTTGTCTGTGCTGATTGGACAGGTTTTGGGTTATGGCATACTGAATGTGTATAGTCCGGGTATTTTTGCGCCATACGGAATCCACAATTTAGGTGAATTCATAAAAGTTCAGATTCCCACCCATGGGTTAAACATTCTGATATTCTTCACCAGTATTTCCACCATGTTCTTTGCCGCCATCTATTTCAAGAAAAGTCCATTTTGGAAACTGATGCTGACGGGTTTCGTCGTTTCATTGGTTTTGGGTGCCCTTATGGTGGGTACTGAATGGCTGAATGCCTTGGCGGTGGTTCCGGCGGAGATTCGCAACGGAAACTATTATAAAACAGAGCATTACATTGCAACATCCAAAGAATGGTTCCCGTATGTTGCCTGCTGTGTGTCAATTGTCTATTTCTACGCGATGAGTTTTCTGAGAATGAGAGAAACGGAGGCATAGTATGGATTTCAAGAGCACACAAACCATATACCGGCAGATCGAGCATTGGGTTTACGAGCAGATCTTGTCGGGCGCGTGGAAGCCGGGTGAGCGAGCCAAGTCCGTGCGCGAGCTGGCTGTCGCCTTCGAGGTGAACCCCAACACCGTCATGCGCTCCTACGAACGCCTCCAGAACCAGGAGATCATCACCAACAAACGCGGCATTGGCTACTTCGTCAATGAGGACGCCCCCGAGAAAATCCACGCCATCCGGAAGAAGGAGTTCATGGAGGAGGAGGTGCCGGAGTTTCTGAAGAACTTGAGGCTGTTAGGGATTGATATTCAGGAGATAGTGGCGATGGCGACCTAAAAAGACGGAGATTCCGCCAGCTCCTATCGTCGCCGGCGGAATGGAGTATCCCTCTTTGTGGAAAAGAGGGAAAAAAGATGGGCGCGACCGAACGCCTTCCAATTATGGCACGCATTTCCTCGCCGCCCATCTTTTTTCCCTTTTTTAGCACCCGCGCAATGCACCATTCCGCCGCGAACGCAGTGAGCGAGCGGAATCTCAAAACATCGTAAAAAAGTTTACTTTTGCACCCTCAACAGGTAAATAGTTCAAAACCAAACAATATGAAAAAATTAGCATTAACAACATTCCTCTTCTGCGCCGTCTTCGGCATTGCAAGCGCGCAGAACAGCTACTGGGTGTTCTTCACGGACAAGCAGAACACCACATTTGATCCGTATCAGTACTTTGATGCGAAGGCCATTGAGCGTTACGCCCTGAACGGCGCGGACCTCTATGACATCACCAACTATCCCGTGAACAGCCACTATGCCGCGCAGGTGGAAACGGCCTGTGAGGAGCTGGTGGGCACGTCACGGTGGCTCAATGCGGCCGGCGTGATGGCCACGGAAGAGCAGATCGCCATCATCCGGCAGTTTCCCTTTGTGGCGGGTATCCAGCTGATTGCCTGTGATATGGAAGTCGCTGAAGAGCAAATCACCGAAGACCGGGTTCCCCTCTCCACGGAGCAGGTTAGTATCCACCACGGGGAGTTGTTCCAGCAGCACAACATCAGCGGCAAGGGCGTGCGTGTGGCGGTGTTTGACGCCGGTTTCCCGGATGTGGACACCCACCCCGCATTCAAGCATTTGCGTGACAACAATCAGATTGTCAAGACCTGGAACTTCGTGAAGAAGAAAGAGAACGTGTATGAAGCCAACTCGCACGGTCGCATGGTGCTGAGCTGCATTGCAGGTAAGAACGGAAACCAGCTGCTCGGCATGGCTCCCGATGCGCAGTTCCTGTTGGCCCGCACCGAGGTGGCCTCCGAGCCGAAGAAAGAGGAGGTCTGGTGGGTGCAGGCACTCGAATGGGCCGACCAGAACGGCGCCGACATCGTGAACAGCTCCCTCGGCTACGGCAAGCAGCGCTATATGCTCAAGCACATGGACGGCAAGACCTCGATGGTGGCCAAGGCCGCCAACACCGCCGCCC
This sequence comes from Bacteroidales bacterium, assembly GCA_017525245.1. Taxonomy (GTDB): domain Bacteria; phylum Bacteroidota; class Bacteroidia; order Bacteroidales; family WCHB1-69; genus F23-D06. The sequence continues at coordinate 145,400 of JAFXTE010000011.1, read as the reverse complement.
GCAAGGGTATTTTGGTGTGCAACTCCATGGGTAACGAGGGCACAGATAACGACTGGAAGATGCTCATCACCCCCGCCGATGCCGACAGCATTTTGTCGGTGGGTGCCGTGAAAAGTTTAGATGTCATCGCCAGCTTCAGCTCGTTCGGCCCCACGGCAGACGGTCGCATGAAACCCAACGTGGTCGCCATGGGCGTAAACAACTTGGTGGCTGGCAGCAAAGGCAACTTCACGCGGGCTGACGGCACCTCCTTCTCCTCCCCGATGATGGCCGGTTTCGCTGCGTGTGTCAAGCAGTTGCACCCCGAATACACCGCCTGGCAGCTGAAGACCGAGATTGAGAAATCCGGCAACCACTATCCCTACTTCGACTATGCGTTCGGCTATGGTGTGCCGCAAGCCGGCTACTTCTTCGGCGAAAAGCCCGAAGTGAAGGACAATCTGACGCTCTATGAGAATGAAAAGTCGATTTACGTCACCTCCAAAGACCCCGAATCCAAGATTTTCTTCAAGATTGTGAATGGCGACGGCACAATAGAACGATACAGTGAATCCACGTTGTATAATGGAAGGAATGTGGACGATGCAGGACAATCGTTGGAATTTCCCAAATATTGGTTGAAAGAAGGGCAGACATTGGAAATCTGGAGCGATGGTCAGCATTTGAAACACCGTTACGGTCAGCAGACGCTGCCCAAGGTGGATAGTCTGGTGGCGGCAGAGTCCCGTTCAGCCAACTGCAACCGTCGTTTCGATACGCCCGACAACGACATCTACAAACGTGGGATTCTGGACAAGTACAAATTCAGCTTCGTGCTGAACGCTTCGTTCATGATTCCTGCGCAGTGGCAAGCTCCGGGAGCGGGACCCTTGCGCGACAAAAACGGCGCATCCCGTTCGCTGACCGTGGCTTTCGACAACAGCTGGAAGCTAGCACGGGTGTATGGACTGGGATTCCGTATCGGATTCGGCTCTTCTTGGTATGCTGTGGATCGGCTCCTGATTCCTGGCGAGATGCTGCCGGCAACGATGGAGGATATCCATACAACGAAAAACAACCTTAAAGTGACGAAGTTCGACCTCGAGTTGTTCCAGCGTTTCTTCTTGGGCAGCACGGTTTTGGAGAATTGGTACTTGGACACGGGCATTTTCGGTGAGTGGAACACCGGAGGCCGCTATAAGTACTCCGGAAACAGGGACAAGGAGGTTTTCACCTACGAGAAGTCCGAATATATGCTCGATAAGATGAATCTGTTCGATTACGGTGTGCGCTTGCGTGTGGGTATTACGAGACGTTTCGCCATCTACGGGCAGTACCGCATCTCCAACCTGTTGAAAAAGGATATTTATCAAAGTGATTTGCCGAAATGGGAGATCGGAATCCAGATATTCTAACCTGTAGAGACGCAATGCATTGCGTCTCTACGAAAAACACATGTAGTCCCGCGTTCCAATCTCATAGCCATTAATCCCGGGGCGCGGGAAACCAAAACCGCAGAGATGCTTTTTGATTCTCTGCGGTTTATTTGTGTTAAGACTTAGGACTTAAGACTTGAGATCTAAGACGTTTGGGGGTGATAGTTGCCAATGGCTAATAGCCAAAAGCTAACAGCTAAAGGCCAACAGCCAATAGCCATAGTCATAGTCGCTATATCTTTACGGAATACAAATTCCGTCCTCCCGCAACCACGCGTATATTTGCCGGAACTTCTCCTCCTCCGGCAAGTCTGCATCCACCCAGCGGATGTTGAACCCCATGCGTTCCATGCGGCGGAACCAGGTCATTTGCCGTTTGGAGAATTGGTGGATGGCGGTGTTGAGTTGCGAGACCATATCGCCGTAATGCAGTTCGCCTATAAGATATTGAGTGATAAACTTATACTCTAATCCGTAACGGATGAGCCGTTCGGCAGGGATGCCTTCGTCAAGGAGGGCTTTCACCTCATCGACCATACCTTCCTGCAGACGTGCCTGCAAGCGTCGCGTGATGCGCTCGCGGATGTGGTTGCGTTCGCCGCACATTCCGATGATGGCGGAGTCCAGTGGCTTTACGCGCTCGCTCAGTTCGGGATGCTTGGCGTAGTAGTCCTCAATCTCGATGGCGCGGATCAGGCGTGGTCGTTCGGACGTGTCGGTGTCATTGTGCAGGGATTTGTAGGCGGCAAGCATCTCCGTAAGTTCCTCATCAGTATGGGTTTCCAGTTCCTGTCGCAATTCGGGGTTTTCGGGTACGGGGAAGAGCCGGTAACCGCGCAGCACGGCCTCCACGTACATGCCGCTGCCACCGCACAGCACAATGCGATGGCCTCGCGTGCGGATGCCCTCCATCGCTTCGTATGCCGCCTGCTGGTAACGGAACACGTTGTATTCCACGCCGGGCTCTTCAATGTCAATGAGATGATAGGGGATGGGATGGCCATTGTATTGATACTCTGACAAATCCTTTCCGGAACCGATGTCCATACGGCGGAACACCTGGCGGGAGTCGGCGCTCACGATTTCGCCGCCCAACTCGGCTGCGATGCGCACCGCAACACCAGTCTTGCCCGTGGCGGTCGGACCTAATACGGTGATTATCGGTTCTTTAGCAATCATTTTACCGGCGTTTGTTTGGGAATGTCGTAAATGTCCATGTTTTTGATTTCCTCGCCTTCGATCTCGAAGCGCAGCATTGTCAGGCGCGTGTGAATACCGTACAGTCCAGCCGCTCCAGGGTTGATAAACAGCAAGTTATGGTATTTGTCGTACATGATTTTCAGGATATGGGAGTGACCCGCCACGAAAATGGTCGGTTTTTCCTCGCGGATGATCTGCAGCGCTTTCGGCTGGTAACGTCCGGGCGAACCCACAATGTGCATCAGCGCAACCTTGTGTTTCTCGCAGGTAAAAACCTCATACTCATCCACTTCGCGGCGAATATCCCAGTCATCGCAGTTGCCATAGACCGCCCGCACTGTCGGGGCGATGATGCGCAACTCGTCCAAGATGCTGTCGTTCATAATGTCGCCGGCGTGCCAGATTTCGTCGCAACCCTTGAAAAAGGAGTATGCGTCGGGATGCAGGAAGCCGTGGGTGTCGGAAAGTACGCCAATCTTCATTCTTTCACAGGATTACGTTGTTTGACAACTTCGAACAGGGCGATTCCAGTGGCCACAGAGACGTTGAGCGAACGGATGGTGCCGACCATTGGGATGGTGACCGTATCGTTGCAATGTTTGAGGTAGTCCCACGCGATGCCTTCGTACTCGTTGCCCATGATGAGGCAGACGGGTCCGGTGAAATCCTTGTTGTAGTGCGCATGGTTGGCCTTCTCGGTCACGCCGACAACTTCGATGCCGCTATCTTTCAGGTACTGAATTACTTCCACGAGGTTGGAATGCCGGCAGACGGGCACCTTGTGGAGTGCGCCGGCAGAGCTTTTCACGGCATCCTCGTTGAGCTGTGCCCCGCCGTTGAGCGGCAGGATGATGGCATCCACGCCCGCGCACTCGGCCGAGCGGGCGATAGCACCCACGTTGCGCACATCCGTGATTTTATCGAGCAGCAGCAGGAACGGTACGCGGCCCTCCTCGAAAATCGAAGGCACAATGTTGTAAATGTCGCAGTATTCGATGGCCGACAGGAACGCAATCACGCCTTGATGGTTTTGACGTGTGAGCCGATTCAGCTTCTCCTGCGGCACGTATTGGAACGGGATCTTCCGCTGCCGCACCTCGTAGAAGAGCTGCTTGAACAGTTCACCCTGCAAGCCCTTCTGAAACAGGACTTTGTCGATGGTTTTGCCGCTCTCGATGGCCTCCATCACGGGACGCATGCCGTAGGTGATTTCTTGGTCTCTGGTCATTTGTTTGGTGATTTGTGAACAGATGGTAATATTTGTAGAGACGTTTCATGAAACGTCTCTACATCCATATCGTAACTGCGTAATCTAGCTTTTCGGCACCCGCACGAAATGCGGCATCTCCGCAGGCAGTTCCATCGAGAGTTCGATGTATCCTGCGAACTCGCCGTTCTCGAACCACGGGGACTGGTAAACTAACTTTTTCACGCCGTTCTTCTCGATGGTGTAGGCGTTGAGGTTGTGGTTTTTCAGCATTTCCATCAGTTTGGTGCGGGCAGGTTCTGGATGGCAGTCCAGCAGGTTCTGCCCGATGATGTGCTTGCCGTGACTGAGCACGCGCTCGGCGGTTTCGTTCATTTCCAGAATTTTACCGTCTTTGTCGCAAACCGTGACGGAAAACGGGACATTGTGAAAATATTCCAGCATAATTAACAATTTAAAAACGGCAGCAAAGGTACACAAAAAAACGATTGTGGTGATGCAAAATTTTGAGTTCACGAAAGATGTTCTGTATATATTTGTGTTTTTTGTACTTTTGCATTTTCAAAGATTTGAGAAAATTTGATGTTTGACGTGGTCAATTTTGTTATTAATGAGAATTTATAATGAAAATATATAGCTTATGAAACGGACAATTACCCTTATAACCTTTCTGGTTCTTTGCGCTGCTACTCTTTTTGCGCAGGCACCGGAGAAGTTCAGCTATCAAGCAGTGGTGCGTAATGCCAACCACCAAGTGGTTACCAATGGATCCGTGAGTGTACGTTTAAGCATTCTGCAAGGGAGCACCGATGGTCAAACACTCTATGAGGAAACGCATTTTGTGACTACCAATGCCAACGGTTTGATGACCGTGGAAGTTGGCGGCGGTAAAGCGGAACAGGGTGTTTTTGAAGATATTAATTGGGCGCAAGGTCCGTTCTTCCTGAAGACCGAAACTGACCCTAATGGTGGTGAAGATTTCTTTATCACGAGTGTGCAACAGCTATTGAGCGTGCCATACGCCCTTTACGCGAAAGAAGCGGGCAACGGTTTCAGTGGAGACTACAACGACCTGAAAAACAAGCCCGTGATTCCTCAAAATGTCGGCGAGCTGGCGAATGATGCGGGTTACATCACCTTGAATGACCTCCCTGTATCACCCAAAGGTGGCAACACTCCTAAAGGAACAGATGTCATCCAGACGGATGCTTGCGGTGAAATAGACCTGTGCCAGTTACTGTATCGGTTGGCACAGATGGAGGCAGCCTTGTTACCCACTGTAACCACGGGAACGGTGAGCGGTGTTACAGAAGCTACAGCTACTTGTGGCGGCACGGTTTCGGCCAACGGTTATAGTGCTGTCATTAGCCGTGGCGTTTGCTGGGCCACCTCGCCAACTCCGACCGTGGAGGACAACCATACAAGCAATGGAACTGGCACAGGTACGTTTACAAGCGCGCTTACAAACTTGACTCCGAACACCACCTATTATGTGCGGGCTTACGCCATCAACAGCGTGGGCACGGCTTACGGTGAGGTTGTGAGTTTCACTACGGGTGAGACCCAACAGGACATTTGCACAATCACCATTCTACCCTATTCTGAAAACTTCGATAGCTACACTACTTCCACCACGTCAGAAACAGGTGTGCAACCTGAATGTTGGGAGGTAATCACTGAGGATGCCACACTGACATCTTCCACAAAGCCACAAATATATCGCGGGTATGCGACCAGTGGCAGTTACTCTTTGCGTATGAAGAACCGCTGCGTTTACGCAATGCCAGCATTGCAAAACGACATCTCTATCAGTGACTTGACAATGACGTTCAACCTGCGTCAGCCAAAGACCGTTTACCGCCTGCAAGTGGGTGTGGTAAATGCGAACGGCGACTTCGAGGTTGTGAAAACGATTAACAATGCCAGCTTGGATATTGAGGCAATCACCGTTGATTTCTCAAACTATACGGGCAGTGGCCACCGCATCGCTTTCCGCAACACCTTGTCCAAAGGCTCTACTTTAGAATACAGCAACAATTACATTGATGACATCGTCATCATTGGCAATGCCTCTGCCTCTCTGCCTACAGTCATTTCCGGTTCAGTGAGTAGTATTACGGCAACAACAGCCACTTTCGGTGGCAATGTCACGGCAGACGGTGGCGCATCAGTGACTGAGTGCGGTGTTTGCTGGGGAGTAAACACAAATCCAACCATTGCCGGAAACCATACCGCTGTAGATAATCCCTCAGTAGGACCGTTCTCAGTAAACATCACAGGTCTCACCGCCGGCACTACTTACTATATGCGGGCTTATGCTACCAACAGCGTAGGTACAGCTTATGGCGAGGAGGTGAGTTTTACCACAGTAGAATTGCAGGACACTTGCTCTACCATTTCGTTGCCATACAGTGAGAATTTCGATGGCTACACTACCTCCACCTCTGCTGCCACTGGCGTTGAGCCTACCTGCTGGCGTCTGGTGCAAGCAGACGCAACGATGACAGATGCAGCTCGTCCGCAACTGTACTACAAGAGCAGCTATGCCCACAGTGGTAGTTATAGTTTAAGGATGAGTTATTGCGGAGTGTATGCTATGCCTGCCCTTTCTGAAAATGTACTGCTGAAACATGTGCAATTAGAAATGTATCTTCGCCAAACAAACGCAGCTTACCAATTGCAGGTGGGCGTTTGGGAGGACAATGGCACGTTCGTCCCCATCGCCACATTCAACAACAGCACCACAAACACGGAACACGTGACGTGTGACTTTTCCAATTACACGGGTTCTGGTCGCCGCATTGCTTTCCACAACATTAACAGCAACAGCAATGCTTACAGCTATAACTATATTGATGATGTCTCGCTAATTGTTTTGATGCCGCAGGGATACTATGACAATGCCGTGAATAAAAGTGGCAATGCGTTACGTGAGGCTTTGCACAATATCATTAAAGTACACGACACATTGTCTTACAATGATTTATGGCAGAATTTTTATTCCACGGATAGGCGTCCAGACAACAACAAAGTGTGGGATATATATTCCGACAAACCAGGTTACACACCGGCTTACTACTTCACGTTTGGTAGCGACCAATGCGGCTCCTATTCAAATGAAGGCGATTGCTATAATCGTGAGCATTCCGTACCCAACAGTTGGTTCGGCGGCAGCGTTGCGCCTATGTACACTGACCTGTTCCACCTTTATCCCACAGACGGATATGTCAATTCCAAACGGAGTAACCTACCCTTTGGTAAAGTGACAAGTGCATCGTGGACCAGCACTAACGGATCCAAAGTGGGTACATCCAATATATCGGGTTATTCAGGGCAAGTATTCGAACCTATCGACAGCTTCAAGGGTGATTTTGCCCGTACTTATTTCTACATGGCTGTTTGTTATATGGACAAGAATCTTGGGGTGGAGACACAATCCAATTTTTCCGGCGGCGACCTGAAACCATGGGCAAAACAGCTATTGCTCCAATGGGCTGCTCTGGATCCCGTCAGCCGGAAAGAAATAGACCGTAACAATGCTATATACGAACTTCAGCATAATCGTAACCCGTTTATAGATCATCCTGAATTGGCGGCGAAGATTTTCGGCAGCGATTCAACGCCATTTTCTCTCAACGAATCTGCTAATTCCGTCAGCAATCCTTGAAGGGAAAGATAATATGTAGCCCGTGTATAAGCCAACATCCGGTTTAACCCAGCATGATATACAAATCGGGATATTGGTGCGGGGATTCTTTCTTGTGGCGTGTGAGCGCGAAGGCCATCGTCAGCGTTCCGATACGACCGCAATACATGTTGACAATCAGAACAAGTTTTGCCATCCAGTTCCAGTTGGCGCATTCGCCGGTGGACAATCCGCACGTGGTGAATGCCGAGAATGATTCAAACAATGCGTGAAGCAGCTGGACATCCGGTTGTACGACCGTAAGCAGAAAGCAGGAAACAACCATAAACGCTGCCGACATCATCATGATGGTGGTTGCTTTTTCCACCATTGACGGCGAGATGGCTTTATGGTCAAACTCGATGTTTTTCTTACCTTGTACCGTGGCTATTACAGATTTGATAACAATGAACAACGTGGTGGTTTTGATTCCTCCGCCGGTGGAGCTGGGTGAACCGCCGATAAAAATGGCCAACAATATCAAGAGGATAGTTGACAAATGCATCATATTAACATCCAGCACATTGAAACCAGAAGTACGACAGGTGACCACCTGGAAGACGGTTGTGAACAACTTGTTACCTAAACCGTCAATGTCTTTCAGCGTGTTATTGTATTCCAGCAGGAAGAAAAGAATGCTGCCAATAATGAGAATGGCAAAGGTGACGTAAAGGACGATTTTGGTTTGCGGCATCAGCGACTTCCAATGGTATTTGTTGCGTTCGCGAATGTAGCGGTAACTAAAGAAATCGCGGATAGTGAGGAAACCGATACCGCCAAGGAACACTAACGCCATAATCACCACTTGCGGGAAATAACTTCCCGGCAAACCGAGATTCAGCAGACTGTCATCAATGAGCACGAAACCACCGTTGTTAAATGCTGATACTGTGTAGAATATGGAGAAGAAAAGGTTTTGCTTGTCGGAAATGAAGAAGCCGGTTGATTTCCAGTAGGTGAAAAGGAATGCAACACCTGCAGCCTCAATGATAAAAGTAGTGAGAACGATACTGCGCAACAACCCCACGGAATCAGAAAGACGGTCGGTGGACATCATGTCGCGAATCATGTACTGGTAGCGCAGACCAACCATAGAGCGCGACAGGAACGTAGAGAAAAACGTTGCGAAAGAAAGGATGCTCATACCGCCCAACTGGATCAACATCAGAATCACCACCTGTCCTTTGAAGGTGAAACATGCCGAAGTACTCACCACAGAAAGTCCTGTGATACAACTGGCACTGGTCGCTGTGAAAAGTGCGTCAATAAAGGAGATTCCGTTGGTGGTCATGCGGGGCATCATCAGCAGAATAGTACCGATGGATATAAGGAAAAGGAACGACCCGACCATCAATATGGGAGGGCTGAGATGGTATTTCCCCAAGGTGCTGCTCATCTTCGCCATCTCCACCAAGACAATGATCAAAAAATAGAATTGGATGAATATCAGATAGATATTCTCGAAATTATGCGCATTGACAATGTCTATATGGAAAACATTTATGGAGATGAACTGGAGAATTAGCAAAAGGATAATCAGAAATTCTACCCATGACTGTTTTAGGTATTCCTTGCGATGCAACGAGTAGAAAAGCTGGACAAAATATTTGGCAACGTAGAAGCAGAGGCTGATGTGTATTATCCAGCGAATGAGCGTTTTAACCTGCGGGGTGATATAAAGGCCGTGGTAGCAGAAAATGCACGCAATGGTCACGATGGAAATCACCAGACTGCAAATCCGCAAAATCCGCTGGACGCGGTCTTTGTGGTTCACAATGTGAACACGGAGTTTTCCGTTGTACTCGTCGTGATTTCCGAAAAAGAGCATTACAGATTGATTTTGATGAAATTGTCTATGTCGCGGTCTTTACCGAACAGCACAAAAACATCGCCTTTGCGGATGACGGTGGAGTTGTCTGGCACACCGATAATGTGTTGTTTTGTGGTGAGTTCCTTGTTCTCGATTTCTTCGAAATTACGGCGGATGGTCACTAAGCTGAGGTGGTGGTTATCGCGGAAGTTGATGTCGCCGAGGGATAGTCCTTCGAGACGGTCGGGGGCAATGATGGAAGCAATGCGGTATTCATCAGGCATCTGCAAGTATGACAGGATGTTAGGGTTGCTCAGACGTTCCGCCAAATTGGTTGCCAACTCCTCTTCGGGCGACAGGAATTCCGTGATGCCCATCTTTTCAAGAATAGTCTGTTGATGATTGCCTTTGATGCGACAGTATATCTTTTCAATGCCTAAGTCAATGAGGTTGGAAATACAGAGCAGCCGTTCCACGAAATCATCACCGATAGCCACAATCACGGCATCAAAATCTTTGATGTTTTCGTTGAGCAAAGCGCGTTTGTCGGTGGCGTCGGTACATACCGCATACGCCACATCATCGCTGATGTTCTGCACTTTTTTCATGTCCTTGTCGATGACTAACACTTCGAAACCCTTTTCAGAAAGGGCAACGCTGATAGCCTGACCGAACTGACCTGCGCCTATGACGGCGAATTTTTTCTGTGCCATAAATTCTTACTTTAGCAAAGCGGCGAAAATAAAAAATTTTCCGCTACTTTTTCATTTTTACTACCGTTACGCCTGCGCCACCGAGTTCAAGCATTTCATCATGAAACTCTGCAACATTTTGTCTTTTAGCAAGATACTGTCTTACAACGCTCCGCAAAATGCCGTTTCCTTTTCCATGAAGAATACGCAAATTAGTCACGCCCAACATTTCGGCTTCGTCTAAATACTCTTCCAGATTGTGTATCATCTCTTCGGCCCGTTGCCCGCGCACATCCAAAGTGCTATTGAAATCGGAGAGTTTTTTGTTAAGGGCATCCGCAATGGTGCCGGTGTTGAATTGCGACACATGTCCTCTTTCCACGTTCCGTGCTTCTTTCTTGCTGATTTTGATGAGCTTGTCAAGCTTGGTACGGAAATTTACTGAATGGAAGGAAATCATCACGTCGTTGCCATCAATCTGCGTAACTTCGCCTGCAATCTGGGAATCAGGCATATAGACGGAATCACCCACGCGAATGGTCTTGTCTTGCACCTCTTCGGCACTCTGCCGTTTCTCCGCCGTTTTTTTACGATGAACGGGAATGAGCGCTTTCACGGCCTCGGCCTCCGCTTTCTCTACATGCTCGATCTCCTTCTGCATCTCTTTTTTGAAGGATTTCACCTCTTCCCGCGCAGCTTTGGTCTTCTCCGCATCGGCTTTCGATTCTTTGATCTCGCGAATTGTGTTTTCGATGATTTTGTTCGCGCTATCCACAATATAGTTGGCCTGGTTTTTGGCTTTAGTGAGAATCTCTTTGCGCTGCTTGTCGAGTTGCGCGAACTTTTCGGCATATTCGTCAATCATTACCGCTAATTGTTCGTCAGCGGCCCGTACCATCTTAAGTTTTTGTTCCGTCTCTATCTGCGTGATTTCAATCTCCTCTAATTTCCGTTCGTAGTCGATTTGCGCCGTGCCGGATTTCTGAATCGCATTGTCGATGATTTGCGGATCCAATCCGATTTGGCGGGCAATTTCGTAGGTGAAAGAGCTTCCGGGTTTACCGATTTTAAGGACAAAAAGAGGAAGTAACGCATTGGTATCGAACAACATAGCACCGTTTTCGGCTTCCGGATGCGTGTCAGAGAACATCTTGAGGTTGCCATAGTGCGTGGTGATGATGCCGAACGCTTTCGTATCGTAGTAACGTTCCAAAATCGACTCGGCTAATGCTCCGCCCAAGGTTGGCTCGGTGCCGCTGCCAAATTCGTCAATCAGGAACAGCGACTTGGCGTTAAGATGTTCGTCCATCATCTTAAGATTCTGCAAATGAGAACTATATGTACTCAAATCGTTGTCGATGGACTGTTCATCGCCAATGTCAATGAAAATATGGTCGAAGATACCCATGTCGGAGGTGCTCAGCATCGGGACGGGCAATCCGCATTGCATCATATATTGCAGTAGGCCAACGCTTTTCAGGCATACGGACTTGCCGCCGGCGTTGGGTCCGGAAATAATGAGGATTCGTTTTTCGGGCAGCAGGCGGATGTCCAACGGAACCACCTCTTTGTGATGTTTTTTGTAGTTGAGGTAGAGCAGGGGATGCTTGGCTTGGTACCATTGCACCATGGTTTTCGGATGAATATGGGGTACCGAAGCGTCAATGTCGATGGCGAAGAGGGCTTTGGCACGAAGGAAGTCGTACTTGCCCATCAGTTTTTGGGCATCGAGGAGGTCATCGATGAGCGGGCGGATGGTGTCGGTGATTTCCGTCAGGATGCGGATAATCTCGCGTTGTTCGGCGTTTTGCAGCTCCTTGAGTTCGTTGTTGGCATCGAAAACCTCCGTCGGTTCGATGAAAACGGTCTGTCCAGTGGCGGACTCGTCATGAACGAAACCGCGCAGACGGCGTTTGAACTGGGCGGAGACGGGAATACAGAGTCGTCCGTTGCGGATGGTCATTTCGGCATCCTCCTTCACGATGCCATCCTGCTTGGCAGTGGCGAGAATCTTACGGATTTGCCGGTCTGCGTCGCGGGAGAGGCGATTCATCGCCCCTTTGATGTGGGCCAGTTCGTCGGAAGCGTTGTCGCGCATTTGACCTTTGTCGTCCAAGATACGGTTTATGGCGCTCGTCAGGTCACGCTGCAGCGGCATTTCCGCGCACATTGACCAAAGGCGCGGGTAACGGTTGTCCTCGTGTCGCACCTTGAAATAGACGAAAATGTTGGTCATGGACTGGATGAATCCGCGCAGACAGGCGAGTTCGTCGAGTTCGATATGGGTGCCGTCGATACGGAGACGTTTCAGCGTTTCGCGAAGGTCGTAGAAGTCTTGTGCGGGAAACGGTTCGTCGAAAAGCAGCAACTGGCGGAACTCTTCCACCGCTTCCAATGCCGGCATGATCTGCAGCATGTCGGTCATAAACTGCATGTTTTCCACCGCTTCAGCCCCCTGTGGACTCAAGCAGTGTTCCAGAATCAACCGCCGCACGATATCAAAACCGATTTTCTCCTCAAAATTATCTGGATAGAGCATAATAAGTCACGTCAGTTTTAAAATGGCGGCAAAGGTACGAATTTTTTGCTTTGTAATCAACGCTTTTTCTCCACCGAAAACCCGAATTTGCCAAGAACTTCGCCCAACGTATAGTAATGCCCGTGAGAATAGGTCACTAAATCGGCGCGGCGAAGGTCTATGGCATCCGTTTTCGGCGAAAACAGTTTCTCGTTGACATGAACGGCCACAACTTCGGCGAGGAATAGGTCGTGACTGCCGAGCGGGATGACTTGCGTCACCTTGCACTCCAGATTCACAGGCGATTCCTCAATCATCGGTGCGTTCACTTTCGTAGCACGAATCGGGGTCAACCCTGTTTCCACAAATTTGTTGTACTTTTTACCCGAACGAACCCCGCACCAATCAGCGTATGGGGTCAATTGTTTGTTAACCAAGTTTATAACAAAAGCTCCTTCTTTTTTGATGATGCCGTAGGAATGGCGTTCGGGGCGCACGGAAATAGAACACATAGGCGGGTCGGAGCAAACCGTTCCCGCCCATGCGATGGTGATGATATTGTATTCGTCAAGGGTGCTGCCGCAGGAGACCATGACCACCGGAGTGGGGTTGAGCATGTTGCCTCCGCGCAACGTCCTTTTGCCTGTTTTTGCCATTATCTGCCGAGACCTGCGGACTGTACATTAGGGATAATCAGCAGCGGCATCTTGGAGGTGCTGAGGATTTCCGTCATGTTCGAGTTGGAGGTGAAGTCCGTTTCGCTTTCTTCACGCATGATGACAATCAGGTTGGCATCCATCTCGTGAGCGTGGTTCAAAAGTGTCTGCACATAGTCTTTTTGCACAGTCAACGGAACCATCTCGTGGCGTACGTTGGCATCCTCACACATGTCGGAGGCATGACGCATCTGCACGTTGATGATGTGGCGCGTGTCAGCGTTGTTCGGATAATAAACCCCGGCGATTGTGACCTTGGCGGCGAAACGTTTGGCCAAATAGGTGGCATAACGCATCTTTTGCAACGTCTCGAAGCTCAAATCGATAGGGGCATAAATGTTGTGCAGGTCGCGTTTAATTTCGATATTTTCACGCATGATCAAGATCGGAACCTTGGCAGCCTTGATCAGACGGTTGGCGTTATTGCCGATATAACCTTCCTCAAAACCAGAAGTACCATGCGTGCCCAACACGATTATGGGGTTGGAGAAGTTGGCTGCATATTTTGGAAGTTCAACATGCACTTTTCCTTCTAATATGACAGTATTAACTTCTGTGTCAGGTGATTCCATTCTACACATATCCCTCCATTCCTCTAAAGAATTTTGCAATTTTTGGATGTAATTGTCTTCTCCGTTTTCAGCGTTTTTGGTAACACCTGGGGTTTTTACCCAAACTAAGTGCATGTCAGCACCTGTTTTCAGAGCTAATGAAATTGCGTGGCGGAAGGCGTTGAGGGAGCTGTTGGAAAAGTCAACACCTACGATGATGTTCTTATTGTTCATAACAGTTTATTTTTGATGATGATTGAATTATTTGGATTCGCTTGAATAGTTAGGGGCTTCGCTGGTGATGGTAATGTCATGCGGATGGCTCTCCAAAACGCCCGCATTGGTGATACGGCAGAAGCGAGCTTCGTGCAACTTTTCGATAGTTTTTGCACCGCAATAGCCCATACCAGAGCGCAGACCGCCGGCCATCTGATAGACCACTTCGTATAGGTCGCCCTTGTAAGGGACACGACCGACAATACCTTCGGGAACGAGTTTCTTGGCATCATCCACATCGCTCTGCATATAACGGTCTTTGGAACCGTGCTGCATGGCTTCCAATGATCCCATCCCCCTATAGGTCTTGAACTTACGTCCGTTGAAAAGGATGGTGGTACCGGGAGATTCCTCCACGCCGGCGAGCAGACCGCCGAGCATCACGGAGTCGCCGCCTGCAGCAAGTGCCTTCACGATGTCGCCGGAGTAGCGGATACCGCCGTCGGCGATAAGCGGGATGTCATAGCCTTGCAAGGCTTTATAGACGCCATAGACCGCGCTGAGTTGTGGCACGCCCACGCCGGCCACCACCCGTGTGGTGCAGATGGAGCCAGGTCCGATACCCACCTTCACGGCATCGGCGCCGTTGTCGGCGAGCAACTTGGCCGCCTCGCCCGTGGCGATGTTACCGACCACCACATCCACATTGTTGAAAAGCTTTTTAATCTCTTTCAGCGTGTTGATTACGTTTTTGGAATGGCCGTGGGCGCTGTCAAGCACGAGTGCGTCCACGCCAGCCTCCACAAGTGCTTCGGCGCGTTGCACAGCATCGTTGGTAATGCCGATGCCCGCAGCCACACGCAAGCGCCCCTGCGCGTCTTTGCATGCGAATGGTTTGTCCTTGGCTTTTGTGATATCTTTGTAAGTGATTAATCCTATGAGAGTTCCGTCCTCGGCCACCACAGGCAGCTTCTCTATCTTATGCTCCTGCAGGATGTCGGCGGCGCGGTAGAGATCCGTGTCACGGGAGGTTGTGACGAGGTCGTCTTTGGTCATTACGTCGCAAATGTTGCGGTTGAAGTTCTTCTCGAAACGGAGGTCGCGGTTGGTGACGATGCCGACGAGGATGTTTTTCTCGTCCACCACAGGGATGCCGCCAATGTGGTATTCGGCCATGATGCGCAGGGCGTCGCCCACAGTCTTGTCGGGCGTGATGGTCACCGGCGCGTTGATCATGCCGTTTTCGGCACGTTTGACGGAAGCCACCTGTTTGGCCTGCTCGGCGATGCTCATGTTCTTGTGTATCACACCGATACCGCCCTCACGAGCAATGGAAATCGCCATCTTCGATTCGGTCACGGTGTCCATGGCCGCAGACACAAACGGCAGATTAAGATGGATGTTGCGCGTAAAGCGCGTCCGCAAATCAATCTCTTTGGGCAGCACCTCCGAATATGCCGGAATCAGGAGCACATCGTCAAAAGTCAACCCTTCTAATGCAATTCTTTCTGTAATAAAGGACATAATGACTATATTTTATTTTCGTGCAAAAATACGAAATTTTCAATATCGCCCGAATTATTTTTTTTTCTCGAACCAGAATGATAATATGTTGTTGTGTGTTGATGATAAAAATTTCAGCTATTGGCCATTAGATATTAGCTGGTCTGTTTTGTATTCAAAAGCAAAAAGCTAATAGCCAAAAGCCAAAGGCTAATAGCCAATATACAGGATTTCCGTTCGCACGTCCTGATATCCCATTTCCTGCATACATTCCTGATATTCTTTTAGTTGCGCTTCGTATTGAAGACGATGTTCCTGACCGGTTTTGTAGTCAATGATCATGACGTGGTCGGGTTTGATGACCACACGGTCGGGACGCCTCTCCTCGCCGTTTTTCGTAAGGATAGTGACCTCGTTCAACACTTGGTCGTCTTCATCGAGGTAAAAGTACGGACGTAAACGGGAATCCTGTGCCGTCCGTTCGAACAGCTGAAGCAGCCGTGTGCGGATCTCCTCCGGCAATCCGCTTGTCACCACATCTCGCTCCACTTCCGTAGCGGGAAAGAGTGTTAATTTTTGCAAAAATTCGTGGATCTGCGTACCGAGATCTTGTGATTCGGTGTTTGTTGCTGAAAGGTTGACATTGATGGAGTCGTTCTCGCAGAAAGTCAAGTTAGAACAGCATACCTGAAGATTTGAGTTTTTTAGCTGATTATCAGATGTTTTAGTTGGTTTCTGCCACTCAAAATCACCATAATAGTAAATGTGATTTTGATTGTCTGTGATTTGGTTTTCTGAATTGCCTACAAATTGCCGCAAAGCTTTCTTTATGTTCGTTTTTTCGTCTTCTTTCTTTTTATTGTCTTTACTGTCTGGGAATTCGACTAAAAGGTAGAGCATATCGCGGGCACGAGTGAAATCCACATACCAGAGATTAAGACTGTCAAGGTTTTTCTTATCCTCTTCAGCATCATAATCTTCCTGAAAATCAGAGTACTTCATGTTTTTTTCATGCTTCACATAACAGCTTTTCTGACTTCGTGCATCATTCACCCAGTAATAGGATTCACGGGAATTGGATGCGCTACAATGAGTGATCACCACAGGAAATTCCATACCTTTGGAAGCATGAATGGTCATCAGTTGCACGGCATCAGACTTTCCGGAAAGAGTGAGTCGCGGAATAGTCTCACTGTAACTATTGAGGTCGTCCCACCATGTTAAAAAAGCTGAAACGGAAGCCGTCTGGGATTTCCCGTATTCATGTACCAAATCCAGAAAATCCGCAATAAAAGGATCTTCGCTGTCGTCAAACTGGTAGTATCGGACCATGTCTTTCATGGTTAATAGGAACGGACTCTGTGCCCAACCTGCTAAATTACGCGAAAAGTCCTGACTCGGAAACAGTTCGTTCAAAACAGCATGAAAATCGCTTTCTGTGTTTTTGAGCAATGCGGCATGAAAATCCTGATGATACTTGGTGCAGAAGAAGTGTAAAATGGTGGTTTGCACCAATTTGTCCTTCGGATTTATCATCAATCGCAATGTGCTGATTAGCAAGTTAACACTCAAATTGTCACAGAGTTGGAGCGATTCTGTGGTGATAACAGGGACATCCGCCTGGAGCAAACATTGCGCAAACGCTTTGCATTTCGCCCTACCGCTGAGCAGCACAGCCATATCGCCGTAAGCATAACCGCGCTGTTTCGCATCCTTGACGGCATACAGCAGTTCAGCCTCCTCTGGTTTCAATTTCTTATATACATTCTCAAAAAAATCCTCAGAGCATTCTGGCCAAACATGACGTATATCTTTATAATCCTGCTTGTTATAACCAAAAATCTGAACCAATCCGCCAGTTTTCAAGGGATTGACGAACTGCTCCACATCTCTGTAATAGTCGGTTTTGTCCAATGTTTCCGCGTAATACTGGAAAAAACGGTTGTTGAACTCTATCACCGACGATTGCGAGCGATAATTGGTTTTCAAAGGGATGGAACGATAATCCGACTTGCCTTTCAACAAGGTGAAAATATCCTTTTCCGCAGGAGTGTTCTCCATCCGGTCATAATCCGACAGATGGTAGAAAAGTTCCACATCACCGTTGCGGAACCGATAGATGGACTGTTTCACATCGCCAAAAAGGATAACATTCCCGTTTTCACTCAACGCTTCCACAATCATCGGCTTTAAGTCTTGCCACTGCATCAGGGAGGTGTCCTGGAATTCATCGATGAAGAAATGCCGGAAAAAACTCAGCTTCTCAAAAAGCGGATCCCCGTTGGAGTCGGAAATGGCATCGTTCAGCAGTGGGTTGCTTTCCGACAGAAAGAAGGAGTCGGTTTGCTCTTTAATTGCTTCAATATGTTGCTGCAAGGCGGTCAACACCAAAAGGCGGTTGGCGTTTTTAGCCAAAACATAGTTGGTGAAAAAGTCTTTCGCATAATCTAATACGATTTTTTGGATTTGCGAGAAAACATCTTTTACTCGTTCGGAAAATTCTGCCCTCAAACACTCTTTTCTCTCTTTCTCGGCTTTTCCACCCTTTTTGGGCGCGGAAAAGACTTTCTTTTCGTCCATTTCCTGCAAACACTTACTTGCTTCGAAGCCTTTTTCCAAGTTGAACGGATCTTCCGCGATGCAGGCAATATGCTTGTCCCAATTATACGTCCCATTGGGGTGAAGATCCTCTTTTTCAGCTTCTTCAAAAATAGCAAGTGCTTGTTTTACAAGATCTTTTGTGTCGGTTTTACATTGTTCCTGAATGTGTCGGCAGTTTTGCTTCCACTGATCCACAACCTTTTCCAACTCTTCTATTTCCGGGATGTTTTTGATGTGGGGATGGCTTTTCTCCGTATCGTAGTAAAGGACGCCGAGTCCCTGCATCAAGAAACGGTTGATATTGGCATTGCCTTTATCCTCCATCTCTTGCTCCAGCTCCTTCACCACCACGTTGAGTTGTTGGTTATTGTTGGTTAAATCGCAGATATACTGTTCGATAGCCATGCGGAAGAAGTCCGTCAAGTGGATTTGCACGGCATAGTTCATGCTGAGGTTGAGGTAGAGGGCGGAGGAACGGATCACGCGCTGGATGAAGCTGTCAATAGTGGTGATGCTGAAGCAGGCGTAATCGTATAAAATATTGTAGAGCAGAGTTTTAGAAGTCTTTTGAACAAACATAAAACACTCTTCCGGGGAAAGCGTGTAGTCTTCACCAAAAATTTTGTTACAGAGGTTGTTGAAGTCATTGGCGTTCAGGTCTGACACGCTTTGGGCGAAGGCGAGTCGGTTCAGTTGCTTCACCACTCGCTCTTTCATTTCCGAACCGGCATTGTTGGTGAACGTTATCGCCAAAATCTGCTTGTAACCCGTACAAGACAGGCAGGAGTAGTTCTGCTTGTCGCGCAGAAATGCGGGCACATGATTTTTGAGACAGGTGGCGATATAGTCGAACACCAGGTTGTAGGTTTTCCCGGAGCCGGCGGAGGCGGAATAGACCGTGAGCATGGTTAGGTTAAAGGTTAGAAGGTTAAGGAGTTATAGCCAAAAGCTAATAGCTAATTTGTTTTGAATTTGTAGGAGATTTCGGACAGGTCAGCGTTGGCCTTTACGATTTTCTGCTTAAGGTTCTGTTTGAATGCCAGCACTTTATCCAGCATTTCGGGATTGTTGACGCTGAGCATCTGCAGGGCGAGGATGGCGGCGTTTTGTGCGCCGTTGATGGCGACGGTGGCCACGGGGATTCCCGGAGGCATCTGCAGCATAGCGAGGGCGGCGTCCATCCCTTCGAGCGACGACTTGATGGGCACGCCGATGACGGGCAGCGGGGTCATGGCGGCAATCACACCCGGCAGGTGGGCGGCCATGCCCGCGCCGGCGATAATCACCTTGATGCCACGCTGATGGGCGTTTTTGGCGTATTCGGCCACCTCATCGGGCGTGCGGTGCGCCGACAAAGCCAACATTTCAAACGGAATTTCCTGACTGTCAAAAAATTTGCAGGCGGCCTCCATCACCGGAAGGTCGGAGGTGCTGCCCATGATGATACTGACTAATGGTTGCATGTTATTTGTTTTAAATTCGGTGGCAAAAGTAATAAAAATTCCCGATGCCTTTGTTTCAGGTTTCAGGTTTCAAGTTTCAGATTTCAACTTAAACTATTGTACTTTTGAAAATTACCTCTATATTGCTATTGCTTAAAAAATAGTATCTTTGCCGCCGATTTAAAATTTTGTAGTTATTCTGCAATTTTTGCGTCTAAAAAGAAAATCGTCAAAGGATAAACTATAATTATTTATAAAACAAACATTTATGAAAAAAGTATTTTTGTTTTTGATGGCCTTGGCGTGTGCGTTGACCGTTTTCGCACAGCAGCAGAAAGGCGACCTGAATCTGAACGATCCCATCAAAGCGGATCCTAATGTGACCATTGGCAAGTTGGACAACGGCTTGACCTACTACATTCGTAAAAACTCTTATCCGAAGGACCGTGTGGAGTTCCGTCTCGCCGTGAACGCCGGCTCCAACCAGGAGAACGACAACCAACAAGGTTTGGCGCACTTCACCGAGCACATGGCCTTCAACGGTATCGAAGGTTTCCCGAGCAACAGCGTGGTTGACCACCTGCGCAGCAAGGGTGTGGTGTTCGGCGCCGACCTCAACGCTTACACCAGTTTTGACGAGACGGTCTATATGATCCCCATGCCGCTTGATGATCCTAACAACATCGACCTCGGCCTTAAGATTCTCCGTGGCTGGGCCGCCGGTCTGCTTTATGACAACAAGGAGATTGACGAAGAGCGCGGTGTCATCATCGAGGAATACCGCCTCGGTCTCGGTGCCGACGATCGTATGCGCAAGGAGTACTGGCCTATCCTCATGAAGGACTCCCGTTATGCCGATCGTATGCCCATCGGTAAACTTGACATTCTGCAAACTTTTGATTACCAAGTGATCAAGGATTTCTATCATGATTGGTACCGTCCTGATTTGCAGGCCGTTATCGTGGTCGGTGACATTGACGTGAAAGTTGTGGAAGACAAGATCAAGACGATGTTCGGCAACATCCCCGCCAAGCAGAACCCTCGCAAGAAAGAGATTTACGGCATTGGTGCCAATAAGGAGCCGCTCGTGGCTGTCTGTACCGATAAGGAAGCAACGGGTAGCCAAGTGATGCTCATCCGCAAGCACAAACACACCCCGATGAAGACGATCGGTGATTTCCGTCAGCAACTTTGCATTGATCTCTACAACACCATGTTGGATGCCCGTTTTTCAGAAATGACGCAAGATCCGAAATGCCCGTTCTTGGGTGCTAGTGGCGGTTATGGCGATTTCATTGGAAATACCGATGCGTATGCCATGGAAGCCATGGCCAAGGAGAACCGCATTCCTGAGGCATTGCGTGTGATCCTGCAAGAGGACTACCGCGTGCTGAAACATGGTTTCCTGCAAACCGAACTTGACCGTGCCAAAGAGGAACTTTTAGAGAATTATGACAAGGCAGCCAAGGAGGTCGATAAGACTGAATCCGCCCGTTTCGCCAGCCAATACATCAACAACTTCCTGCGTCAAGACCCCATCCCGGGTGCAAAACGTGAGAACACCTACGCCAAGAAGCTGATCGAAGGCATCACTTTGGCTGAAGTCAACGCATTGGCCAAGGATTGGGTCACGGAAGACAATATGGTGGCCATCGTCACCGCTCCCGAAAAAGACGGTGTGAAAGTTCCGTCCAAGGATGAAATTCTTTCCATCCTGAAAGACAAATCGTTAGCAAACGTTAAACCATACGTTGACACTTACAAGGATCAGGAAATTTTGGAAAAGGGATCTCTGAAACCCGGCAAAATCACCTCTGTGGAGAAAATCGAGGCTGTGGGTGCCGAAAAGTGGACACTCTCCAATGGTATCACCGTCTATCTGAAGAAAACCGACTATAAGAACGATGAAATCCTGTTCAGCGCCAGCAGTAAGGGCGGTAAATCACTTTATGGTGTGAAGGATCTTGCTTCCGCCGATTTCGCCGCTGAAATCATCGACCGTGGCGGTATCGCTAATATTGATTACAATTCCTTGATGAAGAAGATGAAAGGTAAAAACGTGGGTGTTTCTCCAGACATCAATCTCTTAAGCGAAGGTTTCTCTGGCTCATCTTCTCCGAAGGACTTGGAGTTCTTCTTCCAGTATCTCAATGCTTTCTTCACCAACCCGCGTGTCGACCCGAACGCTTTCGAATTGGTGATGCAGGAAACGAAAGAGCAGCTCAAGATGATCACCGCACAGCCGATGTACAAGTATTTGGGCAAATTCCTGGAAGCAGCCTATAACTACGATCCTTACATGAAACAGATGTTTTCCTTTGATGACGAATATCTGAGCCAAGCGAACTTCGATCGCGCCGTTGAAATTTACAAAGAGCGTTTCTCCAATCCCGCCGATTTCAACTTCTTCTTCGTGGGCAACTACGACGAAAAGGAAATGAAGGAATTCGTGGAACTCTATCTCGGTTCAATGAAGACCGATCCGAAAAACAAAGAAAAATTCAACCTCAGCGTCTTGAAACCGCGTCCTGACAAGGCCACCACGCAAACCGTTTATGCCGGTACTGAGGAACAAGGTTGGATGGGCATGTATATCACCAACCCGATTGACTGGAATTACCGCAACTCCATCATCGCCGACATGATCGGTGAGGCTTTGGACATCCAATTTGTGCGCATCGTGCGCGAAAAAATGGGCGATGTCTATTCCCCGATGGTGCAGATGGGCGCCAGCAAACTCCCTCACCCTGAGATGACCTTGATGATTCTTCTGGGTTGCGATCCTGTGAAAACCGACAAGCTCGCCGATGCCAGCTTGAAGATTCTCAACGACTTCAAAGCCAAAGGTCCGGATAAGAAAACGATGGAACTGGTGAAGAAGCAGATGCTCAGCACCCGCGCCAAGAACATCCAAACCAACCGCTTCTGGCTCAGCTTCATCAGCGGAAAGGTCACCCAAGACGATCCTATTGTCAATCCTTCCGAATACGATAATATTGTCAATTCGGTCACTAAGAAAGAAATGGTCGAGTTCATGAAGAAATACTTCAAACCCGAAATCTACACCCGCGCTGACATGCATCCGACCACGATGCAACATTAATAGTCAATTCTAAGAAAATTAGGCGGTGCTTACAAATTGCACCGCCTTTTTTTGTATTTTTGCACCTCATTTTTGGAAAATATAACGATGGAGAAAATCATTATTTTAGACTTCGGTTCCCAGTACACGCAGCTCATCGCGCGTCGCATCCGCGAGCTGAACACCTATTGTGAAATCCTGCCTTACAACAAGTTCCCGTTTGGAGACCCTGACATCAAGGGGGTTATCCTTTCCGGAAGCCCGTTTTCGGTGAACGATGCCAACGCCTTCAAACCCGATTTGTCGGAAATCAGAGGCCACTATCCGCTGCTCGGCATCTGCTACGGTGCGCAGTACTTGGCGCAAGTTGGCGGCGGTGTCGTCGGGGCAAGCTCCACCCGCGAATACGGCCGCGCCCACCTCGCCTTCGTGGAGGCCGACGATGTGCTGCTGAAAGGCGTTCCGCAAGAGAGCCAGGTGTGGATGTCGCACGGCGATACTATCCTGCAACTTCCTGACAACTACCATATTATTGCCAGCAGCAAGGAGGTGAAGGTGGCGGCTTACCACATTCTGGAGGAACCCACTTGGGCGGTGCAATTCCATCCTGAAGTCTATCACTCCACCGACGGCACGACCATCCTGCGCAACTTTGTGCAGACCATTTGCGGCTGCAAGCAGGACTGGACCCCCGAATCGTTCATCGAAAGCACCGTGCGCGAACTCCGCAACGAGATTGGCAACGACAACGTGGTGCTCGGACTTTCCGGCGGTGTCGATTCCACCGTGGCGGCCGTATTGCTCAACAAGGCCATCGGCAAGCAGCTCAACTGCATCTTCGTGGATAACGGCTTGTTGCGCAAAGACGAGTTCACCTCCGTGCTGGAGCAGTACAAAACCTTGGGACTCAACATCAAAGGCGTAAACGCTTCCCAGCGTTTCTACGACGCCCTTCGCGGCGTGACCGATCCCGAGAAGAAGCGCAAGATCATCGGGGCCGGCTTCATCGAAGTGTTCGAGGAAGAGGCTCGTAAGTTGGACAATATCAAGTGGTTGGCGCAGGGCACCATCTATCCCGACCGCATCGAATCACTCTCCATCACCGGCATGGTCATCAAGTCGCACCACAACGTGGGCGGTCTGCCGGAGAAGATGAACATGAAGATCATCGAGCCGTTGAAGCTGCTCTTCAAGGATGAGGTTCGTCGTATTGGCACAGCCTTGGGCATTCCCGAGCGGCTCATCAAGCGTCATCCGTTCCCGGGTCCCGGCTTGGGCGTGCGCATCTTGGGCGACATCACCCCGGAGAAGGTCCGGATCCTGCAAGAGGCCGATGCCATCTTCATCAACGGATTGTGGGACAACGACTTATATGACAAAGTATGGCAGGCGGGCACCATCCTGCTGCCGATTCAATCGGTGGGCGTGATGGGTGACGAGCGCACCTACGAGAACGCCGTGGCCCTGCGTGCCGTGCTCTCCACTGACGGCATGACCGCCGACTGGGCGCACCTGCCCTACGAGTTTTTGGCCAAGGTCTCCAACGACATCATCAACAAAGTCCGCGGTGTCAACCGCGTGGTCTATGACATCAGCTCGAAACCGCCCGCAACGATCGAGTGGGAATAAAAACGGGGAAAGTTGATACTTTGCCACAGAGACCCCTTCGGAGAAATTCGTCGGGGCCTTTTTTGTGTCGTCGAGGCCAGTCTCTCGTGGCGAGGATCGTATCACCGTCCACGATTTCGACGAAATCGAAATCAGGATCAAACTGCAAATCAATATCAGTATCGTAGTGTGACGCCACAAAAATCGTGTCCTCCCCTTGGACCTGGATCATGCGGGAACAATTCGTTCCGCACTCGATAATATTCAGTACGACTTCTTCACGATTGTTATAGGAATTCCATTTTTTGACGAATTTCCTCAGCGACTTGCTCCAATCATTCCCGAACTTCGCATGAATAGGCAATGTATTGCCCCAGTCGCGTCTATAGATTATCGGCACATATTGGGGTACAAAACTGGAAAAATAATCAAACAGCTCCATAGTATATTTCTTTCCATTCGGAAAAGAAAAAATCAAATAAGTATCATGTAAGAAACTGTATTTTGTATCCTTATCATCATAATCATAAAGACAATTCATACTGTTGAAAGTGATGGAATCCTCCGTCAAGACAATGTCTCCATACCGAAAGTGGCAAAGAGTGTCGTATGTATTACAACGGTTACACTGCTTATGGACGAGCACAGCGGAGGGCGGTGTTTGCCGTTTTTGTGCGGAAACAACAAAAAGCATTGCGCAGAACGCGACGGTCAATGTTAATGGCAGCACCCTATTTCGATTGTGGAACTTCATAGCGCAAAAATACATTTTTTCCATTTCATGGGATTACGGCTTTTTAATAAAAGTGTCTCTATTATTGGTAGTGCTAATAATTCCAATGCGGGATTTGCCTTGTGCCACAATCCTGAGTTCACTAAGCCCTTCGTCCCCGCCGGCACCTACCTCGTGAAGATCAACTTCGAGCGAGGGGTGAGCGTGGTGAGGAAGATAGTGAGGAGTTAGCAGTTTGAATCCTTTCTTTTGAAGAAAAATTATCTTTCGAGATAATATCCTCAGAAAAAATGTATATTTGCCGTCTGAAACTAAACCATATCAATTATGACTAAAGCAACTATCCAATCCGTCAGACAAACAGAAAAGGCCGGGCTGTTCACCATCTGCTTTGAGGGCGACAGTTTCACAGAATTCCAGAAATTCATCGTTAAAGGCAACGAGAATGCAACTCTCCAGCCCGATTTGCAGAAAATCCTGAACGCTTTGCAACACATGATGAACGCTATGGGGTTTCTTGACAGGTATTTCAGACCTGAAGGGAAAATGCGTGACAGAGTGGCGGCACTACCAATACAGAGCAGTAAGTTAAGACTGTATTGTCTGCGTCTATCCGACAGCGTGCTAATTGTAGGAAACGGCGGCCCTAAGACCACCAAAACGTATGAAGAGGATTCGGAACTGAACGGATATGTGATTCAACTACAAAAATTAGATGACCTCTTGAGGTTAGCAGAGGCGAAAGGGGAGATCACCATCGAGGAGGCATCCCTTTCTGGTGTAGACGACAAAGAATTTGATATATGAAACATTCGAGAGAAACAGAACAGCTTTTCAAGCAGACACTTGACGAAACACCCAAAGCCTTAAAGCTGCAGGTGGAATGGTCATACGAAATCGCTGACTGGATAGACAATTTGCTGCAAAGTCGCGGGTTGTCACAAAAGGAGTTTGCAAAGATGGTGGGCACATCCGAGGCCGCTGTATCGCACTGGGTGGGAGGCGGACACAATTTCACGCTGGCAACATTGGCAAAGATTTCCGCCGCTTTGGATGTCTCGCTTATTACGATTAAGCATTGAATAATAAACCGATGATTGCCAAACGATTACGAGGATGGCAAAAAAATTTCACATTCAATGTAACAAAATCGTCCTTTTGTGCGACTAAAAGGACATAAGGGATTATTATCATCTGAATGTTAAACCAATTAAAATTATAACAATATGAAAACCAACCTCTTACCCTTGCGCAATCTCGCCATTAAACGGCTGGTTCCCATCTTCCTTATCCTCCTGGCCGCTCTCTCCGCCTCCGCCCAGGGCGAGTGGAAGTGGGCGAACTATTGGACAGGGGGCGAGGAACTTGGCAGCCACGAAACGAATCGTGTTGTGCGGACTGCATTTGATGATAACGGAAACATATACGTTTTTGGTAGTTTCGGCGGAAGTGCGACTCTTTATGCCCAAAATGGCACCTCACATTTTTCAGATAATGCGATGATTGTGGCAAACAATCATTCGGGAAATGTTTTGGCGAAGTTTGACTCCCTCGGGAATCTACTTTGGCACAGAAGCATAAAAAGTTTGTCTGATGATGGGTTCCCTTACGACATGTTTTTGCAAAATAACAAAATCACGATAGCAGGAGAATACAGTCTTCATCTAAGCAACATGACCTATTTGTGGTTTGTTGACACCTTGATAGACCAACAGTGCATACTCTCCTATCCTTCGGGAACTGATCATCCACCTTATACATCTGGCAACTACAGCTATTTTGCAACCTTTGACTTGGATGGGAACAAACTGGAAAATCATTTTGTACATACCATTGCTCGTGAACGTTTAGGCGGCTTTTTGCTTAATTTGCCACTTAGCAGACGAATAACTGGAGCAAATCCTGTATGTGTTGACAGTCACGGCAATACCTTTATTGCAATGAGCACCTTTTATGGTGGTTCTGACACCCTGCCCTTTACCATTATCGTTGACGGCGATCCTGCAAAGACTTATCAAATCTATTTACCGGGGAGCTACCCCGATGACAAGATGATTAACAATATGATGATTTGTAAGTTCACACCTAACTGGGAACTGGCTTGGATGAAGTTGATGATCGATCATACAGAAGGTCTTGCACCTTTTATGCTATATGATTCATTGATTCCATATTATCGACCTTTTTTGTGTGGTATGAGCATAGACGAACAGGACAACTTATATGTTTCTGGGGTTATCATGGACATGCACTTAGCGGATGAAAACAATCAGTATCCGATGCGGGTTTTTTGGGACAATACACATTTTGCAGAAATAGCAGATCAAAGTTTGGCAAAAAAACTGCCGTTTATTCTAAAGTATTCTTCAGATGGAAACATTATTTGGGCAAACCAGGCATACGTAAAGAATGACCCCAACATAAATTTTTATCACACACCAGAATGGTCTGATAATTTTGTTGACAACGTAGGTGTTTATATGTTGGGACGTGCTGATGACGCTGGAGGAGACCACCCTTTATTCTATTTCGATAACGAAAATAATTCTCTTCAGATACCCACTAATGCCCATACTGGTTTTTATGTTAAGTTTGACAAAGAGAATGGTTCATTCATGAAGCTTGGACAACCGACAGGTTTACACACGTCGGCTTTCCCCCAGGCGAAGCCTGCTGTCATCAACAACCATTTAATTGGTCAGTTTACGTATGATTTTAGCCAAGGTTGTATGCTTGCTTATTTCAACACCGACGGACAGTTTATCTCTGCGGATACAATATATCATGCGGCCGATCCGAGTGTAAGACCATTAAAAACTATTGTGAATAACAATGGTGGTATTTTATGTGATAGAATTGCCACCCAAGATTTGTCTTTCGGGCATGACCTCACCCTTAATTTCACTGAACATGGTAACAGCCATGCTGTGTTCGCGTACAAGTACGACCCGTCCATCTTGGAGCCGTATCCAGTGGATTCCACGGCAGTGCCGCAATATGACGAGCGGCTGTCGGAAATCCGGCTCTACCCCAACCCCGCCACCGACCGCGTGGTCATCGAGAGTCCCGAAGGGCTGCCCGTCGGCATGGTGGCTGTCACCAACGAGTCCGGCCAGCTGCTCTTCCTGCAGCCCGCCACCTCCTGCCGCACCGAGATCTCCGTCCGCGACCTCCCCTCGGGGCTATACGTCGCGCACGTGAGCACCTCTGTTGGCAGCACAGCGATAAAGTTTGTGGTGAAACGGTAGCGGGCAGGTGTAGATTCGCCCGCCGGCACGTCCCTACCGGTGATCGACCTCTCGCCCTATCCCTCCGGCACGTACCTCGTGAAGATCAACTTCGAGCGAGGGGTGAGCGTGGTGAGGAAGATAGTTAGGAGTTAGCAGTTAGGAGTTGGGCAACAACAATCTCGCCCTGAAAAACAGAGCGGGACCGTAATTGCTTTCCATGTGGTGACAATTTTGCTTTATAGCATAGCCGCCACCTTTCTTATGCCCTTTAATACATCCATTAAGGAAGAGTCTTTTCGGGCAGTTTGCATGTTGTATTTTGTTTGGAGATACATCAATGAATCGGCGGGCACGTCAAGTGCCGCCTCAAACATAAGTGCCGTTTTAGCCGTCAGTGGGCGACGGGCGTTCAGAATTTCGTTGACCACTGAATAGGTCAATCCCATGCTCTCCGCCAATTGACGCTGGCTGATGCCGCGTTCTTCAATCTCGTCTTTCAGCACCTCGCCCGGGTGTGTGGGATAAGCCCCATATCCTAAGTTTCCCATATTGTTTCCTCCTTTATTTCTTTTTGTAATGTTTCGACAATTCAGTAATGTTGCAAATGGTGATGCCTCCCGCTGCGGTTGTTTTAAACTCAACCCTGTACTGGTCATTTACTCGCACAGATTCCAGTCCTGCCTTGTCGCCCGCCAATTTCTCATAGCGGAGGGCTCGATATCTATAAAGATCAACAGCTTTGTCAACAGAGTCTAAGATGTTCACCACGCGCACATATTTTTCACGATGTTCGGTTGGTAACGGTGTTGTTTGTCACTGGCTTCGCCGTCATAGTATAATTCCCGAAGGTAGTCTTGTTCGAATGTTATCTCCATCACATCATTTTTTTCAAGGTGCAAAAATAATATTTTTGTTCAAAAGTTCGCATTTTTTGCGAATTTATATCAAGGTCCATCTGAAAGATTGTTGCCTTATCCTTTGCCTTAACCTCTCGCCCTATCCCTCCGGCACCTACCTCGTGAAAATCAACTTTGAGCATTTTCGATTATCCGACAGGCATCTTGATAAAGCGTGTCGATAGATTCAATTTTCACAAGTTCAGCCTCGTTCTTTTTCATCTCTAAATTTTTAAGTTGTTGCCTGCAAATTTACAAAATTAAAGCAAACAAATCAAGAGCCAATTATATTTAACTCGTTAAATATCAAAATGATAAAAGTGACATTTTTCGATTGAAAAGTTGCTGTTTCCGGAAAGAAAGTGGCAAAGTGCAAGAAATGCACAAAACAGTATTTAGCGATGCATCGGATTGACCGTCTGAAATTTTGGAAGATTTTGTTTGTTAGGGTGCTTTTTCCGTTTACCCTAACCCGTCCCCGAGCAGAAACATTGAGAGCGAGAAGTTTCCCATAGTTGAAAAAATTGTATCTTTGCAGAAAATAATAATCAGAAAAAATAACCAATGATCCTCATCAACATCGGAGACGAACTCCTCTTAGGACAAGTCATCAACACCAACGCCGCCTTCATCGGGCAGCAAATGGCCCTGGCGGGCATCGAAATGACAGAATGCGTCACCATCGGCGACGACGAGAATGCTATTCGCAGTGCCATCGAAAATGGATTTGCCAAAACGAATTTGCTGATTGTCACCGGCGGACTCGGACCCACCCGCGACGACATCACCAAAAAGGTCATCTGCGACTACTTCCACCGCGAACTGGTGGTGGACGAGCCGACCTTGGAATGGGTGCGCGAGATTTTCGCCGCCCGCGGGATGGAACTCACGGAGACCAACAGCCACCAGGCCGACGTGCCTTCGGGCTGCACCGTACTGAAAAACACCTTGGGTACCGCCCCGGGACTCTGGATAGAGCAGGACGGCAAGATCCTCGTCGCCCTTCCCGGCGTGCCGTTCGAGATGGAAAAGCTTATCTGTGAAGAGGTTCTGCCGAGATTGCAGGAGATTTTCCACCACGAGCACGCGGTGCTCTACAAGGTGCTGCAATGCACGGGCATCAGCGAGAGCAACCTCTCCGACCAGCTCACCGACTTCGAGGCGCAGCTGCCGGAGAACTTTAAACTGGCCTACCTGCCGAAACCCGGCATCATCCGTTTGCGATTGACCGCCACGGGTGATAACAACGAAGAACTGCAAACTTCTCTGAACCAGCAGTTTGAGAAGCTCAAAGCCGAGGTGGGCTCGTTAGCCTTCGCCGATGAGGACATCCCGATGGAGGCGGTCATTGGCAAGCTTCTGCGCGGGAGCGGTCGTCGCGTGGCCACCGCCGAAAGCTGCACCGGCGGCTTCATCGCGCACCTGATTACCTCTGTGCCAGGCAGTTCCGAATATTTCCAAGGGAGCGTGGTCTCCTACAGCAATCAGGTGAAGCGCGACATCCTCAACGTTCGGGAGGACAACCTCAAGAAACGCGGTGCGGTGAGCGAGCCGGTCGTCAGCGACATGGCCCTCAACGTGATGGACCTCTTGGATGTCGATTACGCCGTGGCCACCTCCGGCATCGCGGGTCCCGACGGCGGCACGGCCGAAAAGCCTGTCGGTACCGTCTGGATAGCCGTGGCTACTCCTACCCGATTGACGACCAAAGAGTTCCATTTCGGCAAGCACACTGGTCGGAAGCAGATTATCGAGCGGGCTGCCCATGCCGCGCTCAACATGCTGCGCATTGAAATCGAGAAAGATCTCCGCCGATGAACGCGCAAATCGCCCGTTTCCGGCAATATTTAGTCTATGAAAAAGGCCTCTCACCCAAGAGCGTGGAGGCCTATTTGCACGATGTGCAGCTGTTGGCGGACTTTCTGGGCGAGGACAAAATAGCCGACGCCACTTTCGAGGAGTTACAGAAGTTTCTGAAACACCTATACGAATCGGATTTCAACGCACGGTCGCAGGCACGGATTGTCTCCGGAATGCGGGCTTTCTACCGCTACCTCATCTATGCCAACGTGCGTGAGGACGACCCGACGGAGCTGTTGGACGCGCCCAAAATCGGAATGCATCTCCCTGACGTGCTGACCGTTGAGGAAATCCAGAGCATCATGGACGTGATAGACTTGAGCACGCCGGAAGGCCATCGCAACCGCGCCATGGTGGAGGTGATGTACGGTTGTGGGCTGCGTGTCAGCGAGTTAGTGACCTTGCGTCTCTCCAACCTCTTCTTCGACGACGGTTTCATCAAGGTAGTTGGCAAGGGCAACAAAGAACGGCTGATTCCCATCGGAAAAACGGCCATAAATGCTGTGAACCAATATGTTGAAGGTAAACGTAAACTGCTGAAAATCAAGAAGGGCGAGGAAGATTATGTCTTCCTGAACCGCAGGGGGGCGCACCTCACCCGCGAGATGGTCTTCATGCTCGTGAAGAAGTGGGTAGCGGCGGCAGGCATCGACAAGACGGTGAGTCCGCACACGTTCCGGCACTCCTTCGCCACGCACCTCATCGAAGGCGGCGCCGACCTCCGCGCCGTGCAAGAAATGCTCGGCCATGAAAGCATCACCACCACTGAAATTTACACGCATCTGGACCAAGATTACTTACGGACGAACATCGCGTTGTTCCATCCGAGGTATTAATTTCAATCTCCGCCCAGGGCGATGTGGGCAAATATTGGAAAAGTGTCAGAAATGACAGCATTTAACCTTGGAAAAGTGTCAAAAATAGATAGTGTTTTTTTTGGATAATGAAAAAAATATTATCTTTGCAGTCTGAAATACTGAGTGTTATGATTAATAGAAAAGCATATCATTTCTTGAGAGACTTTTTTTCCAACGACAAACGCGCATTGTTGGTGACTGGAGCAAGACAGGTTGGTAAGACCTTTGCCATTCGGACAATCGGCAAAGAGCTATTTGAACACATGGTTGAAATCAATTTCATTGAGCAACCTAATGCTGTGGAGATGTTCCGTCGTCCGCAGGGTGCTAAGGAATTGCTGATGCGCATCTCGGCTTTCACACGCAGGAAACTGGTTCCTGGCAAAACCCTTATTTTCTTTGACGAGATTCAGGAATGCGATGAAATCGTGACAGCCATCAAGTTTCTCGTGGAAGAGGGAAGCTACCAATATGTCATGAGCGGTTCCCTTTTAGGGGTTGAACTCAAAGACTTACGTAGTGTTCCAGTGGGATATATGGGAGAATTGGAGATGTATCCACTTGATTTGGAGGAATTTACCGAGGCCTTGGGAATCAGCGATGAAATAATCGGTCATCTTAAAGACTGTTATGACGGACTTATCCCAGTCGATGAGTTTGTCCATCAAAAAATGCTGGAAGTGGTCACGCTCTATATGATTGTTGGCGGAATGCCCGCTGCTGTGCAAAAATATTTGGACACCAATAATTTAAGGAATGTCCTCAACGAGCAACGCGACATCATCCGGACCTACAAACGTGACATCACGAAGTATGACAAGGGGCGTAAGCTTCAAATTGAAGAAATCTATAATCTGATTCCCTCGGAATTGAACGCCAAGAACAAACGCTTCATCCTGAAGGAGTTGAAAGAGAAAGCTCGTTTTGCCCGCTATGAGAGCGGTTTCCTTTGGCTGAAGGATGCGGGCGTTGCCATTCCGGCTTATAATGTGGAAGCGCCGCAGATGCCTTTGCTGCTGAACAAGCAACGCAACCTCTTCAAGCTGTTCCTCAACGACGTGGGACTATTGGCAGCCATGTATGGAGGTGACATTCAAGTCCGTCTGTTGAGCAACATGAATGTCAACTATGGAGCAGCTTTCGAGAACCTCGTCGCCCAGGAACTATACGCCCACGGTTTCGCTATCGACCATGACTTGTTCTATTTTAACAGCAAAAAGCAAGGAGAGCTCGACTTTGTGGTAGAACATCAGGGTGAAGCACTGCCCATTGAGGTGAAATCGGGAAAGGATTTCGAACGGCATCGCGCACTGAGCAATATTATGGATAATGACGAATATGCCATTCCGAAGGCGTTTGTCTTCTGTCAGGATAACGTTCATGCAAAAGCCCGATTAGTCTATTTGCCTATCTATATGCTAATGTTTTTCCAGCACGACAGCAACGACGACCTGACCTATCGTATAAACCTGACAGGATTGAAATGATAATACGTTCCCCAAAATAATAACAAATTTGAGGTTTAAGGTGTAGTTTTTCATCCCCCTTCGTAGTCAAAAGGAAAACAATGTCTGAAAGATGAAGCAGAAAAAAGACAAAGAACAGAAAGAACGCGACTTCGAGCGGTTAGTGCAGGAGCAGCGGCAGACCATCTACTCTGTGTGCTACCTCTTCGCTAACGACCGCCAGGAAGCGGACGACCTCGCCCAAGAGGTGCTGATACGCCTCTGGCAGGGCATCGACAGTTTCGAAGGGCGCAGCTCAGCCAAAACGTGGGTCTATCGCGTGGCCCTGAACACCTGCGTTACCTTCGACAAGCGCAACCGCCGCCGTCCCGACTGCATGCCCTTGGAAATGGACATCGACCTTTTCGCTGATGAGGAGGCCTGTCCCGCCGCCAGCCGCCTCCACAAGCGCATCGCACGACTGCATCCTTTCGACCGCGCACTGATTCTGCTTTGGCTCGAAGACCTGCCCTACGACGAGATTGCCGCCATCCTCGGCATCTCGGTTGATAATGTCAGCGTACGGCTGGTACGCATACGCGAGAAACTCAAATCATTCACCGACTAAACCTCAAAACAGATATGGAACAGTACGAAGACATCAAAAGCGAACTGCAGCAGGAATTGCAAGACCTGCAGCAGAATGTGGAGCAACACAGCAGCTTCAACAATGACGCATGGCGGGAGACGGTGAAACAGTCCAGCAATGAACTCTACTGGCAAAACGCTTTTCTCGCAGGAGCGACAGTAGTCATCACGATTGCCTTAACCGTCGCTCTCACTCTCATCAAGTGGCCTTGGTGGCTTATCCTCTTGTGCGACCTGTACTTTGTTTGGATAGCGGTTGACAGCCTTTTCGCCATAATTGGTCTCCGGAAGGCCGACGTGCAGAGCCGCGAAGGTCTCCTCTCGTTGCGGGATAGTTTAAACACCTACTCAAAACGCAAACGCACCTTCATCCGAATAATCGGTATCATTTTGTTTCTAGTACTTGAAGTTTTCCTCTTTTTTTACGATCGCATGGCCTTCTTCTCCATGATTATTTGGGGCAGCTTCTTTAATGGCTCCTTTGGTCGCAAAAGAACCCGGGAGGTGACGAAACGCTACGACGAGCTTAGCGAGGAAATCGACGAGCTACTGAACGAATCCCAACCCTCTTAAGTCCCAAGTCTTAAGTCTAAGGAAATGTTGCAATTATTTTAACACAAACGTTTATGAAGAAAGTATTTTTGTTTATGATGGCGATGATCTGTGCGTTGGCCGTTTTCGCGCAGAAGAGTGACCTGAACCTGAACGATCCCATCAAGGCCGACCCCAACGTGGTCATCGGCAAATTGGACAACGGTCTGACCTATTATATCCGCAAGAACACCTACCCGAAGAATCGTGTGGAGTTCCGTCTCGCGGTGAATGTCGGCTCCAACCAGGAGAACGACAACCAGCAGGGCTTGGCGCACTTTACCGAGCACATGGCCTTCAACGGCATCGAGGGTTTCCCTGGCAACACTATGGTTGACCAGCTCCGCAGCAAGGGCGTGGTGTTTGGTGCCGACCTCAACGCCAATACCTACTTCGACGAGACGGTCTATATGATCCCCATGCCGACGGACGATCCCTCCAACATTGACCTCGGCCTCAAAATCATGAGAGGCTGGGCTGCCGGTCTGCTCTTCGACAACAAGGAGATTGACGAGGAACGCGGTGTCATTATCGAGGAACACCGCCTCGGTCTCGGTGCCGTGGACCGTATGCGCAAGGAGTATTGGCCGATCCTGATGCAAGGTTCCCGCTACGCCGACCGTATGCCCATCGGTAAGCTTGACATTCTGCAAACCTTTGACTACCAAGTCATCAAGGACTTTTACAACGATTGGTATCGTCCAGACCTACAGGCGGTGATTGTGGTAGGTGATATCAACGTGGCGGAAGTGGAAGGCAAAATCAAAGCTATGTTCGGCAACATCCCCGCCAAACAACCCCCCCGCAAGAAAGAGACCTACGGAATCGCCCCCAACAAGGAACCGCTCGTGGCCGTCTGCACTGACAAGGAAGCCACCGGCAACATGGTGATGGTCATCCGCAAGCACGAACACACTCCGATGAAGACCATCGGTGATTTCCGTGAACAACTTTGCATCGACCTCTATAACACCATGTTGGACACCCGCTTTACGGAAATGGCGCTGGACCCGAAGTGCCCGTTCATGGGTGCCAACGGCGGATATGGCAACTTTTACGGTAACACCGATGCTTACGCTTTGGAAGCCATAGCTAAGGAAAACCGCATTCCCGATGCGCTGCGCGCGCTCCTGCAAGAGGACTACCGCGTGCTGAAATACGGTTTCCTGCAGACCGAACTCGATCGTGCCAAAGAGGAACTCCTGGAGCTCTACGACAAGGCGGCCAAGGAGGCTGACAAGACCGAATCTGCCAGTTTCGCCTCCGAATACGTCAACAACTTCCTGCATCAAGACCCCATCCCGGGTGCAAAACGTGAGAACAATTACGCCAAGAAGCTGATGGGAGATATTACCTTGGAGGAAATCAATGCATTGGCCAAGAATTGGGTGACGGAAGATAATATGGTGGCCGTTGTCACCGCCCCAGACAAAGAAGGCGTCACCGTTCCTGGCAAGGACGAGATCCTTTCT
This sequence comes from Bacteroidales bacterium, assembly GCA_017525245.1. Lineage (GTDB taxonomy): Bacteria > Bacteroidota > Bacteroidia > Bacteroidales > WCHB1-69 > F23-D06. The sequence goes on along the minus strand of JAFXTE010000011.1, from coordinate 109,422 downwards.
ATATTGAAAGACAAGTCTTTAACTAATGTACAACCTTATGTGGATACCTATAAGGATCAGGAAATCCTCGAAAAGGAGACACTGAAGCCCGGCAAAATCACAAATGTGGAGACAATCGAGACCGTAGGTGCCGAGAAATGGACGCTCTCTAACGGCATCACTGTCTATCTGAAGAAAACCGACTATAAGAACGATGAGATTCTGTTTACCGCCATCAGCAAGGGCGGCAAAACGCTCTATCCCGTGAAAGATCTGGCTTCCGCTGATTTCGCTTGCGACATTATCAACCATGGCGGTATAGCCGGTCTGGATTACAACTCCCTGTCGAAGAAGATGAAGGGCAAAAACGTAAGCCTTTATCCTGAAATCAAACTGTTGTCAGAAGGTTTCAACGGTTCTTCTTCCCCGAAAGACCTGGAGCTCTTCTTCCAATATCTTAACGCTTTCTTCTCCAATCCGCGCATCGACACCAACGCTTTCGAATTGATGATGGACGAGAGCCGCGAGGGCATCAAGATGCTCCAAGCACAACCGATGTACCAGTTCTTGGGCCAGTTGATTGAAGCCGCTAACAATAACGACCCCTATATGAAACAGTTCTTCTCTTACGATGAGGAATATCTGAAACAGACTGACTTCGATCGCGCCGTGCAGATCTACAAGGAGCGTTTCGCCAATCCCGCTGACTTTACCTTCTTTTTCGTGGGCAACTACGATGAGACGGAGATGAAACAATTTGTGGAACTCTATCTCGGTTCCCTGAAGACCGAATCCGGTAAGAAAGAGAACTACAACCTCAACGTACTGAAACCGCGTCCCGACAAGGCCTCTACGCAAACCGTTTATGCCGGTACCGAGGAACAGGGCTGGATGGGCATGTTCATCACCAACCCCATCGACTGGAGCTACCGCAACGCCATCATCACCGATATGATCGGTGAGGCATTAGACATCCTGTTCGTCAAGATTGTGCGTGAAAAGATGGGCGATGTCTATTCCCCGACGGTAAGTATGAGCGCCGGCAAACTGCCTCGTCCTGAAATAACCCTGATGATTCTCTTAGGTTGCGACCCGGTGAAGACCGACAAATTGGCTACTGCCAGCCTCAAGATTCTTAACGACTTCAAGGCCAAGGGTCCGGACAATAAGACCATGGCCCTCATCAAGAAGCAGATGACCAGCACCCGTGCCAAGAACATCCAATCCAACAGCTTCTGGTTAGGCTATATCAGCGGCAAGGTTATCCAAGATGAGCCGATTATCGCGCCTTCCGAATACGACAACATCGTCAATTCGGTTACCAAGAAAGAGATGGTCGAATTCATGAAAAAGTACTTCCACCCCGAAATCTACACTCGTGTCGATATGCAGCCGACGACGATGCAGCAATAGGCTTTGGCTTTATAAATCCAGCCTGAATGAGAAATCCCAGAAGTTTGGTATTGCCATTTTTTGAGTTTGAGGTGTATCGCCACCTTCGTAGTCAAAAGGAAAACAATGTCTGAAAGATGAAGCAGAAAAAAGACAAAGAACAGAAAGAGCGCGACTTCGAGCGGTTAATGCAGGAGCAGCGGCAGACCATCTACTCGGTGTGCTACCTCTTCGCCAACGACCGGCAAGAAGCGGACGACCTCGCTCAAGAGGTGCTGATACGCCTCTGGCAGGGCATCGACGGCTTCGAAGGGCGCAGCTCGGCCAAAACGTGGGTCTATCGTGTGGCGCTGAATACTTGCGTGACCCTCGACAAACGCAACCGCCGCCGGCCCGACTGCATGCCCTTGGAAATGGACATCGACCTTTTCGCCGCCGAGGAGGCCTGTCCCGCCGCCAGCCGCCTCCACAAGCGCATCGCACGACTGCATCCTTTCGACCGCGCACTGATTCTGCTTTGGCTTGAAGACCTGCCCTACGACGAGATCGCCGCCATCCTCGGCATCACCGTCGATAACGTCAGCGTGCGTTTGGTGCGCATACGCGAGAAACTCAAATCATTCACCGACTAAACCTCAAAACAGATATGGAACAGTACGAAGACATCAAAAGCGAACTGCAGCAGGAACTGCACGACCTGCAGCAGAATGTGGAGCAGCACAGCATCTTCAACAAGGAGGTATGGCAGCGTGCGGTGAAACGATACAGTAAACAACTCTATCGGAAGAATTTGTTTTCCGCTATTTTTCTGGTGATTGTGATAACCGCTTCTAACCTTATCCTCCAGTGGCCTTGGTGGCTTTTGCTCCCCGTTGACATCTTCCTGGCTTGGATTGTGTTGGACAGCCTTATTTCAACCAACGGTCTCCGAAAAGCCGATGTCCAAAGTCGCGAAGGGCTTCTCTCATTACGGGAAAGTATGCGTAAAAGCAGCTCTTACTCAAAGCGCAAGCAAATCATTATACGAATTATAGCTTTGATTTTACTGGTGGTTATGTTTATCTACCTTTACCTATATGAGCGCGATTTTTTTGCCTCTACGCTTATCGGATGTATTGCCGCTTCTCTTGCTGGACCATGGTTTGCCAAGCGGACAAAGAAGCAATACAACGACCTAGGTGAGGAAATCGACGAGTTGCTGAAAGAATAAAAAGTGTATCTTTGCCACTCTAAAACCAAAGGTCTTATGAAACACCTCACCCTTATCTTCCTCCTGTTAACCGTCATCTCCTTCAGCAGCATCTTCGCTCAGCCGTCGTTCGAAGGCCGGCTGACATACGTGCAAAAAACGTCGGGAGGGATGGCCTCTGAATCGAAGTTTGTGGAATATTATAAAGGGGATAATGTCGTGTCTGACATGCCCGATATAAAATCAAAAATCATCTATAGGGATGATTCACAAGAGCTTGTGAGTATCCAATCCATGATGGGAACTCCGATTGTCACCAGAAAGGCGATGGAAAAAAGCTCCGACGACACGCCACTGCTGTTTTCGGACACCCTTGTTCCCGTCAATGGATACTCCTGTCTCCGGGTGGAATACGAGATTGAAACGGAAATGATGCAAGGGAAAAGCACCGTTTGGATCGACACCTCTTTCAAGATACCTTTCAATTATGGGGTTTTCGCAGACCTTCAATATGGGCTCGTGGTGAAATCGGAATCCGAGCTGACGATGAAAGGGATAAGGATGCGCACCTCCAAGGAGTTACAGGACTTGCGCTACGGAGATGTGGATATGGCGCTGTTCGCCCTTCCCGACGAGGAGAAGGCCATTGTCATCACTCAGGACGAGGAGGGCAACTTTGTCTATCGTGAATGCGACAGCTTGAAAATCAACGAGATGCTCACCCAGAAAGAGGGAAAGTATGTGGAAAAGATCTCCGATGAGGTTTTCGACAATAAGGTGAAGAAGGGATACGTGCTGTTGGATTTCGGGGCGAGATGGTGCGGTCCGTGCCGGCTGCTGGAACCACGCTTGGAGAACCTTGCTCGCCAGCACCGCAAGACGGTTGCCTTCTTCAAAATCGACATTGACGAGTCCCCCGTGACCGCAAACCGCTTTGGCGTGAAAGTAGTGCCGACCGTCGTTTTGCTGAAAGACGGCGTGGAGGTCAACCGCTTTGAGGGCGGCGGCCTCTCGGAATCGGAAATCGGGAAGTGGATTGAGGAGAATATGCGGTAAAAAGCGGAGCTTCAAAATATTTTGTACTTTTGCATTCCGAAAAAATGGAAATATTGCCACAAATTCGGAATGAAAATACTATATAATGGAGATAAACAACTGTAAGTAATGAAGATAAAAAGACCAATATATATGCAGCGGCTCATTGACTCAAAAGACAATGGGCTAATCAAGATGGTGACCGGACTGCGTCGCGTAGGAAATACGGCGGGTTACCAAAAATTCTCTCCATCAAAGGCGACGACAAAAAGGCGGCCTATCTCAGAAATCTTTATCGCACGGTTTATCTGAGTGACATCTACGAACGGTACGAGATTGAAAACAAGGCTGAATTCGAAGAACTGGTGCGCATATTGGCATCAAGTGTGGGCAGTCCTGTCAATCCCACCAACCTGGCCAACACCTTCAAAAGCGTGAAAAAGTTGAACAATATTACAGACAAGACTATCGAAACCTATATCAGTTATCTCGAAAACGCCTATATGATTGAAAAGGCCGACCGTTATGACATCAAAGGCCGGAAATATATCGGCACCACGCCTAAATACTATTTTAAGGATTTAGGATTGCGAAATGCCATTCTTTCATTCCGCCAAACCGAGGAGAACCACCTGATGGAGAATGTGATTTACAACGAGATGCGTTATCGTGGATTCCTCGTGGATGTGGGTAACGTCAATATCCGTGTTAAAACCGAGGAGGGCAAATGGCAGCGAGTGACCTTGGAGGTGGACTTCGTCTGCAACCTCGGCTCGCGCCGCTACTATCTGCAATCGGCTTACAGACTGCCCGATGAGGAGAAGATGCAACAGGAGAAACGCTCGCTACAGCAGATTGGCGACTCGTTCAAAAAAATGGTAATTGTGGGTGAGCGTATGAAACTGCGTCGCGACGACAACGGCATCGTACTGATGGGCATCTATGAGTTTTTGGCAGATCCGAATCTAATTGATGTATAGAAAAAGCTAATACGCGGAGATAACAATGTTTGCAAACGAAAAACATCATCTATTATGAACCCCACCGCAAAACTTTTCGCCCTATTCAGCGCACTGGCGCTCCTGCTCCCCGCGTGCGTCACCGTGCGCGACTGCGACGGGAACCGCTACCGCACGCTGAAAATCAACGGGATGCGGTGGATGGCGGAGAACCTGCGGTCAACCCATTACGCTGACGGGAGCCCGATTGTACAAAGCGAAGTGGCAGACAAGGACACGACCGTTGCCTGCTATTTCGACTACGTCAACAGCAGGGACTCCGTGCGGAAGTACGGGCTACTCTACACCTGGACGGCAGCGGTGCGCGATACGGGAATGACCTCCGCGAGTGTGCAAGGGGTCTGTCCCGACGGTTGGCACCTGCCAGACGACGCGGAATGGACGGCGATGACACGGGGCTGTGTCGCGGAGGGCTACCAATATCGTATTCCCTTCTCAACCAAGAATATGCGGGTTATCAAACGGTTTGTGCATCCGCCCCGCAGTGGTTATCGCTATTCCGGCAACTACTCGAAAGTGGGCGAAGAGTCCTTCTGGTGGAGTTCCACGCCCTCAAGCGACGGCACCGCCACGGGCCGATATTTGGAGAACTTCAACTATCCCTGCCCGTACGTCTGTTTCGGGAAGGTGTATAACGGTTACAGCGTGCGCTGTGTGCAAGACGGGGCGAAAATCACCACCCCGAAACTTAAAGTCAAGAAACGGAAAAAAGAAAACGTGCGGGATGTGTCGCAGTTGGACACGTTCACCATCCCACACAAAACGGTCATGTCCCGTTCTTTCTACTCCTTTGCTGAAAAAACGCAGGTGAACACCTGGTTCCATACGGAAGAGAAACAGATTGTTCTGAATTACTGCATAAATGGGCTGAAACCGTTCTCCACATTCCAGACCCCCGGCTACCTCACCTACTATTTTCCACTCGACCGAAACCATCTGATTTACAACTGTGTCTTCGATTCTCTCACCTATCTTATTGACAATCATTCAGATGTAAAAGGAACGGTCAAAATGAATCTATGGACAGAGGACGGGGACAGTGTTGTCTTCACAAATTTCAGCTGTCACTACTACGTGCCGATCACTCCGGATTCGGGCTTACTATATTGCAGTACATTTCTGAAAAACATCTTCGACTATCGGCTTGACACGCGAATCAGGATGTTTTCACGTCCGATGTTCCATGTTTTTTCGTATAAAGACGGGCAGCTCAATCCGATTCGGGGTTTAGGCACTTATCCGGCCATCCACCGCAGTAAGGACAACACACGCTACAACTACCACTTCACCTCCACCATGAACAAAGACACGGATTTGGTGGCGATATACTCCTTCATCGATTCGCTGTACGTTATCCACCGCGACGGCACACAAGAGCAGCACTACATCCACAGTAAACACCAACGTCATGTCCAGGAAGAATTTGACACGGCCAACACGTACAATTACACGGAATTAGCCCGCACGGAGAGTGCCAAAACCTCGTACCTTGGCGTGGTTTATGATTCTTACCGGAACCTGTACTACATTACCGTTTCCAGACCGATGCCTTACGAGAACAAAGACGGCACCCGCAACAATGTCTCCGACAAACCTTGGTCGCTGCTGGTGCTGGACTCCGCTTTCCGGCAGATTGCGGAGATGGACATGCCCGACTGTTTGAGCAAGCATGAGCTCATGGTGGTGCCGAAAGGAATAGCCTTAGCCGACAAGCGGCTGTCCGACGAAGAGAAAACCTGTTTTGTGATATTGAGATACAATGAAAAAGACCTGTATAATACTGACATTGCTGCTGTTCGGAGGCATTCTCGCGGCGCAACCAAACGGAAATGACCTGAAACGGCACACCCGTTTCTTCAAGGCCTACATGCACGAGACGTTCCCGGATTTCAAGATCCGCGACGGGGAGTACCTGTTCATCCTGCCGACAGGCTGCCGGAACTGTGTCGAGCAGGCAACTGACTATCTGAGTGCGCATTTGGACCTGATAGCGGGAAAGTACCAAGCAATGCTCGTCTCTGCCGCCACCCTGAAAAAGCTGCCCTCCGACATCCGCGAAAAGGTACCGAACCTGCTGTGTGACCCCACCAACAAGCTCGACCGCATGTCGTTCGGCATCGACGGGGTTTCTGTGCTGAAAATCAAGAACGGAAAGATTGTAGCCTGCAAGAGTATGACCCCGGAGGATTTGAAGAAAGACCCGGCAGCGTTTTTTGTACCGATAGAAACGGCGAAATGATTCTCGGCGAATAGGGTGAATTATTCGATAATTATTCCCGTTGCAACCAAAGACCCATGATTGGATCCGATAAAAATATCTTTTTGTCTTCAATGACGATGAGATCCTTGTCCAATAGGGATTTCTTGATGATGTTGACGTTAGCGGATGATCCTAAGTGGTAGTCTTGTATGATTTTGGCAGAAGACAAACCAGTGTGATTTCCATCTGCCACGGCCCGCAGGAAATTCATTTGATAGGCAGTCAGTTCATCGGTTTTGGCTTCGAAAACATCATTGCATTGATCCACTAACTCTTGGAGTGCATCAGCAAGTATGTTTTCCGACACTTTTCGTGTGGTTCTCTGGAATACATACCAAGATAGCTGCTGTACGTACGAACAATTTTTCCATACTGTTAAACTAATAATCTTATAACTAATAGGCTTATTAGTTATAAGGTTATTGCATGAAAATCAAAAAAATGCATAATATACTGACAATCAACAATTAAAGACATATTTACACTTGTCACCCGCTCCTTTCTATTGCCATCGCCCATAAACAATAAACCATACCCCAGCTTCTATAACCCATAACCTATAACCCATAACCATTAAAAATCGTATCTTTGCCGCATCAAATTAAAACCTACCAACTATGGCAATCTTAGTAAAAAACATAAAGCAATTAGTGCAGGCGGAGCCCAAATCCATCAAGTTCCGCGCCGGCAAGGAGATGCAGAACCTCCCCGTCATTGACAACGCCTACCTCCTCACCGAGGGCGATAAAATCAAGGAGTTCGGAAAGATGGAGGACTTCAATCCCGACATCCTGAAGAAAACCAAGGAGACGATTGAGGAAATCGACGCCACGGGCAAGTTCGTGTTCCCCTCCTTCTGCGACTCCCACACGCACATCGTCTATGCGGGCAGCCGCGAGGTCGAGTACATCGACAAGATCAAGGGCTTGAGCTACGAGGAGATTTTCAAACGCGGCGGCGGCATCCTCAACTCCGCGAAACGGCTACACGAGACTTCCGAAGAGGAACTCTACGACCAGGCATGGCAACGGTTGGAGGAGATGGCCTCCTTCGGCACGGGCGCGTGCGAGATCAAGAGCGGCTACGGCCTCACCACCGAGGATGAACTCAAGATGCTGCGCGTCATCCGCAAGCTGAAAGAGAACTCCCCGCTCACCATCAAGGCCAACTTCCTCGGCGCGCACGCGGTACCGCTGCTCTACAAGGACAACCCCGACGGTTACGTGGATCTCATTATCAACGAGATGATTCCGATGGTGGCCGCCGAGGAGCTCGCCGACTTCGTGGACGTCTTCTGCGACAAGGGCTTCTTCACCACCGAGCAGACCGAGCGCATCCTGATGCAGGGCATCAAGTACGGTCTGCGTCCAAAAATCCACGCCAACGAGATGGCCTGCTCCGGCGGTATCCAAGTCGGCGTGAAATACAATGCATTGTCGGTTGACCACTTGGAATACACGGGCGATGAGGAGATTGCGGCACTCTACAAGAGCGAGACGATGCCCACGGTGCTGCCCGGCGCTGCGTTCTTCCTCGGGATGCAATGCGCCCCCATCCGCAAGATGATCGAGGGCGGTCTGCCGGTTGCTTTGGCCTCCGACTTCAACCCCGGCTCTTGCCCGTCCGGCAACATGCAGTTGGTCTTCGCCATGGGTTCCGTGATGTACAAGATGCTGCCCGAGGAGACGGTCAACGCCACTACCATCAACACGGCCTACGCCATGGACGTCTGGCGCGAGTTAGGCACCATTACGAAAGGCAAAATCGCCAACTTCTTCATCACCAAACCGATGGACACGCTCTATTACATGAACTACGCCTTCGGTTCGAACAAGGTGGAGCAGATTTTCCTGAACGGTAAGAGAAAGTAAAAACAAGCTTATACAGCAACAGATTTGTTTTTAATCTTTTTAATACAAAAAATGCTTTCCCGATAATTATGAAAAAAACATTAATCGCCATTCTTGTTTTATTCCTTGTTAATCAAGGTTTTGCACAATGGATTTCCCCTGGGAACGGACAGTCTTATACGCTTGAATCCCTGTGCGTGTCAGCACCTTCTGCAGTTCAAGCGAACACGTCTGGTCACTATACGATTTCACAAAATTTAACCTTATCTGCGAATGACACGTTAACGCTGGAATCCTTCGCGTTGTCTGTCCTTGTAAACGACGGTGTCACCTTGACCATCAGCGGTACTTTGCAAACGGCAACGAGAAACCAAACACTTGTCTTTCAGGGAGATTCAACTCAAAATAACTGTTTTGAGTTCCGTTTTGAGGATGCCTTGCAGAACAGCCTATCGAAAGTCCATTTTCGTCATTGTCAAGGAATCAAGCTGATTAACAGTGATATAACGATCGATTCCTGTGAATTTGACCATTTCTCAAATCACGTCATCAGCTACATGAACTGCAATCCTATTATTCGTGATAGCTATTTTCATGACAACGAAGCCTGCGCCATTCAATCGGCAGTCAATGCTGACGGGTGTCCGAGAATTTTGAATAATGTTTTCTATAACAATGTTTTAACTAATACCAATAATCCCCAAATCAATATCGGACCAGGCACAACAGACACCATTTTCATCATCGGCAACCGCATAGAAGGTGTGGCCAGCACCATGTCAGGCGGCATCGGTATCATGAACATGTACAATCCGGCGGTCACAAAAGTGCTTTTGAAAGACAATATCATCACAAACAACCGTTACGGCTACACGCAAAACGGCTATCGCATCTCCGCTGAAATTTTCGATAATCAGTTTATCGACAACAATTTGGAAGTGAATCCGAATAACGGTGGCAGCGGAATCAGTATTTACGGTTATGACACGACCTGCGCCGCCAAGCTGCGCCGCAACCTCATCACCGGTAACCTTTGGGGTGTCACCGCCATCTATTACCATCATTTGGATATGGGTACGACGGAGGATCCAGGTTATAACATGCTGTACAATAACGGCAACGGCGGTGTGGATTACGAACTGTACAACAATGCCAACAGCAATATGGACGCGGTCGGCAACTACTGGGGTTGCGATAACGACGCGACAGCAGAAGAGGTTATCTTCCATCAGGCGGACAACCCTTCATACGGACTTGTCAACTATCTTCCAATCAACGTAATAGAGCCTGAGATTCTCAGTTTTGACTTTTTACGGGACAACAATCCAGAATCTATGGAATATTATCCCGATATGTATGGTGAATTTTCGCCAGAAGTGGACAGCATCTTTTTCTATGTAGGATGCACTATGCCTGATCTTGCCCATTTAAAACCAACGATCACGAAACCATGGGGCATTACAGTCAGCCCCGACGAATCTGAAAGCCAAAACTTTTATCAACCCGTCACATACATAGCCTCTACTCCTCATTTTAGCACTCGGGATTATGTGGTAAAAATCATCATCGGTGGTGATGTCAAGGAAAATTTTTTAACTAAAATTAACCTGTCTCCAAATCCCGTCACGCAGGGATATTTCACGTTAGACAATCCCACGGAAGAAGTGGCGCAATGGCAGATTTTCACAACATCTGGACAATGTGTGCTTTGCGGGGAGATACAACCGGGAACGAACCGCATCGCCACAAAAAGGTTAAAATCGGGAACGTATCTTGTTTATATACAAAAAGATAACATGTTTATCACTCGGAAATTGATTGTTCGATAATGTTATGAGAAAAATAATCGTCAGCATCATAGGAATTGTGTTTTCCTATTGTACGATGGCACAGCAGGACTTCCGCAACCCGAATCTTTCCATTGATGAACGGGCGCAACTGCTTTTGAACCAGCTTACTTTAGAAGAGAAATTGGGGATGATGGAGCATCACAATCCGGCCATCGAGCGGTTGGGCATTCCCGCCTACAGCTGGTGGAACGAAGCGTTGCATGGTGTGGCGCGCAACGGCTATGCCACGGTTTATCCGATGCCCATAGCATTGGCCGCCACCTTCGACGACAACTCCGTGCAGGAAATGTTCGGCATGGTGGCTGACGAAGCCCGGATGAAGTATTTCCGTGCCCAACAGGCCGGACAATACGATGATTATACCGGACTTACTTTTTTCACACCGAACATCAACATTTTCCGGGATCCGCGCTGGGGACGCGGCATGGAAACCTACGGCGAAGACCCTTACCTCACCACCCGCATGGGCACTGCCTGTGTGAAAGGGCTGCAACAGCAAGTTAATGGCCGCTACAAGGCTCTCGCCTGCATCAAACATTTCGCCGTTCACAGCGGTCCCGAGGCCAACCGCCACTCGTTCGATGCCACCGTCAGCGGACGCGCCTTGTGGACAACCTATCTACCTGCGTTTAAGTACATTGTGCAAAATACGGATGTAGGTATGGTGATGTGCGGCTACAATCGGCTGAACGGAGAACCTTGCTGCACAAATGACAATCTGCTGGTCCAAATCCTACAAAACCAGTGGGGTTATGACAATCTCTTCGTCACTGACTGTTGGGCATTGAACGACTGTTGGGAACGTGACACAGTGATTCCCCGGCACGAAACGCACGCCACCGCCGCTGATGCCGCCGCCGCCGCATTCGGCTCCGTCATCGACCTAGAATGCGGCAGCGGTCTCAATGCGCTGAAAGAAGCTGTGGAACAGAAATTACTCCCAACATATCTTATTGACGCACATGTGTTAAAAATCCTTAAGGCACGGTTTTCTTTGGGTATGTTCGACCCTGAACAGCCTTTCCGACAGATTCCCGACACGATTTCTTTTGAAAAAAAAGCCCTTGAAATGGCGCAAAAAAGCATCGTGCTGTTGCAAAACAAAAACAACATTCTCCCTTTGGACGCCAGTAAATACAAGAGAATTGCGGTAGTGGGACCGAATGCGGCGGATTCCGTGATGCTGTGCGGCAACTACAACGGCACACCGCGCCATGCTGTAACCCTCTATGAAGGTATCGTTAACTATGTCAACACGTTACCCGAAAACCAACGCCCAGAACTCTACTTTGACACAGCCTGCCATCATGTTGATGGTAAATATCAGCTGCCTCGGGATTTTGACTGGCAAATCTCCAAGTGCGACGTGGTGATTTTCGTGGGCGGCCTTTCTCCTGAACTTGAAGGAGAGGAGTTGAAAGTGGAGTTGGACGGTTTCCATGGCGGCGATCGGACTTCCATTGAACTCCCCCGCATTCAAGAAGGTATGTTGATGAAACTCAAGAAGATGGGTAAACCTATAGTGTTTGTTCTCTGCTCCGGCAGTGCTGTCGCGTTAGATTGGGAAGACGAAAACCTCGATGCCGTGTTGGCAGCTTGGTATGGCGGTCAAGCAGCGGGAACAGCGGTGACGGATATTCTCTTCGGCAAAGTGAACCCAAGCGGCAAACTACCTGTAACATTCTACAGCACAAAGAATTATCTACCTCCATTTGACAGTTACGAAATGGAACACCGCACTTATCGTTTCATGACGGAAAAACCTCTCTATCCTTTCGGTTATGGTTTGAGCTACACCACTTTCGACTACGATAACGGGCAATTCAACGATCAAAATTTCACTTTTTCCTGCGCCGTCAAAAACAGTGGAAATTGTGATGGCGAAGAGGTGGCGCAACTCTACCTGACCAACACCGGGGACAAGCGCAGTCCAGTGAAAACGCTGGTCGGATTCCAACGGGTATTCATTCCGAAAGGAGAAACCCGTACGGTCATCTTTCATTTGGATGAAGATTATTTTCATACCTATATGGATGAATATCAACACTTTGAATGGCAGCATGGAACGTTTGTGTTCCATTATGGGGATCAGAAGTTAGAAGTGAGATATTAGGTTCAAAGTTCAAGGTTCAAGGTTCAAAGTGGGGATAAATTAGGTTTGCGGAGATAATCCAATTTTTAGTACTTTTGCGCCCTTAAATTTGCAGAAAATGAGTGTGAAACCGATTATCGCCCCTTCGTTGCTATCAGCGGATTTCAACCGTTTGGGGGAAGAAATTGAGATGTTGAACCGTTCGGAAGCGGATTGGGTTCACTTAGATGTGATGGACGGTGTCTTTGTGCCTAATATCTCTTTCGGAATGCCTGTCATCAAGGCGGTTAGAAAGCTGTCTGAAAAGCCGTTGGATACCCATCTGATGATTGTGCAGCCTGAACGCTACATCCACACTTTCAAGGAGATAGGCTGCGATATGCTGACCGTCCACTGGGAGGCCTGCACACATTTGCACCGCACAATATACCAAATCAAAGAACATGACATGCTGGCGGGCGTAGCACTCAATCCTCACACGCCGGTTGCTGGACTGGAAGACATAATTCAAGACGTTGATTTAGTGCTGATTATGTCAGTAAATCCTGGCTTCGGCGGACAAAAATTCATTACCCGTGCGCTGCACCGCATCGCTGAGCTCCGCGCAATGATCAAGCGCAATAAGTCCAACGCACTCATCGAAGTGGATGGCGGCGTGAACGCAGACAATATTGCGGACATCATCAAGGCCGGTGCTGATGCGGTAGTGGCCGGAAATGCCGTTTTCAAAGCAGAAAATCCCGAAAATATGATTCATCAATTAAAACACTTATAACAATGAAAAAGCTTTTCATTCTTCTTTTTGTAGGATTGTGTTTAGTTTCTAATGCACAAACCGTTACCTACCAAGATATTTTGGAACAAAAGTCGGCCAAAGAGTTGACCGGCAAAAAAGGTGGTGGTGACATCACGGCTTATGTAGCATCCGACGGAGTTACGTATAAGATTGGCTCCACCATTACTTACGGTTATCCGACAAATGGCAAGTATTATGTCTATTTTATGGATGTTACCGGCAGTTGGCTAAACCTTGTTGCAGATGAAAGTAACTCAACAGCCTCTGACCGTGCTGTAAGTCAAGAGCGTGCGGAACGTGTCGAAAACCGTGCCGGCGGTGTGGCCACCATTAAGAGAATCCAATGCGTGCCGATAGATGGTTTCAACAAAATGACTTCTGGCTGCAAAATCTATCTCGTGCTGAACCGCGGCGGTCTGGCCTGCACCAACTTTGAAGAAGCAATTGCAACGAAAGAGGTAGTCGTGAAAGCCAATTTGGAAGAGATGGACTCCGATGCCGCCATACAAGAATTGAAGAAGTGGAAGGAAAAATTGGATCTCCAGATCATCACCCAAGAGGAGTATGATGCCAAAAAGGCGGAATTGATGAAAAGAATCAAGTAAATCCGAAAATTTATGGAAGAAAAGAAGAAAAGTACCGCCTATAGCATGTTCGTTATCGGATCGCTGTTCTTCGTATTCGGTTTCGTGACATGGCTGAACAACATCCTCATTCCTTACATGCGCACCTCTTGCGAGTTAACCACGCAGGTACAAGGCTATTTGGTGACGTTCGCTTTCTACATCGCCTATTTTGTGATGTCGATTCCGTCTTCTTTCGTATTGAAGAAAACGGGCTATAGCAACGGTATGGCATTAGGTTTGGTCGTCATGGCCATTGGCTGCATGATGTTCATCCCTGGTGCGAAAATGCGTAGCTATCCGATGTTCCTACTTGGACTTTTCCTACAGGGCAGTGGACTTTCGCTGTTGCAAACTGCCAGCAACCCCTTCGTCACGGTCATCGGCCCGATTGAGTCGGCGGCGCGGCGCATGAGCATCATGGGCATCTGCAACAAAGTGGCCGGCATGATCGGCATTCTCGTGCTTTACAACGCCCTGTTCAGCGGCAAGGAGCACCTTTTCGAAAGCATCAAGGAGATGGCTCCCGGTCCGGAGAAAGAAGCTATGCTGCAACAACTCTCCAACGGCGTCATCATCCCCTACCTCATCATGACGGCTGTGCTCATCGCACTGGTACTCTTCATCAAAACCGCTCATCTGCCGGAAATTGTGGAAGAGGAGAAGAAAATCGACGGCAAGAAGGCCAGCATCTTCAGCTTCCCGTACTTGTGGCTCGGCGTTCTCGCCATCTTCTTCTATGTGGGTGCAGAAGTCATCGCCATCGACACGCTGATTCCTTACGGCGACTTTTATGGCATTCCTACCGCAGTTTCCCATTATTTCGGGGTTTACGCTTTAATCGCCCTGTTGGTGGGTTATATCTGCGGCATCCTGTTTGTCCCCAAGGTAATTTCGCAACGGCAAGCTTTGATTATCCAGCTGCTGCTTTCTGTCGCGTTGGTTATCGTGGCATTGTGTACAACGGGCATTGTCTCCATCATTGCCATCATCTGTCTGAGCTTCGCGCATGCCATCATGTGGCCTGCCATCTGGCCGTTGGCTATCCATGATTTGGGCGACCACACCGAGTTCGCCTCCGCACTGATGGTGATGGCCATCGTGGGCGGCGCCGTAATGCCGTTGATCTACGGCCGAATTGCCGATGCCGTGAACCCTCACTCCGCCTACGCGCTGCTGTTCGTCAGCTATGCGTACATTTTGTTTTTCGCGACAGTGGGGTATAAGATCGAGAAGAGATAAGGTGGAGAAAGAAACAAGAGAAATAAAAGGCGCGACCATAGGGTTGCGCCTTTTGTTCTATGTAGAATTTTTTAAGATGAGAATCATTTGCTTGGAGAGTGAAAAAGTTGTATTTTTGCGGTCGTAAAAAGTAAGAATATTATGGAGACGATAACATTTAGTCCTGCACAAGTACATGTATTCAATCTTGTGTCTCATATAAAAACGGCTTTAGGTTTGGAACGATTGCGCGAACAGTTGACGGCATTTTACGCCCAGCAGGTGGACGATGAGTTGGATGCCCTTTGGGAGAGTGGCCAGTTTGACGATAAGCGACTTCAAGAACTGCGAGGTTCTCATTTCCGCACACCCTATAAGAAATAGCCGATAATGCGTCCAGTAGTGATAGATACTAATTGCCTGTTGCAGATTATATCGCGAAAGAGTCCTTATCGCCCGATATGGGACGCTTTCCTCTCAGGTCGTTATCAACTCTGTGTATCAAACGAGATATTGGATGAATATCAGGAAGTTATGGAGCAGCAAATAACCCCAACAGTAGCAGAAAATGTGGTGTTGTTGATTTTGAATAAAAAGAATACATTATTTGTAGATCCACATTTTCGTATGGGACTGATAACAGCTGATCCCGATGACAATAAGTTTGTGGATTGTGCTTTTGCTGCAGGTGCTGATTATTTGGTTTCTGAGGACAGCCATTTCGAAGTATTACGTACAACCCCTTTTCCGCAACTGAATCTCGTCACACTTGACGAGTTCATGCGTACTAGACTTATCCGATAGTCTTTTTCTTCATCATAACAGATTTAGAGCGTATAGTGGACAACCAAATTATTGAAACCAAGGTCATAGCCCGTATTCGCAGCGAGTTCCCGACGAAGTTCGGGATTCCGAGACAGAGCGGGTTGGTTCCGTCGTTGCGGGCGCGCATCGTGTTCGAGCCCGAGTACCGGAATGCGGAAGCACTGCGCGGCATTGAGGAGTTTTCCCATCTGTGGTTGATTTGGGGCTTTTCGGAGGTGCGACAGGAGGGCTGGTCACCGACGGTGCGGCCTCCTCGGCTCGGCGGCAACCGTCGCATGGGCGTTTTCGCCACGCGCTCGCCTTTCCGTCCCAACCCTATCGGGCTCTCCTGCGTGGAACTCATCGAGGCCGATTTCAACCCCAAAAATCCTACCCTCCTCATAGGCGGCGCCGACCTCATGGACGGCACCCCTATCTATGACATCAAACCTTACCTTCTCACCACCGACTGCCACCCGGAAGCCACCAAAGGGTTCACGCAAGAGCACGAAGACTACCAACTCGAAGTGGAGATTCCCGAAGCTATTGCCAGAAGGCTAAAACCCGAAAAGCTGGAGAAGTTGCGGGAGGTGCTGGCCCAGGATCCACGCCCCGCCTACCATAATGACGAAGAAAGGGTTTATGGTTTTCCGTTTGACGGGTATGAGGTGAGGTTTTCCGTAATGGAAAGAAAGGCTATTGTACAGTCTATCAGAAAAATGTAGAGACGCAAAATTTTGCGTCTCTACAAAATCCTTATATCAAAGTCACAAGTCTTACGTCTCAAGTCTAAAATCGGTTTACCCACTCCGCCACCTCCGTGGCTGAAATGTTCTTCATGCACTTGAAATGCTTCCGCCGGCAGCTGGAGCTACCGAATTTGGAGCACGGGCGGCAGTTGAGCGGACAGACCTCGAAATTACGAAACTTTTCGCGCTCGCCGGGCATATAGGGATAATATCCGTATTCGGGAATGGTGGAGCCGAAGATAGCTGCCGTGGGCTTGTGCAGTGCGGCGGCGATATGCATCAGACCAGTGTCGCCAGTAATCACACAGTCAGCATGTTGCAGGATGGCCGCCGACTGGTAAAGCGTATATTTGCCGCAGCCGTTGGTGGCGCGTTCGCCAAGCTGAGCCACCACCTGTTCACCCTCTTCGAACACGTCTTTGCCGCCTAACAGCATAATAGGCTTGTGCAGGATGCTGCCAATCTCCACCACTTTGCTCACCGGAATCCGCTTGGTGAAGTGCTGCGCTGCCAACACAATAGCCACGAAACCGTCATCGAACATCATCGGAAGATCGTCTTCGTCAAAACCTTGGTTTTCAGGAATGTAAAACTCCAACCCCTTGTGATCGTTGTGGACGTTCAACTCTTTGACCGCTTCAAAATAGCGCTCTACGATATGAGTTTCCGGCATACCGTTCATCTTGAGACGGTAGCAAATCCATTTCGAGAGATTATGCTTGAGGAAAGTGTAGGAAGGCACTTTCAGATGACGCACCACTTTGCGGGAACGTAACGTTTTCTGCAAATCAATGACCACGGTGAATTGCTCTTGGCGCAACTCATCAATGGTTTGACTCACATTTTCAGGATCGTAGATATGCACCTTGTGAATGTGAGGATTGTTCTCAACCACAGAAACTAAATCTTTTCTGACCAAGAAATGAACCTCTGCCTCAGGCAGTTGCTCGTTTACAGCTCTGATTACCGGTGTGGTCAGCACAATATCACCGATGGAGCTTAGTCTGATGATTAGAATTTTCGGTTGCGACGGGGGTTGAATCTCATCCATATAGCGTTAAAAAATATTAATTCTCTTCGGAAATTGCTTTCATATAATTGTCCACAGGGGTGGCGTATATTTTCAGGAGATTGGCGCGCATCTTTTCCTCCGGCACATCACTCGTTTGGGACTGCATTTGCAAATAGGCTTCAAACTTCGATTTCTCTTCCGGAGTGTAATAGTTGGCATATTCCTGATTCTGATGCATCAAATCATGCGCGATGTAGTTGTTGGGATACAGCACATAATTCTTATATATCTGTTTGTCTATCAGCTTACAAATAAAATATAGTTTGTCATTGTTGTTAAGGTTTTCCGGCACCTGATCCAGTTCATCGGCAAGCGGATGGCCAATGGTGAGCGCTACCCTACCCTTCTGACCGAAAATACCCTGTTTGATGCTGTTAAAATCCTCACCCGGCTCTTTCACATACGGACCATTTTCGCTCAAAGCGAGTTCGCGGGCTTTCATTTTGTCGCAGGACTCATACTCGTAGGAGACCGTCAAGGGGGTGATATTCATCTTGCGGATTGTTTCCAACAGATGCTTGTCGTTGCCCATGGTGATCATCTTCAACAAGCCTTGCTTGGTGAAATCGTTGCCGTCTTTGGTACGGCCATCGCGCTGGGCAATCCACACGGACTCTTTGTCTTCGAAAAGCGAATACTGGATATAGGCAGCTAACTTCTGGAAATTGACCAACTTCTCACGCATAGTTCCTCCCCGCTTCACCTTAATCATTTTGTTCAGCTTCGCAATTTCGCCCAACAATGGGGTAGTGAACAAGTTATCACCCATCGCGATGCGGGAAGTTTTCTTCTTTTCAATGAAAAAATAGTACTGCAACAAGGCAGGATCCAACGTGATGTCACGATGGTTCCCGATAAACATATATGTTTTTTCCTCCTCTAAATTCTCTATTCCCGAAAGAAAAACACCCTTCGTGGATTGGGAAAGAAACACATCCAGAAAACGCTTGTCAAACTCCACCTGGACCTCTTCAATAGTCTGGTATCGCTCCATATCCTTCCTGAAATCCTCTACCCCGTAATTTTGCAGACAAAGACGCAAAGCATCCTGAAATCGGGGATCCTCCATCAACCGATAATACGCCTCCTTAAATTCAGCGTCCGTATAAGGCCTTATATCTTCAAAATCCATTCTATCCATAATCAGGCCGCAAATATACTATTTTTTTGGGAATTAATACTTTTTAACTTTTTTGAGATTTGAGACGTGGGACGTAACACGTGAAACGTAAGACTTCGGTGATTAGTGGTGATAATAAGTATTATAAGTAACAGTTTAAGTCTAAGTTTAAGTCTAAGTTTAAGTCTAAGTTATAGTCATAGCCATAGTCAGTACTCCCGAATCCTGTTCTCAATGGCCACAATGGCATCACGGTACTCGGCAGCCTTCTCGAAATCCAGTTCCTTCACAGCCTTTTCCATCTCCTTACGGTACAACTTCTTCTTTTTCTCTAACTGTTCCATATTATACATGGACAAATCCTCCGCTACGGCAGACATTTTCTTTTCTTTCTGAACATACTGAACCCCTTGTTTTTTCTGCTTGCCGTTCTCGCTTGACATGCCCGTAAGCAGCATCTCGTCCGACTTCACCACCCCTTTCGGCACAATGTGATGTAACTCGTTGTAAGCAATCTGTTTGGAACGACGGCGATTGGTCTCGTCTATAGTAGCCTGCATGGATTTGGTGATTTTGTTAGCATAGAAAATCACCCTCCCGTTCACGTGGCGCGCGGCGCGTCCGGCCGTTTGCGTGAGCGAACGCACGTTGCGCAAAAAACCTTCCTTATCAGCATCCATAATGGCCACCAACGACACTTCCGGCAAATCCAAACCTTCACGCAGCAGGTTCACACCCACCAGCACGTCAATGGCACCGGCACGCAAGTTCTGCAAAATCTCCACTCTGTCAAGCGTTTCTACATCTGAGTGAATGTAACAAGCTCTTATTCCGATGTTTATAAGGTAAGTGTTCAACTCTTCAGCCATGCGCTTGGTCAGTGTGGTCACCAACACGCGCTCGCCTTTATCGACAGTATCTTCAATCTCGT
The DNA here is from genome assembly GCA_017525245.1 of Bacteroidales bacterium. Classification (GTDB taxonomy): domain Bacteria; phylum Bacteroidota; class Bacteroidia; order Bacteroidales; family WCHB1-69; genus F23-D06. Next base: position 89,440 of record JAFXTE010000011.1, on the reverse strand, counting down.
TCAACAAGTCGTCAACCTGGTTGGTGGCAGGCCGCACCTCTATCGGCGGATCCAACAGTCCCGTGGGCCGCACCACCTGCTCTACCACTACCCCACCCGACTGCTCAAGTTCGTAGTCAGCCGGTGTCGCGCTCATGTAGATGGTCTGCCCCACCAAAGCCTCGAATTCATCGAACTTCAGCGGACGATTGTCCAAGGCGGCAGGTAACCGGAAGCCATACTCCACCAAGTTAATTTTGCGGGAACGGTCGCCACCATACATCGCCCCGATTTGCGGCACCGTGACATGGCTCTCATCTATCACTAACACAAAGTCTTCGGGGAAAAAGTCAAGGATGCAGAACGGACGCATTCCCGGCTCACGTTTGTCGAAGTAGCGTGAGTAGTTCTCAATGCCGGAACAGTAGCCCAACTCCTTCATCATCTCCACATCATACGTCACACGGTCTTCCAACCGTTTGGCTTCCAAATGTTTGCCGATAGATTTCAGATAATCGCGCTGTTCTCCCAAATCCAACACAATCTGATTGATGGCCTCGTTCATCGTCTGTTGCGTGGTAACGAACAAACTCGCCGGATAAATCACAATGTTTTCCTCTTTGGTAATGACGCCACCCGTGGCCGCCTCTATAATTTCCAAAGTCTCAATCTCATCATCCCAGAAAATGATACGGAAAGCGTGCTCGTTGTAGGGCGGGAAAATATCCACTGTGTCGCCCTTCACGCGGAACTGTCCGCCTTGCAAATCAAGTTCGGTGCGCGAATATAGACTGGCTACAAACTTCAGCAACAGCGAATTGCGATCTATTTTCATTCCCGTATGCAGATGGATGACGTTCTTGGAAAAATCTTCCGGATTTCCGATACCGTAAATACAAGACACTGAGGCCACTACAATCACGTCACGCCGCCCCGACATCAACGCTGCCGTAGTGTGCAAACGCAACTTTTCAATTTCGTCATTGATGGACAGATCCTTTTCAATATAAGTATTGGTGGTCGGAATATAGGCTTCCGGTTGATAGTAATCGTAATAGGAAACATAGTATTCTACAGCGTTTTCGGGGAAAAACTGCTTGAACTCACTGTAGAGCTGGGCAGCGAGTGTTTTGTTGTGGCTTAACACGAGTGCCGGGCGGTTCACCTGGTTCAACACATTCGCGATGGTGAACGTCTTACCAGAGCCGGTCACGCCAAGCAATGTCTGCGCCTTGTCGCCATTGTTCAACCCTTCCACTAACTTTTTAATGGCTTCGGGCTGGTCCCCGGACGGTTCGTATGAAGATGTGAGTTTGAAGTTCATTCGGTTTACGATTTTCGGTTATCGGATCTGATCACTATTCACTGATCACTATTCACAATACAACAAAACGCCGATTATAAAAACCGGCGTTTGTTAATTCTGCAAAAGTAAAAAATTTTTAGAATCTGTAGCGCACGCCCACTGCAACACCAGTGAAGCTGTACCAAAGCGGATATGTATTACCTCTGACAAAACCGAGTACATTCACCATAGGCCGCCAGTCCACGCTGAGGTTCAACGGGATGCCGAATTGATATTCAACACCGATTTGCGCGCCAACATTGAGACGGAAAGGAATATAATCATAATCTTTCCACCAATGACCGAAAGCAAAACCGATACCGGCACCAGGACCCACATACCAGTTCCAACCACCACTGATATTGAACACCCAGTCAAACATGGCATTCACATCAGCGTAAGCCCAGCCGTTCCACACATTCGTGGCACCAGCTGTCAAATCCATCATCATTCTTTCACCTAAAGAATGTTGATAAGAAAATTCCAAATTGTAACCGATACGGCCACCAATTGCACGAGGCTGTGCCAAACTGATGCTCACAAATGCGAGCATAATCATTAATGTTGCAAATAACTTTTTCATAATACTTGATTTTAAGTTTGAAACTGCAAAATTAGCTTTTATTAACATTTATATTTTGGTCATTTCAAACAAGTTATAAACATACTTATGTAAATAAGTAGAGACGTTTCCTGAAACGTCTCTATCGCTTTCTGAAACGTCCCTTTTGTTCCCTGAAATATCTACAGAGTAAAATAGAGGAATATACGTATTCGTAATTTATGTACATTTGCCGTTTGGCTTTTACAAATATTTATTACGATTATAATAATAACTAAATTACTGATAATATGAAAGATATAAAACGCTACACGGTTACTTCGGCTCTTCCATACGCCAACGGTCCCGTTCATATAGGGCATCTTGCCGGCGTGTATGTGCCAGCGGATATCTATGTCCGCTACCTTCGCAACAACGGCAAAGAGGTGCTTTTCATCGGCGGCTCCGATGAGCATGGCGTTCCGATTACCATCAAAGCGCGCAAAGAAGGGGTGACCCCGCAGGATATTGTTGACCGCTACCATAACATCATCAAGAAGTCGTTTGAGGAACTCGGCATCTCTTTCGACATCTACTCGCGCACATCAAATCCCACGCATCATGAAACAGCAGCGGAATTTTTCAAATATCTGTACGACAATGGTAAGCTGATAGAGAAAGTCTCCCAACAATACTATGATGAGGAAGCGCATGAGTTCCTTGCCGACCGCTACATCACCGGCACCTGTCCGCACTGCAACAACGAACATGCCTACGGTGACCAGTGCGAAGCATGCGGTTCAGCCCTCAACGCCACTGAACTTATCAACCCGAAATCAGCCCTCAGCGGTAACACTCCGGTTCTCAAAGAAACTAAACACTGGTATCTTCCTCTAAATGAGTACGATGGATGGTTAAGAGAATGGATTCTGCAAGGACACAAGGCTGACTGGCGTCCGACTGTATATGGACAATGTAAATCGTGGATTGAACAGGGATTGCAACCCCGCGCCGTCACCCGCGACCTCTCCTGGGGCGTGAAAGTGCCGTTGCAAGAAGCGGAAGGTAAAGTGCTTTACGTCTGGTTTGATGCGCCAATTGGCTATATATCAGCAACTAAAGAATGGGCAAAGGAACATAATACCGACTGGAAACCTTGGTGGCAGGACGATAGTTCCGAACTGGTGCATTTCATCGGCAAGGACAACATCGTTTTCCACTGCATCATCTTCCCGTGCATGTTGAAAGCTCATGGCGGTTATATTGTACCCACGAATGTTCCGGCCAACGAGTTTTTGAATCTCGAAGGCGACAAAATTTCCACTTCCCGCAACTGGGCAGTTTGGGCACACGAATATATTGAGGATTTTCCTGGAAAACAAGACGTTCTGCGTTATACATTGACCTCCATCGCACCGGAAACCAAGGATGCGGATTTCACCTGGGCGGATTTCCAAGCAAAGAACAATAACGAGCTTCTCGCCATCTTTGGCAATTTCGTGAACAGAACAGTGGTTCTTTCCCACAAATATTATGGTGGTATCATTCCCGAATGCGGTAAACTGAGCGACTATGAGAAGGAAATCATCGAAAAGATGGCTGAGTTCCCGAATAGGATAGGGGAGTGCATCAAACATTACAAGTTCCGTGAAGCGCAAGCGGAGTTGATGAATCTCGCTCGTCTCGGTAACAAATACCTCACCGACACCGAACCTTGGAAGAAACAGAAAGAGAATCCGGAATATGTGAAAACCATTCTGCATATTTCACTTCAAATCTGCGCTTCTTTGTCCATTCTTTGCGAACCTTTCCTGCCTTTCACAGCGAAAAAGTTGCAAAAAATGCTCAATTTGAACAATAAAAACTGGTCAGACGGCGGCCGTCACGATTTGTTGAAAGCGGGTGACCAACTCAATCCTGCGGAATATCTGTTTGAAAAGATTGAAGATGAAACCATCGCCAAGCAGGTTAAAAAGCTGGAAGACACCAAAAAAGCCAATGAAGCTGAAAATGCCGATGTCATCCCAGCCAAAGAAGATGTCACATTCGATGATTTCCAAAAAATGGATGTCAGGGTGGTGACTGTGTTGGCAGCTGAAAAGGTAGCCAAGACCAAGAAACTGCTGAAATTGAAGGTTAACACCGGTGTGGATACCCGCGAAATCATATCTGGTATTGCAGAATATTATCAACCGGAAGATCTGATTGGAAAACAAGTTCTGATGCTTATAAACCTCGCTCCAAAGAATATCAAAGGAGTAGATTCTCACGGCATGGTCCTGATGGCGGAAAACGCCGACGGCACCCTTTCCATCATGCAGCCCCAAAAACGGGTGAAGGAGGGTAGCACCGTGAAGTGACGGTTAATCTAAAATGAAAAAGAGATGAAAGGGAGATGAATAAAAGATGAATGTTCATCTCCTTTTCATCATCAATCCATCGCAATTCATCGCAACAAATTTATAAGCAGTCAATTGCATAAAAATCCCAATAAAATAAGGACTTTTCAAACATATCAACAAAAAAATGAGTATGAGAAAATTACAACGTTACCAACATCGAAATGTTTATAAAATGGATATTTATCCAAATAATGCAAGTTACGGTTTCAAAACTTTGTGGAGAAAAATTGAATAAAATAAAATTCCACCATTAACGAAAGTTTTGAACTCAAATTTTGAACTTTTGCACCTTTTCAAAAACCATGATTTTATTCACTGAAAAAAAAAAAAAAAGATTATGTCAATCATATTTCCTATTTCATAATCTGATAATTACAATTAACATTATTCACATTTCATTGTTGATTACTTTTGATAAATGAAATTTCCAAATATTTCTTCAAAATATTATCCACATTTCAACACCCCTAATAATCATAGAAAACAAAAATCTATTTTCTTTAAAAAAGCATAAAAGCGAAAAAATCGGAAGGTGTGTGTCTTGAAAACATTCATCTTTTTTGTATTTTTGCAGCCAACTATATAAGATGGAAAAATGAAGATATACATTGGATCAGATCATGCCGGTTATGAATTGAAAGAGCTGGTAAAGAAGCATTTCGAAGGATTTTTCGAATTTGTGGATAAGGGTACGTTTTCGTCTGAGAGCGTGGATTACCCCGATTTCGCCCATCAGGTTGCTGAAAGTGTGTTGAAAGATAGCGATGGGGTAGGGATTCTGATTTGTGGAACTGGAAACGGAATGGCGATGTCAGCGAACAAACATGCCGGAATCAGGGCTGCACTGTGCTGGTCTCCTGAAATAGCCGCATTGGCCAAACAGCATAACAATGCCAACATTTTGGTACTTCCGGCACGTTTCATATCCAGTGATTTGGCCATGGATACTATAAATGCCTTCTTCAAAGCGGAATTTGAAGGTGGAAGACATCAAAGAAGAATAGATAAAATTAACTTTCAATAATGAAATCTCCGTTTTTAGACCAGGATTACGAGCGCATTCGGCAGAAAGCTTACGCCATTCGTCACAATTATTTTGACGATATGGACAAGCATTTGCTGAATTTGGAGTCTGCCTTGATGAAGAAGGGCATTGATGTGCTGTGGATGAAGGATAGAGATTCGCTGTATGATACTATTGCAGGCCTTGTGAAGAATCTTAACACCAGAAGATTAACTTTTGATACCCAGATTCCTTTTGATTCCAAATTCCAGTCTATTGCGGAAATTGTCCCTGTAGAGTTGGCTGAAGATTCTTCCGATGACATTGATCTTTTTGTTGTTAATGCTGATTTTGCCGTAAGTGATAGCGGTTCAATTGTGTTTTTGGATAGAAAATCAAAATATTGCTTTAATAAGGCTAAAAATATGGTCGTTATTGTAAATATAGACCAGATTATAGCCAATCAGCAGGATTTGTCTTTCTTCATCGCACTTAAATACATGTCAAAGGAGAAAAAGATGCCTGAAGATGTGAAAATAATCCAAAACCAACTTCAGTACGTTTTCCCATCCCATCTATCCTTTCTTTCCGATCAGGTGATTTCACAGGAGGCAATGAAAATCACAGTTATCCTATATCTTAATGATATTGAGGATATTATGTCTTCCGAAATACTGAAAGAATCGCTCTATTGCATTGAATGCGGCCGCTGTTTGGATGTTTGTCCAGTGGCATCTGCGTGCGACAATATTTCTCCTATACAACTCATCAAGATGAACTGTTTAGACAAATACAACCAGTCGCAACATCTTTTCTCTCACACGACATTGTGCGGGGCTTGCGAGGCTGTTTGTCCTGTTAATATCCCGTTAATCAGACTGATGTTCTCTGAAATGCTGGCATCAAATAACGTGGTTAAGCCTTCCCGTTCCAAACAGCTCTATGCGTTGTTTTCAAAAAGAAGCAAATTGAATAAGGCAAACCATTCTTTTTTAAAGTATTTCTTTGTAAAACGCTTTTTCGGCCAGAACAAATTTCTCGGGCGCTATTTCCAAAGCCAAAATGGCGATTTTTTTAATGTGACTTATAAACAACCTTACGAAGACAACCCAAATGAGCTTATCAAGGATACAGATATTGAATGACAAGATAAGGCAGTTTCTGAAGAAATATTACCTTAACAAGTTATGCAAAGGATTGGCTTTCTTTGTTATAATCTTGTTAGCTACTTTCATTGCCTTTTCTTTATTTGAATATTTCTCATATTCGAACACGGTTGTGCGTTCCGTGCTTTTCTATTCATTTATAGCACTTTCCATAGTCACTGCCATAGCGTATATCATTATACCGTTGATGAAAATAGGCGGACTTGGAAAACAACTCACCAACGAGGAAATAGCCAAAATAGTTGGTAAACATTTCCATCAGATTGATGACAAATTGTTGAATGTGTTTGAATTAAAGAAGCAGATGGAACGCGGTGACTATCTGAGCTACGATCTGCTTTCCGCTGCTATAGATAGTAAGATAGATTCGTTCAAAGCATATTCGTTCGTCCAAGCGATTCCTGTGCAGAAAACCAAACGCATTGCCCTGTGGACGATTCTTCCCGTGGCCATTTTCCTGCTGCTGTTTTCTATTAAGAAGGAAATATTCACGGAACCGACCAAACGTATAGTGCATTATACTGAAGTTTATGAAAAACCTGCTCCTTACGCTTTCATCATTACCAATGATTCACTAAAAGCCTTTCAATATGAGGACTTTACGGTCAATGTGAAAGTGGAAGGGAGTGAGGTTCCGGATGAAGTTTATGTGAAAATAAAAAACAGAAACTATAAATGTGAGAAAAGCAGCAACTCCACTTTTTCCTATACTTTCTCTAATTTAAAGGAAAATACTGATTTTCAAATTGTTACAGACGAGGTTCAATCTTCAATTTATGAATTAAATGTTTTGCCGAAACCGGTTATGCTAGGATTCAACATTTCCTTGCATTACCCTTCATATCTTAACAAACCTGATGAAGTGCTGGAAAATGTGAGCAATTTGACAGTACCTGAAGGCACGCATATCACATGGAAATTCATCACGAGAAATTCCGAAAATCTCATTCTAATTGTGGATGAAAGCGAGAAGGAGATATCATCGGACAAAGATTCTTATCTTGTGGACATCACTGCGAGAAACTCATTCACCTATTCGATTGTGAATAAGAACAAATATGCCGTGAGCAAAGACACACTTTCGGACGAGGTGAATGTCATAAAGGATATGTATCCGGATATTGTGGTGCAATCGCAACAAGATTCCACTTATAATGACCGGATTTATTTCAAAGGGAACATCAAGGATGACTATGGTTTTTCAAAGCTGCATTTTGTTTACAACAAGTTGGACAAGGATGGGAAAATCATATCGTCAAACAATGTAGTACCTATTAAAATCCAAAATAACGTCACCATTCAGGATTTTTATTACTACTTTGATCAGAATATGTTCCAATTGAATCCAGGAGAACAATTGGAGTACTATTTTCAGGTGTTTGACAATGATGGCGTGAACGGGGCAAAATCCACAAAATCATCGGTACAGTCTTATCGCGTACGCACAATGGATGAAATTGAGGAAGATTTGCAAAAAGACGAGGAACAGACGAAGTCCGAATACACGGATTTGTTGAAAGAGTCTAAGGATTTGGCGAAGGAAATAGAAAAGATGCAGCAGAAGATGATGCAGCAGAAAGAACTTTCCTGGCAGGACAAGAAGAATCTTGAAAAATTGATGAAAGAGTATCAGAAACTGCAAGATCAAATCAATGAACTCAAAGAAAAGCAGGAAAACCATCAACAAGTGGAGAATCAGTACAAAAATGTTGATGAGGATATTTTCAGAAAACAACAAGAGTTGCAGAAGCGCATGGATGAGATTCTCACTGACGAGATGAAAGAAATGATCAAAGAGTTGGAAGCCATGATGCAGAATATGAACAAGGATCAGATTCAGGAGCAGATGGAGAAGATGAAAATGTCCACTCAGGATATCAATGAATCTTTGGATCAGCAACTACAGCTTTACAAGCAGCTTGAAGTGGAGAAGAAGCTCAATGAGGCGGTGAAGAATATGCGTGATCTGTCGGAAGAAATGAGGAAGAATGCACAGAAAACCGAGAACAAGCAAAATTCAAAAGAGGATTTGCTCAAAAAGCAGCATGAATTGCAGGAAAAATACAATGACATTAAGAAAGACATTGAGGAACTGAAAAAGCTGAATAATGAGCTTGAGGATCCTACAAAATTCAAGGATACACAGGAACTCCAAAAAGATGCGGAGCAGAATATGCAGCAGGGTCAACAGAATCTGGAGAAGAACAATCGTTCTAAGTCCGCTGAAAACCAAAAAAAGGCGGCGGATGACATAGATAAGATGGCCGAGCAGATGGAGCAAGATTTCAATGAAAGCGAATTGGAAAATATAGCTGAAGACATTGCTACTGTTCGCCAGATATTGGATAATTTGGTGAAAATATCGTTTGATCAAGAGAATATTTTGAAAAAAACGCAGAAAATGACCTCAATATCTTCATCTTACTCTGATGTGATGAAAAAGCAGTTTGAGGTGAAGCAAAATATGGCTCATATTGAGGATTCTTTGAATGCATTGGCGCGGCGACAGGCGGCGGTGAAGCCTTTCATTCAAAAAGAGCTGTCGAAGATACAAAATAATATAGAGACTTCGCAGACTGATATGCAGAACAGGAGGTTTTCATCAGCATCCAAAAACCAGCAAATTGGCCTGACGTCCATGAACAACCTTGCCTTGATGCTAATGGAGTCGATGAAAGATATGCAGCAACAGCAGCAGAAATGCCAGTCGAAATGTAAAAAATCGGGGAATGGATCGTGTAATAATCCGGGTGGAAAGGGAAAGCCGAAGAAAGCCTCTGCACGGGAATTGCAACAGCAATTGAATCGTCAGATGGAAGCAATGAAGAAATCGATGGAGCAACAGGCGAAGCAAGGGCAGACAGGAATGCCGCAGCAGAATATGAGTGAACAGTTTGCCAAGATGGCCGCCCAGCAAGAAGCCATCAGGAAAATGTTACAGGATTACCAAAACGAGCAAAAGTCGCTGAATGGGGTAGGGGATAAGTCTCTTGATAAAATAATAGAGGATATGCAGAAGACGGAGAAAGATTTGGTAAACCGTCAGATCACCCAGCAGACTATCAATCGCCAAAAGGACATTACAACCCGGCTTTTGCAAAGTGAGAGGGCTGATATGGAGCGTGAAAAAGACAAAGAACGTAAATCCAATGAAGCTCGTCAGATTCCGAATGTGAATCCTCCTAAAGATTGGCATTTTGACAAACAGCAAAGTCAGCAGAATGAGATGCTGCGATCGGTTCCTGCAAATTTGAATTATTATTATAAGTCTAAGGCCAACAACTATTTTTATAACATCGAATAATATAAAGAACTATGATAGAAATAACGCTTTCCGATTTGAACAAAGGCAGTTTTTACCAAAAGACACTGCAAACTCTTGAGCATATTTGTGACGATTATGCTTTAGGAAACGATTTTGGCACGCTTTCCATGGCGAACCAGATGGTGTATGATTATTTGGAGACCTCATTTCCCAATTTTGAAGCCGATGTGGATTTCCAAATAGAAAGCAATGAAGTTTCCATAAATTATACTCTCCATTCTGGTGATTTCAAATCGCTATCGGAAAATTCGGACAATCAAAACACGGCGTTATTTGTTTTGCAGTCATTGGCCAATGAGATTTCATTCTCTACTGATTTTGATACACTTATCACAACTTTTCACGTGAAAACCAAGATCTGTGTCCAGCGTTCATTCCAGAGTCAGGAGATAAGGCAGAGTATTTTTAGGTAGAGGATGAAAAAGCCGATTGCATTTTTTTTTCTTCTGATTGTTATTCTATTCGCCTCTGCTCAGACGAGCAAAGTTTTATTTTTAGGAAATAGCTATACATACGTCAATAATCTTCCAGAACTCGTTTCAATGATGATATCATCATCGGATGAGGATTTTAGTTACCAAATGAACGCTCCTGGTGGGTGTACTTTTCAACATCATTGCATGGTATCTTCTTCTTATATTCAACAAGGTGGTTGGGATTATGTCGTATTACAGGAGCAAAGTCAGTTGCCATCTTTTCCGGAGGATCAATTTATGCAGGAAAGTTATCCGTATGCTGAATCGTTATGTTCAATGATACGAGATTACAATTCAGATGCGAAAATCGTATTTTATATGACTTGGGGCAGAAAGAACGGTGATCAGCAGAATTGTCCTTATTACCCGCCTTTATGTACCTACCAGGGAATGGATAGCCTTTTGAATTTGCGTTATATGATGATGGCGGAAGACAACCATGCATCTGTATCGCCTGTGGGTACTGTATGGCATTACATAAGGGATCATTACCCTGATTTAGAGTTATACCAATCTGATGAAAGCCATCCTTCTTATTTAGGTTCATACATTGCCGCCTGCTGTTTTTATACGATCCTTACAGGACGAAATCCAAGAGATATTACTTGGAATGGTGCTTTGGACGAAAATACAGCTTCAATCGCGAAATATGCCACAAAAACAGTGGTATTTGATTCCCTTTGGAAATGGACATTTGATACCGATACCGTAATCAATGATTCCACTGCAATTAATGAATTTACTTTGTCGGATTGTATTATTTCTCTCTATCCTAATCCTGCTAAAAACACGATTCATGTCGCTATTTCTGAAAATGCGATTGTTTCTTCAATTAGTATTGCAGATATGGAGGGGAATATCGTGTATGACCATTCTGGTGTCGCATTATCGAAGGAATGTCTGAATTTGTTCGATATAGATATTTCTTTTTTGAAAGTAGGTAATTACATTTTGTCCGTTTATTCAAATTCTAATAGAACTTCAAAAGTGTTCACAATAATCCGTTAAGTATTATGATTAGCTTCGAGTATAATTGTGCGGGACCGTTCAAGCCCTCCTTGAAACACAAGATTTGGCTTCAGCAGGTTATTCATAAAGAAGGGAAAACCACAGGGAATATTACCTATATTTTTTGTGACGATGCTTTCATGATTGAGCAGAACAATGCTTTCCTTCAACACGACACTTATACAGATATTATTACATTTGACGAGTGTGTGGGCAATGTTATATCGGGCAGCATTTTGATAAGTTCAGACCGTGTTGCGGAGAATGCTTCCAAGTTTGGAAAGACATTCGAAAACGAGTTGTTAAGGGTTGTGGTCCATGGTACATTGCATCTGTGTGGGTATAAGGACAAGAGTGAAAGCGAGGCAAAATTGATGCGACAAAAGGAAGACGAATCGTTAGCCATGTTAGAGGATATCGGATTATAAGATATTAACAATCAAATGATTTTATAAAGTTTTCACGTGAAAAGATGGATAATCGATACGATATTATAGTGGTGGGTGCGGGTCATGCCGGATGTGAGGCGGCGGTGATTTCCGCCCGTCTTGGGAATCAAGTGCTATTGGTTACCATGAACCTTGCCTTGGTGGCTCAGATGTCGTGTAACCCTGCTATCGGCGGAATCGCGAAGGGACAAATTGTCCGGGAAATTGATGCCTTGGGTGGAATGACTGGAATAGTCACCGACCACACCATGATCCAATACCGTATGCTGAACCGTTCCAAAGGACCGGCCATGTGGAGCCCTCGCGCACAATGCGACAAAACCGCTTTCTCCCTCTATTGGAAATATGTACTTGAGCATACCCCAAACCTCCATCTCCGTCAAGACACTGCGACTGAACTGCTGATGGACGGATCTTCCGTTTTTGGAGTGAAAACTCAGTTGGGAAAATTTTTCCACGCCAAAAAAGTCATCCTGACTAACGGTACTTTCCTCAATGGTAAAATCCATGTGGGAGAAGTCAATTTTTCTGGCGGTAGGATAGGGGAGAGTGCCTCTTTCGTGCTGTCCGACCAATTGAAAGATTGTGGGATAACAACCAACAAACTCAAGACAGGAACCCCAGTTCGAATAGATGGACGTACGATAGATTTCTCCAAATTGGAAGAGCAAAAAGGGGAGGAGAATCCTGGCCGCTTTTCTTTCACTGAGACTCCCATCCTGCGAAACCAACTGAGCTGTTGGATTACCTATACGAATGAAAATGTTCATGACGTGTTGCGTAAAGGGTTTGACAAGTCTCCCATGTTTCAAGGTAGAATACAAGGAGTGGGTCCCCGATACTGCCCCTCCATTGAGGATAAGATTGTCCGTTTTGCAGATCGTACACGTCACCAGCTGTTCCTTGAACCTGAAGGAAGGAATACCAATGAATATTACCTCAACGGTTTTTCCTCTTCCCTGCCTGAAGACATTCAAGTGGAAGCAATCCATTTGATTCCTGGTTTGGAACATGTGGAAATTTACCGCCCCGGCTATGCCATCGAATATGACTATTTTGATCCCACCCAATTGCATTACACCCTTGAATCGAAAATTGTTCGGAATCTCTATTTGGCCGGACAGGTGAATGGCACTACAGGTTATGAAGAGGCGGCATGTCAAGGTCTGATGGCCGGCATTAACGCTCATCTTTCCATTAAGGACGACGAGCCTTTGGTGCTTACGCGGTCACAAGCTTATATCGGTGTCCTGATTGACGATTTGGTAAACAAAGGCGTTCAGGATCCGTACAGGATGTTCACTTCCCGGGCGGAATACCGTATTCTGCTTCGTCAGGACAATGCTGATGCAAGGTTAACACCTGCCGGACGCAAATTGGGTTTGATTGATGATGACCGCTATGAGGAGTTTCTCCATAAATATGAAAACCAAAATCATATAGTCGCGTATTTGAAACAACATACCACCCAATATCAGAAGATAAACGAACTGTTGGAACAAAGAGGAACCAGTCCGTTAAATCAGAATGTGAAGTTGGAAAGTGTGTTGCTTCGTCCGCAGATTTCCATTCAAGATATCATTGATTATGATTCGGACTTTTCGCAATTCCTCCATGATATTGCTGCCAATTCAGAGGAAATAACCAACGCGGAGACTTCTATCAAATACAACAGCTATATTCAGAAAGAAGAGGAATTGGTAAATCATCTATCAAATTTGGACAATATCAAGCTGCCGTCCGATTTGGATTATGCTAACATAAATTCATTGTCAAAAGAGGCGAGGGAAAAACTCACGAAACTCCAACCGGTAAATTTGGGTCAGGCTTCACGTGTGAGCGGTGTAAGCCCTGCTGATATAACCGCATTGATGATTTTCTTGAAAAACTCAATATAATTATCTGATAATCAGTAATATATTTTCATATTTTCCGTTTTATCACGAATTAATTTGAAAACGAAAAATCACATCAAAAATATATTTTCCCTTAAAATACCCGAAATTTGATATTTGCCTATTGAATATCAATCTTTTACATTTTTTAAGAATAGTTTTCCCCTTATATTGTTTTTTTGACTATTTTTGCGCTTGCAAAAATGTAAATAAAAACAATCATCAATAAAAAACAAAGAAATGGATTTAAAAGGATCACAAACAGAAAAAAACTTGCAGACCGCATTTGCCGGAGAGTCTCAAGCCCGGAATAAATATTCTTATTACGCCTCTAAAGCCAAGAAGGATGGCTATAACCAAATCGCTGCCATTTTCGAGGAAACAGCAGCCAATGAAAAGGAACATGCCAAAATCTGGTTCAAGTTGCTCCACAACGGTGCTGTGCCGGATACCATCACCAATCTGAAGGATGCTGCCGATGGCGAAAACTACGAATGGACGGACATGTACGCCGGATTCGCCAAAACTGCCAAAGAAGAGGGTTTTGACCATATCGCGGAACTTTTCTCCATGGTAGGTGAGATTGAAAAACACCATGAGGAGCGTTACAGAAAGCTATTGGCCAATATTGAGGGCGGCTTAGTGTTCTCCCGCGACCAAGAGATGATTTGGCAGTGCAGCAACTGCGGTCATATCGTAATAGGTAAGAAAGCGCCTGATGTATGTCCGGTCTGTGATCACCCGCAGTCTTATTTCCAAATCAAAGCCGAGAATTTCTAGCTTTGAAACTTGAAACTTGAACTTTGAACCTAATTGTTTTACTTAGACTTAAACATAAACATTATAATTAAAACAATATTTCATCAACAATCAATTCAATTATTATGAAGAAAAAATTCGTTTGTACCGTGTGCGGTTATGTACACGAAGGAGATACTCCCCCTGAAAGATGTCCGCAATGTAAGCAACCGGCATCCAAGTTCAAAGAGCTTGTCGAGGATGGTGCTTTGTCATTTGTCACCGAGCACGTGCTTGGGGTTGCCAAAGACAGCGACGAAGAGATGATCAAGGATTTGAATGCGCATTTCATGGGCGAAGCCACGGAGGTTGGTATGTATCTGGCCATGAGCCGCCAAGCCGACCGCGAAGGTTATCCTGAAGTGGCCGAGGCATTCAAACGCTATGCCTTTGAGGAGGCCGAGCATTGCGCCAAATTCGCCGAGTTGTTGGGCGAAGTGGTCTGGGATACCAAAACCAATTTGGAGAAGCGTATGATGGCCGAAAGCGGCGCTTGCGCGGACAAGATGCGCATCGCCAAACGCGCCAAGGAGATGAACTGGGACGCCATCCACGACACAGTTCATGAAATGGCCAAAGATGAAGCCCGTCACGGACAGGGTTTTGAGGGGCTTTTCAACCGTTATTTCAAGAAATAGTTTTTTTAAGCTTCTTTTTGACTGCCGGCTTGTTTTTGACAAGTCGGTTTTTTTTTGCTGGCTTACCTGCTCACTACCCGATTCAGACGCTGAGAGATAACTTTCTTCAGTTGGTTGATTTTTTTCAAATGTTCCAAAGCAAGAATCATGTTTTCTTCTTCTAACTCTTTGTTTTCCAAAATCTTGTTTATTATTGCAGCATCTTTTTCCAAAACCCTTAGTTTCAAAGTGAGCAAAATATTCTGCACTTGATTTTGCAATACACGAAGATTATTGCGCGTTGTGTGCGTGTGAATATCGTACTTCTCTTTCCATCGCTCGCTGAATCTTGGTTCCACTGGAATATTCCGAATCACAAACTCGCTGATTTGCGGGTTTTCCGACAACGTGAAATTGCGGATAATCTGATCCTGATTGCCGATATATGATGCCCAATCCACATATTGGTTGAAGATTTTCTCTAACAAAGGATAATGGAAACGAATGTCCTCTTTCAACATTTCATCACAGACATACTGATCAACTCTCAGCTCCTTTGTTTGCTCCTCTTCACTTTGTCCAGCTTCGTAAATCACATAATTTCCGTAGTTTAGCATCAACAATATCAGATTTTTTTCCGCCTCATATAGTAAATCTGTCTGTTGTGAGAGATTAGGGTGCTTTTTGGTTTCGACGAGGTCGGGTGTTTGCAACTGTTCCGTCGTGGCAGGCATCACTGAACCTTGCTGCTGAATCGGTTGCCCTTGCTGCTGTTGTTGCTGTTGTGCTATCCGGCTCTGCTCCTTCGTTTTTTCCCACACAAAACGGCGCAGATTCATGTTGAGGTCATTCTCAGACAGATCGAACAGTTTCGCGCACTCCTTCACGTAAAACGCCCGCTCAATGTTGTCCTTCACGCAGCTGATGGATTTCAGAATCTCGTTCACCATGGAGGCGCGTTTGATGGGGTCGTTGCCCGCCTCTTTCGACAAAATGTCCGCCTTGAAGAGCAGAAAATCTTTGGATTCGGAAGCAAGATAATCCTGTAATTCGCTGTCTCTATGCTTTTTGGCGAAAGAATCAGGGTCTTCGCCATCGGGAAGCAGACAAACACGTATTTTGAGTCCCTGCTCTAACAGCATGTCGATGCCTCGCATGGAGGCCTTGATGCCCGCCATGTCCCCGTCATAGAGCACCGTGATGTTCTGGGTGCGCTTGGTGATCATGCGGATCTGGCCTTGCGTGAGCGAAGTGCCGGAAGAGGCCACCACGTTCTCCACCCCCGACTCGTGCATCGAGATCACATCGGTATAACCTTCCACCAAATAGACATTTTGCTGTTTGTGGATGGCGTTTTTGGCGAAATAGATGCCGTAGAGTGTGTCACTCTTGTGGTAAATCGTGTTTTCGCGGGAGTTGACGTACTTTCGCGGGTCTTTTCCGTCTTTCTTCAAAATACGACCGCCGAAGCCGATGACTTTGCCGGCATCGTTGTGGATGGGGAAAATCACACGCCCACGGTAAATGTCATACAGCTTTCCACTCTGCGATTTGCCCGTCAGGCCCAATTCTGTCAGGTATTCCTCTTTATACCCTTTTTCCAATGCCGCTTTCGTGAAATTGTCCCAGCCGTCGGGACAGTAACCGAGCCCGAACTTGTCAATAGTGTCGTCCTTGAAACCGCGCTCCTTCAGGTAGGCCATGCCCATGAGCTTGCCCTCCTCGGTGTTGCGCAGCTGTTCCATAAAATACTTTTGAGCGAACTCATTGACTATCAGCAGACTTTCGCGCAAACTACGCTGTTGCCGTTCCTCGTCGCTCTCGTTACGCTCATACTCCAAAGGGATGCCGTATTTTTTGGCCAAATATTCAATGGCTTCGGGATAGGTCATCTTCTCATGCTCCATCAGGAATTTGACGGGATTTCCCGCTGCATCGCACACGAAGCACTTGTAGATGCCGAGGCGCGGGCTCACGTGCAACGAAGGATTTTTGTCGTCATGAAAAGGACAGATACCCACAAAATCCTGCCCCTGCTTGCGCAAAGAGACAAAATCGCCAACCACCTCCTCAATACGGACGGCGGCCATCACACTGTCTATGGATTTCTGTTTGATCATTGCGGCAAAAATACGTTTTTTTTAAACTTGCGGATTTTATTTGTATTTTTGCACCCTTTTTTGAAAGAACAATGAAGAAAACAGGACTCTATTTCGGCTCGTTCAACCCGATTCACGTCGGGCATTTGATTATTGCCGAATATCTACTGGAACATTCTGATTTACAGGAACTTTGGTTTGTGGTATCACCGCAGAATCCGCTGAAGAAGAAAGCCTCGCTTTTGGATGACCGGCAACGTCTGCACCTTGTGAACCTTGCCATCGGAGACGACTTGCGCTTCCGGGCCTGCGACATCGAGTTCTCGCTCCCGAAACCCTCCTACACGAGCTACACCTTGCAAGTGCTGCGCGAGCAGTATCCGCAGCGTGAGTTCTGCCTCATCATGGGCGAAGACAACCTGCAGACCTTCACGAAATGGTTCAACTACGAGTACATTCTGGAGAACTACCACCTCTACGTCTATCCGCGTCCCGGCTACAACGGCGGCGACTTCCGCACGCACCCGCACGTACACCTCGTCAATGCGCCCTTGATGGCCCTCTCCTCCACGATGATCCGCGAGAACATCAAAAACGGCAAGTCCGTACGCTACATGATGCCTGAAAAAGTGTTCCAGTATGTCGATCAAGAAGGGCTTTTCAAAGACTTAAGACTTAAGACTTGAGACGTTAGAAAATATGGACGGTATGTAATGGAATGAAAAAAGAGAACAACTTATCTTATTAGCAAAAAGAACGTAAGACTCCAAAAAAAGTCTTAAGTCTCACGTCTTACGTCTAAATTGAAAGATTATGAGCTTCAAACGATATAACATAGAAAATCTGGAAATCCTCTCCGCAGGGGCGGAGGGAAAAGCCGTCGGCAAGGTCGATGGCCTCACTGTCTTCGTGCCGTACGCGGTGCCCGGTGACATCGTCGATGTGGAAGTCTATAAACGCAAACGCGGCTACGCGGAGTGCAACCTGCTGGCCATCAAGCAGCCGTCGCCCGACCGGGTGGTGCCGCCGTGCGGACACTTCGGTCACTGCGGCGGATGCAAATGGCAGATGCTGACATACGAGAAACAGTTAGAATTCAAGCAGAAACAAGTTGAGGACAACTTCAAGCACCTCGGCAAGTTCGAGTTCCCGCCGCTGATGCCCATCCTCGGGTCAGAGAAGATCTACTACTACCGCAACAAGCTGGAATACACCTTCTCCACGATGCTGTGGCTGACCTACGACGATATGAAACGGCAAGCAGAAGGTGAGTTCTTCGAAAACCGCTGTCTCGGTTTCCACGTGCCCGGCATGTTCGATAAGATCTTGGATATCAAGCACTGCTGGCTGCAAGCGGCCCCGAGCAACGACATCCGGCTCTTCTGCAAGCAGTACGCCATCGAGCACAACCTCGACTTCTACGACCCACGCCAGCAGAAAGGGCTGTTGCGCAACCTCATCATCCGCACCGCCTCCACCGGCGACCTGATGGTGGTGCTCATCGTCACGAAGTACAACCAAGAGGTGAAAGATATGTTGGCCGCCCTGATGGAGCGCTTCCCCGAAATCACCTCGCTGACCTTCGTCATCAACACCAAGCTCAACGATGCCATCTTCGACCTGCCGTTCCACCTCTATGCCGGTCAGGACTACATCACCGAAAAGATGGAGAACCTGCAGTTCAAGGTCGGCCCGAAATCATTCTATCAGACCAACAGCGAGCAGGCCTATAACCTTTATAAGGTGGTGCGCGAATTTGCTGATATACAAAAAGATGAGGTTGTTTATGACCTATTCACTGGCACGGGCACCATCGCCAATTTCGTAGCGCACCAGGCCAAGCGGGTGGTCGGTATCGAGTACGTGGATACTGCCGTGGAAGACGCGAAGATCAACTCCGCGCAGAACAACATCACGAACACGGAGTTTGTGGTGGGCGACATGGCAAAGATCTTCACCGACCAGTTCATCGCGCAGCACGGAAAGCCGGACGTCATAATCTCCGACCCGCCGCGCGCCGGCATGCACCCGAACGTCATTGAGCAGCTGCTGAAGCTGGAGGTGCCGCGCATCGTCTATGTGAGCTGCAACCCCGCCACGCAGGCCCGCGACCTCACCTTGCTTGACCCGAAGTACCGCGTGGAGAAAGTACAGCCTGTGGACATGTTCCCGCACACGCAACACGTCGAGAACGTGGTGCTGCTGAAACTGCGATGAATTTGAAAGCTTCCTGCCCGCCAAATTGACATATTTAAGGATTTTGTATTTTTGCCACCTAAAATTTTAAGAATGAAAAAGATACTTTTGTTATGGTTGTGTGTATGGCTGGCAGTCGGTCTGTCGGCGCAAGATACGACCAAAACCTATTGGAAAAACGGCAAACTGATGTCCATCGGGGTGCAGAAAAAGGGCGTTGAAGAGGGACATTGGATCTATTATCACAATAACGGTTCGAAATGGACGGAAGGGGATTATCGTGGCGGCATCAAGATTGGCGTGTGGAGAGTGTGGTACGATGACGGCAAACTCGGTCAGGAGTACCACGCTGACAACGGACCGTTCAAAAGCTGGTTCCAGTCGGGCAAAGTGGAATCTGAAGGACAATTCAAAGAAGGCCAGCGTAATGGCGAGTGGACGTTTTATCACCCTAATGGTCAGTTATATAAAAAAGCCATCTATATTGATGACAGTATTCACGGACACGTGATTGAGTATTTTGACAACGGGGAGAAGTATTTTGAAGGCACCTACGATATGGGGTTGTTAGAAGGCGAGGCCTGTTGGTGGAACAGGGGGGGAAAGAAAGACATGGAGGGCAAGTTGGTTCACGGATTACAGCAGGGTTTATGGAAATTCTATGATGACGAGGGTCGGCTTGGCAGTGAAGGCAATTTCGAGAACGGGCTGCAACACGGTACTTGGACTTACTACTACGAAAACGGAAAAATTTGGCGCAAAGGCAATTACGTCAATGGAAAAAGGGAAGGATTATGGAAAGCCTGGTATGAGGACGGCAAGCTTCAACGCGAGGGTGCGTTCAAAGATGACAAAGAAAATGGCAAATGGATTGCCTATTTTCATAATGGGAAAATCAAAGATCAGGGCACTTTTAAAGATGCCGTGATGGACGGTTTCTGGGAAGGATGGTTCGAAAACGGCTTCAAAAAGTACGAAAACAACTATAAAACCGGAAAACTGAATGGACTTTGCACCATGTTCTGGGAGGAAACCGGCAAGATGCACCGTCAGGGAAAATACACCAACGACTTGAAGAACGGCGTGTGGAACGAGTATGCGCAGAACGGCCACATTCTCTCCAAAGGCAAGTATTCCAACGACTTGAAGGAGGGAAAATGGGTGTTTTACAATATGCATGAGAAAAAAATCCGGGAACAGAATTTCGTGCATGACGTGCCTGAAGGGGCGTTCACCGAATATTACGACAACGGCATGAAGCACACGCAAGGCTGTTATAAAAACCGGCTGCGCCACGGTAAATGGTCAAGCTGGAACCCGCAAGGAAAACTGACTTACAGTGCCATTTTCAATAACGGCCATAAAGTGAAAGAAGTCTATGTCACCGACCCAAAGAAAACTCCCTTTTAACCTGTTAAAAAAACATAAATCCCTGCGTGAGCTGGTTAGGGAATCCAAGTTAAAAATAGTGAATATGGAAATCAAGACGTTTCATTTCAATCCGATTATGGTGAATACCTATATTTTGTCGGATGAAACAGGCGAGGCTGTGATTGTGGATCCGGGCAACTGCCAGATGTATGAAGACGAGCAGATTCGCGAATATGTCGCCGCCAAAAAGTTGAAAATCAAATACCTCATCAACACACATCCGCACATCGACCATATTGCGGGAAATCCGTGGTGTGTGGCGGAATATCATCCGCAGGTGCTGATGCACGAGGCAGGGATGCCTATTTACAAAAAAGCACGCGCATACGCCGTCGCTTTCGGGTTGGAGGTGGAGAACATGCCAGAACCTGATCATTATTTGAAGGAAGGTGATGTGGTGACATTTGGAAACCAGCATCTTAAAGTGTTTTACACTCCTGGTCACTGTGACGGGAGCATCTGTCTGTATAGTACGGACAATAAGCTGATAATCACTGGCGATCTGATTTTTGAGTTGAGTGTCGGGCGCAGCGACCTGCCCACCGGAAACGAAGCCTTGCTGCAACAGAGCATTCGTGAAAAAATCCTTACTCTTGATGATGAAGTGACGATACTTTCCGGTCACGGCGACCCCACCACGGTGGGACGGGAACGGAAGGAGAATCCTTATTTGGTGAGGTGAGAAGGTGAATGAGAGGATAAGAGGTTGAAATTAGGATAAATTAACATTATTAATATGAGTCAAGTTCCGACTTTTTCAGAAGAAAATTTAGAAAATTTAGCATTCCATTACAAAGAGATATTGAAGGGTTTAGGGGAAAACCCTGAACGGGAGGGTTTGTTGAAAACCCCGATGCGCGTGGCTAAGGCTATGGACTTTCTGACGCACGGTTACCGACAGGATCCGAAAGCGATCCTCGAAAGTGCCTTGTTCCACGAGGATTACAAACAGATTGTGGTGGTGAAGGACATCGAGATTTATTCGCTGTGCGAGCACCATCTGCTGCCGTTTTTCGGGAAGGCGCACATCGGTTACATCCCGAACGGCACAATTGTGGGGTTGAGCAAGATCCCGCGTGTGGTGGAATGCTACGCTCGCCGACTACAATTGCAAGAGCGTCTCACCTCCCAAATCAAGGATTGTCTGCAAGATGTGCTGAATCCCCTCGGTGTGGCTGTGGTCATCGAGGCGCAGCACCTTTGTATGTCGATGCGCGGCATCCAGAAACAGAATTCTGTGACCACCACATCGGAATTCACAGGTGCGTTCCTTAAAAACGAGAACACCCGTCAGGAGTTTATGCACCTCATTGGGGCCAACCTGCATTGATTCAAACGAGAACAAGCCTCTTTCGCTCAAAGAAGCTTGTTCTTGTTGTTTCTTGTTTTCTTTCTTAACCGTTTCTTTCTCGGCCTTCTGACTTGTTTAAATCGTGAGACCTGATAGCCGATATGGTCTTCACGCACTTCAGAAACAAACTCCGACTCTGTCGGATAAGTGCTTTTTTCTTCCGGTCGCCGCAACACGCAGACGATTGGTTTCCCAACCCATTCTGGCGGCAGGCAGAGGGTGACGGTGTCTTTTTGGGGTGTAAGTATCAATTTTTTCATCTTATTGTATTTTGATAAAATTCTCTTTTCAATGACGGTTTATGCACAAAATGACATTTTTTCTTCTTTTTTCTACCCGAAAGAACTATTGTTCTGTTTTTGTGATTTTTCTTTTTAACATGTTTATAATCAGTAAGATATGTTGCAAATATACATTATTTCCGTTAAAACAACCTAAAACGAAATAAATTTTTAGTTTTATTTTATATGTATGATTATCAATATGTTATAATAAAAAATTTTTTTCAGAAGAAACGCTTTCTTGTTATAAAAAAAAGTGTATTTTTGCAGCCTCAAAAAAAGGCGTTTCAGTAGCTCAGCAGGTAGAGCACATCCCTTTTAAGGATGGGGTCCTGGGTTCGAGCCCCAGCTGGAACACGAAAAAGCCCGAGTCAAAACGATTCGGGCTTTTTAAATCTTTTCATTGTTTTATAATCTATGTGGAAATTTCTTATTTTTGCACTTTAATTGAAACAACAATGAGAAAAGCCGTTTATTTGGGAGTTATTGTTCTCCTTCTTGTAAGTTGTAAGGCGCAACAAAAATTAGTTGCCATAGACACGGAAACCAACGAGGTTGTGCTAAAAAAGGGACAATCTTGTGAGATAGAATTCATTACCAATGCTTCTACTGGATATTGGTGGCAATGGGCGAATGAAAATGATGTCAATATTGTAATTAGTTCCGGCAACCGATACGAGAGCAACGCTCCGAAAGGGATGATAGGAGCATCCAGCCACCGTTTTTGGAAATTCGATGCCGTTGAAAAAGGAACCCAGACCTTGCATTTCGTTTATGCACGCGACAAAATAGACCAAGCCATACGTACGCGTGAAGTCACGATTACCGTAAAGTAGATGCCTGTTTTACGCATCGCCATCCCTGCAATGGACGAGCTGGATTACCTGCCCGCCACATTGAATGCACTCTCTTTACAAAACACCATCTACCCATTTGTGGTGTATGTATGTGTGAATCAGCCTGATGTTTTTTGGTCTCTTCCCGAAAAAAAATCCGTTTGTGAAAACAACCGAACACTGCTGGCTTTTCTTCATAGCTACACATCCCTTTCGCTTTGCATTTTAGATTATGCATCACCGGGTTTAGGATGGAAAGGAAAAAAGTCGGGTGTTGGTTTTGCACGAAAAGTGTTGTTTACCAAAATCTTGTCGGACTGTAACCCGAATGACATTGTGGTTAGTTTAGATGCGGATACGTTGATTAATCCGCAATATTTACAATCTGTGGCGGAACGGTTTGAACGGGAACCAGATTTGAACGCGTTGGCCGTTCCCTACTACCATTTGTTATCTGGTGAGGATGAAACTCGGGATCTGGCCATGCTTCGATACGAGATTTACATGAGAAATTATGCCGTTAACCTGTTACGGATTCACAGCCCCTATGGGTTTACGGCTTTGGGATCCGCCATTGCCATGCGGGCGAAATCTCTCCAAAAAATAGGGAATATAACCCCGTTGCAAAGCGGCGAGGATTTCTATCTCGTCCAGAAATTTTGCAAAATGGGCGGATTAGGACTTTTTAACACAGAATGTGTCTATCCTGCCGGACGCTATTCCGACCGTGTTCCGTTTGGTACGGGACCTGCCATGTTGGCTGGAGCCAACGGGACTTGGGACAGCTATCCGATTTACCACCACTCTTTTTTCAGCCCCATTCTGGAAACGTATAGACACTTGAAGGAACTATATGAGAACAGATTGTCAGTAGGTGAAAACGATTTCCTGCGATTCCTTCAGAAAGATTGCAATAAACCCGATATTTGGCAAGAAATCCGCCATAACGTATCTGATTATCCGCATTTTGTGAAAGCCTTCCATCAAAAAGCCGATGGACTTCGGCTTTTACAGTATGTGAGGCAAAAACATCGTCAAAATCCTGAAAAAGAGAAGACAGCACTATACGACAATCTTCAGCTTTGGATGTCTGGGAAATGCCCCACATGGATTAATCCCTCACACTCATGTTGCCAGTATTCTGTTGACCAACTGAATTTTATTAGAGATATGTTGTTCCATGACGAAACACAGCTAAGACATGATTATGGATAAACATGTATCAATTTTTCCAAACAATATCAGCACAACATCAAAAGCTAAAGTTTCGTATAAGGCTTGATAAAAAGCATA
The DNA here is from genome assembly GCA_017525245.1 of Bacteroidales bacterium. Taxonomy (GTDB): domain Bacteria; phylum Bacteroidota; class Bacteroidia; order Bacteroidales; family WCHB1-69; genus F23-D06. The sequence goes on along the minus strand of JAFXTE010000011.1, from coordinate 64,949 downwards.
TTTTCACACGATACTGGTTTGTTTTTAGAAAAATTAACAACAATCGCGTTAAAATATGCAAATCGCAACTTAACTCAACAACTGTTCACTTTTTATCACTAATGATGTTGTTTTTATGGCCAATTAAAACCATTGACCACCTTTTTCCTTTTTTTATTTAAAACAAAAGTAAAAATGTTTACTTTTACCAATAATAACTAAATCATTATGGTATCAAATAAAAATTTTGAAGTAGTAATTCTTAGTGAAGAAGAAGCCAAAGTAGAATTGTTAAAAGGCTTGTTATCAAAATATTATTCCTTAAATATTGCCTTTGTGTGCCGCCATGCAGCAGAAGCAATTGATTACCTGAACCACCACACACCTATGGTTTTTTTCCTTGATATGGGGTTTTCAGAAGTACTCAATGACATACGAAAACCACCCTTTATCGTTGGTTTGTGTGATATGATTCATACCAAAAAAGTGAAACAGTTTCTTAAAATGGGATTTTTTGAGGTGTTTTATGCACCTTATACGGAAAGAGAACTCAACGGCATCATGGGGAAAATTTTGAACATTTACGGCATATACAACAAATTGGATCAACAGATGATACAACACGTGGAAGAGACGAATATGGCCTACAACCAGGAAGAGCATACTCCAAAATCCGTTTTCATCATTGGAACCCGAAACGAGGAATCCATTCGCATTGTTTTTGACAATGTATTGTATTTCAAGAAAATAGGAAATCAAGTATGCGTGTATTTTGACAATGGGTTCAGAAAATACTTTCGAAGTAATTTAAAGATGTTTCACGCCAAATTCCCTAAAAATAAATTCCAGAAAATAAACCGTTCTGTTGTAGTCAACATGGATAAAGTTACCGGTGTGCTGAAAAATCGAATACTTATCGATGACAATGCTACTTTTGAACTTTCGCGTTCCTTCAAAAAATCGTTTAAAGGATTGCTTTCATTGTAAAGCAGGTGGAACTTAACATTTGGATTTTATGGTGATTCTTTTACGAAAAACAAACTCTCTACATCAATGCATCCCTAACGTAATCGATAAACTTCTTCAGATTGGTTCTTCCATAGAGCCAAATCACTCTCTCTTTATTACCTAAACGACTGACAACCACAAAGTTGGAACATCCTTTGCTGTCCTTTTCCGAGGCGCAAACTTTCAGCAGATAGTCTGACTCGTTGAGTTCGAAGACAATGTTGAAGTTTTCCATGGACTTGCGGATGTCTTGGTTGAATTTCTTGTACTTGCGGGTGTTGGGTTTGGCATCGCAGGAGAGGATTTTCACGAAAGATGCGTTGTGTGCGATGAGTTTCAGCCATACAGGTTTCTGTGCGCCGTACTCGAACTTCTCGAAATGGCGCTTGCTGTCGTATTTGCTGAACAGTTTGTCCATGTCGGCGGACTGGGCAAAGGCACCGAAGGAAAGGCTGATGCAAAGCAATGCCAATCCGATCATTTTCTTTGTGTTTTTCATCTTTGCTAATTTTAATGATTAAAGGGAGCAACTAAACACCGTTTCGGGTAAAAAGTTTAACGGTCATTATCTTCAGTTTTTTGGAAAGCTTCTTCTTCGGTGACCATCCGTGATTCTACCAACGCTGCCATATTTTTCATTGCTTTCACATATTCGCTTTCGGGATAAACCTTTGAAAGATTGTTGTTTATCTGCTTCAATATATCCAAATCCTGATAAATGTCGAAGAAATTCCGCCGATTGTAACTTTGGAAGAAAGCGATGTAGGAGGCCATATTGTTCGGGTGGTTTTGGATGAAGTCTTGCAGAAACTTTTTGTGTTCGCGTAACATTTTGACATATTGTGCCTCAATAGCTGCACGGATTGAGTCGTTGTCGTTGTTTTTCTGATAGGTTTCATAAAGTTTTTCTGATGGGATGACAAATGCTGTCAGCGTACTGTCCAATTGATGCATGAGAACAGCCTCTTCACCACCAGTGATTTGGTAAGTGCGAGTCAAATCGTGTGCATCGGCAGTGAGTTTTAGCCGCTCGCCCTTTTTTGCCATGGTGGCCAGGCTGTTATCCTCCGAAAGGAACAGCTGGAACATCATCGGAGCGTTTTCACGTTCCTTAATACGCTCATTTTCAGATGAAATCTTAAATTCAAAATGTCCGTTGCGCAAATTCGCGGAATCAATCATATCCATACCTTCCGCCGTGATGAGCGCAAGCCGAATCATCTGGTCACCACCATTTTGTATGTCACCCTCAATTTTTACTGAGACATTGTGATCCGCACAGCTGGCCAAAATCAAGGCCATAATCATCAATAACACAATCTTTTTCATCGTTTTATCATTTCATCGTTTTTCATCGCCTCATCGTCTTATCGTCAGACATCGCCAAGTCGCATTCCGGTTTGGAAGAGTAAATATTCTCGCATCCACAATTGCGGTCGCGGCGGTGCGGCGTGGCACCATTGATTTTTCTCGCGCAAGATGTTGATATACACACTATTGCGCAGATAATGAGGATAAATGTCAGTTTCTTTTTCATACGGCAAAAATACATTTTTAATGGTTATGGGTTATAGGTTATTGGTTATTGAAGGTTATTGGTTATTGAAGGTTATTGGTTAGAAGGTTGAATGGTTAGAAGGTTGAATGGTTTGGAGGTTGAATGGTTAGAAGGTTAAATGGTTAGGAGGTTAGAAGGATATTGGTTTAGGACGGGGACTGGGGACTGAGGACTGGGGGAATAAACGACTATTCCAAAGTCTCAAGTCCTTAGTCCAGAGTCCCAAATCATAGTGTGGTGGCGGCGAGGGTGGCGACGCTGACCCTGACGCCTTCTATTTCCAGCAGTTTCCGGATGGCGGCCTCCATGGTGGCGCCGGTAGTGAGCACGTCATCGCAGACTAACACGTGCGTGTAGGCCACCTTTTCAGTGTTTTGCACCGCGAACACCTCTTTGACGTTCTGCCAACGAGCGAAACGGCTCTTTTTCGTCTGCGTGTCAGTGAATTGCGTGCGTACCAACACGTCCGTAAGATAAGGGATTCCCATTCCTTTGGCAAGTCCCATAGCAATCCACTCACTCTGGTTGTAACCTCTTTTCCGCAGTTTCTTCGGGTGCAGCGGAATGGGTAAGATGTATTGGATGCCTTGATAACGATCTTCTGTAATTAATTGACCACCAAGATATTCACCTAACACAGCCCCTATTTCCTTCTGCCCTTTGTATTTCAGGCAATGAAGGATTTTTTGCGTGCGGTTTGACTTTTTATAACTCATCAGAGCCGTTACCTCCTCCACGGGAACTCGTCCGTCAAAAACTTGTCTCAAGGGATTGAAATGTTCCTTATGGAATTGGGTTTCAGGCAGATGTAACATGCAATTCAAGCAAATACAGGATTCATTTTGTTGAAGCGCATCGCCACATGCTGCGCACAATCGCGGATAAAACAGGGATAATAGATTATCTATCAGTTTCATAGTTTTTTATTTTGTTTACGAAAACCAATAACGATAGAGCGAATGAGATTATTGTATTTTTTGTATTTTTGCAACTTGAAATTTAAGAATATGAAATATAAACGCATACTACTGAAATTAAGCGGTGAATCATTGACAGGCGATGATGGATATGGTGTAAGTTACGATCATATCCTGCATTATGCCAATGAAATCAAGTCTGCGGTGGATGCAGGTGTGCAGGTGGCGGTGGTCATCGGCGGCGGCAACATCTTCCGCGGCGTGCAGGGAGCTTCTGCGGGTTTCGAACGTCGGCAGGGCGACCAGATGGGCATGTTGGCCACGATCATCAATGCGCTTGCCGTGCAAGGAGTCTTGGAAGCGATGAACGTGAAAGCCAAGGTGTTGTCTGCTGTCAACATTGAAGGTGTGTGCGAGAAGACATCATGGCGCAAGGCCATCGAATCGTTGGAGGCCGGTTATGTGACGTTCCTTGGTGGCGGCACGGGCAACCCATTCTTCACTACGGACACAGGCGCTGCACTTCGCGCTCTCGAAATCAAGGCCGACCTGCTTATCAAGGGAACTCGCGTGGACGGCGTTTATACTGCTGATCCCGAAAAAGATCCTAATGCAGTGAAATTCACCGAAATAACTTTGGCAGAAGCCTATCAGAAAAACCTCAAAATCATGGATATGACGGCATTTGCACTCTGTCAGGACAACAAAATGCCCATTTATGTCTATGATGCCAACACCAAGGGCAATCTGCTTAAGGTGCTTAATGGCGAATCCATCGGAACACTCTTGTACTAACTTGATTAGGGTCAAAGTTCTAAGTTCAAAGCTCAATGTTCAATAGTCTAAAGTAAAGATAATGGCAGAAAATAATCCTAATATTCCTGAAATCACACCTGAAGAGGAGGCCAAATTGGCGAAAATGGCAGCACGAAGGACATCGTTCAAAATCCATCTCGCTATTTTCATCCTTGCCAATGCTTTTCTATGGGTGGTGTGGTATTTCCTATTCAAAGATAGTGAAGACATCACTTTTTTGAAAGCTATCCTCTTCTTGTTGATTGTTTGGTTGTTAGCAATTATTTTGCATTATATGATTGTCTATAAGTGGACAAAATCGTATAAGGAGAAAGAATTAACTTCTTTGAAAAAAATGCGTCTGATGCAACTTCGCGAAATTGAAAACCTAAAAGCGGAAATGGCTCAGACTAAAGAGAAGAATTCCGAGGAAACCTCTGAAGAAGAAGATAACGAAGATAGAAACAGTAACTTTATAGATTAAAAATCAACATTATGGATACACAGACCTGCTTGAAACAAGCAAAAGATAGTATGAACGCCACAGTGGCGCATTTTGACAAGGAACTGCAGAAGGTTCGTGCCGGCAAGGCCTCCCCGCAAATGCTGGACGGCATCAAGGTTGATTATTACGGCAATCCCACGCCCATCGACCAGGTGGCCAATGTGAACACCCCTGACGCTCATCAAATCGTCATCCAACCCTGGGAGCGCAACATGCTGCCCGTGATTGAGAAAGCCATTCTCGCCGCCAACATCGGTGTTACTCCGCAAAACAACGGGGAATTTATCCGTTTGGTGATTCCCGCCCCGACAGAGGAGCGCCGTAAAGAGCTGGTAAAGAAGGCCAAACAAGATGCCGAACAGACCAAGGTGGCCATCCGCAATATCCGCCGCACCGCCAACGATGACGCCAAAAAGCTGAAAGACGACGGCGTGGAAGAGGATGCCATCAAAAAACTGGAAACCGACATCCAGAAGGCAACCGATGAAGCCATCAGCAAGGTGGATAAAATCATGGAGGCCAAGGAAAAAGAAATTATGACCGTTTAATTTTTCATTTATAAAATCTAAAAGTATGAATATTCCTGAAAATTTGAAGTATTCTCAAGACCACGAATGGTTAAAAGTGGATGGTGAATTTGCATTGGTGGGTATCACCGCTCATGCCGCTAACGAATTAGGCGACATCGTGTTCCTCGACATCCCTTCTGTGGGTGAAACGCTGGACAAAGACGAAGTTTTCGGCTCTATCGAAGCTGTAAAGACTGTTGCCGACCTGCTGTTGCCTGTTGGCGGCGAAATCGTTGAATTCAACGAGGCTCTCGAAGGCGAACCCGCCCTCGTGAATAGCGATCCTTACGGCGAAGGCTGGATCATCAAAATCAAGATGACGGATCCCGCACAAGTGGCTGAACTGATGGACGCTGCCGCTTACACCGCCATGCTGGGCTAATTTCCCCACCATTGTCGTATTTACGCAAAGAGACGCAAATTTTTGCGTCTCTTCGTGTTTTAAATCCCTTTAATCTTCTGGAATGCTATCCTTTACATTCGCCTGCAAGGTCTTGTTAATCAGCGTTTTCAATTCTAACACATTAGATTCAACGACTTTGCGTTTCTCAGGCTTGAACATTGTGGCATATTTCGCTTTCCCGACCTTGAACTTCAATTTATCATTCAAACCGATGATATCCAAACCGATACGGATAGGTTTCACCAATGAAATGTTGTAGTCGTAGGTCATATCCAGATTGTGTCGTCCGGAAATGATGGCACTGTATTTGTCAAGGGAAAGTAAGAACGGATAAACATCAACTTCGTTCCTGAAAATGGTGATTTCCGTTGACAAACTGTCGATTTTGTTCTGCGTTTTCTTGCTGAACATCAGTTTTTTGGCAATATTTTTGTAGGTTTCGTTGTCCAACACCACCAAATCGTGCCCGTTGATGGCGGCAGCACCGCGCAGAGTGGAGAATTTGATGTCGTAGTTGGACTTGAGATAGGTTTCGGCGGCGAAATGGAACTCCGCATTGCCGCTGAAGGATTTCAGCATGGGCAGAATAGTATCAACTTCCGGAATCATAGCGATAAGCTTATCTATCTTGATGTCAAGCAGATGGAAGTCAAAACCGAGGAACAGATGGTTCATGCGCGGGGTACGGTACATGGCCGTAAGCTGCATTCGTGCGGCCTCGTTGGTGAGACCCATTTCCTCTAATACCAACACACCGTCCTTCACATAAACGCGTCCGGCAATGTTGCGGAACTCCGACTCTTCGAACACTGCCTTTTGGATGGTCGTTTTCATGTTGACATCCATCCCGAACGGCACAATGAACGGCGAAGAAGTATTTTGCCGCTCTAAAGCCTCTGCCTGCTCCAACAAGGAGTCAGGAGCCCCAAATCCATCAGCAAATGCTATCAATTCATTTAAGTTCAGATAGTTGGCAACCAAATCAAGTTTTCCTTTTAGAAAACCTTTGTTATGGAGATAAGACTCGATTCCCGTGATGGTTCCCGTGAGGCTGATGTCAGACTGTCCAAACTTCAAATTAGCCTTTTTTAACACAGCTTTTTGGGGATTGAAGTCGATATTGAGGGATGGTACCTCTAATGCGTACTCCACATCCTGAATGTTGGCTTTGGCATTGCTCAGTTGCAGCTGTATTGTCGGCGACCATCGCAACAGCATATTGTCCTCATTCTCTTTGTAGTCGGTTTTGGCGTGCAAGTTCAAATTTTGCGTGTTGAATTTGATGGAATTGCCCATAACAGCGTTTATGGTACTGCCGGCATAGTCTATCTGCATTTTGTCACTGTTGTGATAAACGAAAATCCCCTTAGGCTGAGACAGTTGCGCGAAAATCGTGTCGGCTTGGACATTAAGTTGGTCAAATTGGTAGGAAGTGGCGAATTTAAGGTCTATCGTGCTGTCCGTCAGATTATTTGTATAAGCATCTAAATGGATGTCCGAAGCGGAAATCGTGTATTGTCCTGGATTGGAAATGCTCAGCGTACCGGCATCGACCTTTGCGTTCAACCACTCGTTGATTTTATACGGTTGCTGTTTGACCGGCAATTCCAAATCAACATGCATCTGCGGGGAAGCCAACAGCATCGTGTCGTGGTAGAGCAGTTCCAAATCCGTGAATTGCCCGTTGATAGTGGCGTTTGAGATGTTGTCGATGGAAAACTCCCTTTCAGGGTCATACGCGAGTTGCGTTTTCACTTGCAGATTCGCCTTTCCGTCATATCGGGTGAAGTCATCAGGCAGAAGGTCTTTGAAATCGGTGATGTGCAGGTCGCCTGTAGCGAGGATGTTACATAACATCTTGCCCAACAGGTTTTTGACTGTTCCTGTCGCCGTTATTTTATTGCGTTTCCGGGTGGTGGCCGACAGACTCTTCACCGTCAAATCCGACTGATTGTCCAAATCCAAATTGAGATTGAAACGTCCGTTCACTTGCTCAAAGTCTAACGGCAGATCTTTCATCGCCAACCGTCCTTTGTGCCAGGCCACATCGGATGTGACAGTCGGCATTTGTGTGTCGTTATACGTTCCTTTCACATTACCTTCCAACGCAATATCGCCACTTACCTGTATGTCGTCCAGTTTGTTACCGATAACCGCACGAGGTATCATCGGAAGGATTTCCTCAATCTTCCAGTCGCCGGTTTTGTAGTGCAGGTCAGTGTGAATGTCTTGATTGGTGGTGTCCATGTTGACCGTTCCGTTCACCGCAAGTTCTTGTTTGTCAAGGTTTAATCTGGTGTTTTGGAGGCCAAAGTGAAGATTTTCCAAGTCGGCTTGCAAATCGGAAACCACCGAAATGTCCATTCCGTTGATATAATGTGTGGTGTCGAGGCGCAGAACCGCACCTTGAAAGCCCGCGTTGAGGTTGCCGTCAAGCAGGTTAAAATTTGTGAAAGATCCGTCGTATGAAACGTTCACCTCGTTACTGGAAAAGTGAAGTTGTGAGCTGTCTGTGATAGCAAAGGCCAGCGATTCTGCCGCAATTTCAGCAGCACCGTTTATATCGTTGTTTTCAAACGTCCCCTTGACCGTAATGTCTGCTTTATTGACATTTGCCCGCTGTTTCGCTTGGTCGTTCAAGTAACGGATGTCCAGTTGTTTGGCTTTGATCTTCTGCAAATCAACCCGATAGTCGAAGGAGGTAGTGTCTTCAGATTTGAAAACATTATAGTTGCCATTCCCGTTTTCATCAATATAGAGATTCACGAGACCTTTGTTGAGTGAAAATTCGTGAATAATGATGTTTTTGTTTTTAAGGAGTTCTTGGATGTCAAGGGCGGCCACACAGTCATTCACATACAATAAAGTATCGGAAACATTCGCATTTTGCGGATTTTTCAGCACCACATTTTCCAAATCAAGCCCGATTTTAGGGAATGTTTTGAAAAAAGTGAGCCCGACCTTCTCAATGTGGAAATCACAGGTGAGGAATTTGTCGGCCTGTCCATTGACAATTTTCGCCAGTTTGGAAGGTGAAAAAATGCTAAAAAGCGCAATAGATATAGCAATGGCTATCACCAAAATAAGTGATCCCAAAGAAATCAGCGTTATTTTCAGGGCTTTTTTCATTTCTCCTTGGTGAAAGTATAATATTTTCCGTAATCGTCGTGGTATTCCAAAGTGGTGGCATTCAGCTTGGTTACGGTATAGACTTTGGGAACACTACCCCCCATTTCCATTTGGTGAATTTGGGTCAACGTACTCTTTTCCAATGTCCAAGTGAAATGCTGGGCCTCCTCTTCGGTCACATCATCTAGGAAATCCCATGTGTAGCCGGTGCCATCCGCATTGTAATATTCGTACAACGAGCCGCTTACCCAATAGCCGCTTAACAGGGTTTTGTCGAACTTTTCCTTGTGGTTGAAATAGTCGCAGCCAGTCACTAAGAGCGCGACAACGCAGAAGCAAAGTCCGAGAACACTTTTCCTCACAATATTATGGACGATAGGAGTCGTTTTTTTCATTTTTTAACTGTATAAAACCGCAGCATTTTTGTCTGCCAATTTGCGGGCAAAAGTACAAAATTTAGAATATGTACAGCCTTATGAAATATCCTCTAAATGCGGTTGATTTCCATCTCTAACGTGATGTTAAACAGTTTGTTGACATCGTTGATGATGCTGTCGGCTATATTCAGAACGTCATTCGGTGTCGCACCACCGTGGTTCACCAGCACCAGCGCTTGGTTCTTCCAGGTGCCGGCGTTGCCTACCCGTTTGCCTTTCCATCCAGCCTTTTCAATTAACTGGCCAGCAGAGAGTTTCTTCAGTCCTTTAGGGGCATCGTAAGCCACTAAATCGGGATATTGGGTCAGTAAATCCTGATATTGTTCAACAGGAACAACAGGATTTTTGAAGAAACTGCCGCCATTGCCTACGATTTTAGGATCCGGAAGCTTGGTGTCGCGGATCTTTCGCACACATTCGGAAACGCTGTGCAACGTCAATGGCAATTCCCGCTCCTCCAAGGCTTTCGCCAATCCTTGATAGGATAGCGTAAAATGCTTCCTTTTAGATAGTTGAAACCAAACGTATGTGATGATGCAGTCGTTTTTCAGCGTCTGTTTGAAAATGGAGTTACGGTACCCGAACCGACAGTCGGCATTGGACAGTCCGAAAGGATTGCGGGTCGAAAGGATATATCCTTGCACTTTATAGACCGTGTCTTTGACCTCCACCCCGTACGCGCCGATATTTTGCACCGGAGCACTTCCCACCAATCCGGGAATGGCCGTAAGGTTCTCTATACCATAATATTCGTGCCTGATGCAGTATTGGATGAGGTTGTCCCACGGTTCGCCGGCGGCCACGCGCAGCAGCACGTTGTCACCATTCTCTTCCATCCGTTCGATGCCACGGAAAACCGGATGCACGATAGTCCCGTCGAAATCCTTGGTGAACAGGGTGTTGCTGCCTCCTCCGAGAATGTAATAGGGCCACTGTTGGAGGTATTCGGCTACCGCAGCCGGGGTTTCCTCAGCTGTCTCTATCTCCACAAATTTCCGTGCAAACACCTCCATCCCGAAGGTGTTGTAAGTCTTGAGATTGTGATTTTCAAACAGTTTCATGTTTAGAACATATACCCGATTTTGACGTAGATATTTGCCAGACTGTGGTTGTCACGCTTGTCAAACGGCACCGCCCAATCCACAGAAAGAACGAAATTGTCGTTCATCATCGCTTTCAATCCCAAGCCTCCTGAAAAGTGCGGACGATAAATGTTTTTGCTTTCGTCAAAAACAATGTAATCCGACAGGTTATTCAGGTCAAATTCAGGGTCATTCTGTTTAATATTCTCTATAATCGTTTGCTGATCAAGCCGATATGGTTGTAGCACCATACCCATATCCACGAATGGGTTCAGACCGATTGCGAAATGTTCCTTTCCAATGTCAAATTTACAGATTTGGAAGCGGAATTCGACATTTGCGAACGCGTAACTTTTCGCGGAAATGCGGTTGCGAAGAATGCCGCGGTTCGTGTTTCCGCCACCAAGTCCCTCGTATAAAACTCTTTGTATAAAAAAGTTGTTGTAATAATTGTTAAGATAGAAAGGAGCGTCACCTGCCACGTTCAATTGTGCGGCAAGTCGGTAGGCGAAAGTGATTTTGTCTTGATAAACGGGTACAAAATGTCTGAAATTAGCATTGAAAATCAAACTGTTGGCTCCTTTATCTTCTCCAAATCCGGCATAATAGGTCAGAAAAGCTTCTGCGTTCAAGCCTCTTTTCGTGTTCTGCTGGCGGTCGCGGTTGTCGAACGAGATGCCTCCGTGAATGAATGGATGCCAGCCGCCGTTGGCCTCGGCAGGGGAAAGAATACCCCATTTCACGTATTTGTCGTATAAGCCGTCCACGTAAGGTAAGCGGTTCTCTTCTTTCTTGCCTTTGTTGATCATGTCAAGGTTCACGGGGCCTATTTTGTAGCCGAGCACGCCAAGTCCCGCGTTCCAGTACCACCCTGAGCCGATGTGGCCGTTAATGTCTGTTACGAAACGGAAAAGATCGCGCTGGGATTTATAGAAAGCACGGGAGATGTAATCTTCACTCTTTTTCTTTGCCCAACCTCCATTATAAACTGTTTGGTAACCGTTATAACCATAGAAATCGCACAGTGCATCAGGCAAATACGAAACATCTATGAAAAACCGGTGGTTCGGGATCAAATATTTGGAATCGTATGAGAAGCGGAACAGGCCGGAGCGTTTGGTGGTATATGCCGCCTCGAAATAGAGCGAGTGGAAGTAGTCGGGATAGGCAGAGCCGTCGCCAAAATCGTAAATGTTGGTCAGAACACCGTATTGGAAGCCTTTGTCCGCATCGTAGGCCACGCTGGGCAGAATGCCGAACGTCCATCCGGTGCGCACCTCGTTTTTTTCCTTTTTGGGTTTTTCTTTCTTGGGTTTGCGGTCTCGGGAGACACCGTCATTTCCTCCATTAGCAAAAGCTGACAATCCGCTGATTATCAACAGTGTAGCAAAAAAGTAGGGTGTTAACTTCTTCATTTTTGGTATATTTAGTTATTCGTAAATAGCAAACCGCAAATCCTAAATCGAATAATCCCTCGGTCCGAAGATGGCACTTCCGATGCGCACCAACGTGCTGCCCTCTTCAACAGCGATGGGAAAATCCTCGCTCATGCCCATTGAAATTTCCTTGAAATCAGGATTTTGTGCGAAATAAGTGGATTTCAGCTCTTCGAAAATCTGGTGGAGATGACGAAATTCCCCACGTACCTGCTCCTGATTGTCGGTGAAGGTGGCCATGCCCATGACACCGTGGATTTTAACGTTTTTTAGCTCTTGGAAATCGGGACTGTTGAGCATCGCCGAACATTCTTCCAGTGAGAATCCGAACTTGGTCTCCTCGTCGGCAATATGGAATTGCAGCAGGCAGGGGATTACCCGGTTGTTTTTAACCGCCTGCTTGTTGACCTCTTTCAGTAGGTCAAGACTGTCAATGCTGTGAATCAGAGACACATACGGGGCGATATACTTGACCTTGTTGGTTTGTAGGTGACCGATGAAGTGCCATTCGATGTCTTGCGGGAGAACTTCATGTTTGGCTTTCATCTCCTGCGCGTGGTTCTCACCAAAAACGCGCTGCCCATGTTGGTACAGTGCGGAAATGTCTTCCGCCGGTTTGAATTTGGAAACGGCGACCAGGCGCACACCGGCGGGCAGGGAAGCCCGGATTTCGTCGTATTTTTCGATGTTCATACGGACTGATTTAGTGACCCCGGCGGGATTCAAACCCACGACTTTCAGAACCGGAATCTGACGTTCTATTCAGCTGAACTACGGGGCCGGATTGAAAGTGCAAAAGTACAATTTTTTTTAATCAGTGAATTGAGAATTGTGATTTATGAACAGAATGGTTTTTCAGTGTCAAAAAATTGTATTTTTGCCATTTAGATTCACGACTTATTGATTTTGTATAAATCATAAGTAATCAACGTGTTAGCTTGAATTGTAAAGTTTTGAAAAGATAAGGTACAAGGGTTGTGCCAAAAAACAGCATTATGAAATTGTCACGAAAAAAACGCAAAGAAATCATCAAAACCTACGCCCTGATTATTTTGGGCACGTTCATTATGTCCATTGGGTTTGTGGTGTTCATTTCGCCACTGAAGCTGGCACCCGGTGGCGTTTATGGTATCGCCATCATTCTGCACCACGTGTTCAACTTCCCCATCGGTCTTTCGGGCATCTGCCTCGATTTGCCGCTGCTGCTTATCGGAACGCTGTGGCTTGGACCGAAGTTCGGGGCGAAAACGCTCGTGGGAGTGATTACATTGCCGGCTTTCATCTCGCTGTGGGAGAAGGTCTATGGCTACGCGCCGCTAATCTCGCTACCTGGCCAGCCTATGGTTCCTGATCCGTCGGCCACCTTTATTCTCGCGCTGTGTGGCGGTGTCATCATCGGCATCGGGCTAGGGTTGATTTTCAAGACCCGTGCCACGTCTGGCGGCACCGACATCATCGCCATGATCCTCGGCAAGTACATCAAACACATTCCGTTAGGTACCCTGCTCATTTGTGTGGACTCCACCGTTGTGCTCATCGCTTTGGTTGCCTTCAAAGACTGGACCATTCCGCTCTATTCCTGGTTGGTGATTTACGTGACGGGCATCGTGATGGACAAGGTCATCGCCGGCTTCCATAGCAATAAGGCAGTCCTTATCATCTCCGACAAATACGAGGCAATTCGGCAGAGCATCTTCGATGAGCTGGATCGCGGCGGCACATACCTCAACGGCGAAGGCATGTACAATCACGATGAGAAAAAGATCATCTTCACCTCCATCTCGCGCAAGCAGCTGCCCGTGCTCATCCATTTCGTCCACGAAATCGATGACAAGGCATTTGTCACCATATTGGATGCTTCCGAAACATTAGGTCACGGATTCAACTCGTTGCGCGAAAAAGCGTTGAACTAACTATTGGCTGTTGGCTATTAGCATATTGGCTGAAAGCCAATTAAAGCCAAAAGCCAAAAGCCAAAAGCTAATAGCTATTTCCCAGAGTCAACCTTATACTTCTTAAAGATCTTCTTGTTGTTCATAATCTCCACGGCCTGCTGGAAAGTGTCATCGCTTTCGAGGAAGACGCGGTAGGCGTCGCCGTAGCCATACAACCCGCGGGCAATTTCAAAGCGAAGATATTCTTTGATGAAATCGGCTGCGTGTTCCTCGTTGCGCAAGTGCTGCATCTCTGCGTAGGTCTTGTGGATATAGTTGGAGAACATCGTGTCAAAAGTTTGCTGGTCAAAGTCTTCCGCACTCTTATAGAGAGAATCCAGTTTCTCTTTGTTCTCTTTGATGAAGGAGTTGGCATAGTCGCTGAAAACAAAGGAAGCTTTGTCGCTCACGCCCTCTTCTTTGGCAAATTCCATAAATTCCTTGTAAAAATCATCGGAAATTTTGTAATTCTTTTGGAAATCCTCGAATTTAGGGTATTGTTTCAGTAACGCATCGCGATTAGCTTCTAAATAATCTACGGAGAAGCTGCCGAACACGCCTTTTCTGACAATCTCATTGAAAAGGGTGGAATATTTTGTGGTATCCAACGGGACGAAGATGTCGGGCATGATGCCACCACCGCCATAAACCACACGACCCTTGGGCGTTTTATATTTCAGCGAATCAGGGAATTTGATGTTTTCCGCGGTATAATACTCGCCGTTGTTGGCACGGGTCTGTAAATCTTTGAAGTATGCGTCCAAACCATCATCGTAGGGTTTCTGGATACAACGACCCGTGGGGGTGTAGTAGTGGGAGATGGTGAGGCGCACCTCGGATTGGTCGATGAGCCGCAACGGTTTTTGAACCAGTCCTTTACCGAAAGTTCTGCGACCAACGATAAGTCCACGATCCCAGTCTTGGATGCAGCCGGAGGTGATTTCGGAAGCGGAAGCGGAGTTTTCATCCACCAGCACAATCAGTTTGCCATCTTCGAAAAGACCGTCCTCAGATGAAAAATACTTCTCGCCCGTTTTGCGGAAATTGTCGGTATAGACAATCATACGTTTGCCGGAGATGAACTGGTCGCAGATTTCGAAAGCCACGTTGAGGTAGCCGCCACCGTTGCCGCGCAGATCGAGAATCAAGTTCTTCATGCCCTGTTCCTTCAGACTGCGGATGGCTTTTTTCAGCTCGGTAGTGGAAGTGGCAGCGAAACGTTCGAGTTTAATGTAACCCGTGGCGGAGTCGGCCATGAAATTGACGTTGATGCTGTACATCGGGATGGCACCTCGGGTGATGGTGAAGTCGATGGGCTCTTTTTTACGGCCGCGCACCACCGTGACTTTCACTTTGGTGCCTTTCTTGCCGCGCAGATGCTTGCGCACCCAGTCGTTGCTGATGTCCTTGCCAACGGCCACAGTGTCATCCACTTTGATGATTTTGTCACCCGCCATGATGCCGACTTTCTCCGACGGCCCGTCGATGATGACTTCCATCACGTTGATGGTGTCCTTGATGAGCTGGAAGGTCACGCCGATGCCGTCGAAGGAACCTTGCAGCGGCTCGGTCATGGCGGCCACATCCTTCGCCGGGATAAAGGCCGTGTGCGGATCCAACTCCTTGAGCATCTCGTTGATGGACTTATCCACTAACGGGTCGAAATCCACCGAATCCACATACATGGAGTTGATGGCGTTGAGCAGCTGGTCCATTTTGGTTTTGCCCTGCTGGTAATGTTTGTTCGGGGACTGCGCGAAAAGGGTAGTTCCAATGGCTAACATGCTGAAAACAGCGACGATGACTTTATTTTTCATTGGGTTATTATTGATTATAATCTATTCTGAAAAAGACGGCAAAGATACGCTTTTTTTGGATGTTGTGAAAGATACAAATTTGCTATCTTTGCAGCGTGATTTAGAGTATAAAACAAAAAGAATGTTTAATGTTGAAGTTAAATCAGAATAATATGAAGAAATTGTTATTGACAATCGGAGTTGTAGTGTTTTGCCTTTTTGGATTCGCCCAAAACGAAGAGCTTGTGGGCGCAAACTGCACCTCTATTATGGTGGGCAAGAAGGCTTCCGCCGACGGCTCCGTCATCACTTCGCACACCTGCGACAGCAAATACCGCACGTGGGTGACCATCGAGCCGGCCGCCGACCACAAACCCGGAACGATGCACAAGGTCTATAAGGGAACGATGCACACGGAAACGGCCAAGAGTATGGAGAACCTCGTGCTTGCCGGCGAGATTCCCGAAGCCGCACACACATACGCCTACATGAACACCGCTTACCCCTGCATGAATGAGCATCAGTTAGCTATGGGTGAGAGTACCTTTTCCGGTCCCGACACCTTGGTGAATGAGAACGCCATGTTCATGATAGAGGAGCTGCAACGTGTTGCTCTTCAGCGTTGTACAACCGCCCGCGAAGCTATCCTGCTGATTGGCGATTTAGTGAAACAATACGGCTATGCCGACGGAGGCGAGTGCATCACCATTGCGGATAAGAACGAAGTTTGGCAGATGGAAATCCTCGGTGAAGGTCCCGACGTGATTGGCGGAATGTGGGTGGCACAGCGTGTGCCCGACGACGAGGTGGCGGTGAGCTGCAACGTGCCCCGTATCGGCAAGCTGAACCGCAAGGACAAGAACAACTTCCTCTGCTCTGACAATATCGAGAAAGTGGCAAAAAAGTACGGACTGTGGGACGGCAAAGGCGACTTCCTCTGGTGGAAGGCCTTCAACGCCTCCTACGCCGAGGGCAAGAACCACAAAGAGCGCGAATGGTACATTTTCAACGAACTTGCTCCGTCTTTAAAACTCGATCTTAATGCAGAATCACTCCCATTCTCTGTAAAACCTGAGAAGAAAGTTGATGTGCGCGATGTGATGGAGCTTTTCCGTGCCAATTATGAAGGTTCCGTGCTCGACCAAATCGGGAACCTCAAGATGGAGGTGAACCGCAAGGACAAGGACGGCAACCCCTACAAGGACACCATCATTTGTCCGAATGCCAACCCGTGGATGGACGGCAACGAACGTGCCATGTACAATTTTCTGAACCCCGGCACCGTGACTTTCTACCGTGGCGTGGCCATGTCGTGGTGTTCCTACTCGTTCATTATGCAGTGCCGCGACTGGCTTCCCGATGAGGTGGGTGGCCTTTGTTGGTTCTCTGTGGAAAACCCCGGTCAAAGTCCGCGCATCCCGATTTACGCAGGGGCCACGAAGATGCCTGCCGGTTTCGAGGTGTGCGGCCATTTCCGCTATAATGAGAATGCTGTGCTGTGGCACTACCGTAAAGCCAACAAACTGGCGCAAGTCCGTTGGGGTCGCACCAAGAAGATGATGACCGACAACATTATGCGTTATGAAAACAAAGCGTTTGAGGAACTTCCGGCTTTGGAGAATAAGGCCGTTAACTTGCTGAATGAAGGCAAGAAGGAAGAAGCCCAGAAGTTGCTCAACCAGTACAGTGCGGATTTTGCCGGTGCCACCCGCCAGTCCTGGCAGGAGATGGAACACAAGATTTGGGAGATGTTCTGGACAGGGTTCTGATTAATGCAGAATGTAGAATGCAAAATGTAGAATATAATTTGTGAATATGGAAAAAAAGAGCAAAATTATCATGATTGCGGCGTTGGTGGCCGTGGTTGTCTTGGCTGTCGTTTTGTTGGTTTGTGGCAGCAAATCTCACAAAATCAAGAATTTGGAGAAATTCACAACCAAAGTGGAGCAGGAATACCAAAACTATTCCCAGGCTGATTTGGAAAAAGCTCAGGCCAAGTTCGAGAAATATGTCGCCAAAGTGGAGAAAAAGAAACTTACTGGTGATGAAACTTCACATGTAAACCAGCTGAAAGGCGAGTGCAAGAGCTATTTCGCTCAGGCCAAGGCACGTATGATTCTTCAAGATTTCAATGATGCCGTGGAGGAGGCTGGCGATGAGGTCAAAGGCGTTATCGAATCGCTGAAGTAAAATCGAAATTCGATTCAGGAACGCTGTCAATCAGCGATTTAGTGTCGTTGTAGAATAGATTCAATGCCACGGAATCCGCACCGTGGATGTTATACCATGCGCAATTTTCAACGGCGTGCTTGGCCGGGAGGATGTGGTACTGATACTTCCCTTGGCATGTTCCTTTATAAACCCAGTACGGCAGGTATTCGTAATCCGTGATTTGAATTACCCCGTTGGTATCACGAACTAGCTGGCATTTCACGATAATGCCGCCATCGGTGTAGCGTTTGCGCTGATTGGAGACGAAATTGCCTAACGAGTAAGCGGTAACGCGTTGAGCCACACCATATTCGTTTTTGTTTTTCAATGTGATGGGTTGTACCACGTGTGGGTGTCCGCCGATGACCATGTCGGCGCCGCACTCGTATATGTAGTTGGCGTATCCCTTTTGTCCTTTGTTCTGCTTCCGCTCGTATTCGATGCCCCAGTGCGGCATCACCACGATGTAATCGGCTTTTAGTTCGCGGGCGCGGGCGATGTCACGGGCAATGGCGGTGGAATCCAACAAATTGACAATGAAAGGGTTGGGTGCAGGAATACCGTTCGTGCCATACGTGTAGTTCAGCACAGCGATACGGAAGCCGTTCTTGTCGATAATCAACGGGTTACGTTGGAAGTAGTCTGTGCTGTTGAGCCAGGTGCCTGTGTGCGGGATGCCCAAGCTGTCCATTACGTGGATGGTGCGCCGGATGCCTTTGCCACCCTTGTCGCAGGTGTGGTTGTTGGCAGTGAGGAAGATATCCACGCCTGCATCGAAGAGCTGTGACATCATTGCGTCGGGACAGGAGAACTGAGGATAGCCGGTGTATGGTGAACCTGCCAAAGGTACCTCCATGTTGGCGATGCAAATATCCGCAGAAGCGATGTAGGGCGCAAGGAAACGGTAGCACGGCGCATAGTCGTAGGTGCCGTCCGGCAATCGTGCGGCATCCACCTGCGGACTGTGTGACATCACGTCGCCGATGAACATCAGTGTTAACGTGTCAAGAACGGGCTCTTCATGCGCTACCTCCACATGGGGCTTCTCCGAAAAGAATCGTTGCAGCCATGCCCCATTGTTCGGCGCGAACAAACCGTATATCAACAGAAACAATAATATTTTCATAAATCTGATTGTTAGCACTTTGATATTATCAATTGAAACGGCAAAAGTAAAAAAAATCTGTGTAAACGACAGCAGTATCCAAATTACCCAAAAGTCCAAAGTCTTAAGTCTAAAGTCTAAAAATGTAACTTTTTATGCAAAAAATCGTATTATCACAATAATTTTTATATTTTTGCAAGTTTGTAAAAAGAAGATATAAAATGGGATTGTTTTCATTGTTTACCAGAGAGATAGCTATAGATTTAGGTACTGCCAACACCGTTATTTTACACGAAAACAAGGTGGTGGTGGATGAACCTTCTATTATCGCCATAGATTCGCGCACAAAGTCCGTAGTGGCTGTTGGCAAAAAGGCATTGTTGATGGATGGAAAAACCTCTGGCGAGATTTACACTGTTCGTCCATTGCGCAATGGTGTGATTGCCGACTTCCAGCCTACAGAGTTGATGTTGCGTGAATTCATCAAGATGACTAACACCAAGCATTCGTTCATAACTCCAGCCATGAAGATGATCATCTGTATCCCTTCGGGAATCACTGAAGTGGAGGAGCGTGCTGTGCGTGAGTCTGCCGAGCAAGCCGGTGCCAAGGAGGTGCGTCTGATTTACGAGCCTATGGCGGCGGCTATCGGTAGTGGTATTGATGTCTTGGATGCCAACGGCAATATGATTATCGATATTGGTGGTGGTACCAGTGAAGTGGCTGTCATCGCTTTGGGCTCCATCGCTTCTAAGAAATCCGTGCAGGTGGCCGGCGACAAGCTCAACGCAGACATCAAGGACTTTATGCGTCGTGAACACAACCTTGACATCGGTATTCCTACGGCCGAGCAGATAAAAATCAATGTAGGTGCGGCTATCACACATCTGGATAATCCACCGGCCGATTATCAGGTGTTTGGGCGTGATTTGGTACACGGTATCCCTCGCAGCATCATGATTAATTATCAAGAAATCGCAGCTGCCCTTAACAACTCCATCAACTCCATTGAGGACGCGGTGATGCAGGCGTTGAATGTGACTCCGCCTGAATTGTCCGCCGATATTTTCAAAACCGGTATTTACCTCGCCGGTGGCGGATCACTCCTGCGTGGCCTTGACAAACGTCTCAACAAAATCACCCAGTTGCCCGTACATGTGGTGGAAGATCCGTTGCGTGCTGTCGCTCGTGGTACTGCCATCGCTCTCAAGAACTTGGATAAATTCGAATCGTTGACGAAATTCTAATCTTTAATTTGAATACAAGAAGTAGTTTCATAAGGAATATTGCAACAATATTCCTTATTTTTATTCTATAAAACGGATGAATTATAATTTTTTTAAACAGATATTGGTCTTTTTGTTGATGACATTCTGGACGGCCAAGCTTGTGGCTCAGTCCGAACAAACGAATTTTTTTTCATTCTGTCCGTCTGCCCCAATTGTAAAAGACCATCAGGGCAACACTTACCGGACTGTGCAGATTGGTACACAGTGTTGGATGGCGGAGAACATGCGTTGTATGACTTCGCCGACGGGGAAGCATTGGCGTGTGAACCCGACTTTTTCCGCCACACAGCCGGAATTTGCCGCATACTACGCAATTCCGAGCGACAGCCGGTTTGGAATGCTATACAATTGGACAGCAGCTCTGGATCTCGCTGGCCATCACAACAGCAACAAGCCGCTTCCAAAACCGGTTCGCGGAATCTGCCCCGAAGGATGGCACTTGCCTGACAACAGCGAATGGGAGAAACTCTTCCAAACTTTGGGTGGCCATCCCGTTGCCGGGGAAATGATGAAAGCGTTCACGCAGCTTTGGGACCCTTATGACATTAAACCGAAAGCGGTTGCCGGCTTCGACGCCACCCCTACTGGCGATTACACCGAAACCGGCTATCATCATGCCGGTCAGCAAACCGCTTTCTGGAGCGCTGACAATTTCAGCCGAATCGAAGCTTGGTGCTGCACTGTCTATGACTTTAAGACCGAAGGCTATAACTATTTGAGTTATAAATGTTATGGGCATTCGGTACGGTGCGTGAAGGACTAGGGGACGATGAAAAACGATGAAACGATGATGTGATGAAAAAAAGAGGAACATTCGTTCCTCTTTTTTTTGCGGACCGGAGAGACTAAGATTGTTCTTTGCACTGAATGTTGCAGCTGTTTGTATTCATTTAATTACATTGCAAATAAATGAATGACAGCAAAAACGGTTTTTAATAGTTTTTTCTCTTTGGATTTTCTGTGATATAATAATCATTCGAGCAGCTTCCGTCCCTCCTCCGTGAGCACATACCGCTGTGTGGGACTGTTTGGAGAATCGGGTTGCGTCATCTTAATCACGCCCATCTCCAAAAGCGTATCCAGATAATGTTTTTTGAACTTGCTTGCATTGGTCATCCCCATTAATTTCCGAATCTCTGCAGCAGGTGAGGCCTGTTTCATACTTGTAAGCAAATATTCTACTTGGTCCCTACTTAATCTCAACTTAGTCCCTACTTGGTCCCTACTTAGGACATTACTTAGTCCCTCTACTTGGTTACCACTTGATGACTGCTTGGTTACCGCAGGGTCATACTCCATTGAATAAATGGTAGTTATGAAGTGGCTGGAAGAGGACTTGAACTTCGGTTTCCGGTCTTCCTTATAGGACTCTAAACTCCGAGTTTCATTGCAGATACGCTTCAGTCCGCTGCCCCGCTTCTCCATATAGTCTAACTGAGCCATCACGTCGGCCAATATCGGGTTCCGCCTGTCAGATGATACCTCTTCAATGTCAAGGTCTTGCACCTTTTGTCCGCTCATTCCGCTATCAGAATTTTCAAATCCGTTGTGGTCTTGATATCTTCCATACTTCAATCATCAAATCAAATCAGGTTGCAAAACTATGAAAATTCCGTTTAAGAAAAAGGAATTTTGATGTGTTATTTTGGAACATAAAAAAATAGAGACGCAATAATTACATCTCTACTTTGTTGGCGGACCGGACGAGACTCGAACTCGCGACCCCATGCGTGACAGGCATGTATTCTAACCAAACTGAACTACCGATCCGTTTGTCTGAATGACGGTGCAAAAATACACTTTTTTTTAATCACTCGTCAAAATATGGAATATTTTTTGATTATTCGCAAAAATTATTAAAAATCAACAACTTACGGTTAAAAATAAAACATTAATTGTCTCTTTCTTAACCTGCCAGACAGTAAACAAGCCTCCTAAAAAGGAAAAAATCCGCAAATCAACTCCAAAATCTTACGTCTCAAGTCTCAAGTCTCAAGTCTCATTAGAACCGCCACGTCATACCAAAATAGTAAAGGAACGGTAGCTGGTAAACGACATCATTTGTCGTTCTGTTAACGTAAAACACGTTTTTATAGTTATAAACATTGGTCATAGAGAAATAGAGTTCGAGAGTGTGACGGGGTCCGAGGAAGAATTTCTTTTTGGCTCCGAGGTCAAGTCGGTGGTAGCTTGGCAGTCTTGCCTGATTAAAATCAGCCAGAAGGAAATAAACATCTTCGTTAGCACTCACATAGTCATCGTTGATAAAAGTGGGATCATAGTGGGGGTAGTAGGCTTGCGTTTGCGTGAACGGGAATCCGGTGCCGAAATTCCAACGGCAGTTGATTTCCCAGGAACGTCTTTTGCCGAAAGAATAAGAAGCCACTAAGTTGATGTTGTGCCGGCGGTCGAAATGCGGGTTGTAAGTAATCTTTCCGTCAGTTCGTTTCACCCAACCCAGCGAATAAACAAACCAGATATATACGCCTTTTTGCTCGTATTTCACTGAAATATCTCCACCGTAGGCCTGCCCCTTTTCCCATATAAAATCATTGTCAGATTCCAACATCTTATAACGGTTTGCGGAAATCAGCTGGGAAAAATTTTTGAAATAGCCCTCAATATTGATGCTTAAGGGGTTGATAGGATCGTATTCAAGTCCTAAGATGGCGTGTTGTGACTTCTGTAGGCGTCCTTTTATCTCCTTGTCTCCATTAATGAGTGTACTCGGCAGCAGATCGCTCTCCAACGGGGAGGAGAGGAAGCCGTTGAAAAGGCTCACCACATCACGGTCGGAAGTGATGGAAACCAGATTTTGGGAATACATGCCAGCGGCCAATTTCAGCCGAAGGTTAGGCAGGATGTTGTATTTGAGAGCCAATCTGGGTTCTGGTGATGCTTCCCCTAAGGAATAATAATATTGTAATCTGAAACTGGGTTCTATCAATAATTTGTTGCGGAAATTGTATTTGTATTTTGCGAATACGGACAAGTCAGTAGTGTGGTCTTCCATTGTACGTTGCGCATGATAAATCGTGTAATATTCATAGTTCGTGTTGTATCCCACAACATCAACGCCGACCTTTAACAGGCTGTTGCCGAGATAATAGTTGAATCCAAGGTCAAATGTGAAGCCGTCCATCGAGCTTTTTCGTGGATCAAAGTTAACATCTTGCAGTTCAGAGCTGTATTTGGAATAAGCCAGAGAACCCTCAATGGTAGTGGGGGCATCGCCGGGCACGATAAGGAAATTGGAACCTATTCCCCAATTGTTCCAGCCATAGTTCGCTACGGAACTGTAGTTGACGCGGTCATCGTAATTGAAACCGAAAATATTCCATCGGGTACCGTTTTTGGTTGCCAGAGTGACTTTACCATACAGATCCCAAAAGTTGTACGGGAGGCCATCTTCGTTTTTCACGTAAGGATAGAAAAATTTCGAGGCTTGATTCAAGTAGGAACCTTTACCGGAAAGGATAAAACTGATGGATGTTTTGCGGTCTTCCTTGAGTTTCAGGAGAGGCCCTTCAAGCAGCAACTGTCCGCCAATGTTGTTGATATCGACCTTGCCGGAGAGACGTTTTTTGTTTCCGTCTCGGGTTTTGATGTCCATCACGGAGGAAATCCTGCCGCCGAATTCCGCCCCGAAACCGCCGGTATAGACATCCGCGCTGCTCATGATGTCCATATCGAAGACAGAGAAAATACCGATAGAATGAAACGGATTGAAGAGGATGACACCGTCCATGAGAAGCATGTTTTGCACAGGGGTGCCTCCGCGCACGTAAAGTTGTCCGCCTTGGTCGCCGGTAGAGATGATGCCGGGAAGCACTTGCAAATATTGGGCAAAGTCGGGCTGGCCGCCAATGGCGGGCATCTTGCTCATATCTTTCGGGGTGACGCTGATGACTGACGTACGCGTCTCTTGCTCCTTGCGAGTGTTCTCTCCCACAATCTGCACAGCATCAAGAGTTTGTGAGTTTGGTGAGATGCTGTAGCGTTTGGTGATGGTAGCATTGCCAGATACCTCCACTGTGTCAAAAAGGTCAACATATCCCAATAAGGATACTTTCACAATGTAAGTACCTGTAGGTATTTTGTTTATGAGGAATGCACCCGAAACATCGGATAATGCACCGTATGAGGTTCCTGTCAGCAGAATTGTGCAGTAGGGGAGCGACTCTCCTGTGGACTCGTCGTATGTGAAACCTTTGATGACGGCATTTTGCGCCATCGCGAGAACACTGGAAAGGAAAATACTTACAAAAAGGATATATTTTCTCAAATTCATATTTTATTTTTTAAGGGCGCAAAGGTACATAAATTTCGAATACACGCAGACAAGTGAATTGATGCTGTAGAGACGTTTCATGAAACGTCTCTACAATTTCAGAGGAAAGATACAAAAACAATGATAAATAAACTATGGAATTTGAAATCACAAATATGATGATTCCGTTGTTTTTTCGTTTGAGTTTGATTAATGTTTTTTATGTACATTTGCTTACTTTAAGATTTGTATAAATTTTGTTTATAAATCACTAATAATCAAAAAAATAACAATATGAAAGACATTCTGTTAAAACGTTTTTCCAAGTATATCTCCTACGCAACTACTGCGGATCCGAATTCTGAAAGCTATCCGAGCACTCAGGCGCTCCTTGACTTCGCCGATGTGATGGTAGAAGAATTGAAAAGTATTGGAATGCAGGAAGTTAAAAAAGACCAGCACGGCTATGTGACAGCCATGCTGCCTTCAAACACAGATACGAAACAGCCGGTCATTGGTTTCATGGCCCATTTGGACACAGCTCCCGACATGCCGGGCATCGCCGCCCCGGTCATTGTCCCTAATTATGACGGTGGTACCATCGTTTTGGATAAAGATTCCAATACGGTTCTTTCTCCTGAAGAATTTCCAGAATTGTTGGATTATAAAGGAAAAACAATTCTCACCACGGATGGCAAAACATTGCTTGGAGCCGATGACAAGGCAGGTGTTGCGGAGATTGTTTGTGCTATGGAATACCTCATCCAGCATCCGGAAATCAAACACGGGGACATTAAAGTGGCCTTTTCGCATGATGAAGAAGTCGGCAACGGTGTGAAATTCTTCGATGTGGAAGCTTTCGGTTGTGATTTTGCTTACACGATGGACGGTGGAGCTATCGGAGAGTTGGAGTTTGAGAACTTCAATGCCGCTGGTGCCAACATCCACATCCAAGGCAAGAACATCCATCCGGGATATGCCAAGAACAAGATGGTGAATTCCCAGCTCATCGCCATGGAACTCAATGGTATGCTGCCCGCTGCGCAACGCCCTGAGCATACGCAGGATTATGAGGGTTTCTACTTGCTCACGCATATTGAAGGCACCGTGGAGGAGACCAAAATGTCGTACATTATTCGCAACCACAATCGCGAAACTTTCGAAGCACAGAAGAAATACATGCAAGATATAGTCAACTTCTTGAACATCAAGTATAACAACTGTATTACCTGCGAAATCAAAGATCAGTATTACAACATGCGAGAAAAGGTGGAGCCTGTCTATTACGTGGTGGAACGTGCCGTGAAGGCGATGAAAGAGGCGGACGTGGAGCCGGTTATCGTACCCATTCGCGGCGGCACAGACGGTGCCAACCTCTCGTTCCGCAATCTCCCGTGTCCCAACATATTCGCCGGTGGTCATAACTTCCATGGCAAGTACGAATATGTGCCACTTGAATCCATGGTGAAGGCCACTGAGGTGATTGTAAATATAGCGAAATGCTGATTTTCAAAAAATTAAAAAGAAAAGGCGCAGATTTTATTCTGTGCCTTTTCTTTTTATGATCATTTAATATCGAAAAAGTTGTATTTTTGCGCACTTTTTCGCAAAGGGTCCTGTAGTTCAATGGATAGAACGAAAGTTTCCTAAACTTTAAATTTGGGTTCGATTCCCAGCGGGACTACTTTTTCATCGTCAGAAATCATACCCCACCATCTCCCCATGCGGGTGTATGATGGTGTATCGGGTGAAGCGTTCGTCTGCATTAAAACCATCACCGTAATTTATTGAACCATCACTTTTTATCTGTTTGACGCTTTTTGTGGAGTAGATACTTCGTTGTCGTTGATCCCAAATCACTTCGTCGGTAATCACGGAGTCGCCGTTGGATAGGTCATGGATGATCACGTTGTCCGTGGCCTTGAACAGATTGTTGTTGATTTGGCAGGCATAGTCCGCAGTGATAATGGCCTGTTTGCTACCATAATCGTTGAACGAGGTAATCGTAATTCCTTCAGGGCAATCCACGAAAGCAGTGTCGGTGGAATTGTAACGGTTGAGTATGGGAGTGCTGACAATGAAAATGGTAGTGCCGGAGTCACTGACGGTGATGGTCATATTTTCGGCGGATTCATCAGGGAATTTCCCGTTATATTCCAATAACTGTGAATTATTGTTCTTGGATTTGCAGGCAGCAAAAAGCATCATAATGCACGAGGCGATTATGATGCTTTTATATTGATATTTAGCGTTAAGAAACATTCGGAAAGATTACCTTACGGTCGTGTTCTCCTGAATCCAGCATCCCACATGGTAGGAGGCTCCGTTGTTCAAACCACGTTTGAACAATTCGTCTTTGCTCGGGAATCTCAGTCTTGCGCGTTTGGCGTTGGCGGATTCAGCGCAGCTCGGATCCACTGCGGCAGCTTTCGCGTATTTGTCGGCGGCAGCCCAAGTGTAAGCACCGGGAACCTGCTCGTCACTGCATCTTCCGCCGGAGTTGGCATAGAGGTCGCCAATAAGGATATACGCTTTGCCCATATTAGGTTTTGCTTTCAAAGCGTCGTAGGCAGCGGAGCGAGATTCAGAGAAAGAGCCTTTTGTTTGGTATGCCAACGCCAGCATGTAGTAAGCGTCAGCCTTTTGGTCGTGGGTTTCACCTAATTCAGCGGCTTCACGGAAATAGTTTATAGCATTGGTAATGTCTTCGTCCTTTTTGGAGTTCACGTAGTTTTGAAGAGTGAGGTTACCCATCATGTACGCAGAGTTGCGGTTCGGGCTGGCTTTGTGCAGGATAGACAGGGCCTCTTGGAACAGCGGGCTGCTGATGCAGTTGCCCTTGAACATGGTGTTGACCATTTTGCTGACAGCAGGCAGGTCGTTTTTGATATTCTCGAATTTTTTGGCATAGAGCATTTCCAACACTTCACAAGAAGCATACGGAGTTACTGATTTCTCAATTTTGGCCAGAGTTTTGCGGTAGTTGGAGATCAGTTTGGACTGACGATTGGTATCAGCAGTGAGTTTTTTGGCCTGTTTTTCGTAAGCCACGAGGTCTATCTCGTTATTGTCCAGCTGGGCTTTCAAGGCTTCCAGTGCATCTGTTCCGCTTTCGAAAGCTTTTGTGGCATTCAAGATGGAAAGATCGATGTAGTCGGTGGCACGCTCGTAAGCTTCAACGACAATAGAGGTGTCTCTTTTTGCTTTGGTGAAATTCTCTGCAAGCTGGAAATACGCATCCCAGATAGCGGGCTGAGTGTTCTCTTTTTCCATTTCCACAGACTGTACGAACCAGTTGAAAGCCTGTTCATACTGATCTTTTCTGTAACGGATGGTGTTATAGGCTTTGAAACCTAATCCTGAACCCGAAGTGAATTTTTCAGGGAAGTAGGTGCTGCGGACATCGAAAGTGTAGAACAAGGAGTCAACCAGCAGCTCGCGGTGTGCTGAATCTTTCTCGTCTTTGATGAGATTTTGGAAGAGCGTCTGGGCATTGGTGTAGATGCCGTCCCAAGCACAAGGGCTGTGTTGGATCACATACTGCCAAGCCTCGTATGCGTCTTTGTAATTCTTAGCATTGTAGAAAGTTCTGAAATTGGTGATTTGTTCCAAGCACTTCAAAGAGTCAGCCTCATTAGCCCCGTATTTGAAGGGGCAAGGATTTTGAGCAAAGATGAAGCTGCTACTGAAAACGAACGCAATAATTGCAATAATCTTTTTCATTTTAGTTTTATTTTATAGGGTTATAATTTTCTAATCTAATTTTACTCTTTGATACCAGCGTTCCTGCAGGGTGAAACAGAATGAGAATCTGAAATAGTCTTGTCGGATGAGGTCATTGACCAGTGTTCCTGTTCTTCCGTATTCAAATAAGATGTTGAGAGAGGAATGAGTGTTGAAAGAGGTTAGTGGAACTCCTACGCCGAAACAGACTCCGAATTCGGAAATAGGTTTATTGCGGATTAACAATTCCCCGGAGGAATAGCGTCCGCCAACCCGAAAGGCCATCTTTTTGAAAAACTTGTTGGAAGTGGGGTCTGGAATGAATTGAGCTCCCAAGGAGGCCATAATGGTGTTCTGAAGGGAGTCACACGGTTTCATGAATTTGAAGTTGGCCCAATTTTGCCAAGTCACATCGGCGGCCACGGTCAACTTATCCTTAAATGTATAACTAAGACCAGCACCTACGGACTGAGGGATATTTAATGTACCGCGCAAATCATCCTTATACAAAACAGTGTCGTAAATGGATGTGCTGATATAGCTGCCTGAATACGAGTTAATCAGTAGTTTCTCTTTTGCCCAGATATAGGCGGTGTTGCTATACACTGCACCCAGTCCAATTTTGTGTTTTTCACCAATATTGAAAAAATACTGCAGACCGCCTTCAAGATAAATACCATCAACAAGATAAGCGTCGTTGATGTATGAGTTCAAGATGGTGTTGCTATTGAATTCGGTGTTGCTGGCGGCGAAAATGGAACCGAACAAATAGCTGGCGTTTAATCCGATAGAAAGTCCTTTGCAGATTTTGAAAGCATTCCCCCAATAGAGTTGGTTCAGTCCACCATTGCCGGAATAAGTGTAATTGACATCTCCGACATTGGGAATGTTTTTAGAGGTGGCGATATTATATCCAATAGTGCTAAAGGATTTAATGCCAACGCTGGTACGCCAATGGCGGGTGACGGGAACACCGATGGCCAGATAAAAAGGTCTGGCGTATGAATTTTTCTGTTTGTTCTCTTTTTGTGATAATTTGGAATAAAAAATGGAAGCAGCGGCATCGGCGATGAAGGACAAAGAGTCAAATGCAGCGTAAGAAGCAGGGTTTCGGAAATTAATGTAGTAAGGATTCTGCATGGCGTAGGACACACTCCCCATGCCATCCAAAATACCATTGGAATAGTGGTTTACAGAGCCTATTCCATAGCTTGAATAGGGCATACGGATTTCATTTTGCGCCTGTACAAAAGGGAAGCACAAACAACAAAACGCCACTATCCATAGTATATATTTAGCTTTTAGAAGCATTCAATATTAATATTTTATGCAACCCGACCAGAATCGGATTTTGGGCGGCAAATATACGTTTTTTTATGGAATTTTGTAACAACTCCGCATCGCCACCCGAAAGAATCACTTTCAAGGGACTGTAAAGTCTTGAATATTGACGAATTATTCCGTTGATTTCTTGAATGATGCCGTTCATTACACCTGCAAGAATGGAGTTTTTGGTATTGTTTCCAATAAAAAAGTCAATGTTTTCCGGATCCACAAGGGGAAGACGTGCCGTGAATTGTGACAAGGCTTGGAAGCGCATCCGCACCCCCGGTGCGATACTTCCGCCTAAATATTCCCCTTTTTCGTTCACAAAATCCGCCACCAGACAGGTTCCTGCCATGATGGAGAGTACATTTCTGTTTGGATATAAAACGTTGGCACCCACTGCATTGGCAATTCTATCAGTGCCTAAAGTCTCTGGCGTGGCGTATTGTAGGCAGATAGGCAGGCGGCAGGAAGCAGAAAAACGTAGTAATTGGGTCCTTTCATCAAGCCATTGCAACACCGACACATTCTCTTTACTCACAGAGGAAACAATAGCCCGTTCAATAGGATATCGGCAAAAAACAGTTTCTAAAGATGAAATTGACAGTTTTTTTTCAGAAAAAAGATCGCAAAGAACTCCTTTTTCAGAAAAGACAGCCACCTTCTGCAACGTGTTCCCTATGTCTATAACCAAATCCATTATTCTCATCCTCCCATTTTCTCATCCTCCATCTTTCATCGCCTTTCATCGCTTCATCGAGTCATCGCCTCTCCGATTCCGCAGGATATCCACCGCCAGATAAATGGCATTCCGCATAGACTGGGCATCAGCGATGTTTTTGCCAGCGATGTCGTAAGCGATACCATGGGCGGGGGCAGTATGCACAATAGGCAGTCCGGCGGTAAAGCAGACACCGTCTTTACCCAGCAATTTAAAGGGAATCATCCCTTGGTCGTGATACATGGCCAAAACAGCGTCAAAACGGCTGTAGGCTCCGGAAGCGAAGAATCCGTCTGCCGAGAATGTACCGAAAGCGTTGATTCCATTATGGAACGCTTGGTTCACAGCGGGTTGGATGATGTCGCGCTCTTCCGTTCCGAGCAACCCGTCATCCCCGTTATGCGGGTTGAGGGCAAGTACGGCAATAGTGGGATTATTCAAGGCAAAATCCTTTTTCAAGGAAAGATTCAAAGTCTCAATCTTTTGCAAAATGCCTTCTGTGGTAATGTTTCCAGCCACCGATTTGACAGGCAAATGGTTGGTGACAAATCCCATACGGAGGTTTTCGCTCACCAGCATCATCAAACACGGATTGTCCTTTCCTCCAAAATAATGGTTGAAAAACTCGGCGTGTCCTGAAAACGTGAATTTGTCAGACTGAATATTGTTTTTGTTCATGGGTGCGGTCACGATGGCATCTATCAATTTGTTTTTCAAGTCGCGACCTGCGGCATACAAGGAACGCTCTGACATTTGTCCGGCGATTTTCGTTGAGGTTCCCAGTTCCAATTTCACTTCCTCATCGTAAATATTGATGAGGTTGGGGCGTTTGGTGGAGAGTTGTTCCGCCGTTTTGGTAAACTGGAAATTAAAATCGGGCATCTCCATGTACTTTTTGTGGTAGGAGGCCACTTTTGACAATCCATAGACAACGGGCGTGCATATTTCCATTATTCTATTGTCGCTCAATGATTTGATAATCACTTCGTAGCTGATGCCGTTAATGTCACCTTGTGTGATTCCAATTACATAATTTTTATTTTCAGCCATAAACCATGAATTTTAGCGGTGGCAAAGATAATAAAAAAGTAGAGACGCGGCACGCCGCGTCTCTACATAAAAAATAAGGAAATGTTTCTCCTATTTGTTCACTTGGAATTTCTTGTCGCCGTTGACGAAGAAGTTCACAATCTGGTTGGCAGCGGCCAAGCCGGCGTTGATGTTGGCTTCAGCAGTCTCAGCACCCTGTTTTTTCGGGGTGGCGAAGAAGCGTTTCTCAAACTTGTTGAATTCGTCCAAAGCATCGGGAGCGATGTCGGTGCAATATTTGAGGTCTTCGCGCTCGGTCATCAGGGCAATGAGATCTTCCTCGTTGATGACTTCCTTGCGGGCGGTGTTGATCACGCAGCCGCCTTTGGGCATAAGACCGACAAGAGCCTTGTTGATAGACTTTTTGGTCTGGTCGTTGGCGGGGATGTGCAGGGAGATGTAGTTGCAGTTCTTGTACATCTCTTCAAGGGTGGCGGGAACAATAACACCTTCGGCTTCCATTTTCTCTTTCGGGACGAAGGGGTCGAATGCCCAAACTTCCATGCCGAGGGCACGAGCCTTTTCAGCCACGAGGCGACCCACGTTACCGTATGCCTGGATACCGACTTTTTTGCCTTTCAGTTCGGCGCCGGTGCCGGGTTTGAAGGTGTTGCGGGCCATGTAGATCATCATGCCGATGGCAAGTTCAGCCACGGCGTTGGAGTTTTGGCCGGGGGTGTTCATTGCCACGATGTTGTTGGCGGTGCAGGCGGCGAGGTCGAGGTTGTCGAAGCCGGCGCCGGCGCGCACGACCACCTTGAGATTCTTGGCGGCATCAATCACTTGGGCCGTCACTTTGTCGGAACGGACAATCATAGCGTCCACATCGGCGACAGCAGCGTAGAGTTCTTCGGGAGTCTCGTATTTCTCCAGCAGAACTAATTCATAACCAGCTTTTTCCACGATAGCGCGAATGCCATCGACAGCGGCTTTTGCAAAAGGTTTTTGGGTTGCAACTAATACTTTCATTATTATTTTTATTTAGTTAGTGGTTAGTAGTTAGCAGTTAGTAGTTTAGGTCGAATGAACTGCTAACTACTAACTGCTAACTGCTAACTTAATATTATTTGTTTGCTTTTTCGAAATCTTGCATGCAGGCGACGAGAGCTTCGACATCTTCCACGGTGCAGGCGTTGTAGAGGGAAGCGCGGAAGCCGCCGACGGAGCGGTGACCCTTGATGCCGACCATGCCGCGCTCTTTGGCGAAGGCCATGAAGGCATCTTGCTTGTCTTCGTAGCCGGGGGCCATGACCCAGCAGTGGTTCATGATAGAACGGTCGGCCTTTTCGGCGACGGTGCCCACGAACATGCTGTTGCGGTCGATTTCGTCGTACAACAGGTTGGATTTCTTCATGTTGATTTTGTTCATTTCAGCGACACCGCCGATGGTGTTCTTGAGCCAGGTGAGGGTTTCGTGCATCACGAAAATGGGGAGCACGGGAGGAGTGTTGAACATGGAGATGTTCTTGGCTTCCTCAGCGGCGTGGGTACGATAATCCACCATGGTGGGCAGCGGGTTCATGTAAGCGCGGTCGCCGATTTGGCCGAGGATGTCCTTGCGCACGATGACGAAAGTGACACCGGCAGGGCCGACGTTCTTCTGGGCGCCACCGTAGATGAGGCCGTATTTGGTCACATCAACGGGACGGCTCATAATGTCGGAGGACATGTCAGCGACGAGCATCACGTTGTTGCATTCGGCAGCGGTGAAGTCTTTGCGGATCTCGGTGCCGTAGATGGTGTTGTTGGTGGTGATGTGGAAATAGTCGGCGTCAGCGGGGACGGTCCAACCTTTAGGAATATAATTGTAGGTTTTGTCCTCAGAAGAGGCGACGATTTCGGTTGTGCCGAAGTTTTTGGCTTCCTTGGCGGCTTTCTTAGCCCAGACACCGGTTTGCAGGTAAGCGGCTTTGGTCTTCATCAGGTTGGCGGGCACCATGAAGAATTGGGTGCTGGCGCCACCGCCGAGGAAGAGCACCTCGTAATTGTCGGGGATGTTGAGCAGGTCGCGCCAAAGTTGGCGGGTTTCTGCCATCAGACGCTCCCAACCAGGGGTGCGGTGGGAAATCTCCATCAGACCGATACCGGTGTTGTCAAAATTGCGGATAGCGTTGATTGTGGACTCAACAGCTTCTTTCGGAAGGACGCAAGGTCCTGCATTAAAATTGTGTACTTCTTTCATAATCAATAAGATATGTGATTTTTGGATTTAATATTATAAGGTATAATAAGATTCGGCAAAGATACACAAAAAAGCGACTGTCCAAGCCTTTTTTCAAGGTGTGAAATTTTTTTTGAGAAAGTGTTGTGGAGATTGAAAAAAAGTGTATTTTTACACCCTGAAATTTTCGGAGAGATGGCCGAGTGGTCGAAGGCGCGCGCCTGGAGAGCGCGTAAGCGCCAAAAGCGCTTCATGGGTTCGAATCCCATTCTCTCCGCTGAGAACTAAAGGTTTGAATATCAATAAAATATAATACAGTTTAATTTCAAAAATCAAAATTCATTATGAAAAAGCTTATCGCCTTACTTACCGTTTTCGGTTTCTTAACCTTCGGTATTGCAAACAACGCATTTGCTCAAAAACAACAAAAAGCTGACGAAGCTGCCGCCACCGAGCAGGTTGCTGAAGAAGTAGCCGAGGCTCCCGCTGCTGCACAGGCAGAACTTTCTGAAGACCCTGATGATGCCATCAACCAAGGTTTGCACTACACGTTGAAAGACAAATTCATCCAGGGTGGTGCCGTTTGGATGACCCCTGTGTTGATCTGTTTGATTTTGGGATTGGCTTTCGTCATTGAACGTATTTTCTACCTCAACCTTTCTTCTGTGAATTCCAAGAAGCTGCTCGACAAGGTGGAGAACACGCTTAAGACCAAAGGCGTTGATGCCGCTAAAGAACTTTGCCGTGACACAAAAGGACCTCTTGCCGCTGTTTTCTTCCAAGGTCTTGACCGTTATGATGAAGGACTTGAGTCAGTGGAGAAATCCCTCACCTCTTACGGTGCCGTTCAAATGGCAAAATTGGAAAACAACATGACTTGGATCAGCTTGTTCATCGCTCTTGCCCCGTCATTGGGATTCTTGGGAACCGTCATCGGTATGGTGCAGGCATTCGATGATATCGAGCGCGCAGGTGATATTTCCCCGACCATCGTCGCCGGCGGTATGAAAGTGGCTTTGTTGACCACCGTGTTCGGTTTGATCACCGCCATGATTCTCCAAGTGTTCTACAACTACCTCCTCACCCGTATCGATGCCATCGTGAATGACATGGAAGACGCCACCATCTCCTTCATGGACATCCTGGTCAAAAACAAATAATAAGAAGGTAAGCCATTCTTATATTTTATATATACAATAAATTTATTAAACCGTTGTATAATGAAAAATAGAATAATCAATATCGTCATATTCGTAGTCGCTATCTTGGCTTGCTGCTTGGCTATTGCTTTTTCTTTTTTCTCATTTGATGCAGATAAAAAGGAAAACTATATCCAAACCCAGGAAGTGAAAGCGAAGACGCCGGAAATGGTGTCTGACCTTGAGACGGCTACCGTGGAAAGTCTCCCTTCTGTGATTGAAAAGTACAAGGAAATGAATGCTGAAGCTGCAAAAAAGCAGAAAGAAGATCAGATTCAGAAAGACATCCTTTATACTTACCTTCAGGATTTGAAAAATTTGGACGAAAACTCTTTTGAGGGTTATAAAGCCAAATTCCAGGAACGCTCCGCAGGTCTGTTTGCCAAATGCAATGACAAACAAAAATATGTGGATGGTTTCAACAGTGTGAACACCTACAAGGATCTTGACGCTTATACCGAAAAAATCAACAAGGAATATAATGAGGTGAAGCAAAACTACTTGTTGGAGCGCAATTATGTCAAATCGGCCAACGCGCTAATTAACAGAGCCGACGCTATCAACACCACCGCTTCTGCCGCGAAAAAGACAGCTGATTTGGAATCTTTCCAGAGCGACTTGAAGAGCTTCGACAAAAGCGCTTCTTTGCAGAATTGTTTTATCCTGTTGACCTACATTCTCGGTATCGGTGCTTTGGCTCTGATGGTCTTCTTCTTGCTGACCAACATGATTACCAACTTCAAGACCTCCTACAAGATTCTTTTGGGTCTGCTGTTGTTAGTGGTGGCTTTCTTCATCGGCTACTTGGTCGGCACGCCCACCCTCAGCCCGTCAGCCATCAAGGCAGGCATGACCGGTTCCGGCTACAAGATGGTGAACGCTGCTGTGTTCACGGTTTATGTATGTTTGTTCGGTGCAATATTGGCTATTATTGTATCCTTGATTATGAACGCCGTTAAAAACAGAAACTAACATGAGTAAAAGAAAAACACCAGGCTTGAATACAGGCGCAATGTCAGATATTTCCTTTCTGCTGTTGACCTTTTTCCTGCTTACCTCTTCCATCAACACGGAACAGGGCATTCCCAGAAAGCTCCCGCCTCCAAAAACGGAAGATGCGAAGGATATGAAGGTGGATATCAACAAGAGAAATGTTCTGAACGTGTTGGTGAACTTCCGGGATGAGATTTCCGTGAACGGTGATGTCATCATGGTGAGCGATTTGAAGGCAAGAGCCAAGGAGTTCTTTGCCAATCCTTCCAACGATCCGTCGTTGCCTGAAAAAGTGAGCAAACCGATTGACGGTATAGGCGATTTTCAGGTTTCCAAAGGTGTTGTGTCGCTGACAAACGACCAGGGTACGAGTTACAATATGTATGTGCAGGTGCAGAATGAATTGCAGCGCGCTGTGAACGAATTGCGTAATGAGACAGCCCTGCAGTATTTCGGCAAGAAGTTTGATGCCCTTGATTCAGCTGCACAACGTGCCGTCTCCACCGCCATTCCGATGAACATCTCTGAAGCTCCGCCTATGGATTATAGTAATAACGGTGGCAAATAACCTTAAAAACGCAAGATTATGTCAAGATTCAGAAAAGAAGGAAAAAAAGAGACACCTGAACTCAACATGGGTTCCATGTCTGATATTATCTTCATGTTCTTGTTCTTCTTCATGGTGATCACCACCATGCGTGAGGCCTCGCTGAAGGTTCATTTCCAACCGCCGCAAGCTACTGAAATCCAAAAGTTGGAGAAAAAATCTTTGGTGGCCAACATCTACATCGGTGCCCCTATCTCCAAAAATGAAAACACTCTTCCCCCGGGAGAAGTTTCTGTACAACTTAATGACCAAACCATTAAGGCTGAGGATTTAGTGGGCGATGTCCGTGACTTTATCGGAACGGAAAAAGAGTCCCGCGATGCACAGGACAGAGACCGCCTCACGTTCTCTTTGAAAGTCGATAAGGACGTCCAAATGCGTTATGTGAATACTATTAAGCAAGAGTTGCGTAAAAACAATGCTCTGAAGATCAACTACGCAGCTGGTAAAAAGGTTGCCAATTAATAAAAAAACACAAATTCAGGATTATGGCATTCTGTCATTATCCTGAATTTATTTTAAATATAATTCAAACAAAATCTTAATATTATGAAGAAAATTTTACTTGCTGTTACCGCGTTGTTTTTAGTCAACGCAATGTTTGCACAGGATGTTGTCAAGAGTCGCGACTTGAGCACTGTTGCAATGAAGAAAACGATTCTTACCGGCCGCGAAGAGGCTGCTCCCCAAGAGGCTATGCCCATGGTTCGCAGCATAAGCCGGAATATTCTCGGAACAACATTTTATGACCTGCAAACCAACGGATCTCAAGCCCCCAAGATTTATGCTCATCCTGATGGCACGATTTCTGCGGTTTGGACCACGATGGCCAGTGCAGCCTCTTCCAGAGGTACGGGCTATAACTACTACAATGGTAACAATTGGATTAACAGTTCCAGCAGTAGTGACAGAATTGAGAATGTAAGAACTGGTTGGGGTACAATGACTTGTGTCGGTAATGCTGAAATTGTTGCCTCACACAATGGTACGACCGCCCTTGTGATTGGTGTTTGTCCGCAAAAAGGTTCCAACAACTGGACTTTCACCACATTGGAAGGACCTGCTGCAAGCAATGGATCACAAACCAGCACATGCCTGCTTTGGCCTGCCATGGTTTCCATTGGAAACACCATCCACTTGATTGCCTGCACTGAATCTGACGCTGGCTACCTCTATCAAGGTATCCAGACATGTCTGGTATATTATCGCGGTACATTTGATGCTTCGACTAACACCATCACGTGGTCAGAGCCTCGCGTTGTGGGTGATGTTACTGCCCAAGAAGTCCCCGCTTTCAGCGGTGACTCTTATGCCATTGCAGCGAAAGGCAACACTGTTGCGATCTTGAATGCACCCTCTTGGAACGATGTTTTCTTGTGGAAATCCTCAGACAATGGTGTCAATTTTACCAAAACTACAATTTTCGAACATCCGTATGAGGGTTGCAGCGAAGCTACTACGCTGATTTTGGACACCCCCTATGTGGCTGATGGTGCATGTGCTCTCGCCCTTGATGATAACGGAACCGCTCATGTGGCTTTTGGTATTACCCGTTTGTTGAACGATGACCTTTCCGATGGTAGCTATTCCTATTATCCTGGTGTTGTCGGTATGCTTTATTGGAATGAAAACCAACAACCTATTCTGAACACTAATACCTATACATTAGAGCCCTCTAACATTGAAGCAGCTGGTTATACTGTGATTCATCGTTCAGACTTAAACAACGACGGTGGTGCTTACTGGTCTGGTGGTGAAGTTGATTTCCCGGGTTATGGTGTGGGTGCTGTGTCTATGCCTCAACTTGTAGCAGAAAATGGTAAAGTCTATATGATTTACTCCACTATTTTGGATTGGCCGTTTTTGGATGTGAACAATGGTGCTGCGAAGTATTATCGCGGTGTGTTCGCAACCAAATCACTTGACAATGGCAACACTTTCGGTGATGTCAGCTGGCTTTCTTATAACAAAGATTGCTATTACCTCGACGATTGGTCATGGGTGAGCGACACAAACGATGTTATGCAACATGCTATGGAAGCTCTCTATGTTGATGGCGAGAGTGTTTTCCCGGTTGTTGCTCCTAATATTGTTAATGGTCAGATTAACATGTGGTGGCAACAGGATTTCTTTGCTGGTTCTCAAGTAAAAGACGGTGGTAATGTAGCAGAAAGCTATATCCATTATCAGACTTTGGATGCAGATAGTGTTGGCGTTTACAATAACACCAATGAGGTTTGGCAAGGTATTTGGATTGATCATACCGGTCTTTCAAATAAAGTTATCTCTGGCATGAAGATGTATCCTAACCCGGCCACCAACAATGTGAATGTCACTTTCTCATCAGAAGAGAATGCCGCTGCCGTTATCAGTGTGATGAACCTGATGGGACAGACCGTTTATACAGAAAATGTCAACATTCACGAAGGTTATAATATGTTGAATTTATCCGTCAACAATTTCAGCAATGGTGTTTATATGGTGAACATCAAGACGGATAAGGGCATTTCTACTCAAAAGTTGATTGTTAAGTAATTCATTTTAAGACAAAAGAGAAAAGGCAGGCCGATGTGCGACCTGCCTTTTTTCTGTAATATTTTCTTTATGATAAAATCGATGACAGGCTTCGGCCGAACCGTTTTGGAGACAGACGGAAAGATTGTGACCGTCGAAATTCGCACGTTGAACAGCAAGCAGTTGGATCTTAACACCCGTATTCCGCTGCTTTTCAAAAATTACGAAAATGAAATCCGTTCCATACTCTCGAAGGAATTGGAGCGTGCCAAAGCCGATTTCACCATTACCGTGGAAAACCGTTCTGCTAACAATGGGGTGTCCATTAACAAGGAGCTTGCGATGTCTTATTATCAGACACTTACGGAGTTGTCTAAGAATCTTGACAATCCCGTGGAAAGTGATATCTTCCTGCATGTGTTGCGGATGCCCGATGTGATTTCCACTCCACAGGAGGAGGTGAGCGATGAACTTTGGGAGAAACTGAAATCCGCTATTTTCGACGCCTGCCGTCAGCTCAATGAGTTCCGGATTTCGGAGGGCAAAGTGCTGGAACAGGATTTCGTGAAGCGTATCACCATGATTCGCGACATGATTGACGAAGTTACACCCTTTGAGGAGCAGCGCATTGTCAAGATTCGTGAGAAATTTGAGTCATCTTTGAAGGAACTTGCCCCAAAAGTGCAATATGATCCAAACCGTCTGGAACAAGAGATCTTCTATTATCTTGAGAAATTGGATGTTACAGAAGAGAAAGTGCGGCTCCGCAAACATTGTGACTACTTCATCGAAACGCTCAACGATAACCAGTCAAACGGTAAGAAATTAGGTTTTATCGTGCAGGAATGCGGTCGCGAAATCAACACGTTAGGTTCCAAAAGCAATGACTTCGATATCCAGCAGATTGTGGTGCGCATGAAAGACGAATTGGAGAAGTTGAAGGAGCAGTTGGCGAATATCTTATAATGGTTATTGGTTATTGGTTATTGGTTATTGGTTATTGAAGCTGGTTTATTGTTTATAGTTAATAGTCAATGGTCAATGGTCAATAGTGTAAGTTATAGTCATAGTTATAGTTATAGTATTCATAGTCAAACATGGGAAACATATTATCATTAATCGGCCGGCCGAATGTGGGGAAATCAACCTTTTTTAACCGTCTGATACAGGCGCGGGAGGCCATTGTGGATGCCACAGCGGGTGTCACCCGTGACCGCCATTACGGGAAGTCCGACTGGAACGGTTATGACTTTTCCGTCATTGACACTGGCGGTTATGTGGTGGGATCCGATGACATTTTCGAGTCGGAAATCCGCAAACAGGCAGCTTTGGCCATTGAGGAGTCTGACGTGATTGTCTTTATGGTGGATGGCCGTGAGGGGCTAACGCCTTTGGATGAGGAAATCGCCGACATTCTCCGCAAGTCTAAAAAGCCCTATTATTTAGCAGTGAATAAAATCGATAGTCCGAGCAACTATTTGGACTACGCGGAATTCTACGCTTTGGGAATCGGGGAGATTTATCCGATTTCGGCGGTTTCGGGAAGCGGTACCGGTGATTTGCTGGATGAAGTGGTGAAGCATTTCTCCAAAGATAACGATGACTTACCGGATGACCTGCCGCGCATTGCTATCGTGGGCAAGCCGAATGTGGGCAAGTCCTCGATAATCAATGCTTTCCTCGGTGAGGACCGTCATATCGTGACCCCGTTGGCCGGTACCACCCGCGACACCATCTTCACTCGCTACAAGAGTTTCGGTTTCGATTTCTATCTAATTGATACCGCCGGACTGCGCAAAAAAAGCAAGGTGGAGGAGAGCTTAGAGTTTTATTCCGTGATGCGGGCTGTGCGTTCCATTGAAAACTCCGATGTCTGCATTGTGATGGCAGATGCATCACAAGGATTTGATTCCCAAGATCTTAATATTTTCGGTTTGTGTGCGCGAAACCATAAAGGAATCGTGCTCGTGATGAACAAGTGGGATTTGGTGGAGAAGGACACGCACACGCACAAGAATTTTGAGGATATGCTGAAGAAGCGGATTGCACCGTTCACGGATGTGCCGATTATCTTTACATCTGTAATCGAAAAACAGCGTATTTACAAGGTTTTGGAAACGGCTATTCAAGTTTGTCAGAATCGTCAACGCAGGATTTCCACTTCGGAGCTGAACAACACCTTGTTACCGATTATTGAGCATACACCCCCGCCGATGAACAAGGACAAGGTCATCCGGATCAAATATGTGACGCAGTTGCCGGTCGCATACCCGACGTTTGCCTTTTTCTGCAACCTGCCGCAATATGTTGTGGATTCCTACAAGCGGTTCTTAGAGAATCAGATTCGCAAGAATTGGGACTTTTCGGGTGTGCCGATTGAGATTTACTTTAGGAAGAAGTAAGTTCAAGATTTAAGTTCAATAGTTTTTAAAAACATCTTCTTTGAGCAGCCCCGGGAGGGGCAAGAGCTCGGTAGCCCCGGGAGAAGCGAAGCGGAGTTCTGGGAATAAAAAGTCAAAGTAAAAGGTCAGTAAATGAAGAAATTGTTCATAGAAACATACGGCTGTCAGATGAATTTTGCGGATAGTGAGGTGGTGGCTTCCATCTTGAAGGAAATGTATTCGTTGACGAAGGACATCCAGGAGGCCGATTTAATCCTCATTAACACGTGTTCTATCCGCGACAAGGCAGAACAACGCATCCACAAGCGTTTGCGCGAATTAGAGGCTTATAAGCGCAAAAAAAGGACATTGCAAGTCGGACTGTTAGGATGCATGGCCGAGCGGATGAAGGAGGAGTTGTTGCAGACTGAGCCCGTGTTGGATTTTATCGCCGGTCCCGATGCTTACCGCTCGTTGCCGCAGCTCATCGCCGATTCACAGCATGGGCACACCTCGTTCAACGTGTTGCTTTCTAAGGAAGAGACGTACGACAACATCATGCCTGTGCGCTACGATGCCAACGGCGTGTCGGCGTTTGTTTCCATTATGCGCGGGTGCAACAATTTCTGTTCCTATTGCGTGGTGCCTTACACGCGAGGTCGCGAGCGCAGTCGCAGTCCGAAAACCATCCTCGGCGAAATTGAGGATTTGTTAAAGGATAACTACAAGGAAGTCACGCTGTTGGGACAGAATGTGAACTCCTATTACTGGAAGGAAGAAGGGCAAGAGGTTTCTTTTGCCAAGTTGATGGCGATGGTGGCGGAAATGTCGCCGGATTTGCGTGTACGGTTTGCTACATCGCATCCGAAAGACCTCTCTGACGAGTTGATTGAAACGATTGCCCGTTACGACAACATCTGCAAGTGCATCCACCTGCCGGTGCAGTCGGGTAGTGACGAGATGTTACAGAAGATGCGTCGCGTTTATACCCGCGAGAGCTATTTGGAGCGGGTGCGGAAGATCAAGGAGATGCTTCCGAATTGTGCTATCACCACGGATATCATTGTTGGCTTCAGCGGGGAAACCATTGATAACCACCATGATACGTTGTCCATTATGCGCGAAGTCGGCTACGAATATGCTTATATGTTCAAGTATTCCGAACGCGGTGGCACGTTGGCTTCCAAGCAATATCCCGACGATATTCCCGATGAGGAAAAGACCCGCCGATTGGAGGAGGTCATTGCATTGCAGGGCGAGCTCTCCATGGCCAGCAACCTCCGCGATGTGGGCAAAACCTTCCGCGTGCTGGTTGAAGGTGCCTCTAAACGCTCTGACGATCAGCTGTTTGGTCGCAACAGTCAGAACAAGGTCATCATTTTCCCACGGGAGAATCACCAGATTGGCGACTATGTGGATGTGACGGTGACGGAATGTACGCCGGCAACATTATTGGCTAATTCATAATTCATGATTCATAATTCATAATTATGGGGGATATTCGGAATATTGGGTTTGATGCTTTGGTTTCGTTTTTGCGGGAAAACGGGGAAAAGCCGTTTCGGGCGAAACAGATTTGGACGTGGTTGTGGAAACGCGGGGCAGGGTCGTTTGACGAGATGACAGACCTTTCCGTGGCTTTGCGGACAAAGTTACAGGAGAATTTCACGTTCCATAGGGCAGAGATTGCCGAAGAGGTGCAGAGCAGCGACAAAACCACCAAGTTCCTGTTGCGGTTTCATGACGGCAAGATGGTGGAGGGTGTGCTGATTCCGAGTAAGGAGCGTGTCACGGCGTGCCTCTCCACGCAAATCGGGTGTCCGCTGCACTGTGCGTTCTGCGCTACCGGCACCATGGGATTTATCCGCAATTTGCACTATAGCGAAATCATCGACGAATATGTCTTGCTCAATAATCGCGCGCAAGAGATTTACAACCAACACATTACCAATATTGTTTTCATGGGGATGGGTGAGCCTCTGCTCAACTTTGACAATATGATGACGGCTATTGATATCCTGACAGGCAAGGACTATTTCGGTCTTTCGCCCGCGCGGATTACGCTCTCCACGGCGGGCATCATCAAAGGTGTCAAGGCATTGGCGGACAGAGGATTCCGTTGTGGATTGGCCATTTCATTGCATAGTGCCGACCCCACCGTGCGCGGCAATATCATGCCCGTGACGGAGCATAATCCGTTACACGATTTGCAGGCAGCTTTGGCGTATTACCATCAGAAGACGGGTGAGCGTATCACCATTGAATATCTGTTGCTCTCAAAAGTCAACGATTCGGAGAAAGCCGCAGAACAGTTAGCGCGGTTCTGCCGGCCATTCCCCGTGAAAATCAACATCATAGAATACAATTCCACCCCTGATTCGTTGTTCCACAAGTCGGATCCGACCCGTCGTCAGAACTTTATCGCGGTATTGGAACGCTGCAACATGGTGGTCAACATTCGTCAGAGCAAGGGACAGGATATCGCCGCTGCGTGTGGTCAACTGGTGAGGGAGCAGGCGAAGACGTAAGACGTGTGAAGGACGTGGTCTGCATCCTTTTACGTTTAGAGAATGCTATTGTTCCCGATGTAGCAATTCCACCACAATTTGTGGGTATTTCTCTCTTAAATGGGCGGCGGTGCGTTCCGCGAAATAAACGGAACGGTGCTGGCCGCCGGTGCAGCCGAAATTGGCCGTCAGGTGAGTGAATTTGCGCTCCAGATAGTTATCAACGGACATATCCACCAATGCATATACATGATTCACAAACGTTTCCACCTCTTTGTACTGCTCCAGATATTCCTTTACACAGTCATCTTTGCCGGTGAAAGTGGCGTACCTTTTCTCACGACCTGGATTTGGCAAGGCGCGGCAGTCGAAAACGAATCCACCGCCGTTACCGGATTTGTCCTCGGGAATCCCTTTCTTAAAGGAGAAACTTTGTACTGTAACTGTTAGTATATCGGAACTTTCCTTAACGGGTTCCGCATAGCTGTCCACCACGGTTTGCAACACACGACGTAATTCAGGAAGATTGTCCGGTAAAGCATTCTGTGACAGAAGATAGCGTATGTTGCGAATAGCGTACGGCACGCTTTGCAGGAAATGTGCCTTACGTTCAAAGTAGCCTCGATAGCCGTATGCCCCCATCGCCTGCATGATGCGGATGAGTGAAAAAGCGTTAAAATAGGCCGTAAACTGCTTGCGATCAATGGGGATGTATTGTGCCAGGTTGTCCATATAGCATTCCAACAATTCCTGCCGGATTTCGGGGGAAAGATCCGCCTTGGCATCATAGAGCAAAGAGGCAATGTCATACTGTAAAGCCCCTTTTCTACCCCCCTGATAATCAATAAACCAGACATCATTTTGATACACCATGATGTTTCTGGACTGGAAATCCCGATAGAGGAAATAGTTGTCATCAACATTGAGCAGATAGTCCATAAACCGTTGGTAATCATCTTCCAGCAGTTGTTCGTTGAAGGGAATATAGACCATTTTCAGGTAGTAGTACTTGAAATAGTTGAGATCCCACTGCATAGATTGTCGGTCGAAAGCGGCGCGAGGGTAAGCCACAGACATGTCAA
Source organism: Bacteroidales bacterium (assembly GCA_017525245.1). GTDB lineage: Bacteria > Bacteroidota > Bacteroidia > Bacteroidales > WCHB1-69 > F23-D06. The sequence goes on along the minus strand of JAFXTE010000011.1, from coordinate 20,223 downwards.
GTCCTTTTTTAGCAGTCATCTGAAATTTTGGCAGAGCGGCTACCACCTTCTTGTAGTAGTCCATAACCTCTTGAAAATCATCGTTTTCTTTTCTTGTCGCACACAATTTGTCATATAAGGTTTGCGTACCCAAATCGTTCAGCAAATAGTGTTTCTGATCTTCATGAATAGCCAGTAGGGTAGGGACGTTCAGATGCTGTGCTGCGAAAAAGCGGGTATATTCGAAAAACGCGCGGTTTTCCGCAACATCATCATTGTAAGTGCCGATTAAGGTACTGTTGTCGTCAAAAGTAAAGCGATAATAACGTCTGTGCGATCCCGACTGTGCCAAAGGCATACAGGATATTGGTTTTTTTCCGGCGAAAGCCGTTGCCATTGGGGTTAAGATATCCATTTTGGAATGGTTATAGGTTATGGGTTATTGGTTATTGAAGCAGGTTATAGGTTTATAGGTTTATGGATTATTGGTTATTGAAGCAGGTTATAGGTTTATAGGTTTATGGGTTTATTGGTTAGGAGGTTAATTGTCATTCAGTTTGATGAAGCAGAACAGCATCATGGTGAAGGCCCATAGGGAGGAGCCGCCGTAGCTGATAAAGGGCAGCGGAATTCCGATGATGGGTAACACACCGATGGTCATGCCGATGTTGATGAAGAAGTGGAAAGCGAAGATTCCGGCTATGCCATAGCCGTAGTATCGGACAAACGGATTTCGCTGTTTCTCAGATAGTTTCAAGATTCGGAAGATGAGGGCGCCGAAGAGACCGAACACCACTAAGGTGCCGAAGAAACCCCATTCCTCACCGATGGCGCAGAAGATGAAATCCGTGCTTTGTTCCGGCACGAAGTTGAGTTTCGTTTGTGTGCCGTGAAGGTAGCCTTTGCCGAAGAAACCGCCCGATCCGATGGCGATTTTCGACTGGTTGAGGTTGAAGTCTGCGCCGAGAGGGTCAGAGGTTTTACCTAATATGGTATCAATACGTGATTTTTGGTGGGGTTCAAGTCCGTGGTCGTACAGGAAATAGACGGAAAACACGAACACGATGCTGGCCAGATAGACAATGACATTGCGCCGGATTTTCTTTTTTTCAGTACGGTTGATAAACATGAAGATGATGAACACTACCGTAATTAGGGCGATAGAATACAATTCATTGAATTTTAATGAGATGTAAGCCAAAACAGCGGCGATGATACCGAGTACTAAAAACTCGGCGCTAAGCCCTTCGCGGTAAAAGAGTATGATGAAGGAGAAAAACACCAGTGCCGAACCTGCATCGTGTTGGAGCAATGCCACGAAAATAGGTATGGTGATGAGTGCGATTTGCGCGACCCAGACGTATCGGCGCTCGTTGGCGGTTTTGCCTTCCTGCATGAATTTTGCCAAAGCCAAAGCTGTTGCCGCTTTCATAAACTCGGTGGGTTGCAGGCTGAAACTTCCGATTTTAATCCACGACTTTGCCCCGTTGATTTCCGCCCCGATGAATATGACGAGAATCATCAGGAGTAAACAGAACAAGTAGAAAAAATAGGCGTAATGCTGTATTATTCCGCTGTCTATCAATAAAATAATGGTTGCTAACACAATAGAAGTCCCTATCCAGATCATCTGTTTGCTGTAGGGTTGACCGAAGTCGAAGATAGGCGTTGACCCATCCGGGATGTAGCATGTGGAGTAAATGGTGATCCAGCCGATGATGACTAATGCAAGATAGTAACAAATCAGCCGGACATCGAAGCCCTTTGACATCTTGTTATATGGATCCAGTTTTGGCATGGCTTACTTGATAGTTAGTTCTTTCATTCTGCGTTCGAGGTCGGTGCGTTCGACTTTGCGGTTGAGGTAGTATTCAGCCATAAGGCTGGCGATGGGGCAGGCCACAGTGGCACCGAAGCCGCCGTTTTCCACAAGACAGAAAATGACGATTTGGGGGTCGTTTGCGGGGGCTATGAGGGCGAATACGGAGTGGTCGCGGCCGTGCGGATTTTGCGCCGTACCGGTTTTTCCTGCCACTTCAATGCCGGGAATGGCCGCACCGCGCCCTGTGCCGGCGGTCACCACCTGTTTCATTCCCTGCAGTACGGTTTCAAAGTGCCTTGGTTCGATTTTAGAGTATATTTTGTTGTTGAACTGGGTATTCAAGCTGTCTTTTCTTCCAATAGCCCTGACAACGTGTGGACGAATATAGTAACCTTTGTTGGCGATAACAGCCAGCATATTAGCCATTTGCAACGGGGTGACGGCTGCCTCGCCCTGTCCTATACCCATAGACACCACAGTGTTGCCATTCCAGCTGTTATTATATTTCTTGTCAAAATATTCGGCGGACGGAATGCGGCCTTTCAACTCGTAGGGCAGGTCGGTGTTAAACTGTTGCAGAAAACCCATGGAACTCATATAATCCAGCCAAGCGGAATAGGCTTCGTCAATGTTTTTGTATTTGGTGCGGTTGGAGAGGATGTTGTAGTAAGCCCGGCAGAAGAATGTGTTGCAGGATCGTTGGATAGCGCTGTAAATGTTCAGTCCGCCGCAGTTGTGGCAGTGGACCACGTGGTTGCCAATGTGGTAACCGCCGCCGGAGCAGGAATAGACCGAAGAGGTTGTGATGATATGATCCTGTAAGGCGATGAGTCCATTGGCCAGTTTGAAAGTGGAACCTGGTGGGTAGGCGGCCTGCAATGCTCTGTTGAACAGCGGTTTCTCCGGATCCATCACCAGTTTGCCATAGTTTTTCGGGCGGGCGGTACCTACCAGCAAGTTCGGGTCGTAGTTAGGACTGGAAATCAGGCAGAGAATCTCGCCGGTTTTCGGTTCAATGGCCACAATGGCACCTCGTTTTCCGGACATCAGTTCTTCGCCGTAGCGTTGCAGTTGCATGTCCAACGTACTCCAGATGGAGGTCCCCGGAATGGCCACTATGTCTTCCGCACCATTGTCATAGGCTCCCATTTCGCGGTTGTGGACATCCACAAGCACTTTTCGTTTGCCTTTCACGCCGCGCAGCACGGATTCGTAAGCTTTTTCTATGCCGCTTTTCCCGATGTAGTCGCCCATTTTGTAGTAGTTGTCATTTTCCACATCTTGTTCGTCCACTTCACTGACATATCCCAAAATATGGGCTGCGATGGGTTGCGGATAGGAGCGTAGAGTTCGGCTTTGCACGAAGAACCCTGGGAATTCGGACATTTTTTCCTGCAAGAAACCGTAGTCTTCCTTAGAAATCTGTTGTTTGAAAAGGGAGGGCACGCTACCGGAATATTTTGCGGCTTTCTCTATTTTCTTTCTTACATCTTCGATTTCCAACCCTAACACGCGGCATAACTCCATCGTGTCAAAAGTACGCAACTCTTTTGGAACCACCATCAGATCGTAGGCAGCATCGTTATAGACAAGCAGCGAGTCGTTGCGGTCGTAAATGAATCCCCGTGCCGGATGGATGGTGATTTCACGGATGGCGTTCTCATTGGCCTGACGCTTGTAAGACTTGTTCAGAACCTGCAGGGAAAACAGCTTGAAGGTGTAAAAGCAAAGAATGACACCTAAAGCGGCTACAATAATGTAATATCGTTTATTGTTGTCCTGTGCCATCTATTTGGAGCGGTTTTTCAGTTGTTGAATCAGATACTTAACGGGCGATTTTTTTGTTTCGTCAACGTGGATACGCTCAATATCCTCGAAACATTTGTCAATATAAAGGGAAATTTTCTCTTCGGTGGCCTGTTTTACATTCACGGCATCGAAGATGGCTTTAACTTCTTGGAATTTCGTCTTTTCATCCAAGGAATTAGTGGTAGAAAACAATGACTGAAGGCGGTGTGATTGTGTTTCGTCAGACAATTCCAGCGCTTTCAGATAAACGAAGGTTTTTTTGTTGTCCTTGATATCGCTTCCGATGGCTTTACCGAATATTTCGGTATCGGCATAGACATCCAGGAGGTCATCGGCTAATTGGAAGGCGGTTCCGAGGTGGATACCGAGGTCATACAGAGCCTGTAGGCTTTCCGCGTCAGCGTTGGCAATCAGTCCACCGGACTTCAGGCAGCCGGCGAACATGGTGGCGGTTTTCATCTGAATCATTTTCAGATACTGGTCAATAGTTACGCTTTTTGCGGATTCGAAATCCAGATCGTATTGTTGTCCTTTGCAGGTTTCCATGCTGACTTGGGCGAAGAGTTTAGCCACGGACAACACGGTTTCCGGTTCGCAGTTCAGTTTGTGAATTTGGAGCAGCGCAGTGACTACCAGCGCATCGCCGGAGAGAATGGCAACATTAGTGCTCCATTTTTTGTGGACGGTGGGATGTCCGCGGCGTATTTCCGCCTTGTCCATGATGTCGTCATGAATCAGCGTGAAATTGTGCAGCATTTCGTATGCAGAAGCCACTAAATCAGTATCTTCACCATTTCCGTCAAACATATCAGCAGCAATATGAACCAATTGCGGACGCAAGCGTTTGCCTGGTTGGTTCAAGGCATAAACGATTGGCTCATACAGTGTTTTCGGTTCAAGACCTTGAAAAAGATGATCAAAATACTCCTCAATAGTACTCACTTTCAATGGTATTAAAAACCTGCAAAAATAACATTTCCTTGGACACAACAAGACACGAAAATGGAATAAAGAACACCCTTTTCTGGAACAGAAAAAGGAGGAGACAAAAAACAGATTGAAAATTAAAGCGAAATGATTTCGTCTATGTTCCGGTCGTGGGGTTCGGAGGGAATTTCGGGCAACAACTGGAAATCAAAGCAAAGGCCAATGGTATGGACATCAGGATGTTGGGCTAAAAAGCGGTCGTAATAGCCTCGTCCGCGTCCAAGCCGGTGGCCATTGGAATCAAACGCCATGCCGGGAACCACAATCAGGTTAAAGTCACCGGTGTAGGGATGGTTTTGAGGTTCCGGGATATGGAAATCGCCTTCCGCAAATGTTACATTTTCCGCTAATTCTACAGGGATAATATCGTCACCGACCACTGTGGGTAGAATGATTGTTTTCCGATGCCGCCATGTTTCAATGAAGTCAAGAGTCTGCACCTCGTCAGGCAATGAAGCGTAAAGCATCACTTTTTCCGCTTGAAGAAAGCGAGGATGTACAGACAGTTTTTGCAGAATATTTTCGGACTGAATCAGTAGTTCTTCCGGTGAGTGTTGTTTTTTAAGGGCGCGGATTTGTTGTCGGAGCGTTTTCTTATCCATGATTGAGAACATTTTCCAAACGTGTAAGAACTTCTTTATAAGCTATTTCTATATTGCCAAGGTCGCGACGGAACAAATCGCAATCTAGTTTTTCGTGACTTTCGGAATCCCAAAAGCGAGCGGTGTCGGGAGAGATTTCGTCAATCAGCATCACTTTGCCGATGGTGTCAAATCCGAATTCCACTTTGAAGTCAACCAGGTCAATTCGGATTTTTTTAAACAAGTTCAATAATAATTCATTGATTTTGTGCAGTATGTCATGAATTTCCGCCAGCGTTTTTCCATCAGCATATCCTAATGCTTCAACATGATAATGGTTAATCAAGGGATCTCGCAGCACGTCGTTTTTCAGGCAGATTTCGTAGATGGTCTTTTTCGGAAGGGTGCCTTCTTCAATGTCAAGACGGCGGGCGAGTGTACCTGCAATCACGTTGCGAACGATGAATTCAAGCGGCAGGGCGGTGGCGCGGCGGCATAGTTGCTCCGACTCGTTCAACTGCTCTACATAATGAGTATGGATACCATTCTCCTTCAGATATTGGTAAATCAAAGAAGAAATTTTGTTGTTCAAGATTCCTTTGTTAGGAATTGTGGCTTTTTTCACCCCATAGTACGCCGTTTCGTCATCCTTGAAGCTCATGATGATGTATTCCGAGCTTTCCGTGGCGAAAATCTGTTTCGACTTTCCGTTATATAAAAGCGATTTCTTATTCATTCTCTTTTTTTAACACCACAACTTCAAAGATGGCGTACAAGAAATAGATGATCATAAACGCAATGGCGAATTTGATGGCATCCTTTTGATTCAAGAACATATACAAGATAAGAAACAGCAGACAAGAGAGGATTTTCACTGTGCGGGAAAGCATGTACGCAGAAACAAACCGTTTGCCTTCCTGCCCGTCATTGTTTCGCAAGACGATATAAAGGGTGAGCAGGGTGATGACAAAGAAGAAAAGAACGATGAAAGGCAAAGCGGGAGTGGCATATTGGGGGAATAACCATTGGAAAAGCAGGGAAAGGCCGGCAATAATGACGGAAAAGACGATTATGCGGAACGAAAACTTTCTAATGGGTATCTTTTGACTCATGTTTAGATCTGTTTTGAGGTTTTGTCAGCGAACGGATAATTAAAAACAAGGCGATGGCGATGCTTGCCAAGGAGCATAAAATAGTAAATAACGGACTTATATTCAGAATCTTGTCTAATTTAACACCGCCAAAAACACCCAATGCAATAATTGCTCCCATTTCAAAAGCCAGATTGGAGTAAACGGCATATTGATGTATGGGAGATACTTTTTTGGATGTCTCTGGGTCAGACATGCATTACTTGCGTTCAGGTTGCGGCGTGTTAGGTTGCGGGGCTACGCGATTGTTGCGCATTTTGCAGTTTCCTGAAAATTCCGCACCGGGTTCAATGGCGATTTTGCCTGTTTCAATGTTGCCGATCAAGTTGGCCGTTGATTTCAGGGAAAGCAGTTCTGTAACAATCAAGGATTCGGCTTTCACGTTACCTTCAATTTCAATGTTGGCGCATTTTATGTTGCCTTCCACCACACCGCTGCGACCGATGATGATTTTGGCTTTGGATTCTATGTTGCCGCGCATGGCTCCGTCAATCCGGCAATCAGATGCGGTAACCATATTACCTTGTAATTGAGTCCCTTGTGCGATGACGTTCACGGCGGTGCTGCCGTAATCTCGAGTATCAGTTTCTTTCATACGTATCAGTTTTTATTTTTATTGTTTTTTAAGTAATTTTCTTTGAAAAAATCAGGATAGTCCTTCCGGCTGTCCCTTTTGTTATAAAAAGAAGTGTAGTTATTGGTGCTCATGGCGTACACTTCAATGGAGCCAAGGTCTATTTCCGGTTGGAAAGATTCACTTCCCGCCAAGATATTATAATAATCCATGGCGTCGTCTTTGTTGTCGAATTTGGCTATGGTGATCATTTGCCGTTTGTTGTCAAGCAAAAAGCTGCTCACGTTCAGTTTTTTCAGACTGAAATAAGTGCTGTTGAAATTGGCGAGTTCTTGTTTTGCAGTCTGTAAGGGCAGTTCGGCTGTTTTCACCAATAAAACCACATAATGTTGGTCTTCGGGTTTGAACTCAAAAACGCTTTCTTTTTTCGGAGTGTTGGTTTGGATAACTTCTTGTAAGATTTCCTGATTAGCCACGGTGCTGTCAATGCCCAGACTTTTCTGGATTTGTTCGGGAGTGAAGTTGGACAGATAGAAACGGGCGAGTTCCGCCACAGGATATTGGCTGTATTCAGAAACAATTTTAGAAAGCCCGGTAATCAGCGTGTCTTGGTTGTAGATTTGTCCGGCAGCCACTGCGCGGAGATAAGCGTATTGGGATTTCAGTGTAGCATCAGTGCAGTTCGGGATAGCTCCGTCAGCAGCGGTCATCACATTCCGCCATCGTTTGTTCATGAAATCCTCATAGACTTGGGAGTATTGTGTTTCCAACGCTTTTTCTTTGGCAGCCAGCTTGTTATAATAGTCAGGATCTTGAATCAGTTTGGCGTAGTCAGTCTCTGGATATTGGGTCAGCAAGGTGTTTTTATAGGTTTCACCTTTAGGATCGCCGGTTTTAGTGTAAAGAGTGTAAAGCATATAAATGGCAGGCAGGGTGTATTCGCTTTTCGGATAGCGTTGGATCAAGGATTCAAAAGAGGCGCAGGCGCGTTTGGTATCACCTAACAAATCCTGATACATAAAACCAGTCTCGTATAAGTCTTTGGCAATGATGGCATTGGCAGTGTCTTTGGCTCCTGGTCTCAAAGGAAGGTCTTGCAAATAGTAGGCTTCCTTTGTGGGGTCGGTTTCGCGGGCGGCTATAGGATTGCCGTCTTCATCGTATTCCACGGAATCCTTGGCCAACGAAGGGTCGTTCATCAAGGCCATATCATCGAACGAAATCTGGGTCTTGTTACTGATGAACCAGTTGTCTTCCAGTTTTCGGTTGCCGAAGCGGCGGTAGAAGTCCTGTTGTCCGGCAGTCACCAAAGATTGGTTATAGAAATACCATTTGCCGTTAGAATTGTTCATGTTGTTGTTGATGTTCGTGTAGGAGGCGGCGTTCTGCATGGCCAACATTCGTTCAGCCTCTTCAGCGGCAGCTTTTCGTTCCGCTTCTGTGTAGTCGGCAATCATTTTCCGCACCCAGGCATTCCGTTGTCCTTCCGGCAGGTTTGCTATGCGCAGCAAGCTGTCTTGCAGGTCGATTTCATCCAGTTTGTCCACCAAATCTTTCAAAACATTGGTTTTTTTCTGGATTTGTTCATAGTTTGGATAGTTTTTCGGGATAGACAGCATCGCGGTGTCATAGTAATGCTGCGCCTCGCGGTATTCGTTATTTTCGAAATATAAATCCGCCAAAGCGATACTTGAGAACGTTTTTTGATAGTTGTTTTCTGTGGAGGCAGCCACAGACTTGGCCAGATAGTCCATGCGGAGATTCTCGTCTTCATCTATGCGGGCGATTTCGGAGAGGGCGTAGTAGATTTGGTCTTTATAGTCCTCGTTTTTCTTGTCGTCCAGCATTTTATTCAGTTGTTTGGTGATGGCGTTGCGATTGGATTCGGTGCCGTCGTAGTTGGCGGCGAGGTGCATCTGGGCGCAGAACGTCATCTCATAATTGTCGGATTTCTTGATGACGGCTTTGAAGTTCTTTTGGGCTTCCGCCTGTTGCCCGAGGTTTTCGTAAAGTTCGCCGAGGATGAGCTGCAATCGCGTGCGGAAATCCCGTTTTGGTTTGTTGTCAAGCGCATTGCCGATATAATCTATGGCTTCCTGCACATCGCCGTCGGGGGCGGTGAGGTGGTATTCGGCTTTTGCGGCGTTGAAGAGCACGGCGAATTTCTTCTTGTTCTTCTTTTCGTTCATGTAGCGGATGGTTTCCAGCAGTTCATCGGCGCTGGAATAGTAACCTTGCCGCATTTGGGTACGGGCAAGCAGAACCTCCGCTTCGTTGCGGATGTTCGACTTCGGGTAGGTGTGCGCGATGTAGTTCAGCACACGCTGCGCTTGCACATAGTCCTGTTTGTAGAAATAGGATTTGGCCATCAGGAAATAAGCGTCGTCAATGGTTTTGACGTATTCCTTGCCCTTGATCATCATTGAATGTTTGTGGATGGCCTTCGAGGATTTCTCGATGGTGCGGTCCAGATGGGACAGGCAGGGGCCAAGCTCGGATTTGTCCGGATAGTTGTAAACCGGTAGCGTGGCCGTGAAGTTGTCTTTAGAGAGTTTGGCGTATGCCTTCTCCGCCTCCTTCATTGCTTGGTTGCCGTTCCAATAAACATTGTACTTGCACGTTACATTATGGTAGGCGCGATTGGGAAAGTTGTTCCTGGACGTGGAACAACCTGTCAGTACTGCTATGACCAGCAGACTGATACCCATTTTTGCGAATATTTTTGTTTTCTTCTTCAACGATTTGTTCTTTTTAATGAAAAGTGATTAACGAGGAAATAGTTCTTTTATTTTGTTTTATTCGCAAAATATTCGTCCAAAAGGCGTTGCACATATTTCCCGAAGACATCGAACTCGATGTTGACCACGGAGCCGGGCTTCAGGTTATGGAAGTTGGTGACTTTGTAGGTGTAGGGGATGATGGCCACGGAGAAGCGGCCTTTTTCGGAATCCACCACGGTGAGGCTCACGCCGTTAACGGAAATGGAACCTTTGGGAACGGTGAAGTTGTTCTTTTCGGGGTCGTAGGTGAAATAGAAACGCCAGCTGCCGTTCTCATCCACCACTTTCTCACAGACAGCCGTTTGATCAACATGTCCTTGCACGATGTGACCGTCGAAGCGACCGTCCATGCGCATACTGCGCTCGAGGTTGACCTCGTCGCCCACTTTCCACGTGCCGAGGTTGGTCTTCAGCATCGTTTCCTCCATGGCGGTCACCACATACTGTTTCTTCTCCTTGTCTAATTTCACGATGGTGAGACAGCAGCCGTCGTGCGCCATGCTTTGGTCAATATTCAATTCATCCGCGAAGTCCACTTCCAACGTGAAGTCGAAATTGGTTCTATCTTGTTCAATCTTAACGATTTTGCCTGTTTTCTCTATAATTCCAGTAAACATTCTTATCCAAAATTAAAACCTGCAAAGATACAATTTTTTCTCACGTGGTGAAAGCGTTTGATAAGACCGACCAGGGCGATACTGTAATTGTTTTAGAATTAGATTGTTATGTTATTGTTTATATACATTGCCGTCCTCAAGGATGCGTGGACGGGTTGAGTCGAAATCCGGGTTGAGGAAACTTCTGGTTTTGTCGAAACAAGGGGTGCTGATGTCGCTGAGGTCTATGATCGTGTGAAAAAGGTCGTCAATCATGTAGGGCGTATGCAACCGGCTCGCCACAGGGTAATTATGTGCATCAAGGTGTTCCTTTTGCGAGGGTGACAGCCACAGAATAAACGGAATCTCAACATTGGCGTTGGGAATTTTATCCGAGTAGTTGTGACCGCAATAGTCGCCTTCGTCGTAAACATTCTCGCCGTGGTCGGAGAAGTAGAGGGCCGAAACACGCACCTCCGGATGCGACAGACTGTAGGTCTTCAACATAGAGAAAACACTATCGACGATGAAATCGTTATAATATACCGCATTATCGTAGGTGTTAATGTTTCGGGTGCGTTTGTCGCCTTTGTCCTCGAAAAGAGCGAAGTCGTTGGGATACCGTTTGTTGTATTGAGTGTGGCAACCTAAAAGATGAAGGAAAACAACCTTGTGCTTTGCTGTATCGGAAATGGCGGATTGAAGAGGAACGAAAAGCTGCTGGTCGTAAGACGCCGTCTGGGTGCTCTCCATCGATGAACTGGAGGTGACGTTGACGAAGGTTTTCACGTCCGCATTTTGGACCAAGTTGGTCACGCCGTTCTCCCATAGGCCGATAGGCGCCTGATTTGAAATCCAGTACGACTGGTATGGAGTAGAATGCAGCACATCGAAAATGTGGATGCAGCTGTCAAGCGGACGATGATGCTCCATGTTGTTCTCTGTCAGGAAGTTCATCACTGAATACAAGGTGTTGGAATTGGCGCTCACCACATTGTCGAACACCAAGATGTCCTGTCTCGCCTTCAGTCGGGGCGTGGTTTCGCGTCCATACCCATACAGGGAAGTATGGTTGCGGTTGCACGACTCGCCAACGACGATCACAACAAGCGTGGGGTCTTCGGTCGTGAGTACAGCGTCGAGTTGGAAAAGGTTTCGGCTTTCCAATTTGTTATACTCTTCCGATTCCTTAATAAACGAGATTACAGCACATTCCACGTCAGGAACTGCGCTTCGGAGAAAACGTTTGTGGATGATATTGTCGGCGAAATAAATGGCCACAAACAACCACAATGCCGACCACACGATGATTTCGCCTTTTGACCGGAACGAGAGTTGCGGAATACGCTTTAACACAATGATAAACAAAGCGATATAAGGGAAAAACAGCAACAACAAAGGCGTCATTTTGATGGCCATGAATTCCGATGCTTCGTTGAAGTTGGTGTTCAGAAACACAAAGATGGACGAAGCGTTCAGCGGGCATTTCAGCACAATCCAGTGAAAAAGGTTGACGAATCCATCCACGAACAACAGGCACGCAGCCGTGATATAAAGCCATTTTTTTTGTGTAAGGACGTATGGACTCAGCAGCACCACCATCCATATCAGCAGCAAAAGCACGCTCCTGAACTTGAAGACATCGTAGTTAAGTATCATCCCGATGGTGGGGGTGAAGAGCACCAAAGCAATAAGCCAAAGAAGATTCAGGACGTTTTTTATTTTCCGGTTTTTATTCATCGTTTGTTTATCATTCAATAAGATACAAGAACGCTGAAAAACAAGAATCAGTGCGCCTCCAACCAGTTGCTGCCGCTGTTGATGTTCACGTCCAACGGCACCGACAGCTGCATGGCGCCCGACATGTGCTCGCGCACGAGGGCTGAGAGGGCTTCCAACTCGTCGGGACAGGTGTCGAAGATGAGCTCGTCGTGGACTTGCAGAATCATCTTGCTGCGCATATTCCGCTCATTCATAGCTTGATAGATACGCACCATAGCGATCTTGATGAGGTCGGCGGCGGTGCCTTGGATGGGTGCGTTGATGGCGTTGCGCTCGGCAGCGGCCCGCAAGACGCCGTTCTTCGCGTTGATGTCGCGGATGTTGCGGCGGCGGCCCATGAGCGTCTCCACGTATTCGTGCTTGCGGGCGAAATCCAGCGTGTCGTTCAGATAGTCCGAGATTTTCGGGAAACTGCGGAAGTAGTCGGTGATGAGCTGCTTGGCCTCGGCCTGCGGAATCTGCAGACGGTCGGCGAGACCGAAGGCGGAGATGCCGTACAGAATCCCGAAGTTGACGGTCTTGGCGGCGCGGCGCATGTCGGCGGTAACCTCCTCTTTGTCAACACCGTAGATGTGTGCGGCCATCGTCGCGTGGATGTCCTCGTTGTTGCGGAAGGTCTCGATCATGCGCTCGTCCTGGCATACGTGCGCGACGATGCGGAGCTCGATTTGCGAGTAGTCGGCGGCGAGCAGCACGTTGCCGTCGGAGGGCACGAATGCCTTGCGGATGTCGCGGCCGCGCTCGGTGCGCACGGGGATGTTCTGCAGGTTCGGGTTGAGGGAGCTGAGCCGGCCCGTGGCCGTAATCGTCTGGGTGAACGTGGAATGGATGCGCCCCGTCTTCGGGTTGATGAGCTGTGGCAGCGCATCGATGTAGGTGGATTTCAGCTTCGACAGCTTGCGCCACTCCAAGATCAGCGGCACGATCGGATGCTTGTAGGCCATCTTCTTGAGCACCTCCTCGCCGGTCTGATACTGCTTGCTCTTGGTCAGACGGGCGTTCTTCACGAGGTTCATCTTCTCGAAGAGAATCTCCCCTAACTGCTTAGGCGACCCGATGTTGAAGGTTTCGCCAGCATATTCGTAAATCTGCTGTTCAATGGCGGCAATCTCGGCGTTCATCGTTTCGGAGTTCTGCTGCAACGTATCGACATCGACCTTCACACCGGTGTATTCCATATCGGCGAGAACCGGCACGAGGGGCATTTCCATCTGCGTGAACAAATCTGACAATTTATTCTCTCTCAGTTCTTTATCCAAGATCGGATAGAGCTTTTGCAGTAACAAAATCTGTTCGTTCTCGGGTGCGGGAGACGGTTTTCCAGTCTCCGCCAACTCGCAGTCGAAATAGCTGAGGGCGAGGTCGTTGAGCTGGTGTTTGCGCTCGGGTTGCAGCAGGTAGTGGGCGATTTGCACGTCCCAGAAGGTGCATTTCGGCTCCACACGGAAAGACCGGAGGTACTTGTAGGTATTCTTGCAGTCGTGCATGACCACGATACGCGGTTCCCCGAAAATCAGCTTTATAAACTCCTGATAGTGACGATGTTCGTTTTCGACCCAATGGCAGTAAGTGGTGGTTTCGTCGAAGGCGAAGGCGAATCCGGCAATGCGTTCTTGTTGGAAAATCCACGTAAAGAAGATTATTTCGCTTCGCTCAATTTTAGATCTCCGCGGATCGCGCGAATTTGCGCGGATAATATCTTCTGGCGAAGATATTTCCACGATTTTGGGAAGTTCGAAGACTGTTTTAGGGAGTTGAGGTTCCTCGTTACCTTGCGGGGTGGCTTCTTCGATGGGGGAGAAGAGGTCGGGGGCTGCTTGGGGTTGTGGCATCTGCAGAGACAAATCCGTGAAGATGCGTTTGGTGAGGGCCTTGAACTCCAGTTCGTCGAAGATGGCTTTGAGTTTTTGCGGGTCAGGACCGTTGTAGGCCATTTGGTCAAAGTCGTACTCCATCGGGATGTCTATCATGATGGTAGCCAGTTCTTTGGAGAGGAATGCCTGCTCCTTGTATTGGTTCATGAGGGTGCGGGTCTTCTCGTTGTCCTTGTCGAAGTTGCGGGCGTACATCTCCTCAATGCTGCCGTAGTTGGCGAGCAGTTTCTGGGCGCGCACCTGTCCGATGCCAGGCACGCCAGGGATGTTGTCGGAGGCATCGCCCCAGAGACCGAGCATATCGATCAGCTGCTCAGGCCGTTCGATCTTGTACTTTTCGCAAATTTCCGCTACGCCGAGGATCTCTGCCGGCTGCCCGAACTTGCCGGGCTTGTACATGCGGATATGGTCGGAGACGAGCTGACCGTAGTCCTTGTCGGAGGTGAGCATCAGTACCTCAAAACCCTCTATTTCAGCATGTTTGGCCAACGAACCGACCAGATCGTCCGCCTCGTAGCCATCGATGCCGACCATTGTGATCTGGAAAGCGTCGAGGATGCGTTTGATGTAAGGGATGGATGTTACGATGTCGTCGGGTGTGGTCTCGCGGTTCTCCTTGTAGTGTTCGTACTCGACGTGCCGGAAGGTGGGCGCGCCGGTGTCAAAGGCCACCGCCACGTGGGTGGGTTTCTCGTTCTTGAGCACCTCGTACAGCGAGTTGGTGAAGCCGAGCATCGCGGAGGTGTTCAGCCCCTTGGTGGTGAATCGCGGACTCTTGATCATCGCGTAGTACGCTCTGAAAATCAATCCCATAGCATCTATCAGGAGGATTTTTTTCGTCATAGCCTTTCGTTGTTTTTGGAAAGGCAAAAGTACAAAAAAAACGGCTATTGGCTGTTAGCTATTAGCTGTTGGCTAACAGGGTCAAGTTTGAATACTTGAGATATACGACTTGAGACTTTTGGGTTTGTCTGTAGAGACGCAATGCATTGCGTCTCTACAATGGCGTCTCATTTTTCTCTTTTATTTGAGAAGTACATTCGCGGTCCTTCTCCTTGCTCGTAACATTCCAAAACATAATATGTTCGGACACCCCATTCCGGCAAATATTCTCCGACAGAATCACGATAGTTCCAATAAGAGCATTCCACAGCAGATTCACGCGTCGTAAAGTACATATCCATAGGCATCCATCCCAATCCTACGCTGTCCACCAATGCGGAGTCGACAATGTCATAGCCCGTGTAGGACGCACAATAGCACGTATGCATTTTCCCGCACCTCGCAGCCATCATCGCCATAACCACATAAATCACACAAAAAGTCTTTTTCATCATATTATTCTTCATTCTTCATTCTACATTCTTCATTAAAAAGCGTATCCGATTCCCGCCGACGCAAACCCCTTGATGCCGACACCAAGCTCAAAGGAGCCGAAAAGATGCTCGCCCCCGGCCCGGACACCGAAAGCCGTGAGTTGGAAAGAGGGGAAAGTAGAGTGTTTCCACCATTGACCGTCATATATTTCCCATGTGGGGTTCTCATGACCTACAAACAATGTGGCACCTGCGGCCACAGCGGAGTAGAGTGTCACGTGCGGACGGTTGAGGTAGGAGAAACGCAATTCTGGCATTAGCGTTATACAATGCATCCACCGCATATTATATACTTGGTAGGTGTAATCTGTATGATCTCTGTAATAGGCGTAGTTCACCATCGCGCCTGCCCAAAGCCATTTCGTGAGCCGATAGTGATAGTTGAATGAGAAGACTGGTGTGGCTCTCCAAGCATGTCCTACAGCTGTAAGGTTGGATCCGCTAATGTTCGGCAAATGATTGTTCTTGTTTTGAAGTATCATTATTCCTAACGGGTCACCAACCTCAAAACGAACTTCATGACGGTGGTGCATCCCGTCGAAAGTGCTCCAGTGCGGTTGCGCTTGCATCCGCTTCCGATGCTTGTCGAAGCTTTGGATGTATGCGATTTGGAAATAGAGGTGGTTGTTACGGTGGGAGGATTTGATACGTTCTCCTGTAGGTGTGGGAGCTACCCACCATTCTGTTCCTTGCATAAAATTAGAGGTAGCCGCATTCAAACCGACGGCAAAGCGCAGAAAATCTTCATGAGGAAGCCGATAGTAGAGTCCGGCATCCAACAAAATATCGGCATAGAACAGATTCCTGTTATAAACACAATAGCTGCTCAATTCACTGTTGCTCTGAGTCTCAATGTCTCCTTCTGTAGCGGAAAAACCATACACAAAAGCACTGGAAGGTGTCCGTATCCTGGCACCTGCGCTAACGGTGAACAGGAGATTGTCACGTATTGGGTAATGGAATTCGAATTTCAATGGCACAGACAAGCCATATTTTGCTTTATACAGCCTTGTATATGAAGGCTGTGTTCCATTATGGAGAGAAGGCGTTATGGTTTCATAGAAGCCAGTGGTGCCGATGTTCAGTGCGGCTGACACTCCGAAATAGTTCGCGAAATGGTAAGAAAATTCTACTCCTGCGTGAAACCCAGGTAGAAGAGGGGAACGAGAGCGAGGGCGTTCACCAAATCCTTCTTCATTCACTTCTTGATAAACAATGGGTTCTATCAAATCATACTGGATAGTATAACCAAGGTGGAACCCATTCATCGGGCTGTTGTAGAGATGGGTCTTATGCTTTTTTGGAGGATCATGCGGTTTCCCCGCCGTGGTACTGTCGGTTTGTGCCGGCGACATCGCGTTGAGTCCCAAGATAATCAGTCCGGCCAATCCGTATTTCTTGATGCTGTCCATACTTGAAAACGTTTGCTGTTCATCTTTAAAGACGCGGCTTTCCCAAAAAGTTACGGTCTGTTGTAGCAGCTTTTCCTTCAAAGAGTCCGTAAGCGACAGATTGTCAACATATTCCGAACTGTAGAAGAGCCGCTCGAACTCTTCGCTGCGGAGGTAGTCGGCGATGTTCAGGGTGTCGTGGACGCGCACGGTGTCATACACGGTGACGGTGTCGTAGGTCACGGTCTCGCGTTCCACATACACGGTGTCACGGTGCTGGGCGGCGAGGGGGCAGACGACAGACAAGAACAAAAAGAAGACCAGAAATATACTCCTAATACTCATAATTCACTCAAATATCGAAATCCTAATTCAGTTCGAAACCTAAATAATTCTTCATTCTACATTCTTCATTAAAAAAATGGTGTCGGTAACGGTGATGGTGTCGTGCAGGACGACGGTGCGGGTGACGGGAATCTCGCGGGTGATGACCACCGGTTCGGGTTGTAGAGACGTGCCATGGCGCGTCTCTACGGGAGCGGAGACGTTTTCCGCAATCGAGGTATCCGCAATAGGGGTTTGTTCTGGTTCCGCTGGTTGTAGAGACGTTTCAGGAAACGTCTCTACAGGGGACGACGCATTTTCGTTTGGCGCATTCCGTACCATCTGCCACACGCAAATTCCTCCCGCGATGGCGGTTGCGGCAGCAATCACGGCGGCGGTCTTGTGGGTGGCAAGGGTTATTCCCGCACTGGCGGGCGAGGCGGCGACGGCGGAGCGGATTTCCGATTCCGACAGCCGGTGTGCGGGCGACATCCGCAGCTGCGACAGTTCGGAACGATAGAGCCGGTCGAGGTGGTGGGCGGAATTTTGTTTCATCATGAATAGAAGTGCAATCATAAGCAGTCCTTTCTTTTTGGATTCTTTTTCTTGGGCTTTGGCGGCGAGCAGCTGCTGCAGGCGCGTTCGCGCACGGAGGAACAGCTGCTTGGAGTTGGTGACGGAGATATCTATCAGGTCGGCAATTTGCTGGTGCGAAACGCGGTCGATGGCGTGGAGGTTGAAGACCATGCGTTGTCGTTCAGAGAGTTGCTGGATGGTTTCCAACAGTTCTTCCTTCGTGAACTTGGTCTGCCAGTTGGGTTCGTCTTCCTGGTCGGTGGGGTCGGTGGTGAGCTCCTCCTCCAACGGCACGGTTTCGGGTCGCGTGCGCAGATAGGAGATGCACCGGTTGACCGTGATGCGGGTCAGCCAGGCGTCGAAAGGACCAGTGGCGCGGTAGGTGTCGGCCCGTTCAATGGCCTTCAAGAACGCCTCGTGCGCGAGATCCTCCGCCATCTGCCGCTCCCCGACATACCGGTAGCATATCGCCACCAACCGGTCGATGTTGCCCTCGTATTTCCGTGACCAAAATTTCACTTTGTCCATTCCGTCTTTTGCCTATAATAACAAGACGCAAAAATACAAAAAGGTTACGGTGCGGTGAATGTCCTTGTGTTGTCTTTTTTGTAAATGTCTTCGGCACACGTTATTACATCTTTTTAAGTTACAAGATTTAAGACTTAAGACTTGAGACGTTGGGGTTTGTCGAATCTGTTTCTTCTACAGAAAAAGTCTTAAGTCTCAAGTCTCAAGTCTTAAGTCACACGTCTTAAGTCTCAAGTTTCACGTCTCCGTTTGGCCCTTTTTCGTACTTTTGCGTCATCATTGTAAAACAGCGAAAAATGCAGGCGAAACAGTTTTGGACGAAGGCGTACCAGCGGAACATCGCGAAGATGGTCGGGATGTGCTGCCGCTATGTGGGCGACCGTGCAGTGGCCGAGGACCTCGCGCACGAGGCGTTCCTCAAAGCCATCGAGAAGTCCGGAACCTATCGTCGCCTCGGCAGTTTCGACGGCTGGCTGATGCGCATCAACCTCAACACCACGATGGATTACCTGCGGCGGCAACCGCAATTTCTGTCGATGGATGACGATACTGTGGGGTCGCGATTTATCGCGTCCGCATCCGACGTTGTAGAGACGTGCCATGGCGCGTCTCTACAGGACGAACCAGATGAAACCTGTATCTCCGAATCCGACCTCACCGAATCCGAAATCCTCGATGCCATCTGCGCCCTGCCCGACAAACAGCGTGCCGTTTTCAATCTGTATGTCTTTGAGAACCAATCTCATGCGAAAATCGCGGAAGCGTTGCAAATCGGGGTGCGCAGTTCCAAACGCTACCTCTCGGAGGCGCGGGCGCAGCTGCAAATCGCCCTGAACAACCTTGTCCGCCACAAAAAATCTGGACTTATGATACTGCTCCCCTTTCTCCCTTGGAAATCGCACGCCATCGACCGTCTCTGCCGTGCGAAGCTGAAACATCTGGCGTTGTCGCCTGCCACGCCGTCGCCCTTGTCCGCTGTCAACTGGACCGCAGCCCCGAAGCCGGGCGTCTGGATGGCCGTCACCGCCGCCAAAGCCCCCGCCATCGCCACGGGCGTGGTTGCCACGGCCGTGACGGGTTCCGTCATCGCGTGGCAGGCGCAACCCGCACCCACACCCGCCAGCCCGACCCCGCAGGAGACAGCGGTAACCACGTGTGTTGCAACCGATTCCGATTCCACGCATGTAAACAACGATACCGCCGTCGTAGGGACGCGATTCATCGCGTCCGCCATTCCGGCGTCCGCCGCCGACCCCCCATATCCTGAACAGCAAGTAAAAGGAACCGAATCATCTGTTTCACCATTGCCCGAAACGTCCGTATCCAACGTAGTAGAGACGTTTCATGAAACGTCTCTACCTTCGCATCATAGCCTGAAGAAGTTCGAGCGCAACGGCTTCTACGGTCTCAAGGACGCACACGGGACCGTGGTCGCATATCCGAAATACACGGACATACAGCCGTTTGACGAATACCGGACCGGCTGGGCAATGGTGGAGATATTCGGGTTCAAGGGGTTTGTGGATAGCGCCGGCAAGGAGGTCGTGCATCCGCAATACGACGACATCGGGAAGTTCGGTCTCTACCGCGAAGGCTGTGCCCTCGTGCGGAAAGGGAACTTCTACGGCTTCATCGACAATACCGGCCAGGAGGTGGTGCCGGTGACGCATAAAAAGAGCGAGTTAATTAAAATTCAACATGAATTACCATAAAAATCCATGAATTAATCAAAAATTATGATAAATTCATGATAATTTATGTCTAAACAAAATTCAAATACAATGAAAAAGTTAGCATTAATCATCGCCATCTTATTGTCCATCAACGTAATCTATGCGCAAGAACGTATCACCGCCAGCGGGGACATCGTCACAGAGGAATACAATTTGGATGCCTTCACCTCCGTGGACATCCGCTTCGTCGGGGATGTGATTATCCATCAAGACCCTCACCACAAAACGAAGGTGACCGCTAACGAAAATGTGATCCAACATGTCCGGTTTCAGGTGGAAAATGGAAAGTTGTCTGTTTATGCAGATAAAAACTTCAACAATGTGAAAAAACTTGTGGTGGAGATTTATATGCCAACACTG
>JAFXTE010000010.1 GCA_017525245.1 Bacteroidales bacterium | reverse complement strand
TATCGCCCTCTACCCGAACCCCGCAAACGACGTTGTCAATGTACAATGTACAATGAACAATGTACAATTGGATGGTATCGAGGTAATTGACGTTTACGGTAAAATCATCACCACCGTAGGGACGCGATTCATCGCGTCCGCCCAATCCCCCGCGTCCGCCCCGATCCAAATCAACGTTTCCGGTCTTGCCAACGGCATGTATTTCGTGCGCGTGACCACGGATGAGGGAACGGTGACGAAGACGTTCATCAAACAATAATTCATAATGCATAATTCATAATGCATAATTAAAGGCCGTTGCCGTTATGGCGACGGCCTTTTTTCGATGAGAAAAAAAACTAAATTTTTTCGTTGTACCATATCAAAAAAAGTGTATTTTTGCAGCCGCAAATGAGGGACGTTAGCCCAGTCGGTTTAGAGCGCTGCCTTCACACGGCAGAGGTCACTGGTTCGAGTCCAGTACGTCCCACAAAAAGAGCAGATATCACGGATATCTGCTCTTTTTTTTATCGTTTTTTATCGTTTTACCACTTTCCTGACACAAACCCCTTTCGATGTGGTGATCTTGACAAAATAGACACCTTGTGGGAGGCCGCTGATGTTGAAGTGATCGGACGGATGATTGATGGTTTGCAACATTCTTCCTGAAATATCGGCAATGTCTATCCGTTCCACCCTCGCGTCGCCTTGCAGCGTTACCATGCCGGTGGTCGGATTCGGATATAGACGAAGGTCATCCGTTTTGAGAGACCCAATGCATGTCATATACTCGGGATAGATAATAATATCGTCTATCACTACACCGTTCTGCGCTTCTGAAGTCCCATAGTAATAGAAAGCAAGCCGAACGGTGTCGCCGTCGTTGACATCGAAAAAGGCCTGCTGCTCAGTCCAAAACGTATCTACATTTGAACGCTCGGCAATCAACGTGTCATTGGCCGACAATGTGTATGATTCAATGGTGGAGGGCATTATGGCTCTGTCTTGCCATTTAACAATGTAATGTCCAGGAGTTACGATGGCAGGTGTGTATAACGTCTCGGACACGCTACCGACAAGATAAATATTCTTGGGATTTATAAAAGCTGAAATATGGTGATCATCTGATGATTCCGGCAATATTCCCGCAAACGCTTCCCATGAAACTTCGTCTATTTTGTTATCAGTGGCGAACCAACAGGTAGGTTCAGACTCAAAATCCATCGTGTAGGGGAAACGGCGTATGATACAGAGGGAGTCGTCATCGCCGTGAGGCACAAGATTGCTAATAATCCTATGGTTATAATTGTATGCTTGCGTCAAACCTGTACCATTAGCTGCCATGTTATTAAGCGCAAAGAAGCCGTTTCCCCTTCCAGACCAGCCCCAGTTGAAATGGAAATGGTTTGTCTCGTCATAACCGTCGCACAAGAAGCAGTGGGGCCGTCCCGAAACAGGATACCCTAAATAAAGAATCGGCTGGGAAGCATCAAGCTGTGACTTGAGGATGTCAATCCACTCTTGATCAGAGAAAAAGGAGCGAGCCAGATGCTGGGCATTGAAAGAATAGCCAAAATAACTAATCATGGCATTGAGTGTGTTGGAACGGTAAAGACGGGGGGTGGGGGTAATACTGGCAGTGCTTCCATTTCGACCATACCACATATCAACAGCAACACCGCAATGATACATCAATTTTGCCACGGCATCTATCTGGATTGAATCAGAATAGTCACCTATACTGTCTGGCATATTGTCGTAGTCGTAAACCGTGTTTCCGAAATCAACTTCGTGCAATCCAAGTCCGTTGGGATAGTAGGCATGGGAACCGGTGCCACGGTGAGGATACTGATAGTATTTTATCAACATGGCCATAGCTGTCGCTACGCATCCAACCACAGCGCGGAAACCGAATGTGCTGTTGACAATGGGGCACTGTGAGTTGTAAGGCCATCCCTGAGACCAATTCGTGGTCAGCAGCGGCCCGACCGAATTGGCTTTAACACCGAAAGGAGAAACAACGTTGCTTTCCGTAAGATTCTGCCATTCCCGGAGTGCCTGTTCACTGGCCTTGACACCGTTTGCGCGGCGGTAGTCAATTTCTTGCTGATAGCCGTCAAGCCAGAAGCTCAACTCGGGGCTCATATCGTCGGCTTCACAGAAGTCATTGGTGAACGAGTAGCCCAACACTGGCTGCATACAATCGTCTGCCGAGACGATGACAAAACCTTTGCTGCCAGGGTTCTTGAACACATAAAAGGCGTCCCACGAGAGGGTCACCTGTTCCAACGCATCTTGTGTCAAGGCTTCCTTGTCCAAAGAACGGCTGTTCCAGAAATTGCACGCCACCTGCGCCGCCTTCGATTTGTCAACAGGACCCGCCGTCGCCACCCCCGCCTCGACAATCAAAACCATCATCGTCAAAAACACAACTATCTTTTTCATAAGGTTTTATATTTATCAAAAGTACTCCCCTCCAAAAATTTCTCCCCATCATATTCGCTGTGTCGCACATCGCATCCATTTTGTTACATCGGAAATGTTTTTTACAGAAACGCATTACATCCCCCCGCCCCGCACCACACCAATTCGCCTCTAAAAACATCCAAATCCGATACTACATACAGCGATTTGGACATCTTTCAACAACAACTTGTCCAAATGTATATCGCAAGGTATAGATTTGGATGTTTTTCTTATTTCTTGTCCTGTGAAAATTGTATCTTTGCCAAAATTTTTCATTTCGAAAACCTTCTAACTTTCTACCCATAAAAGAATGACCCAGAAATCGCAATTAGTATCCCAAGACCCCTATCTGAAGCCGTTCCGCACCGCCTTGCAGAAACGGATGGAGCGGGCGTATATTCGTGAGCTGCAACTCACTGACGGTGGCCGCACGCTGCAAGACATCGCCAACGGCCATCTCTACTATGGATTGCATAAGACGGAGAACGGCTGGGTGTTCCGCGAGAAAGCGCCCAACGCCACCGCCGTCTATCTCTACGGCGACTTCTCCCAGTGGAAAATCCTCCCCACTTTCGCGCTCACACCTCTCGGCAACGGCGACTGGGAAATCGAACTGCCCGATTTCGCCCTGCAGAACGAGATGCTGTACAAGCTCTGGATGGTTTGGCCGTCCGGCGCCGACGAACGCCTGCCCGCCTACTGCCAACGGGTGGTGCAAGACGAGGTGACGAAGGTGTTCTGCGCACAAGTCTGGGAACCAAATGCTTACGAGTGGAAAAACACCATCCCGTCGAAGCCCGGTCACCCGCTCATCTACGAAGCCCACATCGGGATGTCGTCGCAGGAGCCCAAAACCTCCTCCTACAAAGAGTTCCAAGAGACGGTTCTGCCACGTATCAAAGACTTGGGTTACAACACCATACAGCTGATGGCCATCCAGGAGCACCCCTACTACGGATCCTTTGGCTACCAAGTGTCCAACTTCTTTGCCCCATCGTTTCGCTTCGGCACCCCCGAAGAGCTGATGGAACTCATCGACACCGCCCACGGGATGGGCATTTCCGTCATCCTTGACGTCATCCACTCGCATGCGGTGAAAAACGCCAAGGAGGGTATCGGCTACCTGGACGGCAGCGACCACCTCTACTTCCACCACGGCGAAAAGGGGCTGCACAAGGTGTGGGACTCCCGCTGCTTCGACTACGGGAAGCAGGAAACCATCCTCTTTCTGCTCTCCAACCTGAAATATTGGCTGCAGAAGTTCCATTTCGACGGTTTCCGCTTCGACGGCGTGACGAGCATGTGCTACCACGACCACGGACTCGGCGTGGATTTCATCGAATACGCCCAGTATTTCGACGGGAATGTGGATGAAGACGCCATCACCTACCTCACGTTGGCCAACAAACTCGTGCGCGAGGTGAAACCCGACGCGCTGACCATCGCCGAGGATGTGAGCGGAATGCCCGGCATGGCCTTCCCCGTGGAAAAGGGCGGCATCGGCTTCGACTACCGCATGTCCATGGGTATCGCCGACTACTGGATCAAGACCCTCAAGACCCAATCCGACAACGACTGGAGCATGGGCGAAATCTTCTTCAAGATGACCGACAAACGGGCCGAGGAAGAAACCATCAGCTATGTGGAGTGCCACGACCAGGCTTTGGTTGGCGACAAAACTCTCATATTCAGAATGATAGACAAGGAGATGTACGACCACATGTCCGTTCTCACGCCCAGTTTGATTGTGGATCGGGGCATCGCGTTGCACAAGATGATCCGTTTGGTGACCTTGACGTTATGCTCCGGCGGCTATCTCAACTTCATGGGCAATGAATTCGGTCATCCCGAGTGGATCGACTTCCCAAGACAGGACAACGGCTGGTCCTTCTACCATGCCCGCCGCCAATGGAATTTGGCCGACGATGAGTTGCTGAAATACAGCGGGTTGAACCGTTTCGACCGGGACATGATCCACTGCGTCACAGAAAACCGTTTGCTCGACACCCGACCGATTGCCCTCTGCCAGAATGAGGGCGACAAGGTGCTGGCGTTCCAACGCGGCGACTGCCTGGTTGTCTTCAACTTCCACCCAGAGAAATCCTATTCCGACTACGCCATCGAATGCCCATCCGGCAGCTACCGCATCATCCTGAACACGGACGACCCTCGATACCACGGCTTCGGCAACATTGACACGGAAGTGACCTACAACACCTCCATCCTCGACGGCAAGTCCCGTCTGCTGCTCTATTTGCCCTCGAGAACGGCGGTGGTGTTGAGGCGGGGATAGTACCACGAAGAACCGTTTCGACTGTCCTATTATCATTTTGTAAGTTCTTTGGTCGATTTCCTGCGATTTCGGCACTATGCAGGGCAGTCTCTACAGGATCATTTTGCCGACGTCAGCAAAATGATAAATTTGTAAAAGCACCTGCAAAATTGCAGGAAACAGAAAAGACAATGTCGGGCATCCTGTATGAGAATGAAGCCGCACCTCTACAAAACCGCCATACGGTTATACAAAAATGCGTTACGCAAAATTGTATAATCAGGATTTTTGCTATCTTTGCAGCCGAAACAATTTAATTGGATTACGGTTATGAAAAATCCATTTCTCACATACGGATATAATGGTCCCGAGTACTTTTGCGACAGGAAGAACGAGACCAAACGCTTGACCACATTGCTGCAAAACGGCAATCATGTCGCCTTGATGTCACCAAGGAGAATGGGCAAAACGGGGTTAATCCGCCATTGCTTTGCCCAACAGGAATTATACAATGAGTACTATTTGTTCCTCGTAGATATATATGCCACGAAGTCACTGGCAGAACTGACTTACGAATTGGGAAGAACCATTCTTTCAGTGCTGAAGTCAAAAGAGCGGAAAGCATGGGAGCGTTTCATCCAAATCGTTGGTTCTTTGCGAACCGGCATCACCCTCGATGCTTTCGGACAGCCCTGTTGGAACCTTGAGTTGGGTGATGTGCAAACGCCCAAGACTTCTCTTGACGAGATCTTCCAATACCTAAGTACGGCTGATAAACCTTGCATTGTGGCTATTGATGAGTTCCAAACTATTATTGACTACCCTGAGCAGAACGTAGAAGCCCTTTTGCGAACTCACATCCAAAAATGCAACAACGCGTGGTTTGTATTTTCGGGATCCAAACGACACATGATGGGTGAAATGTTCTCGTCTCCAGCAAGACCTTTCTATCAAAGTGCATCAACACTGTCGTTAAAACCTATTCCGCTTGAAGAATACACCTCTTTTATCACACAACATTTCGAACAAAACAAATATAAAATAGAACCAGAGGCCATCCGATATATGTACGAGAAATTCGAAGGCACCACATGGTACATTCAAAAGATCTGCAATGAATTGTTTGCTATGGCTGAGCCAGGCATTCCTTGTGGAATAGCTGATGTGGACACAGCCATCTGTAATGCCGTGGAAGATAAGGAAGACACCTACCAAGATTTGATGACAAGACTTTCTTCCAGACAAAAAGCATTGCTCTTGGCTTTGGCACATTCCAAAAAAGATGTGCAACCGACCAGCGGAGATTTCATCCGAAAATTCCATCTCACTTCCGCCAGCGCAGTTCAGAGAAGTATGTCCGCCCTGCAAGAAAAGGACATTGTCACAAATAGTAACGGCCATTACTTCATCTACGATTACTTTTTATACTTTTGGTTGAAAAATAAATAAAAAACTGTCTTTATTCGATTACCCACCGTCTCCTAATTTCCGCCTTTTTCTGCCACGAATCGTCAGAAAATCTTCCCAGTCACCAAACACTAAAAACAAAAATTTCGTATCTTCGCGGCTTAAAACCAAAACCCTATGGCTGAAGATTTTGAAGATGAAGAACTGAACGAAGAATTGGACGAGAATTCTTTGGATGTCATTATACCACAGGAAGATACAGACGAGAGCACACAGGACGAGTCGGGCTTGCACAAGGTGATTTTCGCGCAGTCTATGTACCGCGAATGGTACTTGGACTACGCCTCCTACGTCATCCTTGACCGTGCATTCCCTGATGTCTATGACGGCCTCAAGCCCGTGCAACGCCGCATCCTGCACTCCATGGACGAGTTGGAGGACGGCCGCTTCAACAAGGTGGCGAACATCGTGGGTAACACCATGAAGTACCACCCCCACGGCGACCAGTCCATCGGGGCAGCATTGGTGCAGATGGGACAGAAGCACCTGCTCATCGACACGCAGGGTAACTGGGGTAACATTCTCACTGGCGACGATGCGGCGGCTCCCCGTTATATTGAGGCGCGTCTCACCCCGTTCGCCAAGGAGGTGGTCTTCAACCACAAGACCACCGAGTGGCAGGTTTCCTACGACGGCCGTAACCGCGAGCCCATCGCGCTGCCCGTCAAGTTCCCGTTGCTGCTCGCCCAGGGCGTGAAGGGCATCGGCGTGGGCATGTCCACCCTCATCCTGCCCCACAACTTCAACGAACTGATTGACGCCTCCGTACATATCCTGCGCGGCGAGGATTTCGAGATTTACCCCGACTTCCCGACCGGCGGCACCATAGACGTGAGCCGCTACAACGACGGCGCACAGGGCGGCAAAATCCGCAACCGCGCCAAAATCAGCATCGTCGATAACAAGACTCTGGTGATCAACGAGATTCCTTACGGCACCACTACCGAAGACCTTATCTCCGAATCCACTAACTCCATCACCAAGGCCATCGATAGCGGAAAACTGAAAATCAAGAAGATAGATGACAACACGGCGGCTCAGGCAGAGATCTACCTCCACCTGCTGCCTGGCGTCTCTCCCGACCAGACCATTGACGCACTCTACGCCTTCACCGACTGCGAAATCACCTACTCCACCAACGCCTGC
Organism: Bacteroidales bacterium; assembly: GCA_017525245.1. Classification (GTDB taxonomy): domain Bacteria; phylum Bacteroidota; class Bacteroidia; order Bacteroidales; family WCHB1-69; genus F23-D06. The sequence continues at coordinate 69,201 of JAFXTE010000010.1, read as the reverse complement.
GTGATCTGGAACGGCAAGCCCGTCTTCACTAACGTCAAGGACATCCTGCGCATCAACACCGAGAACACCCTCAACCTGCTGCGCAAAGAGCTGGAAATCGAGCTCGACGAGCTGCGCCAGCAATGGCACAAAGTCTCCCTGGAGAAAATCTTCTTCGAAAAGCGCATTTACAAAGAGTTAGAGAAGGATGCTGAATCCTGGGATGCACAAATCGACCGCATCGAACGCGCCTTCGACCCATACCGTCCGCTCTTCCGCCAGGAGATCACCCGCGACGATGTGCTCGCGCTCTGCGAGAAGCCCGTCCGCAAAATCTCCAAATTTGACATCAAGGCCGCCATGGACAAGCTCGCCGAAATCGAGCTCAACATGGACGAAGTGCAGAACCATCTGGACCACCTCGTTGATTACGCCATCAACTACTTCCTGCAACTGAAGAAAAAATACGGCGCCGAGCACAAACGTCTAACCGAAATCAAGAGCTTCGACAACATCAACGCGGTCACCGTGGCCGTGGCTAACCAAAAATTGTACGTCAACAAGAAAGAGGGCTTCATCGGCACCAACCTCAAGAAAGACGACGATGTGGAGTTCGCCTGCCTCTGTTCTGACTTGGACGACATCATCGTCTTCCACGAGAACGGCGAGTGTTCCATCAGCAAGGTGGCTGACAAACACTTCGTAGGCAAGCACATCATCCACGCGGAGGTGTTCCGTCGCGGCGACGACCGGCAGATCTACAACATGATCTACTCCGCCGGCGTGAACGGCCCCGTCTATGCGAAACGCTTCAATGTGGGCGGCGTCACCCGCGACAAGAAATACGACCTCGTGAAGGGCAGCAAAAACGCCAAGGTGCTCTATTTCACCTCCAATCCAAACGGCGAGGCCGAAGTGGTGCATGTGAAACTCAAACCCAAACCCAAGCTCAAAAAACGCGAATTCGACTTCGACTTTGGCTCCTTAGCCGTGAAAAACCGCGCCGCGTTGGGCAACATCGTCACGCGCTACCCTGTGGCCAGCATCACATTGGCGCAAAAGGGCATCTCCACGCTCAGCGCCATCGACGTCTATTTCGAATCCGCTGTGATGCGTCTCAACAACGACGGTCGCGGCGAGTTGATCGGATCCTTCCACGAAGACGATAAGATCATAACCGTTTATAAATCCGGAAATTACAGAATCACTGGCTATGAAACCTCGCTCCATTTTGAAGACGATCTCGACATCATCCGCAAGTGGAAGCCCTCGATGATCATCACCGCCATCTATCAGCTCAAGAAGGACAAGAAGTACTTCATCAAGCGTTTCCAACCTGATGTGTTGATGAAAAAGGTCGATTTCTACCCTACCGACGGCACCGCCAAGTTGGTGGCCTACTCCATCGACTACCTGCCGCAAATAAAGGTGGTCTATCACGCGAAGAAGTCCGATACGGAAGACACCACCACGGTAATCCCTTGCGCTGAATTCGTGGAAATGACCACCGCCCGTGCCAAAGGCAAACGTCTCAGTTTCAACGACATCAAGTCCGTGAAATTCATCGAGCCGCTGCCATACGAGGAGCCGGAAGAGGAACCCGAACCCGAAATGCCCGATGAGGTGGAGCCTGTCGCTTCCATGGACGAGGAAATCGCCAAGGAGGTTTTCAACACCATCTCCGCCGACAAATCGGACCTTTCTCCCGAAAACGATGCACCCGGCACACAATTAGGGTTGTTTGATGAGGAATAACGGCTAATCGTAAAACCAATCTTCGCGCTGCCGCAAACTACGCAATCATAAAATTATTCGGCATTGAAATGTATTTTTTATATCTTTGCCGCCAGATAATTTTATAGTTTATGAGAACGTCAATTGTTGCGAGAGTAACGGAAATACATCAGTTAGAGGCCCTTATGGAAGAGGAGCTCCCCCAGTTTGTGGCGGTGTATGGCAGGCGGCGTGTTGGCAAGACCTTTCTGATAAGGGAGTTTTTTAACGATGAATTCACGTTTTTTCATACGGCCATATCTCCTCAAGAATTGAAAGACCGGCATCCTGAGTTGCTGTACAGAATTCAGTTGGACGAGTTCGGAAAGACGTTGAAACAGTATGGATATCAAGATAATTCCCCTATCAAGGATTGGTTTGACGCTTTTGACAGGTTGTGGCAGATTGTTCTACAACATTCTGCAGAAGAAAGACTTGTTTTGTTTATAGACGAGTTGCCCTGGTTAGACACTCCACGTGCGGGTTTTATGAGTGCTTTGGAACATTTTTGGAACCGATATGCTTCAGGGCGTCACAAGCTACTGTTTATCGCAGCTGGAAGTTCCACAACATGGATGTTGGACAAATTGATAAACAACAATGGTGGCCTTTATGACAGGACATCACGTGACATTCATATTCATCCTTTCACGCTTTCCGAGACGGAAACCTATTTCCAAAAAAGAGGTATTCTGATGGACCGGTATGACATCGCGCAGTCCTATATGATTGTTGGCGGCGTCCCATATTACCTCTCCTTGTTCGAAAAAGGAAAATCACTGGCTCAGAATGTAGATGCTGTTTTCTTCGAACGCGGCAATAAACTGCAAAAAGAATATGATCGGTTGTTTCAGTCCATGTTTGCAGACAACGACAAATTCAAGAGGATTGTCGAATGCATCAGCAAATACCGCTATGGTGTTCTGCGTTCTCAAATTTGCAAAGAACTTGGCATCACTGACGGAGGGAACATTTCCGACATTCTTCTCTCCTTGGAAGAGTGCGATATCATCAACTCATTTTTCAATTTCGGTGAGTCCAAGAGGAATAAATATTATAAACTATCTGACCCATTCTGTCTGTTTTATCTGAAATTTGCCGTGAAACACCCCACCAACAACAAAACATTCTGGCAAGACAACCAGAACTTGCCGAAACTAAATTCTTGGCGCGGGCAAGCATTTGAAGATGTCTGTTTCACCCATCAAGAGCAAATCAAACGAGCTTTGGGCATCCAAGGGGTTCACACGGAGATTTATCCTTGGAGATGCATTTCTGACGGAGACACTCCCGGGGCTCAAATAGACATGCTCATTGACAGAGCCGACAGAGTTGTCAATGTATGTGAAATGAAATTTGTGCAGGGGGAATTTTCTATAGACAAGGATTATGACGAAAAACTCCGTAATAAAACAGTTGCCATCACAGAAAAAACAAAACGAAGAAAGAACCCGCAGATGACATTGGTAACCACTTATGGCTTGAAGAATGGCATTTACAGCGGGAGATTCCAAAAAGTGGTCACACTGGACGATCTGTTTGCATTCTGATTCTTAATTTATTTTCAACAATAGAAAACAACCAAGGATATGATTCCCCGAAAGCAAAACCGTCGCGCAGTGTTGAGGCTACCCTTTATCATCCTCGCCTTTCTATTCCTCAGCACCTCCTGTCGCGAACGCATCGAACCGCCCACCCCTTACGACATCCCAATTCCGAAGGGTTTCCCGACGATGTTGAACATCCCCGCCGACAACCCGATGACGGTGGAGGGCGTGGAACTCGGACGGCTGCTCTTCCACGACCCGCACCTTTGCGGCTACACCGGCACAGAACCCGACTCGCTGATGTCGTGCGCCAGCTGCCATCGTCGCGAATGCAACTACGACATCGGCACCGACAACCCGCGCTTCCCTGACGGGAAGCCGCGCGGGCGCACCACCGGGAAGCCCACCATTCACAACGTCATGCCGCTCATGAACCTCGTCTTCAACCACGAAGGCTACTTCTGGAACGGGCTGATTTCCAATGACAACCCGAATCCCAAACAACAAACCATCGAGGACATCGTATTGATGGCCATCACCGCGGACGACGAGATGTGCGGAACGGAGACGAGCACCGTGGCCGCCATCAAAGCCGACAAGAAGTACCCGCCGCTGTTCAAGAAAGCATTTGGCAGCGAAGAGGTCACGATGGAACGCATCCAAAAGGCCATCGCACAATACGTACGCTCGTTAGTTGCTGGAAATTCCAAATTCGACCGCTACCTGCGCGGCGAGGAGCAGCTCACCCCTCAGGAGCTGCACGGCTACGTCCTTTTCACCACTGAGGAGGGCGCCGACTGCTTCCATTGCCACGGCAGCGCAGGTAGCCCGATGTTCACCACCAACCTTTTCTACAACAACGGGTTGGATGCGCAACCGGCAGACAAACACGACCGCGCCAGCGTAACGGGCGACCCACGTGACAAAGGTGCTTACCGCGCCCCGTCGTTGCGTAACGTCACCAAATCCGCGCCCTACATGCACGACGGCAGATTCAAGACTCTGGATGAGGTTCTGGAGTTCTACAATTCTGGAGTGCAGAACTCCCCGACTATCAGTCCGTTAATGCACCACGTCAACGATGGCGGCGTGCTTCTCACGCCAAACGAGATAGCGGACTTAAAGGCGTTTTTGGAAACATTGACGGAGGAGGATTAGGTTTTCCTGGTGATACTCTCACAAAGACTGACCACAAAGAATTTTGATATTTTATATGCAAAAGACATCGGGTTTCCCATCATTCTTCATTCAGCATTCTTCATTCTTCATTCAGCATTCAGCATTCAGCATTCATAAATATGTCATCCGTGGTATTTCACAAAAAGTCCGACACCGAGCACTGCCAACACAATGAACACGATGAACAACACCAACATAATGGTAAAGGCCACGACGGTTTTCAGGATAGTGCGCCACCAGCTGTAGCCACTAATCTGTTTGAGCGGGATTATCGTGAGAAATAATGCATAAGAAGTAAGTTTTGTCAAGCTGAAAAAATCGAACACAATGGAATAGACGGTGTACATATTGGCAATATATACTAACGAGATAAAGAGTTCTGGGTAGCGCAGATCAGGAATGTTTGGACTGTGTCGGAAAAAGAGGAAGAGGTTCCCGGAAATCAGCATCAAAAGCAACAAGATATTAATGCTGGGATATTTTTGCGAGAAACGTTCTATCTTATCCATTGCGCCGTATAAGATGGAATTAATTCGTGACTTCATAGGATGGTTTTCTTCAAAAGAACTATGCACACCTTCTTCATCGACGGTGACACTTAGTTCCTTGGCAGATGCATTTTCTTCAGAAGTGCCACTTGTATTGGATGTTTTCTTCGCTCCCTTCTCCTGTCTCACCTCCTCGGTGACATTTTCGGAATCGTCGTGGAGGGCGTGTCCTGTGATGTTCAGCCCGTGGGTCACGAGGAGGGAGACCGCCGCGAGCAGGAAATACATTTTGAAAGGGGCAAAATAGGATACTCTCTTGCCACGGAGATAGTCAAGGATCAGGTGGCCGGGACGCAAGATGAGGTCAAGGATGGTGCGGAACATGCCGCGCTCACCCATGCCGTAGGCTTCCGCAAAGTTCTCCGCCGCCACCTTCATGGATAAGCGGTCTGTGTTTGCCGCTTGTCCGCAGCGGGGACAGTAATTGCCAGTATAATGATCTTGACAGTTCAAGCATTCGTGTTCCTCAGTGGACATCGGGGCGACCTCGCGAGGCCGTTCCTGCCACGCCCGGAACTGCTGGATTTTCTCTTTAAGATTGAATTTCTTTTTCATAATTCCGATACAAAGATAGGATTTTTTCGCGTCTCGGCATTATATTTTTTCATCACAAAAATGGGGGAACCCTTCCGAATTCCCCCAAACGTCTCAAGTCTTACGTCTCAAGTCTTAATTCTCCAATTCCTCGGCAATCGCCTTGCGGATCAGATCGACAAAACCCTCCAGCGGCATCGTGCCGTCGTTGATATTGCCGTGGCGGCGCACGCTGACGGTGCCGTCCTTCTCCTCATTCTCGCCCACGATGACCATGTAGGGCACCTTGGCGGTTTCGGCGTCACGGATCTTGCGGCCAGTCTTCTCACTGCGCTCGTCGATGTAGCAGCGGATGTCCTGCTCGTCCAACGCGGCCTGCACCTTGCGGGCATAGTCCATGTACTTCTCACTGATGGGCAGGATGACGACCTGGTCGGAGGTGAGCCACAACGGGAAGTTGCCTCCGGTGTGCTCCAACAGCACGGCCACGAAACGCTCCATGGAGCCGAATGGGGCACGGTGGATCATCACGGGACGCTTCTTTTGACCGTCAGCATCGGTGTATTCCAGACCGAAACGCTCGGGCAGGTTGTAGTCCACCTGGACAGTACCCAACTGCCACTCACGACCGATGGCGTCCTTCACCATGAAGTCGAGCTTCGGACCGTAGAATGCGGCCTCGCCCTCCACCTCGATGGTGTTCAGACCCTTCTCGGCAGCTGCCTCGATAATGGCGCGCTGTGCCTTCTCCCAGTTCTCGTCGCTGCCGATGTACTTCTCCTTGTTGTTCGGGTCACGTAACGAAACCTGCGCTTTGTAGTTGTCGAATTTCAAGGTCTTGAAGATGTAAAGGATGATGTCGATGACCTTGCAGAACTCCTCCTTAATTTGGTCAGAAGTGCAATAGAGGTGTGCATCGTCCTGCGTAAATCCACGAACCCTGGTCAAACCATGCAGCTCACCGCTCTGCTCGTAACGATAGACGGTGCCGAACTCCGCGAGACGGAGAGGCAGCTCCTTGTACGAGCGCGGACGGGCGGCGTAAATCTGGCAGTGGTGAGGGCAGTTCATCGGCTTGAGAAAGAACTCTTCGCCCTCTTGCGGCGTAGTGATCGGACGGAAAGAGTCCGCACCATATTTGGCATAGTGACCGGAAGTCTTGTAAAGGTTCACGTTACCGATATGCGGGGTGATGACCTGCAAATAGCCGTACTTTTTCTGCACCTTGCGCAAAAACTGCTCCAGGCGGTCGCGGAGGGCGGCACCCTTGGGCAACCACAACGGCAGACCCTGTCCCACCAGCGGGGAGAAGGTGAACAACTCCATCTCACGACCCAGTTTGCGGTGGTCGCGTTTGGCAGCCTCTTCGAGGAGGGCCAAGTATTCGTCCAATTCTTTCTTTTTCGGGAAAGTAACGGCATAGATACGGGTCAGCTGTTTGCGCTTCTCGTCGCCGCGCCAATAGGCACCGGCTGTCTTGAGCAACTTAATGGCCTTGATGGCGGAGGTGTCGTGCAAGTGAGGGCCGCGGCAGAGGTCGGTGAACGGACCGCTCTCGTAGAACGAGATCTGGCCGTCTTCCAGACCATCGATAAGTTCCAACTTATATTCGTCACCCTTCTTCTGGAAATACGCAAGAGCTTCTGCTTTGGGAACTTCGCGGCGCACGAACTGAATCTTCTGGGAAGCCAACTCTTTCATCTTCTCCTCGATTTTCGGGAAGTCGTCGGAGGAGATGGTGTAGTCCATGAAATCGATGTCATAATAGAAACCGGTCTCAATGTGCGGACCGATACCGAATTTCACGCCCGGATAGAGCGACTCGATAGCCGCTGCCATCAAGTGCGCGGAGCTATGCCAGAAGGTGTCCTTACCTTCGCGGTCGTTCCAGGTGTAGAGCGTGAGGGTGGCATCCTCATTGATGGGTTTGTCGAGTTCCACCATTTGGTCGTTCACCTTGGCCACCAACACGTTACGGGCCAAACCTTCGCTTATGGCCTGCGCCACCTCGTAAGGGGTGCAGCCCTTTTCCATTTGTTTGATAGAGCCGTCAGGCAATGTAATGTTGATCATATTGGGTCTATTTTTCCTTTTTTCAAAATAATCGGCAAAGATACACTTTTTTACAATGCAATATCCACGATCAATTATGCATTATGCATTATGAATTATGAATTAATCTACCGTACCCAGACTTCATCCACAAACAGCCAAGCCTGCTCGCCTGCACTGAGATGCCATTCGGGCAGTTTGCCGTAGTTCTTGATGACAATCTTGACGTAGCGGGCGTTGGCTTTGCCCTTCACTTCCAAATCCTGGATATGCGCTCCTTCAGTCTTATTCCCTGTGACATTCATCTGGCCAAACGGTTTGTAGCTCTTGCCGTCATCGGAGACATAGACTTCCATACCCTTGGGGTAGAATATCCACGCACGCTGCTCCTCCAGCACTCCGGCACCTACCGTCGTGATTTTCTTTGCCTCGCGCAAGTCGATGACCAGCTCACAGTCAGTGGTGAAACCCTGCCAACCGCCGATGCGGTAATTCACCTTACCTCTGGAATTGTCAATCAATCCTTCGTTTCCTCCTGCATAATACTGGTTGTCAGGCTTTGTGATGTAGGTAATATCCTTGTCGCGGACATATCGCACATAATGCGCCTCCGCCACCTGGCTCATCCGGCCTTTTGCGTCCACGGCAACCGCCTTGACAGTCACGTCCTTGTCCAACTTTATCGGTTCTGTATATTGGATTCCTGTCTTGGGAGAAGGGTTACTTCCGTCAAGCGTGTAATATATCACATAATCACCGAAGGATCCCGACTGTTTCTTCAATGAAAGAGATTCTTTCTGCAACATAATATTTCCTTTCGTCAATGGCATAGTCTCTTTAGATGGCATTTTCGTGTCTCCCTGTTTAGTATCTTTGTTCGGATTAATATCCGCATTTTTAGCTTTATCCACATTTATAGCATTATCCATAATACGTTTACTATCACCCACATCCTTACGCTTAGCGGCATTCGCATCCTTACGTTCCGAAGTTACATCCGTAACTTTCGGAACACTCAACGCAACACGGGTCTGATCCCTGAAAGAGACCTTGTCTGTGGAAAAAACAGGCACGGGAACAATGCTGGCAACTTCCGCTATTTTACTGACAGGACCTTCGCCTTTCCCTTTACCCCAAATAGAATTCGGGTCATCGCCCATCGTGAATTCAATCACACCGCCATTGGCAATCTCCTCGTAAGTAATATAAGATCTTGTAAGCGGTTTGCCGTCTATCGTGACAGACTGTATGTAAGGACTGTCATTCTTCCTGTTAATAGTCAATGTTTTACCATTTTCTAATTTCAACTCCACTTTGTCAAACAGCGGATACCCGATGACATACTGGTTGCTGCCCGGACAGACGGGATAGAAGCCCATCGCGCTGAAGACATACCATGCCGACATCTGGCCGCAGTCTTCGTTACCGCAGAGTCCGTCAGGCTTGGAAGTGTAGAGACTTGTCAGGATCTTTTTCACTAAAGCTTGCGTCTTGTCGGGCCGCCCCACATAATTGTAGAGATATGCGGCATGGTGGCTCGGTTCATTGCCGTGGGCATATTGCCCGATGACACCAGTGATATCAGACTGCACACGCCCGGACATATTCGAAGAGGAATTGAAGAGCTTGTCAAGGAACAGCTCCATATTTTTAGCGCCACCCATTATTCCGATATAGGAATTGAAATCGTGCGGCACGTAAGTGGTATATTGCCAGCAGTTGGCTTCTGTGTAGAAGTTGTTGACTTCGCGTGGATTAAACGGGATGGCGAACCCTCCATTCATTTTGCCGTGCATAAATCCATTATTATCTATCAGGTTTTTGTATGACTGTGCGCGAAACGTATATTCTTTGAAAACATCTTGATTTCCAATGGCTTTTGCAAACATAGCAATGCACCAATCATCGTAGGCATATTCCAGTGTCTTGGAAACTGATTCGTTTTCCATATCCCCCGGCACAAAACCGAATTTGGCATATTCAGGTCTTCCCAACTTATTGAGGTTGGCGGTGACAATCATTGCTTTGAGCATCTCCTGAGCATCATAGTCGTGAATTCCCTTCGTGTAGGCATCCCAAATGACCGGCACGGCATGGTAGCCGATCATGCACCAGGTCTCCTGTGAGGAAAGCTCCCACATAGGCAAATAGCCACTCTGACGGAACTGGTTCAGGAATGTGTAGAGAAAATCACCGCTGCGTTGCTGGTCGATGATGTTCAACAGTGGATGCAACGCCCTGTAGGTGTCCCACAGGGAGAACACCGTGTACATCTTGTGTCCTTTGTCTGCATTATGGATTTTCTGGTCTTCACCACGATAGCGTCCGTCAAGATCGGAATAGAGATAAGGCGAGGTAAAACAGTGGTACAGAGCCGTATAGAAAGTCTTTAAGTACTCTTCGTTTTTGGAAGTCACCTTGATCTTCCCCAATTCATTGTTCCAGCTTGCCGTAGCGTTTTTGCGCACTTTTTCAAAATCGAAGTCGCGGACCTCGGTCTGGTTGTTGACGGCACCATCCATATCCACGGCGGAGATGGCCACTTTCACCACCACAGACTTTGTGTTTTCAGGGAAATAGAGCACCGCCTTACAGTTCGTGCCCTTCACCTCCTTGATATTCACTGGTTTGTCATCTTTATAATAGACAACGGATTCCGCAGGGACGGATGTTTTGAGGGAGAAGGCGCAATATTGGTCATCGTTCCACGCTTCAGAGCGGCGGTATCCAACCAAGTCATTGGCTTTCAGGGTTATATAGCTCTCCAGCGTCTTATCGCGGTGCTGCAGATCCACAATGATACCGTGTTTGCCATTTTTCGGGAACGTGTAACGATGGACACCCACGTAGTTGGCGGCAGTCATCTCCGCTTGGATACCGTTTTTGAATTTCACCGAGTAGTAACCCGGTTCCGCTTTCTCCTGCTCATGGCTGAACTCCAACGCGTATTTCTCGTTGATGACGGAGGGTTCGCCAATGAACGGTGTGACGAGAATGTCCCCATAGTCGGAGCATCCAGTACCGCTGAGATGGGTGTGCGAGAAGCCGTAAATGCGGCTGTCGCTGTAGTGGTAGCCGGAGCATCCGTCCCAACCGTCGAGGCGGGTGTCAGGGCTGAGCTGCACAGCGCCGAACGGCAGAATCGCACCCGGGTAGGTGTGTCCGTGCCCGTCCGTGCCGACAAAGGGGTTAACATACTGCGACTGAGCACCTGCCATCATCACGAAGGCAACCAGCGCAAACATAATCAAAGTTGTCTTTTTCATTTTATCGCTTGTTTTAATTTTCTATTCGTTCTTTATTGAATAGTAGAAACGCAAAAACTCACATCCCTACCATCACTATTCATTATTCATCATTCTGCATTCAGCATTCAGCATTCATCATTCATCATTCCGCATTCTTAGAGACTCTCGCCGTCACAAAACACAGATACGCCAAGCAGCACAGCGGCACGATGAAGGCGTAGCGGATGCCGACACCCGCCATGGCGCCCGTGAACAACGGCACGATGGCCGCACCCACGATGGCCGTGGTCATAAGTCCCGAAATCTCGTTCGACATCTCCGGCTTGTGATCGACACAGATGGAGAAAATGAGCGGGAAGATGTTGGCGAAACCGATGCCGATGAGGATGAAACTCAACCAGGTGGTGAAGGCGTTGTACGGCAGGAACAGCAAGAGGTTACCAATGATGGAGACCGCCACGGTGATGCCGAGGAACTTTTTTGCGCTCATCTTCTGCAAGATGACTCCGCCAAGGAAACGCCCCACAAACAGGGAGATAATCAGCACGATGTTGCCCATAGCCGGGGTCACGCTCGTGTTCTCACTCAAAATCGACGGGATGCGGTTGAACATGGAGGCCTCCGCGCCACAATAGAAGAAAATGGCGAGGAACATCATCAGGATGAAGGGGTTACCCAATGCTCTGATGCAGTTGCCCAACGTGGTCGGTTTCTCGTCCGACTTGCTGACGTTGCTGGGCACAAACACGACAACCATGACCAGCGTGATGAGCAGCACCACCGCGAAAATCGGGAAGAGGATGCGGAATCCCATATCGATGGTCTCGCCGCCCTCAGGGGTGAACGAGAACCAGCCGTACTTCATCAGCGAAGTGCCGATGAGTACCAAAATCAACGAAGTGGAAAGCGTTCCGATGGCCTTCAGAGACTGCGCGAAGGAGAGCATACTGGAGTACTTGCCCTCGTCCGACACATCGCGAATCAGCGGATTTCCAGACACTTGCAGAATCGTGGCACCCGCACCCATCAACAGCACCGCCAACAGGATAATCGGGAAGTTGAAGGCGAGAATGGGGAGTATAGCGCCAGCGAGGAAAAGAATCAAACCGATGGTGAGCATCTTTTTCTTGCCGATCTTGGATTGCCACACGCCTGTGGGCACCGACAAAACGCCGAACATAATCATTCCCGACAGGGAAACAAGCGAAGCGGTGAATGGCGACACATTGAAGGCCTTTTCCACCACGGATACGAGCTGTCCGGCGGCATCGCCGAAACCCATGGCCAAGAACACGAAAAACACGGAGATTAGGGATAATTGCTTTTTCATAATATTTAGAATTTGCGATTTACGGTTTACGGTTTGCGATTTACGATTTATTGATTATTTTCCTTTCTTACGATGTGTATCTCTTCCACATTCAGCCGCACTTTCAGCCACTGGAGCAGTCGCTTCTCCGCTTCGGGATGACTTCTGCCGTCCTTCCACTTCAGATAAACCACCGGCATAGGCACAGCAGTGAGACTGTCTGCATCATAGCACTGCATCTCCACAACAGCAACTTGCTGAACGTCCGCATATTGCGATTTAATTTCCTTGACCAACTGCTTGGTATTCTCGGAAGAGCCGGTCAGTTTGTCGAGCTGGGCACGCAACGCCACGATTGTGGAATCCTGACTGTCAATAACAGCATCCTTTTTCTCGATAAGATCTTCCACCAACTGCGTCTGCTGCGTGATGTCAAGCACACCCTCAGTCTGCTTGATGACTAATTTGGCGCGATCAAGGCCGTATTCCGTCCGCATAACATTCTGCATCCCAGCTATGTCCTCCACCGTCAGCTGCTTCCCGATGACGCGCAGCGTAATTGTCTGCTCTTTCTTGGAATAGTCCTTCTGGGCGTCAATCAGCTGCACTTTGTCAAAGTAAGAAGTCTGCTGAATGTCATGCACAAACTTGATTGCCTGTGAGTTAAACGAAGACTCGCGCACAAGGTTGATGGCCATGAAGACGCTGGGGATCATCACCAAAACAGCAAAGATGTACATCATCCTTCTGACCGCTTTGAGACGTTTTGGGTTCAAATAACGCTTTTGCGGGAATTTGAGGAAGCGTACTATGATGAAGGTGGCCAGGGCGATAAAGAACGAGTTGATGAAGAAGAGGTACGCCGCCCCGCCGAAATACCGTATCTGCCACGTTGCCAGGCCATAGCCGGCGGTGCAGAGCGGCGGCATCAGCGCGGTGGCGATGGCCACACCGGAAATCACCGTGAAAGGCTGCGTCTTGCGCGAAGTGGCCACTATGCCCGCCAGTCCGCCGAAAAAGGCGATGATGACGTCGAATATCGTGGGCCGCGTGCGCGCCAACAACTCCGACTGCGCCTCGCTCAACGGCGAAATCAGGAAATACAACGTGGAGGTCACCAAACTGATGACCACCATGATGAGAAAATTACGCAACGACCGCTTGAGCAGCTCCTCGTCCAACGTGCCGATGGAAAGCCCCACACCCAAAATGGGACCCATAATCGGCGAAATCAACATGGCGCCGATGATGACCGCTGTGGAATTCACATTCAACCCGACAGAAGCCACTATGATGGCGAAAGCCAAAACCCACAGGTTCACGCCGCGGAACTCCACACTGCTGGAGATGTGCTTGACCGTGGCATCATAGTCCGTATCCTCCTTCAGCTGAGTGAACGCCATCACATCGTACCAGAACTTGCGCATCCACACGCGAAATGGACGGGACCTCTTGACTGGGGCTTGGGACTCGCTTTCCATCCAATTATGAATTATGAATTATGAATTAACAAAACCTCATCAATCGTCACGGCCTTTTGTTCGCCGGTCTGCATGTTCTTCAGCGTATAAACACCTTGGTTACGTTCGTTCTCGCCGGCCATGATGACGTATGGGATGCCCTTGGCGTTAGCGTAGTTCATCTGCTTGCCGATTTTCGCGCTGTCGGGGTATATTTCCGCCGGAACACCGGCATCGCGGAGCGTTTTCAAACCTTTCAGGGCATAAATCTCATCATCGCCGCCGAAATTCACGAACATGGCGGTTATCGGCGTGAGGATGTGCTGCGGGAAAAGGTTCAGCTCATTGAGCACGTCATAGATGCGCTCGGCCCCGTAGGAGATACCCACGCCCGACATGTTCTTCAGGCCGAAGATGCCGGTGAGGTTATCGTAGCGGCCGCCGCCGGAGATGCTGCCCATCGCCACGTCCAGAGCCTTGATCTCGAAGATGGCCCCCGTGTAGTAGTTCAGACCGCGAGCGAGCGTCACATCTATTTCCAAGCGAGTGGTTATCTGCATTTTAGCCACATAATCCAAAACTTTGCGCAACTCCGCCACGCCTTGAAGTCCGGTTTCAGAACCGGCCAGCATCAGCTCCAATTTCTGCAAGACCTCCTCATTGGACAAGCCATTGAGTTCGAACAGCGGTGACAGTCCGTTGATGGACTCCTGCGAGATGCCGCGTTCCAGCATCTCGGCGCAGACGGCCTCGCGCCCGATTTTGTCGAGTTTGTCAAGGGCAACGCAAAGGTCGGTCACCTGGTCGGCATTGCAGAATATCTCGGCGATACCGCTGAGGATCTTACGGTTATTAATCTTCATGACGATGTTGATGCCGAAGGCGCGGAACACCTCATCGGTGATTTCCACCAGTTCGGCTTCGTTAAGCAAGGAGTTGCTGCCGATGATATCGACATCGCACTGGTAGAACTCACGATAACGGCCTTTTTGCGGACGGTCCGCGCGCCACACGGGCTGCATCTGGTAGCGTTTGAACGGGAAGGTGAGCTCGTTCTGGTGCTGCACGATGAAACGTGCGAAAGGAACGGTCAAATCGTAACGGAGACCTTTCTCGCAAAGCTGGGCCGCCAGTTTGTTCGTGCTCTGCGTTTCATCCTGGAAATCAACTCCTTTGGTGAAATCGCCGGAGTTCAGAATCTTGAAAAGCAGACGGTCGCCTTCCTCGCCGTACTTGCCCATAAGGGTGGAAAGGTTCTCCATTGCCGGGGTTTCGATGGGGAGACAGGCGTGCTTATGGAAGACCTTGCGGATGGTGTCGAAGATATAGTTGCGCCGCATCATCTCGACGGGCGTGAAATCGCGTGTGCCTTTTGGAATAGAGGGTTTTACCATATTTTGTGATATTTCAAAACAATCGGCAAAGATACAAAATTTTAGAGAATAGGCAACAATGCCATGACCAAGTTTCAGGTGGACAACAAGACCTTTGTTTAATGGTGATTAGAACAGCCAACGGACAACAAATGACAGGAAACAGGCAAGACAAGCCACAGAAAAGCCCCAAAAAATCGTCCTGCCGTTTACAATGAATTTATATATCGTTAATTATCAATCTATTACAACTATTTGTCACATCAGATTATTTTGTAACTTTGCAAACCCATTTTCGCCTTAGGAGTAATAATGCGGAAATAAAGAATGAAAACTCGTTTATAACAGGTATCAAAATGGAAGAAAAAACAGGTTCAACAACAATTAACAGGCAACGCTTTGGACATTTGGTATGGTTTGCGTTATGGATGTTGGTCGCCAATATCGCCACTCCCCAGATTCCTACGGCGGGGCTTGTCGGTTACTGGCCGTTCAACGGCAACGCCAATGACATGAGTGGCAACGGCAACCATGGTATCTTGGAATGCGAATCCAACAATCCGCAACTTACCACCGACAGATTCGGGAATGCGAACAGTGCATACCAGTTTGGCGGTTATTACAACAAAAACTGGATCCGCGTGCCCAACAATTCCACCATGCTGTTGACTGACCAGATGACAATATCTTTATGGTTTCAACAGTGCGTATTTGCAGGAATGGACGGTTGGGGAAGTTTTTCGACCACCGAAGCCGGTTTCTCCGTTTTCACGAAAGCCGGAGACGGTATCGCAGCATATCCCGGAATATTTATCGGCAGCGGAATCAATTCCCAAACGGGAAAGCTGAGTGTGAGCAGTGCGAACACCAACGGACATCCTTCCTCTGACATGAACTACGAAATCAGAACCGAATACAACTGTTTTGACACTTGCGAATGGGTTCATTTTGTTTCTATCGTTGACGACACCATCGCCAAGATTTATTTAAATGGTGTGCTATATATTGACACCATCATCAACCACGCCGATTACACGCAAGCCAATCTGCATGATCTCTTTATCGGCAGGATGGGCTGCGAAGGGTTTATCTGGTATCCGTTTAACGGGAAGATTGACGATGTGGCCTTCTACAACCGCGCCATCTCTGAAAATGAGGTGGCACAATTGTTCGGGCATTTCTATGATGAACATGCTTTCGACAATATAATCACCATTGACAGCCTGGTTGTGACAAATGCATGCAACGGGAACGACGGGATGGTACAGATATTCCCCGACACCTTGAATGCTCCCTATCAGTATGCGTTGGACTATGCGAGCAATTTCCAGTCTTCCAACATCATACAGAACATCTCTCCTGGCACACACAGAATCTATATCAAAAGTGCATGCGGACTTAAGGACACTTTGATTGATTTCACGTGTTGCCAGAACCCGCCCGTCATCCTTCACTCGCCCGACACCACCATACAATTTGGCGACTCGGCGACCCTGTGGGCATCGGGGGCGGATGTGCTCTACTGGACCGACGCCAGCGGCAACATCCTCGCCAGCGGCCCGACCCTGACAGTGAGCCCGACAACCACCACCATGTATTACATTACCGGGCAGAATTTTGATGCAGATTTAAGCAGCAACTTAGTGGTGAACGGGGATTTCGAGCAGGGAAATGTGGGGTTTATTACAGATTACATGTACTCCAATGACATGTATTATGGGCGTTATTACATCACCACTGATGGAATACTGGTTTGGGGATCAGACCATTTGTATGGCTATGGCGGAACTGGACAGTTCATGGTTGTGGACGGCGCCACAACCCCTAACTCCATAGTTTGGCAACAGACCGTCCCAGTCACTCCGAACACCTATTATGCGTTTTCAGCACAGGTAGCTTCAACCTTAAACTCCAATTCAGCAAACTCATGGGCATTGTTGCAATTCAGCGTCAACGGCATCCAGCTTGGTCCTATTTTTCATTCACCCAATGTGTTAAACATTTGGCAACCTTATTATGAAGTGTGGTTCAGCGGAAATAACACATCTGCAACACTCACCATACTTAATCAGAATGAAAATGGCGCCGGCAACGACTTCGGCCTTGACGACATCGTTTTCGCGCCAGTGGCCACCTGCTCTGCCACCGATTTTGTTTATGTACACCTCCCCGAATTCCCAGACAACGTGGACTCAGCAACTTGCACATTCCTCCCCGAAGGAACGGAGTGGGGCGTTCATGTGGACTGGTCCTCCAACTCCATTGTCTCGAACCTCAACAGTCCTTTGGTGGGCGACTTGGACAATGACGGTCATCCGGATGTTCTGTGTTTCTCACTCAACGGACAGACCTCAAACACCGAACATTGGGGGCAGGGCAACCTTGACAACGAGATGCTGGTGTTTGACGGGGTGACGAAACAGCTGAAGGCGACTATCACAATGGAGTCCCCTGTTTCGGCGTATGACGCCGCGTCCTACGGTCTTGTGCGCACCTCCAATGGCAAAGGGTTGATTGTTACCGCAAACTACGACTACAAGCTGCGGGCTTACGACATCACCTCCCCGACGCCAAGCACGCCCTACTGGGTGTCGGATGTCGATTACGGGGCTGATCCCGAAGAGTTTGCGGTAAATGTGAGCTTTGCCGACTTCAACGGGGACGGGCATCCTGAGGTGTATGTCCGGAACAAAGTGTATAACGCCGAGACCGGCAAGCTATTGGCGACAGTGCCCACAACAAACACAGGGTCATCGTTTGCGCACTACACCCACAACACACATCGGAAATTGTCAGCACCCATGACCGCAGATCTGTCCGGAAACGGCCTTCCGGAGCTGATTCTGGGCAATGAGATTTACACCGTCAGCCTCACCAACCCGAACGGGACGGCAGGCAACACGGCCACACTTTGGATGCAGACCACACCGCCTGCCCCCGTGCCTGTGGACGGTCACGCACAGGTGGCGGATTTCGACATGGACGGTCATCTGGACGTGTTCATCAGCATACGAAACACGGACATGCACTCCGGGACAGTTTATTGCTATGTTTGGGATGTTTACAACAACACGATGAGCCAGCCGCTGAGCATCAACACCTCTTTTTCGGGGAAAAGCATCCCCCTGATTGCCGACATAGACAACGACGGCTCGATGGAGATGGTGATACAATGTGCTGTGACCAATTCCAACAACAAGATTCAGGCGTACAAATACAATGCCGCCAGCAGGACTTTTTCGATGATATGGGGCATGCAACCGGACGAGGACTCGTATTCAAACAGTTTCACCGCATTTGACTTCAACTTAGACGGGCTTCTGGAGCTGATTATTTGCGACCAATCCACGCTGCGGATTGTCAACGGCAGTGGGAAAAGCCATCTCACGCACAATGACACAGTGCCGGTTTATGTCTTGAACTCGTTCCCCTTTTCAGAGACGACCATCATGCAGTACCCCGTCATTGCCGATGCGGATGCCGACGGCAGCGCGGAAATTGTCTCGGTGGGCAGCTCGCAGCTGAACATCCTAAAGTCCACGACACAACCTTGGGCTCCCGCCCGCAAAGTCTGGAACCAGTACATGTACAACGTCACCAACATAAACGAGGACCTTACGGTTCCATTGCATCTCTTCAACAACGCCACACCGTTCACAGACCCTGACAACGTCGTGCGCCGACCATTCAACAACTTCCTGCAGCAGGCCACATCCATCGACCTGTACGGCAGACCGTTCTACGCCGTGCCTGACGTGACCGTCAACAACGCCTCCACACAGATAGTTGGCGACACTCTGCTGCTGAGCTTCAGCTACTGCAACCTCGGCGACAACACCCTCAACGCCCCCTACCCTGTCATGGTGTTCCTCAACACCTACGGCGGGGACACGCTCTGCACCGCCCTTGTCAACAACAGCCTGCCGAAAGACAGCTGCGTGCAAAACGAAATCCATCTGTCGCTCAGCGCATTGTGCAACCTGCCGGTTGTGGATTCGCTTATCTTCGCGGTGAACGGCAACAGCCTCGGCATCGCGCAGAACGGCGGCCTGCAACCCGAATGCGACACCACCAACAACACCACATCGGTGGCAATACATATCGTGCCTCAGACAGACACCAATTATATTGTGGTCCATGCTTGTGACACTCTTACTTGGAACGGAGTCACTTACGACACTTCAGGCGTGTATATACGGACACTGGCCAACATGTACGGTTGCGACTCGGTGGTGGTGATGGATCTCACCGTAGATCCTTCTTCCCTAACACTGTTCTCGGATTCTGTCTGCCAAAACTCCACCTACAACGGCCACGGGTTCTCCCTTTCCGAGGACGAAACCTCCGAAAGCGGCCTGAGCACCTTCGACCGCACCCTCTCCAACCAGTTCGGCTGCGACAGTGTCATCCGGCTGAACCTGTACGTCAAGCCCATCGTCACACCCGACTTTTACGCAAATCCCGACAAAGCTATGCTCTCCGAGAACCCCGTGATCAATTTCGTCAACAACACCGACATCGTGGAACTCGCCCAAGCGAACTACTATTGGGTATGGGATTTCGGCGACGGAGTCAGCGACACCACTTCGGAAGCCGAAAACAGCCACCTCTACACGAACTGGGGCGACTACACCGTGACACTCACCCTCTGGGCCGACGGCTGCATAGACACCGCGTCCGTAACTGTCATTATCGAAGCCGACCTGGAATTCCCGAACGTGATCACCCCCAACGGCGACGGCATCAACGACGTGTTCGTCATCAAGAACCTGAATCCTGACCGCCCGAACAAGCTGTACATATCAGATCGCTGGGGCAAGGTGGTGTGGAATAAAGAAAACTACAAAACGTATATGAAAGACGAACAAATCTATAACGCCGAGAGCGGTTTCGGCATGGGGAATATCTCCGACGGGGTTTACTATTTCTCATTCTACTATGAAGGGGTTGTGCGTACAATCAAGTTCAACGGGTCAATCACAGTCATCCGGTAGAAGCGCAATGCATCACGTCCCGCCAAAGGATTTCTTTCATCAGAGCCTATATTTGTAATTTATGTACTTTTGCACCGCTTAAGAAACGTTGAATTTTCATAATTAAAAATCCGTTATATGAACCGTAAATTATTCATTATGACCTTAGTGTTAGCGACCGCTGTTCTGGGCGGTGCATGTAAGAAGAAAACGGCCGAGAATCCCGATCTGGCCAACAACCCCTTCATGAAGGAGTGGAACACCCCTTACGGCGTTCCGCCTTTCGATGAAATCAAAACCTCCGACTATCTACCTGCTATCCAGGAAGGTATGCGACAACAGGCTGAGAATATCCAGGCCATCTGCGACAACAGCGAGGCACCGACTTTCGGCAACACCATCATCCCGTACGAATACAGCGGCGAACTGCTGACGAAAGTCTCTGCTGTTTTCATGAATCTCGCCGAATGCATGAACAGCCCGGAAATGGAGAAGCTCTCCGACACCATCTTCCCGATGCTCACCCGTCACGGTGATGACATCATGCTGAACGCCAAGCTGTTCGAGCGTATCAAAACGGTCTATAACAACCGTGACAAAGAAAACCTCAACGAAGAGCAAAAACGTCTGTTGGAGGTCATTTACAAGGATTTCGAACGCGGTGGTGCGAATGTGCCCGCTGACAAGCAGGACCGCTTCCGTGAGATCAACGAAAAGCTCTCCTCGCTAACCCTCAAATTCGGCAACAACGTTCTCGCCGCCACCAACTCCTACGCTTTGTTCGTGGATAACGAAGAAGACCTCAAAGGACTGACAGAGGGACAGTTGGCTGCCGCGAAAGAAGCCGCTGCCGACATGAAGGACGCCAAAGGCAAGTACGCCTTCACGGTGCACATCCCCTCTATGGAGCCGTTCCTCCAAAACTGCCAGAACCGCGAACTGCGCAAGGAACTCTGGACGGCTTACTCCACCCGTTGCTTGGATGGTGACAATTCCAACAAACAGATTATCAACGAAATCGTCAACCTCCGACTGGAAAAAGCACAAATTCTCGGCTACGACAACTACGCCAACTATGTCTTGGACGACTGCATGGCCAAGAACGCCGACAATGTCTATGAACTGCTGATGAAAGTTTGGGAGCCCGCCCTTGCCAAAGCCAAGGAGGAAGCCGCCATTTATCAGAAGATGATGAACAAAGACGGCATTTCCGGCGACCTGCAACCCTACGACTGGCGTTATTACACGGAGAAGCTGCGCAAAGAGAAATACGACCTCAACGATGACGACATCCGTCCATATCTCGCCCTCGATTCTGCCCGCAAAGGCCTCTTCTACGTCTGCGAGCGTCTCTACGGCCTCACCTTCCGCGAGAACGAGGAAATCCCTGTGTATCACAAAGATGTGAAGGCCTACGAGGTGATTGACAACAACGAGGTCATCGCGGTGGTCTATATGGACTTCTTCCCGCGCGAGAGCAAGCGCAGCGGCGCGTGGATGACCAACTTCCGCGAGCAATACTACGACCGCGAAGGTAACAACCACATCCCTGTGGTGTCGCTGGTTTTCAACTTCACGAAACCTGTCGGCGACAAGCCCTCCATGCTGAACATTGACGAGACGCAGACGCTGTTCCACGAGTTCGGTCACGCGCTGCACAGCATCCTGTCGCGCTGCCACTACCCCACCCTGTCGGGCACCAACGTACCGCGCGACTTCGTGGAGATGCCTTCGCAGTTCATGGAGCACTTCGCCTTCGAGCCGGAGGTGCTGAAGGTCTATGCCCACCACTACCAGACCGGCGAGCTGATTCCCGACGCGTTAGTCAAGAAGATCGAAGCCGCCGCCACCTACGGTCAGGGCTTCATCAACACCGAGCTCTTGGCCGCCTCCATTTTGGACATGGACTACCATACCGTCACTGCACCTGTCAGCATCCAATTGCCTGATTACGAGGAGCAGCAGATGGCCAAGATCGGTCTGATCCCGTCCATCATCTCCCGTTACAGAAGTCCGTACTTCCAGCACATCTTCGCCGGCGGCTACGGCGCGGGCTACTACAGCTACACCTGGTCTGCGGTGCTGGACAACGATGCCTATCAGTGTTTCAAGGACCACGGCATTTTCGACCCGACCACGGCCACCTCGTTCCGCACCAACATCCTGGAGCGCGGCAACACCGCCGACGTCCACGATCTCTACCTCGCTTTCCGCGGGCAGGAGCCGTCCATTGAGCCGCTGCTGAAGAACAGAGGACTGAAATAGTTAACAGTTTGTAGTTAGCAGTTAGCAGTTAGTAGTTTTAGTCCGGCGCGGGATTAAATTCCGGTGCCGGACTTTTTTTTACTTTCCGTTCCGCTTCCAAACAGTCTTCCCGATTTTGGAAATTTCCTTGCGTAACGTCTTGGGCGCCAGCACCTCGGCGGTTTCGCCCAACGCCAGCAGCTCCTGGACGAAGTCGAAGGTGGGACGAAGAAAGTAGGTGAACACGGAATAGTTCTCCGTGCGCTCGACCTCCTTCTGCGACGGATGCAGCGGCAGCGAGCGCAAGTACTTGGACTGGAAGGCATCGACCTTCAGCTGGATAAGCTGCGGTTCCTCGTCGCCAACAATGATGCCGAAGCAGGAGCCGAAGAACTCCGCCGTGTTGAAATCGGCGGGCAGAGTGAAGCTCTCAAACTCAATGTCAATATCCTGCATCCTATCCAGCGCATAGACCTTCAGCGGACTGTCGCCGTACTTGCCCAAGAGGTACCACCGACGTTTGAACACCTTCAGCGCGTAGGGCTCCACATGGTAGAAATTCGACACGTAGTCATCTTCTACCCAGAACGGTTTATAGCTGAACGTCAGCATTTTATTATCGCGCATCGCCTCCAGAATGGTGGGCAAGAACTCCTTGCCGGAGGGGATCTCCTCCAGGAGGATGCGGTCTTTCAGCTGGCTGCTCTCTTCCAGCTGGCTGTTGAGCGACAGCGCATCCAACAGCCACCCTTTGAAGCCGGAGCTGTCCTTGAGCTCGCGACTGTTGGCGATATAGTAGGAGTTGGTGCTTTTGTGGCAGGCAATCTCGATGCCGAACAGCTCGTGCACCGCCGCCACATGGTTGTGGAACGAGCGTTTGGGGTAGTCCTCCCCGCCGGAAAGCAGGTCGTTGCGTTTCCACTTGTCACGAATTGTACTGAACGTGATTCCCTCAAATCCTGCTTGGTTCACCGTGTCTATCAGCCAGATATACTTTCTTATAAGCTCTTTTGTCATAACTGTTGGATTTAAAAACCGACGCGGCAAAGATAACAAATAGGTGTGAAATTCCATGGCACAGTTTAAAAAAGTTATGCCAATTTTATGCACAATGGAAAAATTGACTATGCCATGGAATTGCACAGTGGTGGTTTATTTTTGCAGCGTCAAAATTAATGTAATTATGATGAAAAAAAACAACCTTATTCAGACCCTGAGCTTCCTCGCCGTACAGATGGAAGACTCTGAAACGCAATTGATTAACGCCATTGCACCGGGCACACTACCGGAATATGAACGGCCAAGACGCCGCAGTGAAAGAAGAGAATCGTTTGTGTCGGACGAGCCTCGTTACAAATCCGAAATGGTGGATCAAGTGGTACTGAAGAACAAACAGCTTGCTGATTTTTTAGCTGTCACGCCGTTACAGGCAGCCATCTTCGTGGCCGGTTTCGCCCAAAATGTTGACCGCAAGGACTTCGACAAGGACAACATTTGTTCGTTTTTCGGCATCAAAAGCATGGAGTTTCTGATGATGAGAAACGACTTTGAAGAACTGGTGCGCAAACGCATCTTTTTGGCTGAAACCACACATCAGTTCAGCGAGAGAAACGACTATATTATTAATCCGCAGGTGAAAGAGGCCATTTTCGATGACAAAAAGTTGGATTTGAAAACGCTTAAAGCACCTGATTTTGACCGTTATAAGTTCGTAAATGCAGTTTCGAATCTCATCGAAAGCCGGGAAAATGAAAAAGTTTCCAGCTTGCGTCTCTTTAGACAAATAGGACCTTTGGAAAAGCAGCACAAAAATCTCACTTTCGTAAAAAACTTCCTCAAACTGAATTTTGACGTAGAAGTTCGCACACTTTTTTACGAAGTCTGCGACGATTTCGTCACTACTCGTGATCGTGAAAGCGACATAGAGTGTATCCTGAAAGACATTTATGCAGAAACGTGCCTAAGAATGGATGTGGCCAGAGAACTCAAGGAAGGGGAGCACGAACTGCAAAAAGCCGGCCTCATTGAGGTAACTCAAGGCAGCATGTTTTCCGATGCATCCATCGTTCTCACCGACAAGGGCAAGCAGCTGTTTTTAGAGGAAGACTACGACCTTTTCAGCACCGACAATCGCAGTCAGAGTTTGATTTATCCTGACAAAATCGCGGAAAAGTCCATGTTCTACGACAAAGAACAATCCGAGCAGTTAGAACTTCTCAAAGAAAACCTTTTGGAAGAGAAATTTTCAGAACTGCAAAATCAATTAGAGAAACTGGCTATGCCGAAAGGCGTTGCCGCCTTGTTCTACGGTCTGCCCGGCACCGGCAAGACCGAGACGGCCATGCAAATTGCGCGCATCACGGGGCGGGCGGTGTGCCACGTGGATATCAGCGCGGCAAAGAGTTGCTGGTACGGTGAGAGTCAAAAGCTCGTGAAGGGCATCTTCACCAACTACCGCAGACTTTGCGAGAAGGAGAAGCAGAAACCCATCCTGCTCTTCAACGAGGCCGACGCTCTGTTGAGCAGCCGCCAGAACATCAACAATGCCAGCGGCTCCAGCAGTGTGGCGCAGACCGAGAACGCCATCCAGAACATCATCTTGGAGGAGATGGAGAAGTTAGACGGCATCCTCATCGCCACCACCAACCTCACCGACAACCTCGACAGCGCCTTCGCCCGCCGATTCCTGTTCAAGGTCGAGTTCGGGCAGCCCACGGTGGAGGCCAAGCAGAGCATCTGGAAGAGCAAGTTGGGGTGGCTCCCCGACGACGATTGCCGGGCGCTATCCACGAAGTTCGACTTCTCCGGCGGCGAGATCGACAACATCATCCGCAAGGTCGTGATGGAGGAGGTTCTGCACGGCACCCGTCCCACAGTGGCGAAAATCGAAGAGCTGTGCCGTCACGAGAAGATCGGGAACGGGTGCAACGGGGGAAGTATCGGGTTTCAGGCGTAGAGCCGCGGCATGTAGAGACGTGCCATGGCGCGTCTCTACAATGCCATACTTTTGCACAGTCTGGTGTTATTTTTGCAGCACAATCAATTATGAAGCACTTGTAACATTTTCTGAAATCATGACGGATAACAATTCTTTTAATCTCAGGGAGTTGGCTGTGGATTTGGGAACGGCCAACACACGTGTAATGTATCATGATGAAATCGTGTTGGAGGAGTCTTCAGCCATCATGATTGATTCCGAATCAGGTAGATTGCTATTGTTGGGCAATGAGGCTGCCGGATGTCCGGATGACGGAATGGGGAAGAACCACGTTGTTTGGCCGCTGGCGAACGGTGTGATTAGTGATTTCCAAGCGTTCAGGCAGATGGTGGAGGATTTCCTTCGCATTGTGAACGGTCGTAGCCCGATTCCGCTGAAGGTGGCCGCCGTTGTCCCGACAGGCCTTACGGAAGTGGAGGTGCGGTTTGTCTGCGATGTGTTAAAAAAGTCGGGTGCCGTTGATGTCCGGCTGATATACAGACCGTTTGCGGCTGCCATCGGCATCGGACTGGATGTGATGGGACCGGAGGCGAAAATGATTGTGGATATTGGCGGCGGGACAAGCGAGATTTCTGTTATTTCATCGGGAAGCATTGTGCAGATGGCCGCTATCAAAACAGCCGGAGACGAGTTCACACGGGACATTGTAGATTATATCCAGCAGATTCCAGACATGGAAAATAGCAGCCGGATGGCGGAGCAGGTCAAAATCCATGTCGGTGCCGCCATGAGGGATGTTCCGGATGCGCCAGCTCCTTTTGAATTGTCCAATTACAACTTGGAAAACCCCAAGACCATCCGGGTGACGCATGATGAGGTGGCGGATGTGCTGGACAATTCCATAGGACGGATTGAGACAGCTGTGATGAATGTGCTGAACAGCACAACTCCGAAAGTGTTGGAAGACATTTCCAGGTTGGGAATCCATCTGGTTGGCGGAGGTGCGCTGCTGCGCGGCCTAGACAGGCGGCTGCATCTGAAAACTGGGTTTCCAGTCCATGTAGCGGAGGATCCGCTGCGTGCAGTCGTGCGCGGCACATCGGTCGCATTAAGGAATTTTGACAGGTTCCCGTTTTTGGTATCGTAAAAATGATTACTTTTGTAAAATTATATTCAGCAATACAAACCTGTCGTTGTGGTTTGGCGATTTCCACTGGTGCCTCGGCTGTCAGCTACAACGAAAAGGGAAAATAAGAAAAAAATAGAGGTCGCCATTAGTAATAAAATAAAGTAAATAAAACATTATGAAACATATACGTTTTAAACCTTGGGTTGGCAATAAATACGAAACAAGCGGATTCTTGGGTAAAAAAATTCTAGCTATTGGTGAAAGTTTTTACTGTTCAGAGGAACAAGCCGTAGCTACATTGACGGATAAAGTTGTGACTGACTATCTTGCAATTAGAAATGGCGAGTTTCGCGAAAATAATGGAAAATGGACTAATACTTATTTAAAATTTGAACGTTCACTTAAAGGCAAAGAGACTAGCCCAGAGGACAGTCAAGACATATGGAATTCCATATCGTTCTATAATTATCTTCAAGTCCCTATGTCTGGAGCTAGAGAATCGGGTGCTACAATAGACTATAAAAATGCAGAGGATGCTTTTCTTGAAGTAATTAATGAATTGCAACCTGACTTAATCATTGTATGGGGTGTGGGTAAGTTGTTTAATAATTTGCCAGAAGATAAATGGTCATGGGGTAAGCCATTAGATGTAGATGGATGGAATATAAATAATGGTTATTATCAATTGAAAAATAAGAAACAAGCTCGTTGTATAGCTGTGTATCACCCTTCTTCCTGTTATTCATGGGATTGGTGGCATAAAGTAATTTCAAGTCAATTATAATTCAGCTATACTTTATTAATAGTTTGAAATATGACCACTTACATCCCCGACACCGTTCACTACAACCTCGTCCTATCCCGCGTGGCCTCCGTCAGGAAGTCGCTGTGGATTGGCACGGCGGACATCAAGGACCTCTACGTGAAAGTCGGGGACGGCACGATGCCGTTCCTCGCGGTTTTGGCGCAGTTAGTGCGCACGGGCGTGGAGGTACGCCTCATCCACGCCAAGGAGCCGGGTCCGGCCTTCCGCGAGGACTTCGACAAGTACCCGTCGTTGGCAAGCGGGCTGGAACGGGTGCTTTGTCCGCGGGTCCACTTTAAGATGCTGGTCTTCGACGGCAGCGCGGTCTATTTCGGCAGCGCGAACCTCACCGGCGCAGGCATCGGTATGAAAGGAGCCAACACCCGCAACTTCGAAGCGGGCATCCTCACCGACGAGCCCGAATTAGTGCGCCAGGCCATGCAGCAGTTCGACGAGGTGTGGATGGGACTGCACTGCGCGAAATGCCTTCGAAGGAAGTTTTGCGGGGATCCGATAGCGTAGCCGGATCGGGGAATAACGTGCATTTTTCACACGTTATAAACACACATAACATCTTGTTGATTATTTTAATTTTGAAAATTATTCACTAGTATGATAAATTTCGTATTTTTGCACAAAAATTAAAGAAAAGGATAATGAAGGAATATCTTCACAAATTGCACCAAATAAAACTGTTTTCATTGAACGATGTAACACGAATCGTAGGCAATGAAAGCACGGCCAAATCGCTATTGTCGGCAGGCATCAAAAAAAAGACAATTTGTCGTGTAAAGATGAATCTTTACAGCGTTACAGATTTAGCAACTTTGCATTGTGCGACCAACAAATACGAAATCGCCTCCCACATTTCCGACTCGGCCTGCATTGCTTATCATTCCGCAATGGAATACCATGGATTCGGGCATCAACTGTTCAACGAGGTAAGTGTCATCACGCCGTATGCTTTCAAAACATTTGAATTTGAAGGCCTTACTTACATCCGTCGCCAGCCCACAATAACGGATGGAATCATAACACCGCCAATGGATTCTTTAGTCCGTGTGACCAACTTAGAGCGCACCGTCATTGACTGTATTGACCGAATAAAATATGCCGGAGGCCTTGAAGAGTTGCTGAATAACCTTTCCTCTATCACTTTTATCAACGAAAACAAGCTGCTGTATTACTTAGATGCTTATAAGAAGGCTGCCCTGTACCAAAAAACTGGTTTTTTATTATCCAAATACAAAAAACAGATGCATCTTTCGCAGGGCTTTTTCCGCCAATGCAAAGCAAACATCGGGAAAAGTACACGATATTTGGAAGATGTCACCGAAAAGACGAAGTATAATGCCGAATGGCACTTGTGTATTCCTGAAAATATCACGTCCATAACGGAGGAAGGAGGGATCTATGTCTAACCGAAACGACACCGAACGTCTGGCTACGGAATACAATTTCATCCGTGACAACATGGAGAAAGTGATGAGGTTGTGTACCATACTGGAATTTGTCAGCTCCGACATGCGGCTATCCCAAGACCTAGCACTCAAGGGCGGAACTGCTATTAACCTGCTGGTAATGCCAATTTCCAGACTATCAGTTGACATTGATTTGGACTTCACAGACAATTGTGACAGACAGACTATGCTACGCCAACGGAAAGTCATCACCAATCGGCTGCAATCCTACATGTTAGCCAACGGATACCGCTTGATGCCTCGCAGTAAGTCGCCGTTTTCGATAGACTCGTGGGTTTTCCAATACACAAATTCCGCAGGCAACCTCGACAATATTAAAATTGAAATCAACTATTCGATGCGCTGCCATTTGCTGCCGATGCAAACCCTGCCAATACAATTGCCCATGTTCGCCTCTGTCAAAGTTAGAACATTAACTTTGGTTGAACTATATGCTTCAAAGATAAAGGCGCTACTTGAACGTGGTGCCGCCCGTGATCTGTTTGATGTCCATAACATGATTCAAAGCGAAATCTTCGATGAAACACAGAAACCGATGCTGCGGAAAGGCGTGATATTCTATTCTGCAGTTGGTGGCAACAACAAGCCTTCTGTTCCATTTTCGCTTGAAGCAATAGAACGACTGAATTTCAAACAGATACGATCCACGCTGCTTCCTGTTCTAAAAAAAGGCACATTCTATGACCTGGAGACGGTGAAACATTCCGTTTGCGACTATCTGAAGGATTTACTAAAGCTAACCGAGAACGAACAACTCTTCATTACACTCTTCAACGACAACGACTACTGTCCTGAGTTACTATTTGAGGATACGGAAATTGTTGAGAGGATACGCAAACACCCTATGGCTATTTGGAAAACATCAAAGGGCAATCAAAAACAAAAACAGCATGAAAAACACTGAAAAACAAATTGTTATCTATCAAACCGAAGAGGGCAAAACAGCAATTGATGTGCGCATAGAGAACGAAACCGTTTGGCTTTCGCAAGCCCAAATGGCAAACTTGTTCCAGAAAGACCAGTCGGTGATTGCCCGACACATCAGCAACGTGTCAAGGAGGGGGAACTGGACAAAAATAGTAATATGCAAATTATGCATAGAACCACTCGTTCAGCGACGGAAACAAACGCATCGCCGCCACGCTGTTCCTCTGGTTCCTCAACAACAACGGCATCCTCTATCACGAAGACGGCAGCAAGCGCATCGCTGACAACACCCTCGTGGCCCTCACGCTGATGATTGCCGAGAGCAAACCGGAGGAGAAGGACGTGATGGTGAAGGTGGTGGTGAATCTGATCAACAAGAACAACTGATACGGGCGCGGGCATCGGGACAACATCCCCACCGTGGAGACGCGGCCCCGCGTCTCCACTATGCCATGCACTGGCACACCCATGCCCTATTTTTGCCGCGTTTTCAGTATTCACTAAAAGTTGCGCCCGACACGTACCAGGGTTTTGATGATGTACACCTTAAATTTCCCGAACGGCATGAGCCAGACGTACTCCTCGTCCGGCGAACTGATGAACGCCGCGCACAAGATGGGCGGCACCGCAAAAGCGATAGGCAACAAAACCTATATTTTTGTGCCGAAGAAGTAGAACGAAGGGCGGGAGCTAATTCCCGCCTTTAATTAAAT
The DNA here is from genome assembly GCA_017525245.1 of Bacteroidales bacterium. GTDB lineage: Bacteria > Bacteroidota > Bacteroidia > Bacteroidales > WCHB1-69 > F23-D06. Next base: position 38,989 of record JAFXTE010000010.1, on the reverse strand, counting down.
TGCAAAAGGAATGGACATGCTGGACGAAACCAAATCTTCCGTATCCGACTTCACCAACGACCTGAAACTCATCAAAGCCCTACTGCTGCACGAGAACAACTGCAGCTGCACGGCCCTTGTTTACAAGCAGAAAATCGCTGACGAGTGGAACTGTATGGAGGGAAAACTTCAGTTTGAAGCCTTCTGGACATTCATCAACCCCAATCCAGATGCACCAAGATACGAGTTTTCAAGAATGGGTTTTGTATTTGAGATGCTGTTGCGTTGCGAGAAGGATGAATACGGCAACTTCGTGGACGTGGGTGCACAACTGAGCCGAAACAAGCATTATCTGTCAGAGCGGTGCCTGTCCGCCATGATGGATCCCGAGACCAAGGAGGTGCCGTTCCTCCAAAGCGACAAGTCCCTAAGCGAGCTGATAAACGAGGAATTTGGCCTTCTTGTTGTCCCTAAAGAGATCACCTGCGGCATGTTCGCGCTTTGGTTCGCCGTAAAAGTGGTGTTCGACCGCCTATGGTCATGGTTCTGCTTCGGCGTCCTGGACAACCCGCAGAATTGCTTCACGACCGAAACCGGCGAGGCGGGATGCAATGTTCTGCGTGACCTCCTCACCACGATGGTTGAGGCCGATGAAGAAGAACTCATTCCGACAGGGAGGACGTTAGGGGATAATCTGGATTTGGAGGCAGAGGTGGATGATTGGAGGTAGGTTTCGCAATCGTGCAATCAGGATTCCATATTATGCTGTTCCGCGTCCTTGCGAGACGGAGATTCCGCCAGACGCTTCGCGTCTTGCGGAATGGTGCATCGTGCACGGGGAACAGATGGAAAAGATGGGTATCTTTGCCGGATCAACATTATCAAACAATTGTTATCTTTGCACAAATTCCTATTCAAAAATGAAAACCATTCCCAATCACAACGCTAAAATCTTCACGGACAACATAGAGGAGTTAGCGCTTGAACAAATTCAGCGCCTACTTTCCGTCAAGGTGTTCGCCGACTGCAAAATCCGTATAATGCCCGATGTGCATGCCGGCGCGGGCTGCGTGATCGGTTTTACGGGCAACTTGGGCGACAAAGTGATCCCCAACATTGTGGGAGTTGACATCGGCTGCGGCATCCTCGTGCAACCGCTCGAAGTGCCGGAATCAATTGATTTCCACGCGCTCAACAACTTCATCCTGAAGGCCATACCGTCGGGGCGCGACTTCCGCAGTGACCAATACCTGCCGCTGCCCCACAAGTATATGGAGGTCTATTCCGAGGCCAAAGCCATTATTCGTGAGCTGTACTGCTACAGACTTCTCAAGGAGAGCAAACGTTTGGATAAATCTATCGGCTCCCTGGGCGGTGGCAACCATTTCATTGAGCTCGACCGCGATGAACAGGGGAAATGGTATCTGGTAATTCACACGGGAAGCCGCAACCTGGGCAAACAGGTGGCCGACCTGTACCAAAAGGAGGCGCGGAAACTGCTTTCGGGGTGGGACAAGGTGATGGAACAACAGAAACGAATCATAGAGGAATACAAAAGCCAAGGCCGGAGAAAGGAGATTCAGGCCGTCATTGCCAAACTGCACTCCGATTTCAAGATGCAGACCCCGCCTGTGCCGCCCGACCTCTGTTATCTGGAGGGCGATCCGCGCAACGAGTACCTGCACGACATGCGGCTTTGCCAGCGTTGGGCGCGCCTCAACCGCAGACTGATTGCCGACCTGATCACAGACTTCCTTGAGGAAAAACATTCCGCTTGCGGAGTTGCTGACGGTGCTTTTGAAAGCGTACACAACTATATCAGTGACGACAACCTGATCCGAAAAGGTGCCATCTCTGCCAAAGCTGGCGAACGGTGCATCATTCCGCTCAACATGCGCGACGGCTCGCTCATCTGCATCGGCAAAGGCAACGCCGACTGGAACTGCTCAGCGCCGCACGGGGCGGGGCGTGCGATGAGCCGGGCGAAGGCGTTCAAGGAACTGCGGATGGAAGACTTCAAAAGCTCGATGGAAGGCATCTACAGCGAAACCGTGACGAACGACACCCTCGATGAGGCCCCTATGGCGTATAAGCCTAAGGATGAGATTCTTGCCAATATACAGGACACGGTAAGCGTGGAGAATATCATCAAGCCCGTGTTCAATTTCAAAGCCGCCGAATAAAACCATTTGCTCAAGAAACAGAAAAACCGACGGGAACTGGTTCTGCGAACAAACCGACAATACCTGTAGGAGAAACCGCAACATTGCGAGCGGCAGGAGATTCCGCTTGACGCTTTGCAATGACGGGGGACCGGGCAGTAAAAGAGAAATATTGTAATTTTGCACTTCAAATTCATTTTAAAGATCAGAACAACTAAAGCCAACCCACTATGTTAGGAGCAATAATAGGAGACACCGTCGGATCGATATACGAATTCGGCAACATCAAAACCACTGATTTTCCGCTCTTTTCGGAGCGGAGCGAGTTCACAGACGATTCCGTGATGAGTGTTGCCGTAGCAGATTGGCTGCTGCGGGACAAAAACCATACCCACAAGGAGTTGGAGGCTTCGATGGTGCGTTTTGCAAACCAATATCGCAACCCGAAAGGCGGCTACGGCTGGTCGTTCTACCAATGGCTGTTTAGCGGGCGCGAGCGCAAGCCCTACAACTCGTGGGGCAACGGTTCGGCGATGCGGGTAAGTGCTGTGGGATGGGCTTTTGAGACGTTGGAGGAGACGCTGCGGGTAGCGGAGATCTCGGCTTCCATCACCCACAACCATCCGGAAGGCATCAAGGGGGCGCAGGCCGTGGCCGCCGCCATCTTCCTGGCCAGGAATGGCAAGACGAAAGCGGAGATCAAGGAGTACGTGGAAACCCGTTTCGGGTACGACCTGAACCGCACGTGCGATGAGATCCGTTCCGATTATGATTTCGATGAGAGTTGCCAGGGGACGGTGCCGGAAGCCATCATCGCCTTCCTCGACAGCACGGATTTTGAGAGTGCCGTCCGTTTGGCCGTCTCGCTCGGCGGCGACAGCGACACGCTCGCCTGCATCACGGGCGGCATTGCCGAAGCGTACTACCAAGAGATCCCCGAAGAGATAGTCAAGGAAATGTGGTCCCGCTTGCCAGATGACTTCCGCGAGATTTTACGGGAGATAAGGGGGAGGTTCGGGGGGACGTTGGGAGATTTTTAGGAGGAAGGAGGTGGAGGGGAAAGGGAAAAGTTGTAGTTTTGCGGGGTCGTTTTTCTTCGAATTCTGTTTAATGGGTTTCGGCAGGAAAAGAAGAAAATGAATGGAAGAATAGAAAATTATAGAAGTCTACTTAAATAATTATGAAAAACATTTTCAATGAAGAAGTTGATGTCGATAATATGTCGGCAGCTGAAAACGAAAGGCCACTTGCACTAGTGAGCGTAAAACAAATATTGGAGAAAAAATTGAAATTCTTTGTTCCTGCATACCAGCGTGGATATAGATGGCGACCCGAAGAAATAGAAGTTCTTATTGACGATTTAGCGAGATTTATGAAAGAAGAAGGAGATAAAGCGGCTGACTATAGATGTCCTTTTTATTGTTTGCAATCAGTAGTTGTGAAGAATTGTGAATCAAAACAACTAGAGGTTATTGATGGACAACAACGATTGACAACTATTTTGATTTTGTTAAACGCATTGAATACGATTGAAAAAGAAGACAATTTTAAAATGCGATTTGAATATAATGATTTGAGGAAAGAACATTGTGCTGTGGATTTATTCGAAATAAAATATGAAACGAGAGAGTCAAGTGATAAGTGGTTATTTGAAATTACGGAAGCATATATAAACGATATTTGTAATGGGGACGCCAATAGTTCAGCTGAACTAAAAAATAAAAACTCTGATTATTATCACTTTATTGAAGCCTATCTGAAATCCATTGATTTGATTAAAGCATGGGAAAAAGTCGATAGAAATAATTTTGAAAAAATGTTAAAAGAACAAACTCGTTTTATTTGGTATAACACATCCCTTGTTGATGCCAAAGACAATGAAATTGACATCTTTGACCGTATTAATGCCACTAAAATTGAGCTAAATAATGCAGAGTTAATTAAAGCTTTATTGCTGCAGAAAGATAATTATGGGACCGAAACACAGTTGCGAGACCAAATGGCAATAGATTGGGACAATATTGAAAAACGTCTTCAAGATCCATCTTTCTGGGGGTTTGTGTATAGTACGAAGCATCCATACCATTACTCCACTCATATCGAGTATATTTTCGATATACTTCAGAATAAGACAACTGATTATAAAGATTATTACTATTATACTTTCAATTGTTACTATAAGCAATATCCGCGAGAAAGTAAAGACCGTCTGAATTATGTAAAGGATTGCTGGAAGTCTATACAAGAAATGATGCTCATGTTGGAAGAGTGGTATTCTGACAAGATCTGTTATCATTATATAGGTTATTTATTGGAATACGGGAAAACCGAGAAAAATGGAGCTATTACTATACCGTATTTGAAAGATATACTTGTGGGCATCCCAAAAGATCAAAGAGCGGCCAAACTCAAGGAACTTGTCAAGAATTCTTTGAAAGATATAAAGCCGACACAATTATTTCATGGAAACGGAACTGGCATAACACAGCTTTTGTTCCTTTTAAACATTCAAAGTGAACAAAATCGGAAAAGCGAAACAGCTCGTTTTTCTTTTTCTAGTTACAAACAAATAAAGGATGAGCCAGGGTGGAATGAGGAGCATGTTGCGTCAAACACCGACTATGTCCCCAAATACGAAGAGAAGGAAGGCCTTGCCTATGCGTTGTTTGAATATTTCACAGGAGTGGCGCATACCGATGAAATGAATTTTGATGATTACAAACAAAAAGTGATGTCAATGTATCCCTCTGATGGTACTGCAAAGGCAGTCTGCGATAAAATCTGGCTTTTTTTTGATTTTCAAAACACGGAAGAATTGCAGAACGCCTATGCTGACATTATGACCTATTTTGATGCAAAAGGTGAGGAGGAATTTAAAGATGACGTTGTTGTTGGAAAAGGTACAAAAAGAGAGAAAGACTTTATCTGGAATTTTGCCTTGTTGAACGCCACAACAAATAAGAGTTATGGTAATGACATATACCCGTTGAAACGAAAACGGATTATGAGTGACGAGTATTACATATATACACCAATATGTACCCGTGCTCTTTTCGAAAAGGCTTATAGCCAGAAACTCTCGAATTTGATGATTTGGGGTAGGTCTGATGCAAAGGACTATTGGGATTATATTTGCAATTGTCTTTCAGATTTCTTACCCGATAATTTTGATATTCCATTTACACTTTAATAGATAGCGCAATGAATAGCATAATAGACAATAATTTTAGCGGGGAGAGAATGAGTTTCCTTCAGTTAATCGATAAATGTCACATCGTTATCCCTGTGATTCAAAGAGATTATGCTCAAGGAAGAACGGATGATGAGCATGTGACTGAAGTGAGAAAAAACTTTGTTAAGAATCTAATCTCTTACTTAAGAGATACAGAAATATCGTCGCACGATTTGGATTTCATTTATGGCACGGTAAACGAGACATCTAATCAATGGTCCGAATTTATCCCATTAGATGGGCAACAACGCTTGACTACATTGTTCTTGTTACATTGGTTCCTGGCAGGTCGAGGCGGCAAGTTCGATGATTTTGCCGCAAAAATGAAGGTAGGAGCCAATGGATATAAATTTGCATATAAAACTCGCAATAGCTCAAAAATGTTTTGTGAAAAGTTATTGTCAAAATTTGAAATAAAAACCGATAAAGGTATAGAAGAGACAGATATTTTCCAAGAATTAGGAAAAATCGAAAGCGGGAAAGATCCCCAAACATCTTTTATTTCTGAAACAATACAGAATCAAGGATGGTTTTTCCAAGCGTGGCTTAATGACCCAACAGTAGCAGGAATGCTGGTCATGTTGACAGAAATCGATAAGCAATTCAAAATTATATCAGGAGTCTTTTCTTGGAATGAGGCATATAAGCGTTTGTTTGAAAATGAAATTCCTCCAATAACGTTTCAATTGTTACCGCTTAATGGATATGATCGAACGGACGATTTGTATATCAAGTTGAATGCACGCGGTATTCACCTTAGCGATTTCGAAAACTTCAAGGCTCGAATTGAGGATTTGATGGAAATGGATGGTATGGATGGTACATATGTTGCAGATTTTAAGCAAAAAATTGATGTTAAATGGGCAGAGTACTTATGGCAATACCGTGGCGGCGGAGACAATACGGATACCATTATGGAAAATCTGTTCAGGAATTTCATCGCACTTAGCTATCGCACAAATACAAATAATCCAGCTGGTTTAAAAGATAGAATGGATTATCTTCTTGAGCAAAACAAGAAGAAGTTGCGTTTTACCTTTTCTCGATATTGTGAATTAGAGGTGATGCACAGACGTGACGAAGATAAAGATATTGACTCGAGCCGCAAGGAATTTGAAAAAAAAATGATTGAGTCTGTCAGCAATATGTTTGATGTCTGGTGTGATGACAAAACGGCCCCAGAAAATGCAAATTGTAAATGGTTGAGAGCGGATCAATACATTAAAAATCGAATGATTGTTTCAGATGAGAAGAATTGGACTTACCCGAACAGATTGCGGCTTTATGCTTACTTGATATATTGCAATTTGCATAAAGATTCAATAAATAATGATGATTTATGCCAATGGATAAGACTTGTAAGAAATTTGCAGGAGGCAACTGACATCCAAGGATCTGATGAATTCTATCAAAGTCTTCGCAGTGTGGACAAACTTCTTGAAACAATTGGCAGCAAAAATGTTCAAGAATGGCTCGCAAAAGATGCTCGAAGTTATAATGTAGATTTTTTCCGTAGCCGTCAAATGAAAGAAGAATGTATAAAGGCTGAACTGATGGCAAGAGAGAAAGTATTTAATATGAATACCATTAGTACAGCTGTGGAAAATGGTGATAATGATAATTATTTGACAGGTCAGATGGGGTTTGTATTAGAATTTGCTGGTGTATATGAAAAGTATAATGATAATGAAATATCAAACTTGCCCGGAAACGAAATAAAGGACTTAGGGGAGAAAATACGTGATTATTTGTTGAAAACGCAGGAGATTATTAAAAATACTCCTAGTTGGGCAGCAGAAAGATTATTGGAAAGAGCCCTATTGTCACTTGGTATGTATTTAAGAACGAATTCGTCTAACAGATACAACTTTTGTAACACAAGCGAGCAATACAACACTTGGAAAATAATGCTTTATGTAGAAAAAGACAACAAGTATTGTAGAGATATATTCAAAGAGTTGTTGGATAAAGTTTCAATAGGCAATATTGAGAGAGATTTGCAACAAATAATTCTGGAACATTCATCGGATACGAGAATTCCTGAATGGAGAAGGTTGATTATCAACAAAAAAGAATTGATAGATTATTGTACCAAAGGCTTTTTGTATATTGAAGACCCTTCTAAAATAGAGAACGATGACGTTGATGTGATTTTATTAAGTCAAAGTCAAATGAATCATTATCATTCGGAACTTAGATCACGCAATTTATATGAATCTTGTAAAACGAATTGTCCAATTAGTTATCGTATTCAGAAAAGTTATGATGCAGACACTTGTGTGTCAATACAATTCAGCAAAGACGGTAAACAATATGAGTATTTGTTGTCTTATTGGGATGGGAAATGGTCGTCTAAGATTCGAGATGAAAATGATGATGATGTGAGTTCTCTTTTCCAATTTGGAAACATGACTGGGAAAAATGGGGAGGAAAGATTAAATTTAGTTATTAAATATTTGAATGACAATGGTTACGTGATTGTGTAGACATCCCTTTTACTCTACTACTCCACAAACCGGCACACTCCCGCGCTATCTTTGCCACATCAAAAACGACAAAGATATGTTGAAGTACATTGACGAAAACCTGCAGGTCGGGGACCATATCACAATAGAATCGAAAACCGAAGTATATCAAGGGGTTATAACAGAACTAGAGACTGCTTCGTTGTCCTTGTCGTGCGAGGGGAGAATCGTCCGGTTTGCTGAAGATGACATCACCGGATTGCAATACTTTGAAGATGACGACACCTGTATCTTCCCCTTCTACATCATAAAGATTTTCCCTGAAGAGATCAATCCTGATTCAGTTTACGGATACGATTTCAACCAAAGACTTTTCTACGGTTATTTTGGAGGATTTTTGTATATGAATGTCACAGACAAAACCAACGAACTGGAGAAAGACCTGCTTTTACCCGATTGTGTGGAATATGACGGAAAATTATATGCTATAGAGGGCGTTGAATACGGGGCACGTGCTTCCCAGACACCTTAACATCCGTCAAGTTGCCAAGATTTACAAAGGAAGTATTTCCTTGCATCTTTAAGAAATGCAGCAATCTAAAGACCATCTACCTCCCCCCGACAATCCAACACCTCGGCTTTTACAAGGTGGGCGGCTGCACCTGCTGCGAACTGCGCGATATGCAAGGTCATCTACTCGACTGGGAGTTGGAGAAGGACTGGCCATAACCCCACTCTGCCACAAATTGGCATAGTCTCACGCTATCTTTGCCGAAACTTTAGTATTCACCAACAGTTGCGCCCGACACGAATCAGGGAAGATGAATATGAACGATTATTATTTTTATGTCGCCACGAATGAGGAAGATTTAGGGTGGGAGTTCACAATTGGTGAATTGATTGAGAGTGAATTTGAAGCACATCCTGACAATTTTCCAAACAAGTCCGAGAAATTAGAGTTCTTGAAAGAACTGATTGCCGACATCGAGGAGTGCATTGAAAGGGTGGAGAATGAGGAAGAAACGACAGACTGTTTTTGAATTGTATCCCCTATGCCCACACACCTCATCACCGACACAGTCCACTACATCACCATCCTTGACCTCACGTTTTTCGCGGGGTGAAAACCTTAATCCCTTTTTTCCCCAACGTGTAGGGCTGTCGCACTGCGTAGGGCTGTTGCACTGTGTAGGGCTGTCGCATTGTGTAGGGCTGTCGCATTGCGGCAGCCCTACTATGCCACGAATCGGCACAATCTCGCACTATCTTTGCCGCATCAAAAACAGCAAAGATATGTTGAAGTACATTAACGAAAACCTGCAGGTCGGGGACTTCGTGGAAATCGAGACTCCGGACGGGACTATTGGCGGGTGCATATCAACATTGCAGCCCGATCGTTTGGTATTGTCCGTAAACGGCAAAGAACAACCCTATCCGGAAGAGCAACTGCTGGGTGTACGATACGTTTCCGAGGATCTTGATGCGTACACGGGCTGTTATATCCAAAAATTCTTCCCTTCCGAAAAAAGTGAACGATCCATCTACGCTGCAAACCATAACAACACGCTGGAAATCTACAGTTATGACAATGTCGTACAATTATTCTGGGGTGAGGAGATGCACCAACTGTCCGGACACATTGACTTACCCGATATGGTTGACGTTGAGGACGAATATTCTTTTGTTGAATATATCGGGGAGGGCTTGAGAGAGTATTTTTCAGAACGCCTCACATCCATCAGGCTACCTAAATGTATAAAAGGTGTTGATACGTGGTGCCTTGAGGAAGCCCATCTTCTCAAAGAAGTATATGTTCCCAACACATTGGTGGACTCGGGTGCCTATAAGGTTGGTGGGTGCGACACGTGCCAGGTTTTCGACCTGAACGGGAAGCCGGTGGACTGGGAGTTTGAGCCGGACTGGTAGAGGTTTTCGCCTGCATCAGCACGAGCTCTGCCACTGTTATGGATTGGAGACATTAGATGCGTTCCCGAAAAGCGTTCAACAGAGTAAAAGCAAAACAAAACAAACGAAATATGAACATTATACAATTCAAAAAAGACCTGAAAAACCTCTCCTTTGAGGAACAGACCGACCTCATAAAGGAGCGGATCGAAGAAATTATCACCATCAGGGAACGCTGGTCTGTCAGAATGTATGACTGTGAAGGTGAAATTGAAGATTTGGAAAACCGACTGGAGAATTTGGACGAGGATTCAGACGAGTATCAGGACCTCTCATACGAACTTGACGGATGGAAAGAGGAGTGTGTCGATTTGGAAGAAAAACTTGCCGTGTGCGACGAACTGATACTCCTCCACCACATAAGGCAAAGCAATGTGCCAGCCATGGAGAATGCGGAGACGTAAACAGATGTCACTGTCGCAGATCCTGTAGCAAATGTGAAGCCCGTGCCGTTTTTCGCGGGGTGAAACCCTTAATCTTTTTTTTCCAAAACGTGTAGGGCTGTCGCACTGCGGCAGCCCTACTACGCCACGAATTGGCATAGCCCCGCATTATCTTTGCCGCATCAAAAACAACAAAGATTATGACCACCAAAACCATTATCATCCCCATCGGCTTCAACGCCGAACAATGTAAAAGAGGCGTTCTGTCTTATTTCGCGGACGACATCACTACGGAGTGGATGTCGGACCAGGATTTTGTGCAGCAATATCTCTATTGCCAGGAGGACGGCGACTACGACCCGCCGATAGAGGTGTGGCTGCTTGTGTGGGACTCGCCCGGTAATATGATCAAACCTCCCAAAGGTGGGTGCTCGTCGTTGTATGTGAAATGCCTGGCCGTCAGCGTGAATCTAACCTGGTGCAAAGTCCACCACAAAGGCCTTACCGTCCACGTCATCAAAGTGCTGCCGCCTGCATCTGGGCAAAAGTCCCCAATCATTGAGGACTCCTGGTTCGGAAACGCGGTGGACCACTTCCATACGGTTGATTATCAGGATGAAATGGCTCACACGAACCCAAATCTGCCATTCGGAGAGTTCCTGAACAAGATGGACGAGAAAATCGCGGGGATTGTTAAAGGGAATCAATAACAGCTAAAAAGAATGAAAAAGAATTCAAAGAGGAAAAACACTTCCGACAGCGAGCACTGGAGCCACAAACATGACTACCCGATTGAAGAGGTGTGGAATACGAAGAACACGTTAGCCCGTCTGATTGCCCCGCGCCTCGTCACGTTCAGGGAGTTGGAAAAGCACGGACATCCTGACGGTTTTAAGGATATACGCGAGTGGAACGCCACCATTCAGAAAATGATTGACGCCTTCGAGCTAATGAAATACGCGCATTGCCTCTCAGAAGAAGAGACCAAAACCGTTTCGGAAGGACTTGCTCTGTTCTGCAAGTATTTCAGGGATTTGTGGGACTGAAAAGGTTTCAAAACTTATTTAAAGTTGTCCCAAGTTGTCCAGGTTGTAGTCGCTCTTAAAACGCCACCGCTATGCCACACTTTGGCACACCTGTCCGTTATCTTTGCCGCAGAATCTGCGAATAGCAGAATTCCTTGCCGCTTGCCTGAAAATTGTTTTTTCGCCACAAAATTATATGATATGACCGAAACCGTAAGAATGTGCGACCTGCGCTTCGACAGCAGTCTCTTCGAGAACTACCTCACCGGTACCGTCCTCGACAGGCTGCTCTGTTCCTACTCCGGTCTGCCCAAAGGCGTCAACTATATGGTTATCGGCGACCCGGGCGTGGGCAAAACCACCATCATCCTCGATATGCTCGCCAACATCCAGCAGCTGCAGCCCGAGTTGCGCATCCTCTTCGTCAGCGCGGAGATGAACGAAATAGACCTCGCCATTTATGTGCAACGCTTCCCGAAGTTCGGCAATCTCGACATCCTTTTCATTGAAAGCCAGATAGATGAGGACACTCACAACTGGGAGACACTGACCGCGATTCTGGAACGGGGCTGGGACATCGTGGCCATTGACTCGTTCCACGAGCTACAGGGCATCGTCAAGGAGGAGGAGAACATCACGCTGAAGAAGGCCGAAAGTATGCTGCTGTGCCTTATCAAACAGCAGAACAAGGCGATGAACACCCGACAGATCAACACTACCTTCCTCACCATCCAGCAGGTGACCAAAAGCGGCGCGTTCATCGGCTCCAACCGCCTCAAGCACATGATCACCGCGATGATGGAGCTGCGCCTCGACAACGCCAAGAACATCTACAGCGACCGCTACGTGACCTTCTCCAAACACCGCCGAGGCGACGTGGGCGTGAAACTCTACTACAACCTCAACGCCACCGGCGACGTATTTTACGACGAAGAACGATACCAGCAAGACCTGCAACTACGCAAACTGCAGAGCAACGTGTCGGCGCAGCTCCGCGACTTCGCCTCCGAATTCGACAAACTTTTCAATAACAATTCAACTTAAAAATTATGGAACACACTGATTATCAAATTGCAAAGAACCAATTTCTGCTCCAGCCCGTCAGCTATCGGGAGGTGGACAAAAACGACATCGTGGCCTTGGACGAGAACCATTACCGCATCGGCAACGCCACCGTGAAACTCACACCGGACATGGTCGGCAACATCGACCGTTACTTCGGCATTCTGCCCAAGCAGAGCAAGATGGCGCAGGACTCGTTTGGTGGCAACGGTGTCGCCAACCTGCGCAACTTCTTCGCCCAGGCCGGCAAGAAGGACAAAGAGCGCATCATCCTGGTCGGCGACACCAACAGCCGGCAAATCACCCGCGTACTCCAGACCAGCCACCACATCATCCCTCCAGAGTCCTTCTTCGACTTTGCCGAGATGTTTATGGACGACAACCGCTTCGAGCCGGAGAGCGTGGAGTACAACAACGGATCACAAGTCTCCATCCTGATGAAGTCGCTGCATCCGGAATACATGGAGATTGCGCCCAACGACGAAATTGTGGACAACGGCATCTGGCTGCGGTGGAATCCCACCGAGATTGCTTTCGGCAACTATTATGTACGGCAGGTCTGCACCAACGGGAGCACGCAGATGACGCAAAGCCGTCTGATGCGCACCAACACGTTGGAGGACCAGACCACGCTCAAGCGGATGCTTTCGATAGGCAGCGGCCACCCGCAACTCAAGCAGAACCGCGACAAGATGTTAGCGAATGCGAAGGCGGCCCTGAACACCAAGGCCTCATTGCGGGAGTTGGGATTAGGTAGCAAACTGCTGCAACGTTCCGGGATGGAGGAGCAAGATGCCGCACAACTCATCCCCTACCAGGAGAACCTCGACCGTTACGAGCGGGCGGGCCTATTCGTCGGTCCATACGAGCAGAGTCTGACGGTCAGCAATATGAGCGTATGGCAGCTGTTCAACATCCTTACGGCCTTCGCCACCCACAACCAGCTGTGGCCCGCGCACGACACGCGCCGCTCGGAACTGATGGCGCAAAGCGTAGAGCTGCTCAACCAGAAGCGCGACATTCGAACGTACCAGAATATCTATGGGTAACAAATGGTTCTTTTTCTGTTTGCCTATCTCTTTTTGTGTAAGGAAATCTCGTATTTTTGCCAACAAAATTATTAGACATCCGAATTATGCTCACCTACATCTCCAACACCGACCACTACAACCTCGTCCTCTCCCGCGTGGCGTCCGTCAGGAAGTCGCTGTGGATAGGCACCGCCGACATCAAGGACCTCTACGTGAAAGTCGGGGACGGCACGCTGCCGTTCCTGGCAGTCTTGGCGCAGTTGGTGCGGAAGGGTGTCGAGGTGCGGCTCATCCACGCCAAGGAGCCGGGACCCGCCTTCCGCGAGGACTTCGACAAGTACCCGTCGTTAGCGAAAGGGTTAGAGCGGGTGCTATGTCCCCGTGTCCATTTCAAGATGCTGGTCTTCGATGGCAGTGCGGTCTATTTCGGCAGCGCGAACCTCACTGGCGCAGGCATCGGGATGAAAGGGGCCAACACCCGCAACTTCGAGGCGGGCATCCTCACCGACGAACCCGAGCTGGTGCAACAGGCGATGCAGCAGTTCGACGAGGTGTGGATGGGACTGCACTGCGCGAAATGCCTGCGGCGGAAGTACTGCGGCGATCCGATAGCGTAGCCGTAACCACTGAAAAGACGAACTAAAATGAAAAAAAACATCATCCATGATGGTATGATATTGAAAAAAGAGTACCTTTGCAAATTAAAACAAGAACGGAAATGGCAACAATTGCTTTAACAACCAACAACCAAACAAAATTGGATCTACTCATCGCCTTGGCCAAGGAGTTAAGGGTGAAATGCATCGAAATGACAGAGCAAGATTCTTATCCCGAAATTGACAAATCCATGTCAGAAATTGATGAAGGAAACGTACATCATTTCGCTTCTTTCGAGGATTTTGAAAACAAAATGCAGGAATTATGTACGAAATAGAGACCACTCCTAACTTTGAGCGAAACCTTGAACGGTGTGCTAAACGTGGAATGAATTTGAAATTGCTTTTCGAAGCCGTGAAAATTTTGAGTGAGCAAGGCACCTTGCCCGCAAAATATAAGCCACACAAATTGAAAGGGAAATATAAAGGGTTATTTGAATGTCATATACAAGATGATTGGCTGTTAGTTTGGAAAAAAATTAAAGCCAGAATGGTTTTAATCATGACCAACACCGGTACCCATGCAGAGCTGTTTAAGAAATAGTTGATATGATCGACAACACCGAGAATTATTAGTCAATTGGTTGCTAATTTTCTTATCTATCTAGCCCGCCCAATTCTTATACAAGACGATGAGAGAACCCTACGACAATGAAATTGCCGCTTTGCGCCAGATGATTGAGCAATCCATAGGGCGGAGTGTCACCACACCCGCCGATTTCGCCTTTCTCAGAGAAACGATTGCCGTGCGATGCCAAGACACGCTGAGCGACTCCACCCTCAAGCGCATCTGGGGCTACGTGAAGGGCTACGGCTCCACCAACGCGACAACGCTCTCGTTGCTGGCTCGCTGTGTGGGCTTCCGCGACTGGCAAGACTTCCTGCAACATCACGCCACCCATGGCGAGACCTCCCACTACGTCCTCAACGACACCCTTTACGCCAACGACATCGCAAAGGACGCCAGCGTCTTGGTGACGTGGCAGCCCGACCGCCGATGCCGGTTCCTGCATTTGGGTGAGGGGCACTTCGAGGTGACGGAATCCGTGAACTCCAAACTCCAAATCGGCGACACTTTCCATTGCGGCTGCTTTATTGTAGGACAACCGCTCTATCTCTACGACTTCAAACACGGTGACGAGCCGGCCTCCGTCTTCGTGGTCGGCAAGCGGGGAGGCCTCGGGGAAGTGAAAATATGTAAAGAACCGCGCCTATGAACGACAACATCTCCACATCGGGCAAAGTGACGGCCGACGACCTCGAGTTGTCGGATGTGTTTACAGGGCATGTTCTGTTGGCGGAAGGCGCAATCAATGTGCTCTACAAGGCCCGGCGCAAAGGACAGTGGTTCGTGCTCAAGGCTTTGCGCCCCGAATTTCGCGACGACCTCGTACGCCGCGAACTGTTGGCCCGAGAGTTCCAGTTGGGGAAGCGGATGGACCACCCCAACATTGTGCGGTTCTTCTCCCTCGAGAACGACAAGGTAATCGGAGACTGTATCGTGATGGAATATGTGGACGGTGTCACGCTCGCCGACTTCCTGAACGCCAAGCCGTCGTTAGCTGCGCGCAAGCGGGTGGCCCGGCAGCTGATGGAGGCGATGCGCTACTTTCATGGTCTGCAAATCATCCATCGAGACCTGAAACCCAGCAATATCCTTATCACGCGTAACGGCGGCAATGTGAAAATCATCGATTTCGGGTTGGCCGACAGCGATGACTCTGCCGTGCTCAAACAGCCCGTCGGATCGCCCAAGTACATGTCGCCCGAGCAACAGTCCGGAGAAACGCTCGACGGCCGAGCCGACCTTTACGCGGCGGGGGCCATCCTGCGCGAGATGATGCCCACCGGAGCCTTCTTCTGGCGCGGCGCTGCCCGTCGCTGCACTCGCGCAGACCGCAACGCTCGGCCCAACACGGCTGATGACGTGTTGACCGGAATACGTCGCCGCAAGATGGCGTTGGTTGCGACATTGCTATTGCTGTTAGCATCGGTTCTTGCCCTCTTTTGGATGCGGTCGCGCCGTGCCGATGCCGAAGCAATGTTGCAGGCGCGATTCAGGACCGGCGAGTTCGACGGTCGCCCCTGTCCGGATGCGCCCACCGTGACCGACATCGACGGCAACACCTACACCACCGTGCAAATCGGATGCCAATGTTGGATGCGCGAGAACCTGCGCACCACGCGCTACGCCGATGGCACTTCTGTACCGATAGACACGGCGAAATATTCCGACTCCGAACCCTATCGCTACTATCCGAACCACGACAAACGGAATGTGGCGGTCTATGGGTACCTCTACAACTGGAGAGCTGCCATCGGAAAAGAATCCCCCTCCGACGCCAACCCGAGCGGAGTGCAGGGTGTATGTCCCGACGGCTGGCACCTGCCCAGCGTGCCCGAGTTCAACGATTTGGAGTCGCACGTGAGCAGCATCGACCGATATGTCTGTGACAACGAAGGCTCGCACATCGGCAAAGCGTTGGCCGACACTTCCAGCTGGGATGAATTTTCCAGCGAGGAGGCGCATCTTCAGCACTCTCCCGGTCACGACCGTGCCACGAACAATGCCACGGGATTCTCCGCGCTCCCTGCCGGCGATGTCATCGGCGGCGAAAACAACTACTTCCATCAAAGCGCCTATTTCTGGACCTCGACAGAGTACAGCACCTACAAGGCCCCTTACCGCTATGTCGATCATGACATGCCTGTTTTCGGAATCTATCACGGAAGTCTCAAACGCACCGGGCGTTCCGTCAGGTGTGTGAAGAACCGGTAGGGTCGCAGGGTCTTATCCAGCCAAATCCGACACAAACAACACACTTTTGGCTGAATAATAAATATCAAATCAGCCAAATCCGATATTTTTTATATCTTTGCGGCTGAATAAAACAATAGCAATATGGGGCAGACGATTATTGGAAGAAAATATGAACAGGCTGAATTACAGCATCTAAGAGAAAGTGATTCTCCGGAACTGGTCGCTGTGTATGGTCGCCGTCGTGTTGGAAAAACATTCCTTGTCAGAGAATTTTTCCAAAACCAATTCGTGTTTTACCATACGGGGGTGTCGCCGCTCGAAATAAAGGGGAAGCAATTGACAAAGCGTCAGCTGGAGGAATTTTACGTGTCATTGCGGGAATACGGGCTAAGGGATATATGCTGTCCGACTTCATGGCCGGAAGCGTTTAGAATGCTTCGACAACTTATCGAGAAACATGAAGGGACGGAGAAAAAAGTGGTGTTCTTGGACGAACTGCCCTGGATGGACACTCCCCGGTCAGGCTTCGTCACAGCTTTCGAACATTTCTGGAACGGTTGGGCGTCTTCGCGACCCGATCTTCTGCTGATTGTTTGCGGTTCAGCCACCTCATGGATGGAGGATACACTTTTGAACAACAAAGGCGGACTGTACGGACGGGTGACTTACCATTTGAAACTATCCCCATTCTCTTTGAAAGAGTGTGAAGAGTTCTTGAAGCACAAGAAGATCGAGCTGGAACGTTACGACATTGTACAAAGTTATATGGCGATAGGAGGTATCCCCTATTACCTGAACTATTTCCGGACAGGTCTTTCACTTGCCCAAAACATCGACCGTCTGTTTTTTGCACAAAACGCACCGCTTCAAGAGGAATTCAACCGATTGTTCGCCTCGCTTTTCGGCAATCCTGATGACTACAAGGCCATAGTAAAGCTACTGGCCACCCGTCGCTATGGTTTCAGCAGAAAAGAGATTTCGGAGAAGCTCGGCATAACAACCGGCGGAACGTTGACAAAAACACTAAATGCCCTTACTGCAAGCGATTTCACCACCTCTTTCGTGCCATTGGACAAGAATAAGGAGAAATACTACAAACTGACTGACAATTTCTGTCTGTTCTATCTGAATTTCATCGAAAAGAGAGGCACCAACGACGAGTCCTTTTGGCAGCATTCCGTTTTGTCGCCCGCAATTGCGGCATGGCAAGGGTTCGCCTTTGAGGAGGTCTGTTTTGCCCATTCCCGTCAAATAAAGGCCGCACTTGGTATAGCCGGAATTCAGACAAAAGTCTCGTCTCTCGTCATCACCGGCGACGAGGAACATCCCGGAATGCAAATCGACATGCTCATTGACCGTGCCGACAGGGTAATCAACCTCTGTGAAATCAAATATTGCAACCAGGAATTCGTCATTGACAAGCTGTATGAGGAAAAACTCCGCCATCGTGCCGAAAGGCTTCGTGAACTGACCAAAAACCGGCGGAACATCCATCTCACCCTCATCACCACATTCGGCCTCCGCTACAACGAATACAGCGGGCGCATCCAACGGACTGTCACGATGGAGGATTTGTTCGCATAAGGATGTTTTTGCCTATAAGGTTGACAGCGCGTTGCCATACTCCGAAAGAGTGCGGGACCTTATAGCACGATGCGGCTATCTATCGGATCCGCACGCCGCTATTGTGCGGGCAACCCCGCAGTCTCCGTCGAATTAGAACAAAATAGAACCAACGTGCGCAAAGCGCGAATGGTTATTTTTGCCGTATGAAACAGGCAAGCGACCATTATGGTTCTATGGTGATCTACCGTCACACATTTCCCATGGCAGGCGGCACTGTGCTGTGGAATGGCACAGTTGTCCCTTATTTTTGCAGGCAAAAAAACGGAAAGAGTATGCCGAACAGAAATATTTTGTATGTTTGCAGCGTATTTGAAGATAGCGTAAGCTATAGTGTGGCCGTGGAAAAAAATCGCCAAATTTTAGCAACGGGGCACACTGATAGGTACGTCTGCTATAGGCGTACTCTTTTCAGTTTTTCAGTGTTGCGTGGCGTTTGGCGATGCCTTTTCCACCTGAAGGGCGGAAGGGGTGCGCTGTTTTCGTATTGTCAAATATGACTTTTTAATAAACATTCAAAATATGGAAATACCCGATGTAATTGACCGAAGAAATTGCGAATATTCCCAGCTTATTGAAGATTTCAAGAAAGAAGTCAAAGGAATAAACATGCAGGGTGTCACCGGCCCTCATTTTCCAGGAGTGGGCAGCAACTATTGTCGCGCCAAGTATAAATTTGCTTTTTGTGGCATTGAAACATACGGTTGGAATTCTATGGAATCATTCATGGAAATGTCTCCGGAAAAATATTTGATGGACACAGATAGCTGTATTGACAGTTTGGAATTTCTGAAATGGGCAGACAATCTACATGCCACCTTTTGGGGCTTTGTTCTTCAATTCTTTTCGGAATTCTACAAAGTGGATCTTAAGGATTTAACCTCAGCGAATAGTAAAAACGGAAATGCATTGGACGTGCTGAAGAGTTTTGTCTGGGCTAACGCCAATTCAATTGAAAGATTTGAAGTAAGTAGCAAAGGACAAGGTGCCAATCTCGCAGATTGGGAACAAGTGAAGAATGCCAGCGCAAAATTTGATGATTTGAATCACATTATCAATTCATGCCATCCCAAAGTTATTTTCCTGTTATCCAGTGGAACAGATGTCAACAGCATCATAAGTGATGAGTCATTGAGCAATATTTATAACATTGACCCAAGCAATAAGAGCAACATTCTCAAAATCGCACACAAAGAGGGCATCCCGTATGACTATTATTATTTACGGAATACTGACACGCATTTATTCAAACTTCCGCATCCCACTTGGATGGGACTCTATAGCGGCATAGGTATTGGCAACTATGTTAATTCCATCATTCAAGATCTGTCAAATTATATGATATGGAAATCTTTGCCCAAAGGCCCTGATGATTGGGAAGACGAAACGGTAGCGTGCGTGGACAAATCTTCAAGAGATAACAAATTTCATATCATCGCAACGCTGGCCCATGACCTGACTGCAAACAACCTTGTAATGAGTGGGGTGGAACTGGCAAAAATCTTCAACATCAACAACGTCAAGACGCAATACGGCAGTAGCTATTCAGAAAATGGAGGCAGGGGTATCTACCATGTGATCACTTCTGCGTGGAGCTACTATCAGTATGAGAAAAAAGACTACCAAACAGCATACGAGATAGCCCGAAGTTTTGTGAAACAGAACGGGGATTATGCATATTAGAACCAACGCCTCGCCGAAAAGCGTTCAACAGAGTAGACAATTAACTGTAATTGACAAGTAGCGCAGTTTTTGTACAATAATATCAGGATATTATGAAAAAGAGAACAATGTTTTTGGTGATGCTGTGCATTCTCGCTGCCATCACACAAAATGGATACGGACAAGGTTCCGTCAAGAAACCCACCCTCACCATGCTGCCAAGCGACAACTGGTGTGCCGCCCGCTATTTTATGACAACTTACGACAATCAAGGGACGGAAGTGAAAACGCCAGACTATCTGACCGCTTTCCAACAGGACTCGGAGCTGCCGATGGTGATTGCAAACGTGGGTGCGTTGCTCACCGATTTCGGCTACAGTGTCAAGGATGCAGAACAGGAACTGAAAGCCATCACTGCCCGTGCGCAGGAGGACAACGTGACCACCAGCACCACAAGCAGATCTTATCTTTCTGAATCACCGTTGGATGTGCTCAAACGGCGCGTGAAAGCGGACATTCTGCTACAGATTTGGTGGAAAGTGAACAAAGAAGCTGTCGGGCACTCCGTTTCGTTCACCATTGAGGCGTTCGACACCTACACCAGCAAACGCATCGCCACCTATAGCGGCACCAGTTCCGCTTCCGAAGAGATCATCCCTCGTCTGTTAGCCAATACTATCCGCGACAATATTACTACTTTTGACAAGCAACTGACCTCGTGGTACAACCGGATGGAGACCAACGGCAGGGAGATTGTACTGACCATAAGATGTTGGGACAATTGGGACAAAAATCTTGAAACCGAGTTTGATGACAAAGAACTTACAGATTGGATAGACGAATGGATGGCCTCCAACACGATGAACGGCCAGTACAATCTCACCGATGGCACAGAGAATTTCGCCCAGTTTGAGCAAGTTATGATTCCGCTGTGCGATGCCAATGGCAAAGCTTTGGATGCCCGCGCCTTCGCAGTACAATTGCAACGATACCTTAAAAAGGAACCCTTTCTTATCACCGCCAAAGTGATGATTCGTGGTCTTGGCGAGGCTATCCTTGTTTTGGGTGAAAAGTAAAAAAGCAACATCTAAAAAACCAACAATATGAAAAGGATAATCTTTATAATGCTCATAATGACAGGCTTTCTATCCTATATGATGGCGCAATCGGATGCCAATGTCTCGTTGTGCGTATATATGCCCAAAAGCAGTGAGATTCCCGAGGCTGCGTTACAATTCCTGGAGAACCAGCTCGAAAATATAGCTACAGAAAACGGAACAGCTGACATGGTGATTTGCGACCGTTTTATTCTCACCGCTAAGGTGGATGTGTTGCAAAAGGACATCGTGGCAGGACCTCCGCAACGGATTTCGCAGACATTGAACATTACGTTACAAGTGGGTGATGCAGTAGATAACAAGCTCTTCTCCTCCACCTCTCTGACAGCTGTGGGCATAGGAACCAACCTCACCAAAGCCTATATGGAGGCTTTCAAGCAGATACGGAAAAACAACAAACAGATTGCCGATTTTCTGGAGCAGGCAAAAGGAAAGGTTGTATTGTACTACACACAACGATGCGAATCCATTTATGCGGAAGCGCAAAATTTGGCCAAACGGCAGCTGTATGATGAAGCGATCTACCAGTTAGCATGTGTGTCCAATATCGGTACAGATTGCTACTCTCGTTGTCAAGACGGGATGGTGGAGATTTGGCAAAGCAAGATTAATGCGGAGGGAGTTCTGTTGCTAAAACAGGCACAAACCGCATGGGCGAAATCGCAAGACGAAAAAGGGGCAGAAGAGGCAGCCGGCTATCTTCAACAAATAAATCCTATGGCCAACTGTCAAGATGAAGTAACAATGTTAATCGGCACTATCTCAGAAAAAATTCGCCAAGACGAAGAACAGGAAAGACAGTTCCAAATGAAACAATATAATGACAGAATACAACAAGAACGCGAAGCCGCTCGTAACGAACATGAACTAAAAAAAATGGAACTACAAGCTCAAATGAAAAAATATAATGACAGAGTACAGCAGGAGCGCGAAGCTGCCCGCAACTCGCAGGAACTTAAGAAGATGGAGATACAAGCGGCCAAAGAGGTGGCAATTGCATACGCAAATAATCAGCCCCGCCAAGAATATTACATAGTATGGTAACCATTTTTTAACTTTAATTTATTAAATATGGAAAAGATGAAAAGAATAATGACCATTGTCGCCTTGTGTATAGCGACTTGCACCCTTTGGGGGCAGAATGTAGTAAGTTTAGTTGTGAGCGGCGAAGGTAAGGACAAAGAGGAAGCCACTTTCAAAGCCTTGCGCAGTGCTATCGAGCAGGCATACGGCACGTTTGTGTCATCGAACACCACAGTGCTGAACGATCAGTTGGTGGCGGATGAGATTGTGTCGCTTTCCTCGGGCAACATCCAAAAGTACGAGTATGTGGGCGAAAACAAGATGCCAAACGGTAACACGTTTGTCACCCTTTCGGCCACGGTAAGTATTGACAAATTAGTCTCCTTCGCTGAAAGCAAAGGTATGGAAGCAGAGTTGAAAGGCGGACTCTTCGCCATGAATATCAAAAAGATGGAGTTTGACAAGCAAGCTGAAGAAAAAGCGGTGGAGAATCTTTGCAAACAACTCGAGACAATGTTGCCAACGCTGTTTGATTATGAAATCAAGTTGGGAGAGCCGAAAATAATCGATCAAAGTAGAGTCAATGCTGATGAAGCGTTTCGTCAAGGGTTGGAGGTTCTGAGCAGAGAATATCAAGGTAAAATTGGCGTTGAATTTAGTGTTAATGTTCTACCCAATGAAAACTTGAATAATTTTATTGAGATTCTTTGCAAAACGACTTCGCATATATCGTTGGATGACAATGATTTTCAAAATTTTGACAATTCAGGTTTTACAATCAGTCCAATTTCTTTTTTTGCTCCAATAGAACATAAACTGAAGGAAGTTTTTCAAATAGATGAATATAAGGGAAGTGGCTATGCATCAAGACCCACTACCGGAACAGTCGTTTTATATGACAAAACAGGACTATTAATGAATTCAACAGATACATATAATTGCAATAAAGTATGTGCGACTTTGGGGTTAAATTGTCAGCTAATAACTAATCCTCTTTCTGGGCGTAGTGCATGGGATGCTGACCCAAGGTTAGCAAATAGCAAGCAGGTTATTTTAATTCCTGCATTTGAATTGCGTTCTCAAAAATCAGTTCAACATCTTAATAACTTATACTCGAAAATTGTTGAAGAATATTACAACATTATTATATCTACAGGAATAAGGGAAATAGCAATAAATTGGTCAAGGGGTAATGATTCTAACATTAAAATCAATTCTCCATGTTACAAGTCCGATCCTCGCAATTCTTTTTGGAAAGAATGGCCAGACAAACTCCGTTCTATTAGTGGCACACTTTTTTTCACCAAAGATGAGATTTCTAAAGTCACAAGTATCTCTGTTGGCAAACCCACCTTTGTAGAGTAGCACAACCCATTAGTAACAACTGAATTAGTTATCAACCATAATAACAAAAACAATAATAATATAGAAAAAATATGAAAATTATTATGCTTTATGGTCCGTCAAGTAGCGGGAAAACAACAACCATCAATATGGTGTATGATGCAATTATTTCCCAATCTTTTGTAGTCCATCCCAAAAGACAATTAGGAGGTAATTCTGCTGACTTTGAAGCAGTGTTGGATTATACCAAAGAAGATACAACTAAAAGGGTAGCATTTTTCAGTATGGGAGATTTTGCCTACGAAGTGGTACACGCCATGTCATTCTACGAAGGAATGGGGTGCGAGGTGTTAGTGTGTGCTTGTAATGACAGATTCAACGTACCCACTAATCGTTTGAAGAACAGATATGACAATGTATATCCTCCAATACCAAAGACAGTTAATCGATCCGACCATAAAAAGGCCAACGAGCAAGACGCGAATACAATTGTTCAAATGATTTAGTTCACTACCACTTATGAAAAAACTTCTGATTAATCTAATAATTTTGTTCGCCGCGCTATGCGCTGGTGCCCAGGGCTTCAACAACGACAAGACCGAACTGTCGATGTTTGTGGAACGGATGTACCGAAACGCACCGTTCGAGGGTGTGAAAGTGATGCAGGACTACGACAACGAGTACATCCTCTCCGTAGTGGTGCTGCCTGTGGCCAACTACAGTTCCGAGTCGGATATGAACCGTGTGGCTATGGTAAAGGCGCAACGGCAGGTCAGCACCTTCTTCAACGGCTCCACCATCACGTCCGACCTCGTCATCACCACCTCCGAGAATCCCGTAGATGAATCCGTTACCACTACTCTCACTGAAATCATCCGTGAACGCTCTATCGGATACGTCCGCCAACTGGAGTTGCTCACCAACTTCTCTGTGGAGCAGGGCACGAGAAAAGTGTTTGTCTTTTACAAGAAGTTGTAAAACGAGGCCGTCATCATCTTCCTCGTCCTCGGCATCCTCATCGGCGGGCTCATGAGCTTCGAAGAGTAGATTTGCCAAAAAACATTTTACACATTTTGCGTTACGCATTTTGCGTAATTAAAGCTTTAAGTTTCGTAAGCTCTTTTTGTTGCATCTGTTGGCGTGTGTTCGTAATTTTCCGTTGGAGATTCCGCTCGCTCACTGCGTTCTCGGCGGAATGGTGAGCACCTTCTTCCCCCTTTTTCCTTGAATGTGGCGCACCATTCCGCCAGTGACGGCAGGAACTGGCAAAATCTCCTACGACCAAAGACAAATTTCCTCAAACAGTCTGAGGCATACTTGCGAAACTTGAGTTAAAGAAAAACTTTGCAGATATTGCAAAAATCGCGGAAATGTGTATTTTTGCATTCTCAAAAAATCTTGGAAAGGTGTAGAAACACCTATTTGAAAAACTTAGGAAACGTGATTTATGAAACGGAAAATCTATGACAAATTAGTCCAATGGAAACGAGAACAGGATGGTAAAACCGCGTTACTCATTGAGGGAGCCAGGCGTATCGGGAAAAGCTATATCGCCGAGGAGTTTGCCCGCAACGAGTACGAATCCTATATCATGATTGATTTCAGCAAAGCACCGGCCAGAGTCAAGTCATGGTTCGATGATTATTTGGAAGACGTGGACACACTACTTCAAAACATACAACTCCATTACAAAAAGACACTCACACCACGCAAGTCGCTCATCATTTTTGACGAAGTGCAGAAATGTCCCCGTGCCCGAGAAGCCATCAAGACGCTGGTCGCCGACCACCGTTTCGACTATCTGGAGACAGGCTCGCTCATTTCCATAAAGAAGAACGTGGAGAACATTGTCATCCCTTCCGAAGAGGCCGGTATTGATATGTATCCGATGGATTTCGAGGAATTCCTTTGGGCTATGGGAAACGAGGTGCTGATGCCATACATCCAGAAGCTGTTTGAACAACAAAAGCCCATGGGCGACTTCCATCGCGATGCTATGCACTATTTCCGCCAATACATGATTGTAGGTGGTATGCCGCAGGCCGTGGCCGAATATGTCCAGTCTAAGGATTTCAAGAAAGTGGATGCAGTCAAACGGCGGATTCTGCATCTCTACAAAAACGACATCAAGAAATATGCAGGTCCCGCCTTGGCCCGCGTCGAGGCCATTTATGATGCCATCCCCGGCCAACTCCAGAAACACGAAAAGAAATTCACATTGTCGGCCCTGAAGGACGAAGCCCGGATGCGGGAATATGACAGCGCTTTCTTTTGGCTCGACGATGCACGCATCGCCAATATCTGTTACAATACCACTGCACCGAACATCGGCCTGCAACTCAACGAAGAACGCACCACACTAAAATGCTATTTCTGCGACACGGGGCTGCTCATCTCGTTAGCTTTCAACGCCAGAGGCATCGTCAGCAACGAAATCTACCAGAAACTGATGTTCGACAAACTGGAAATCAATGAGGGAATGTTGGTGGAGAACATTGTGGCACAGATGCTTAAAGCGGCAGACAATAAGCTGTTTTTCTACAACAATTACGACAAAGAAAATGCTGAAAACCGTATGGAAATTGATTTCCTGCTTCAGAAAGAAAAGGTCACCAGCCGCCACAATATCCGACCTGTAGAAGTCAAAAGTGGCAAAAATTATACGCTGTCTTCTTTGACAAAATGTATGAAGAAGTTTGGAAATCATATAACGACCCCCACAGTACTTCATGCTGCGGACTATAAGGTGGTAGATGGCATCACATTCCTGCCGATCTACATGACACCTCTGTTATAACCCCAACTTGTATTATGCTCACCTACATTTCCAACACCGACCATTACAACCTCGTCCTCTCCCGTGTGGCCTCCGTCAGGAAGTCGCTGTGGATTGGCACCGCCGACATCAAGGACCTCTACGTGAAAGTCGGGGACGGCACGCTGCCGTTCCTCGCGGTACTGGCACAGTTGGTGCGCAAAGGCGTGGAGGTGCGCCTCATCCACGCCAAGGAACCGGGTCCCGCCTTCCGCGAGGACTTCGACAAGTACCCGTCGTTGGCAAGCGGGCTGGAACGGGTGCTTTGTCCGCGGGTCCACTTTAAGATGCTGGTCTTTGACGGCGGCACGGTCTATTTCGGCAGCGCCAACCTCACCGGCGCGGGCATCGGGATGAAGGGAACCAACACCCGCAACTTCGAGGCGGGCCTCCTCACCGACGAACCCGAACTGGTGCGTCAAGCCATGCAGCAGTTCGACGAGGTATGGATGGGACTGCACTGCACGAAATGCCTGCGGCGGAAGTACTGCGGGGACCCGATAGCGTGATTGTTCCGCTATGCCATACTCTTGCACACCGGCACGTTATCTTTGCCGCCGTGTCTGCTAATAGCATATTCCTATAGGATAGTCCAGCAAACACTATTTTTGCAAAAAAATTCAAGAGTATGACAATCGATAAAAACCAACGCGTCCTGGCTCAACTGTCCGCCCTCTACCAGCCCGGCACGCTCAACCTAATCGGCGGACGACCCGGGATGGGCAAGACCACTATGGCCTTCCATCTTGCGACGGAAGCGCATCTGCCCACCGTCTATTTCTCCCTCAAAATGAAAAGCGACCAACTCTTGCTGCACTACGCGACCGGGAAAGGCCCCGAATGGATAAACCTTGACGACACGGTGCCTATGACCGAGGACACGATCCGCTCGAAAGTGCGCCAGCTGCAAGAAACCCGGAAAATCCGCTGGGTGATTATCGACTACCTGGAACTGATGACCTCCTCGCAACCGTTCACGAACCGTGGGGAGGAAATGGCGCATATCATCCAAGAGTTGAAGAAGATGGCTGGAGAACTTCAGGTGGCTGTCATCGTACTCACGCAGTTGTGGCGCACGGTATTGATGCACGACGACTACCGCCCTACCCTGCTGGACATACCCAATTGGGATCGTATCGGAGAATGGGTGGACGATGTGCGCCTGCTCCACCGCGACGAGTACTACCATATTGTCGGAGGCAAAAAGAATCTGTTGGAGGTGCTGACCACCGAGTGCGGGCAGAGTGGCGTCCCTGACCTGCAGCTGAAGTATCTGAAGTGGGACGCTTCGCTGACACTGAAACAGAACATACATGGGATATCGGACACGGACAAACTCCGCGCGATGCTTGCCACTACCGAGGAGGAAATCCTCCGCGTGGCCAAGCCCTTCGATGGGGACTTGGACTGGGACACACACACGGGAAAGGTGCTCGACCGACTGTTGGAAGAGCGCGCCTGCATCCTCAACCGGATGTTCGAGCTGCACTGCACCGAGGCCGAAGTGCGCCGTTTCGAGCACGTGAACGAGGCTCTGCTGAATATGATGAATCGCTTCCACGAAGAGCAGCAACAACTTAATCGACAGCTGGATATGCTTCCCGACATCGGCGAGCACAGCGCCAACCGTTTCCATCTGATCGGGGAAATCAACTACTGTCACGACTACGAGGATCCGAAGCTCTTCCCGATGGAGGAGGATGCGTTTTACGGGTCGCACTGGAACGAGATGTTGTGGGCGGTGTCATCACTCTCGCGAATGGACGCGCACACGATCCACAACGGCGAATCCAACAAGCTCGACGACGGCCAGACCTGGGCAGAAGGCCCGCTGCGCATCCCGCAGTTCGAGCATATCTGCGTCTGCTACCTCGTCCACGCCCTCTGCACGCACCTGCGCTACAGCATCCCCGACCTCTTTCGGATGACCACCTACACCTGCGAGCGCTCGATGTGGGAGCTGTCGAAGGGGGAAATATAAGGAATGCGGGGTGCCACGATTCGGCATAATCGCACGCTATCTTTGTATGCAGAAAAACAACCATAATAATAAAAGTTGTACTTTGATGGAACCATCCATTTGCCTGTCTTAAATAAAAAAATAACGTGCATAATATTCAACAAAAATTTGTATTTTTGCGCATTATTTTGAACATTATAAAAGAAGAATCATGAAAAGACCGCTATTGCCCAAATATAAGAGAATGCTGGACACTTTGGGGGAAAATATCCGATTGGCGAGACTGCGCCGTGACTATTCCACGGAACAGGTGGCCGAAAGAGCCGGCATTTCACGCAACACCGTCATCAAGATCGAACACGGCGACGAAGGTGTCTCCTTGGGCTCCTATTTTCGCGTACTAATAGTGTTGGGACTCCATGACGATCTCTTGCTCCTTGCCAAGGACGATGTGCTCGGCCGCAAGATTCAGGATGCCGGTTTGACCGTGCGCCGCCGCAGCACCAAAATCAAAACAGCAAACATCCCGCAACATGAATAAAGACATCTACATCTATTTCGACGACGCATACACGGAACGGCCTTTACTGGTAGGGGTTCTCTCGGCACAGGCCTTGAGAGGAAAGGAGGTCTTTTCGTTCTCTTTCGCTGACGAATGGCTGACCCGTCATCAAGGGAAATTGCTTGACCCCGACCTGCAGCTCTATTCCGGCAAACAATATCTTCCAGACAATAAAAACAATTTCGGCATCTTTTTGGACTCGTCACCCGACCGTTGGGGACGCGTATTGCTGGACAGACGGGAAGGCATCCGCGCCCGAGACGAGAATCGAAATCGCAAACATTTACAGGAAAGCGACTATCTGTTAGGAGTGTTCGATGAATGCCGCATGGGGGCCTTGCGTATGAAAAGTTCACCCGATGGAGATTTTTTGGACAATGACGCTCGCTTTTCAACGCCACCGTTTTCCTCTTTGAGAGAGCTGGAAATGGCGGTAAACCATATAGAAACGGATGAAGACAAAGATGTCAACAAATGGCTTGTGATGCTGTTGGCACCGGGATCCTCACTCGGTGGTGCACGTCCCAAAGCCAATGTACGGGATGCCGACGATCATCTGTGGATTGCAAAGTTCCCGAGTCGGAACGACAAGACCAATGTCGGTGCATGGGAGGCGGTGACCATGAGTCTGGCGCAGCAATGCGGCATTCGGGTGGCTCCATTTCAAGTACGCACGCTGTCTGGGAGACATGCCACTTTCATGACTCGCCGCTTTGACCGTGACATCCGCAATCGCCGCATCCATTTTACTTCCGCCATGACCATGCTGGGGTACGCTGACGGAGCGACAGACGGATGCAGCTATCTGGAACTGTTTGACTGGATTAGCCGGAACTGCTGTCATGTACAGGACAATCTTTTGGAACTATGGCGGCGGATCGTATTCAACATCGCGGTGTCCAATTGCGACGACCATCTACGCAATCACGGTTTTCTCCTTACACCGCAGGGCTGGACGCTGTCGCCCGCATACGACCTCAATCCGCAAAATTATGGCACAGGGCTCAGCCTTAACATCAACGAGAACGACAATGCCCTCGACTTTACGTTAGCTTTGGAAGTGGCTCCTTTCGCGGGTTTAACAAGATCCACCGCAATATCCATCATGGAAAAAACGCAAGAAGTCGTATCCCACTGGCAAACCATTGCAGCCCATCATCACATTCCCAAAGATGAAATGGAGGTGATGATTGGTGCTTTTAATCATAAACAAACAATAGTATGACCGACTTTGCCGCCATAGATTTCGAGACCGCCAACGGGCAGCGCAGCAGCGTCTGCAGCGTGGGCGTGGTGGTGGTGCGCGGCGGCGTCATCACCGACACGTTCTACTCGCTCATCCATCCCGAACCCGACTACTACGCCTGGTTTTGCCAGGAAGTTCACGGACTCTCGCACGAGGACACCGAAAACGCCCCCGTGTTCCCCGTCGTGTGGCGGCAAATAGAGCCGCTCATCGCCGGACTGCCCCTCGTGGCGCACAACAGTCCTTTTGACGAGGGCTGCCTCAAGGCCGTGTTCCGCGTCTATCAGATGGACTATCCCGACTACAAGTTCTTTTGCACCTGCCGGGCTTCGCGCCGCCACTTCGGACGCCGTCTGCCCAACCACCAGCTGCACACCGTGGCCGAGGCCTGCGGCTGCCCGATGACCAACCACCACCACGCGTTGGCCGACGCGGAAGCCTGCGCGAAAATCGCAATGCAACTGTTGTAGGGACGACAACTATGACAATTTTGGACAACATAATTAGAAATAGAACGACAACTTGGACAGCTCTGGACAACATTATGAAAAAAAGTTGTCCCACGTTGTCCAGGTTGTCGTACAAAAAAAACATCCCAGTTGTCGTCCCAAAAAAACGTATCTTTGCCACATGAAAAAAGAGTTTATCCTATTTTGCATCATCGTCCTCACAATAACCGTCGCGTCCCGCGCCCAGACCGTCTATCAGAAGGACAAATGGGGCGCGAAACTGTACTATATGCAGGAGAACACCATCCGGATGAAGGACCGGTGGGGCGAGCTGCTGCTGTGGTACGATGCCGCCTCGCAGCAGGTGCGGCTTAAAGACCGTTGGGGACAACCCCTGATCTACATGGACGGACAGACCGTGCGGATGAAGGACCGTTGGGGCGACCCCCTACTCTACTTCGACGGGCTGACCATCCGGCAGAAAGACCGCTGGGGCACACCACTTTACTACCTCGACGGACAAACCCTAAGGCAGAAAGACCGATGGGGCGCGCCGGTCTATTACTTCGACTTCATCCCCGACAGGTGGCAAATTGCGTGCCTGATACTGATGTGATTGATTCCGCGGGTTCAGCGGGCACATTTTCTCCCGCAGAACTCGCAGACTTACGCAGATAAATATAGCATGATGATGAATTACTTTACACCCCCGTCCGAATCTTACTCCTATCCTCCCCTTCAACCTTTCCCGTACCGGCCTTCTTGTAGGCGTTGAAGTTGTAGCTCACGCCCAACCAGAACATCCGGCTCTTGCCGTGCAACATGTTGTCTAACTGATAGTACTGGTTGTCGGCGAAGATCTCCCATTTGCGGGTGTTGAAGACGTCCGTGAGCTGCGCGGAGACCGTAAGCGCACCCTTCAAGAACTTCTGGCTGATGCCGATGTTCAGGTAGTGCGAGAGGCGCGTGGTGAACTGCGGGTAATACTGCGGCGTGTTCACGAAATACTGCAGATTGATGTTCATCCCCTTGATCGGGCGGAAATCGAGGCGGAGGTTGCTGTTGTTGACCCACCCGCTGTTTGAGATGTCCCACTCACCGATGTTGCCCACCGAACGGAGGTAGTAGGTGTTCGTGCCGAGCGTCGCCGTCATCCACTTCCACTGGTCGGCTTTCACGCTCAGGTCTAATCCCGCCTTGGTCTGCGAGGTGGCGTTGATGTAGGTCATCAGCAGGATGTCGCCCTCGAAACGGGCCACCTGCGTTATGTAGTTGTGGATGTAGTTGGCATACAACCCGACATTCACAGCCCATTTCGGCACCTTGAACTGGTAGAGCAGCTCAGCATTGTCGGCGGTCTCGGGCTGGAGATGCATGTTGCCCTGCTCGAAGTTGTGCGGGTCGATCATGCTCATATAAGGGTTGAGCTGCGGATAGGTGGGTCGCGTGATGCGCCGCGAATAGGCAAACGACAGGCTGTGCTTCTTGGAAATCTTGTACTTGAACGACAGCGACGGTCCGAGGAAGAAATGCTGCGACCACTCGTCCAACAACTCTTTCTCACTATGCAAATGCGTGCGGCTGTATTCGGCACGGAGACCGGCACTCCAGGTGAACCGGTCGCGCCACTCCGTAGAGGTGAACTGCACGTAGGCGGCGGGCACGTACTCCCTATGTAGCAGGTCGTTACTAAACTGATGGGAGTAGTCCCAACCAAGACTGTCGCGCACGAAGAAGTTGTGGTAGATGTCGTTCTGGCGGTAAGAGAACTTCACTCCCGCATCCCAAAATCCGTATTTCTCGATGAATTTCCAGTCCGTCTGGGCGGAGGTGAGCAGCGGACTTCCGCCCGACACCGACTTGCTGACCGAATCGCCCTCTAAGAAGTAGTACGACGGGCGGTGGCCCCAGATTTTGGAGACGTTCGCCTTGACGGAGAAGGTGAGCTTCCCGGGACGGATGGCGTGCCAATAGGCGAACGTCCCGTCGAGGTTCTCGCGGTTACAGGTCACGTCGCTACGGCGGTTCTCGTGCGTCAGGATGCCGTTGTGGAGCCAGTCGTTGGAGAGATCTTGCACGGTGTTGAAGCGGGGCAGGATGAGCCGGAAGTCGGCATCTATCTTGTTCCGCATATCGGGCTTGATGGTGACCCCGAGGGCGATGTTGTTGTTGAAGACCGTCCGCAGGGCGTGGATCTGCTGGCTGAGACTGTCGCCGGTGGTGCGGTAGTAGCGACAGAGATAGCCGTTGTTGAGGTCGTCCTCGTATTTCACCTGATAGTTGAAGCGCAGGGCGAACTTGTTGCGGGTGTAGTTCAGCGCGAGGCTGCCGTTGGTGAAGTGGTTGAAGCCATAATTGACCACCGCCATCCCGCTGAGGCCTTTCTTCCCGTCTTTCTTGGTGACGATGTTGATGATGCCACCCGTACCCTCGGCGTCGTAGCTGGCACTCGGGTTCGTGATGATCTCGACACTCGCCACGTTGGAGGAGGGTATCGCGTTGATGGAACCGAGGTTCGTGGGCACCCCGTCAAGGAGCAGCAGCACATTGCCGTTACCGCGGATGGAAACGTTGCCATCGGGGTCAACGGTCACGGAGGACTGCTGGCGCAGGAGGTCCGCGACGGTGCCGGTCATCATAGTCGTAGCATCCGTGGGCATTATGGTAGTGTGTTCGGCAGTGACGATTGTTTGTCCGCCATCCCTCGCCGAAATGTTCACCTCTTCCAGCACCTGCGATGTGGCCTCCATTGGAATACTCCCCAAAGCAACTTCATTCTTATCCGCTGTAAAGTCAAGATGTTTCGATTTATAGCCCATGTAAATCACGGTCAGGGTATAAGTTTTCGACGACCGGGGCACTTTCAGCGAAAACTGTCCATTTTGGTCGGTGAGGGTGCCCGCCACCACGCTGTCCTGTTGCGAGGCATACACGGAAACGTAGGGCATTTCGATGTTCTTCTCATCAACCACCTTGCCAGTCACCTTGCACGGTGTATGCTGCGCAAAAGCGGACATACTGATTATCAGCAGGATAACGGCGAGAAAGAGGGGGTGTTTGGACATAAAAATCGGCGTTATTTTTGAAAACAATTTGTGGCAAAAATAAAAAAATCGCGTGTCCATTGTATATCTGTTTTTTTTGTATTTTTGCAACTGAAAATTAGTAACAATGAGCAGAAAAGAAAAATTGACACGTAGGCTAAAAAATCTACCCAAAGACTTCACATACTCGGAGCTTATTTCCATTTTTAACATGTGCGGATTCATTGAGGATACTAAGGGGAAGACATCGGGGTCACGAGTCAAATTCTACAACAGCGAAAAAGACATTGGCTATTTATTACACAAACCGCACCCTGGAAACATCGTAAAAGGCAAAGCATTGAAAGATGCTGTTGAGTTTCTAACAACAAATAACCTGATTTAAATCAAACAATATGGATACATTGAAATACAAAGGGTTTATCGGAAGCATTGAGGTTGAGGATGATTTGTCTCTTTATGGTAAAGTCCTTGGACTAGGGAGTAAAGCTTTGGTGACGTATGAAGGGATGACTGTGCCAGAGCTTGAGGCGGATTTTCATGCCGCCGTGGATGATTACATCGAATATTGCAAGGAACATAATCTTCCTCTTAGAAAGTCATACAGCGGAACCTTCAACGTAAGGATACCCCAACAACTCCATGCTCAGGTTTCTGAACTCGCCGTGGAAAGAGGTGAGAGTCTGAATGCCTACGTGCGTCGTGCTCTCGAAGCAGCAGTCCAGGCCGCGCAAGTATAATAATCTGCTTGCAAAAATGGGGTTCCATTACCGCATCCATCCTTCCAGCTTGTAAACCTTCGACAAAAGGCACTTGTCGCGTCTGGAGACATTGTCATGGCACCAGACTTCCACACGCACGGCGTAAGGTTCGCCCCAGACACCCTCGTAAATGGTGAAATCTCGTTTGTCAACCAATTTCCCGAATGAAGTATGGTCGGAGAACTCATGCTTGGTCCGTTTTACTATCTCTTTGGTTGACAAAGCAATATCCTTCGTCACCTCAAAACAGCGCAAATAGACATACCCGTCGGGGAGTGCAGGCGCATACAAGGTGTATTCATAGATGCCGGGTTGCCCACCTTCATACAGCTGTAACCAGGTACTTTTGTCAGTCGAAAGAATACTAATCGAGTCCGAACCCGCGGCAACGGAACAGGAATCCTCAGGCAATTGCATAATCACGCCACCGATAGGCACTTCGCACTGCAATGTGTCCGGAATCGGATGCTCCATTCCGAAATGATCCTCTTCCTCTTCGAACAAGACCGTAACCATGCCCACAAACACTATCGCGGCAAAGCCGAGTGCGCACAAGAAACCTCCCGCCATGATGCCTCCGAGTTTCCACCACGCCTTGCGAGCAATAGAGAGAATGAACGCAACCACCTGCAAAACACCCAGCAGAAAGATAATTCCCCAAATAACATTGTCGATGACATTCGGCAGGAAGTGCCCGTTGAGCATATCCGACAGCTGTAATACGATAAGCAACAGAAACGCCAAGGGCCAAACCCACCAGTATCTCAGCAGGAAATTTCCTAATGGTGTGTTATTCTGACTCATGACAAGATTGTTTTACTGTTAACTGAACAGTTTCGGTAACGCATTTTCGGGATAATTTATTGCCTAAATATAAATGTTAGGGAGGATGGAAAAATCCCACCTTGCCATTTGCTGAAAAAAAGCGTATCTTTGCAGCGTTAATAAAAAAGTAGAAAAAACTATGGAATACAGCATCATCATAGAGAAAAACCCAACAACAGGCGTCTATGTCGGACAATGTTCACAGCTTCCCGAAGCAATGAGCCAAGGAAACACTTTGGATGAACTCATGTCCAACATGAAAGAAGCCATTGAGCTGGCCGTTGAATGCCAACAGGAATAACTGCAAGCAGTTGGGAATTCCGCTTGTAGGAAACAATTAGCAAAGAATTGAAAGAGCGACATAAACACTATTTCTGACAAGGAATTTTATTCTGGTACGGAATTATTGGAGAATGCCACCATCTTTTTGGCGATGAAGGGGTAAGCGGGGAATGTGAAGACATGCCACACACGCGCCGAAACGCCCAAAAACAAGATGTGAGACGGCCGAATTTTTTGTACCTTTGCCGCCAAAATCAGACCGATGGAAGAGAAGACCCCCACCCCGCAGGAGCGCATCGACCGCCTCATTCAGGAAATCAACCGGCACAACTACCAGTATTACATGCTGGACAACCCCACGATTTCGGACTACGACTTCGACCAGCTGTTGCAGCAACTCATTGACCTTGAGGCCGCTTATCCCGAACTGCGCCGTCCCGACAGCCCCACGCAGCGTGTGGGCGGCGAGGTGACGAAACACTTCCAAAGCGCGGCGCACCTATACCCGATGCAGTCTTTGGGCAACACCTACTCACAGGAGGACCTCACCGAGTTCGACCGCCGCGTGCGCGAACTCCTCGCTGCTTCCCCCGAGTACGTCTGCGAACTCAAATACGACGGCGTGGCCATCAGTCTGATCTACGAAAACGGCGTGTTAGTGCGTGCGGTGACCCGTGGCGACGGCACCCGCGGCGACGTGGTGACCGCCAATGTGCGCACCATCCGTACCGTGCCGCTGCAGCTGCAGGGCGATTTTCCGCCGCTCATCGAGGTGCGCGGCGAGATCATCATGCCGTTCAGCAGCTTCGAGCAGCTCAACGCCGAGCGCGAGGAGATCGGGGAAGCCCCCTTTGCCAACCCACGCAACGCCGCCTCCGGAAGTCTCAAACTGCAGGATTCCGCCGAAGTCGCCAAACGCGGACTTGACTTCAAGCTTTACTTCGGATTAGGCGAACAACTGCCTGGAAATAATCACTTTGACCGTCTGCTGAAACTCCACGAATGGGGATTCCGCAAGCCCGACGTGATGGAGAAAGTGGCGGATTTGCAAGGGGTTTACGACTTCCTGCACACGTGGGATGAGAAGCGCAAATCACTCCCCTACCCGATTGACGGCGTGGTCATCAAGGTCAATGACTTTGAACAGCAGCGTCAGGTGGGTGCCACGGCCAAGAGTCCGCGTTGGGCTATCGCCTACAAGTTCAAGGCCGAGCGGGTCTCCACGAAACTGCTAAGCGTTGATTTCCAAGTGGGTAGAACCGGAATTATCACGCCGGTGGCAAACCTCAGCCCCGTCTCTTTGGCAGGGACGGTCGTGAAGCGCGCCACCCTCAACAACCGCGATTTCATGGCGGAGATGGACATCCGCGAGGGCGACAGTCTCTTCGTGGAGAAGGGCGGCGAAATCATCCCCAAAATCGTGGGAGTTGATACCGACAAACGGCTCCCCGACGCACAACGGGTGACTTTCATCACGCACTGCCCCGTCTGCGGCACCGAGCTGCAACAGGCCGAGGGCGAGGCGGGTGTCTTCTGTCCCAACGCCGACCACTGCGCTCCACAGATCAAAGGCCGGCTGGAACACTTCATCGCCCGCAAGGCAATGAACATCGACTCCCTCGGCGAAGGCAAAATCGACATGCTCTTCGCCAATGGGTTAGTGAAAAACAGCGCAGACCTATATTCGCTAACCTACGAGCAACTCTTTGGATTGGAGAAAGTTATCGAAGACGAAAACGGCAAGACCAAGACGCTCTCCTTCCGTGAGAAAACCGTGCAGAACATCCTGGCGGGCATCGAAGCATCGAAGCAGGTGCCGTTCGAGCGTGTGCTCTTCGCCTTGGGCATCCGTTTCGTGGGCGAGGTGACAGCCAAGAAACTTGCCCGTCACTTCGAGACGATGGACGCCGTGGCCAACGCCCCCAAGGAGGAGCTGATGACCGTGGAGGACGTGGGCGAGCGCGTGGCCGACAGCATTATCGACTACTTCAACAGCACCGAAAATCTGGAGATCCTCATGCGTCTGCGCGAAGCCGGTCTGCAATTCGAAATCAACAAAGAGCAGCATCAGCCTGTGTCTCAGAAACTTGCAGGCCAAAGCATCGTGGTGAGCGGCGTCTTCTCAATGCCCCGCGATGCTATCAAGGAGCTCGTCGAGCAGAACGGAGGCAAGAACGTCTCCTCCATATCGAAAAACACCTCCTTCATCCTCGCCGGCGAGAAAATGGGGCCGGAGAAGCGGAAGAAGGCCGAGAGTTTGGGGATTCCGATTGTGTCGGAGGAGGAGTTTATGACGATGATACGATGAAAAACGATGAAACGATGAAACGATGAAAAACGGGTACCGACATGTTGCTGATACCCATTTTTGTTTCAAGTTTCAAGTTTCAAGTCTCACGTCTCAAGTCTTAAGTCTCAAGTCTCAAGTCTTAAGTCTCAAGTCTTAAGTCTTACGTCTCAATTTTCAACTTTCACATCTGACAGCGTGAAGCCGCCGCCGTTGTTGAGGGTGACGAGGGCGGAGATGGTGGGCATGTCGTCGTAATGCAGCACCTTGCCGGTCACGAAGTTCACGCCGGGAACCACGTGTACGTAGATGTTTTCACCACTGACGTCGTAGGTCAGCTGCTCGCCAATCCACACAACATCATCGTAAAAGTCACCCATGTCCTTTATGGTGTTTGTCACCGTAACCAACTCTTTATCGCCATTATACAAGGTAATATTCTCTCCGTCAACAGAATACGACAATTCCTTACAGAGTGCCTGCTGCATTTCGTATGGGTCGATGGCCGCAGCGAGGTAGGCATTGCCTTTCTCGCGGAAGCGCAACAAGCAGGGACGTTCGACAAGCACGCCGGTACCCTCCATCACTCCGCCAGTGAGCCAAAGGTCGCCCGAAACGGAATCATAACGGGCAGAAGGGTTGTTTCCATGACGGAAATCGGGGAAGGCCGTCGCATAACCTTTGTTGACCACCACAAGGCCGAAGCCTTCAGTGGACTGGTCGCCAACACCGCGAATCAAACTCCACACGCTTACATTGGACACGGTATCTTTCAAAATACTCTCATAGCAGCTGTCAAGCACATGCCGATTTATCGTGGCTTCCACGATTTCAGGGGCTTTCAGGGAACCAATGGGGTTTTCCAACACACCCTTCACGGGTTTGATTTCCACGTTTTTCTTGCCTTTGCAAGAGACAGCAACCGCACCGCACATCAGAATCGCGGCAATCAAAAGACAAACAGTTTTTCTCATTTTAATCATTATCTCAAACAATTTTTATAAAACGCTATCCGACTGAATCATACAATTCCTGAATGATCTTAAACGAATTATGGCAAAAGTAAACAAAATCCGAATACGAAAAGTATGCCGAAATTCAATGAAGAAATGAGAACAAAGGGACGCTGTTACAGCACTGTGATTCTTCCTAACACCTTATGTGGTTTGCCCATCAAGTCGGTGTAGTTGATGATGTAGTTGTAAATCGCCTCCTGATGAATCTGCCCGCGAAACTCGCCATACCACTTGAAGTTCTTGTCGGTGCT
>JAFXTE010000001.1 GCA_017525245.1 Bacteroidales bacterium | reverse complement strand
CTTCTGCAGGTCCTCCTCCCAATGTTCCTCGCGGTATTTCCGTTTGGCCTCTTCGGAGAAGCCGGCCAGTTCGTAACGGTCGTAGTTCTTCACCTGGTAGGTGTTGTAGGCGACCAGGCGTTCGGGGTCGCCGAGTGCGGCGGAGATGCAGTGCTCCATCGAGCCGTAGCCCTTGCTGTTGTTGCGGGCGGGCGTGCCGTTCATGGTCTCCAACAGCACCACGGGCATCTTCTTGGGCGCTGTCATACTGTAGTCGTTGTAGGAGAGCCACGGGAAAGCCAGCCGCTCCAGGAAGGTGCGCATCTGGCCGGTCACGTCGCCGAAGTAGATTGGGGAGCCGAGCACCAGACCGTCGGCTTCAGCAATTTCCTCCAAAACTGGGGTCAAGGCGTCCTTGAACTTGCAGATGTTCGAGGCTTTGTCTTTGAGCTTGCAGGCCATGCACGACATGCAACCTTTGTAGTCCATGTCGTAGAGGCGCACAAGTTTCACTTCCGCCCCACCCTCTTTGGCTCCGTTGGCGAAGGATTCCAGCATGGCGGCGGTGTTCATGTTACGGCGCGGACCGCCGTCGATAATCATTATTTTCTTCATATTATTCGTTATTTTATTGTTAATCAATTCATTTGCTGTAGCCACGGCGGGATGCTCCAGCAGGCTGGTTGCCGCCACTGCCGCCACCCCGAGGGCGGCTTTCTTCAAAAATTCGCGTCTGTCCATTCGCTGTTTAAATTCAGGGGGCAAAGTTATAACTTTTTAGCTAACTAAATGCACAAGAGTTATTTTATGTGTCAAAATTAAAAAAATAGTAATTTCGCAGTCCAAAAAACCTTTGTCCAAAAATCTGTCATTATGAACAAAAAGGCTTCTCTTTTCTGCATAGTCACCTTGTTTGCGGTTTGTGGTTTCGCGCAGACCGTCACACTCACCTTCACGGGACGGGACGCCGCCAACCACCATGTGCAAGCCGAACTCTTTCGAGTGGCCAACCTTTCAAAGAACTGGCAGGAGTATCTTTACTGGCCCGACACGGTGCTGACCCTACAAAAGGGATCTGGCATTCAAAATCCTGAGATGTCACAGCTGCCGTCTTTGGAACTGTCGCCAAACAGTCCGAATCCGTTTCATGGCACCACGGACATCCACTTGACCTTGGCGGATGCAGGCGTGGTGACGTTGGATATCGCGGATGTTGGCGGACGGCTTGTTTGGGCGGACGACATCCTTTTGAATCCTGGGCGCCACCAGTTCCGCATCACCCTTTCCCATGCGGGCACATACGTGATGAGCGCCCGCCTTAAGGGGGAATTGTCTTCCGTCAAAATGGTGTGCAACGAAGGCGGGGGTACCAATGTTGTTGAATATGTGGGCTATACAAGGAAGGATAGTCGAGAAGCGCCGCCGGCCAAGTCCCATACCCGTGGCTCGGTCGTCCGTCCTTACGATCTCGGCGACCAGATGGAATATTCGGCGTATGCCACCATCAACGGCCAAGGTGAGGAAAGCCCGCACATCGAACAGCCCCTTGCGGATTCACAGACGGTGGTGCTGCCGTTTTCGAGTGTACAGCTACGTCTTCCAACCGTCGTTACCGCGAATGTCACGAATATTACCGGCACTTCCGCTGTATGTGGCGGCATTGTGACCGATGATGGCGGTGACAGTGTAACGGCCCGAGGCGTTTGCGTAAGCATTTCGCCCAATCCGACGCTTGCCGGGCTGCATACGTCCGACGGGAGCGGCTTGGGAGTCTTCACCAGCCAATTGACAGGACTGATGTCCAATCTTGTTTATTATGTTCGTGCATACGCCATCAATTCTGTGGGCATTGCCTATGGCGAGAAACAAAGTTTTTTCATACCTGTCAATCCCGACGGTGATGCGAGGTCTTGTCCAGACGCACCGTTTGTTGTGGATATAGACGGGAATACGTATAACACGGTGCAAATTGGCCAGCAATGCTGGATGCGCGAGAATTTGCGTACAAGAAGGTATGCCGATGGCACCGACATTCCACAGGGGGAGAGCTATTCCCTCACATCGGCTTTTTGGTATTACCCGATGAACGAATCCGCCAACAAAGCGAATTACGGACTGCTGTACAACTGGGCGGCGCTGATGCACGACGCCACCGCCTCCAATTCCAATCCAAGTGGAGTGCAGGGTATCTGTCCTGACGGCTGGCATGTTCCGAGCAATGCCGAATGGGAACAGCTCCACACCTATGTGAAAAGCCATGGTCAAAATGTATGCGGCGGCATTGAGGACCAGATTGGTAAGTCGCTGGCCGCCACGATGGGTTGGGATCTTGGGGGTACCTCCTGCGAGGTGGGCAATGCCAATCCGGCCACCAACAATGCTACTGGTTTCAGTGCATTGCCGGCAGGGTATTATCAAGGAGGCGATTACCTCATACCTGAGTTTGTCAATTACGGTGGGCTTGGCTATAACACATTTTTCTGGACCACTACCATGGGAACCGACTCTTATGGCTTCAACAACACCTATTACTGGGGACTTCATTCGAACTATGCCTCCGTAATCCACAATAACTTTTATGACGCCGACGGCGACGCTTATTCGGTGCGCTGTGTGAAAGACTGAAATAGACAACTCAAAGCCTGAAATGATCCAGCACTTCCGTCCCGGCGAGAACGCCGGCAATGGCATCGACAGGCTCAGCGACGGAGATGATTTAGCGATTCATCAGACGGCTTTCGCCCCATTTGTACTGCGGGTACGCCTTCTTGAGATCGTTGGCGCATGGTTCCACAGGGCTGCCTCCGCTGG
Source organism: Bacteroidales bacterium (assembly GCA_017525245.1). Classification (GTDB taxonomy): domain Bacteria; phylum Bacteroidota; class Bacteroidia; order Bacteroidales; family WCHB1-69; genus F23-D06. The sequence continues at coordinate 31,945 of JAFXTE010000001.1, read as the reverse complement.
TGGCGAACACGTTGAGCACCTTGCCGCTGAGGTCGTGGGCCTCGATGAAGGTGTTGACGATGGTGGGGGCAGTGTACCACCACACGGGGAAGCCGATCCACACCGTGTCGTAGTCGGCGATGTTCTCGCATTTGCCCTTGATAGCGGGACGCGAGCTCTTGTCCTGCATCTCCAGCGTGGAGCGGGACTTCTTGTCGCGCCAGTCAAGGTCGGCGGCGGTGTAAGGCTGTTCCGGGGTGATTTCGTAAAGGTCGGCGTTGAACTCCTTGGCGAGCTTTTGCGCGGCGGCCTTGGTGGTGCCAGTGGCCGAGAAATAAACAATCAAAGTCTTTTTCATCTCTTTCTGATTGGTTTGTGAATTCTTTTGGTTTTCAGTGCCTTTGGGCGACTGAGCGCACGCGGCCATCATCAGGCAGCACGCAGCGACGATAAAGGTGATGTTTTTCATTTCTGTCTTTTTTTAAGGCCGCAAATGTACATAAAATACGAATACACACAGACAGATGAAATTGACGCTGTAGAGACGTTTCATGAAACGTCTCTACACTTTCGGAAGAAAGATACATCTTTTCTTGAAATACAACATTGTGGGAAGCAGTTCCGCATCTGTCATTTTTGTACTTTTGCCGCCGTTAAAAAAGGGAAGATCATGTTCGGAACCATCAACTTCGTAGAGATATTCAGCTCGTTTATCGTGATGTTCGCCATCATCGATATTTTGGGCTCCATCCCCATTTTCATGGGCATTCGTGAGAAAAACCAGGACATCAAGGCGGCACAGGCCTGTCTGACGGCTTTGGGTCTGTTCTTGCTCTTTTTCTTCGCCGGCGATGCCTTGTTCCGGCTCTTCGGCATCAACTCGGCCTCCTTTGCGGTGGCGGGTTCGTTGGTGCTCTTCATCCTTGCGGTGGAGATGGTCTTGGGTCGCGACATCATCAAGAACGAGCCGAGCAGCGGCGGCGCGAGCATCGTGCCCGTGGCCTTCCCGCTCATTGCGGGTCCCGGCGCCATCACCGCCCTGCTCTCCCTCCGCGCCGACTACGCCGTCATCAACATCCTGCTGGGACTGTCGCTGAACATCATCCTTGACTACCTCGTCATCCGCTACCTCGACAAAATCCAGAAGCTGTTGGGTGCCAACGTGATCTTCATCATCCGCAAGTTTTTCGGCGTCATCCTCTTGGCGATGGCCATCAACATGTTCGTCAACAATATTGTAGAGATCATCCACCAGGTGCCGAGATAAGATGGTGACATGAGTCTCTTTTTCGGCGGGAGGGCTGGCTAAAAAATTTTCTGAATTATCCCTTATTTAAGTTTCGCAAGCTCTTTTTGTTGCAGCTGTTGGCGTGTTTTCGTGATTTTCCGTTGGAGATTCCGCTCGCTCACTGCGTTCGCGGCGGAATGGTGCGCACCTCCGTATGAGACCAAGGGGAAGAAGATGGGCGGCGGGGAAATAGCTGCCGTTGCCTGAAGTTTCACGACCGCCGCCCATCTTCTTCCCCCTTTTTTCTTGAATGTGGCGCACCATTCCGCCAGTGACGATAGGAACTGGCGGAATCTCCTCCGTTCAAAGACAAATTTCCTCAAACAGTCTAAGGCATACTTGCGAAACTTGAGTAAAAACTAACAGTTAATTGCAAAAAAATCTTCTGTAAAAAATATTTTATTATTTTGATTGACCATATCAAAAAAATGTATTTTTGCAGCGTTGATTTTTTCATATATTAAAAACAAAATAATGGAAGAAACTAAAAACAACAACCCGATTGAAGAGGCCAGAAGGTATGTGGCCAATGCAGAAGAGGTCATCAAGAAAGCGAAATATGACCCGGAATTGAAATGCTATACCGACAGCAAATACATCAAGGCAGCCGGAGACTACCTGTGGAAAGGCTGTCTGATAGCCCTCGACGCTGTTTTGCAGGTGCGCAAGGGCAAAGGCCGTCCGTCCATAGAGAAATACAAAGAAGCCGCAAGGAAACGTGACGGGAAACTGCTTAATTCCATAAACATAGGCTACGATACCATGCATTTGTACATGGGTTATGATGGCACGAGAAACAAGAAAACCTGCGATTCAGGCTTTGAATATGCCAACGACATCATTGGCCGATGCGCCACAATGTTGTCTGTGCCGGTATGCGCGTGACGAATCTTTTACGATGAGACGATGAAAACGAAGAGACGATGAACATGACTGATGACTAATCACTATTCACTATAGCTCAAAACCAACCGTCAAAAAAATATTTTTCACAAAATAACAGGATGGAGGTTGGCATATCGCAAAAAAATATATCTTTGCACCCTCAAAATTTTGAGGCAAAAAGTTTTGTATCACTCTATAAATCATTAAAATTATGCAGAAAAAAGGCAACAAATACGGTACGCATCGCGTGATTGAACCCAAAGGTGTTCTCCCGCAGCCCGCAAACAAGCTTGACAATAACATGGACGAGATTTGGGACAATGAGATCCTCATTGATGTCCAAACCCTGAACATTGACTCCGCTTCATTCACCGACATCCACAACTATGCCAAGGAACAGGCTGGTCCTGGCGCTTCTGAAGAGAAAATCATGGAAGAGGTGAAGAAAGAGATGCTGTTGAACGTTGAATTGCAGGGTAAGCACCGTAATCGCCGCACTGGTTCCGGCGGTATGTTGCTCGGTAAGGTTGAAAAAATCGGTGACGCACTCAAAGGCAAAATCGACCTCAAAGAGGGCGACCGCATCGCTACCCTCGTTAGCCTCAGCCTCACCCCGCTGCGCATTGACGAAATCCTTGAAATCCGTCCTGATGTTGACCAAGTCGATATCAAGGGTAAGGCTATCCTCTTCGAGAGCGGTATCTACGCCAAGATCCCGACCGACATGCCGGAGAAGCTCGCTCTGAGCGCATTGGACGTGGCAGGCGCTCCTGCACAAACCGCTAAATTATGCCAATACGGTCAAACCGTCGTTATTCTCGGTGCCGGTGGTAAGAGCGGTATGCTTTGCTGCTACGAGGCTAAGAAGCGCGTTGGTGTCACCGGTAAGGTCATCGGCATCGCCAACAGCCCGAAGAGCACCCAACGCATCAAAGACCTCGGCTTCTGCGACATCGTGGAAAGCGCTGCCGGCATGACCCCCGTGCAGGTCTATGAGCTCATCGAGAAACTCACCGATGGCAAGATGGCCGATGTCACCATCAACTGTGTCAACGTTCCGGATCAGGAGATGACCGCAGTGCTTTGCACCAAAGACGATGGTATCGTCTATTTCTTCTCCATGGCCACCAGCTTCACCAAAGCTTCTCTCGGCGCCGAGGGTATCGGAAGCGATGTGAACATGATCATGGGTAACGGATATACAAAGGGACATGCTGAGTTCACCCTTCAAGAGTTGCGCGAAAGCCCTGAGCTTCGCAAGATCTTCGAAGAACTCTACGCATAAACCTTTCTATATATCACATTAGTAATAATTATCTTATGGAATAAGCGGTGTGTAACGAGCACCGCTTATTTTTTTTACAAAAAAAATGTATCTTTGCCCTCGCATTTTTTTAGAAACAATTCTTAAATTTCTTGAATATGAAAAAAATTGTCACAGTTATGTTGATTTTAGCTTGCACAGCCATGCTGGTGTCATGCAAAAACAAGAAAACGGAAACTCCGAATGAGGAACAGAAAAGCGAACTCCAACAAAAAGTGGAGGAATACGCCTATTTCGACCTTACCGCCGACCTCTCTAAATTGACCGACAGCGAGAAAAAGCTGCTGCCCATTTTCTTTGAAATCGGGCAGATTATGGATGACCTCTTTTGGGAGCAGACCTTCGGCGACAAATCCCTCCTCGACACCATCTCCGACCCGTGGATGAAGGATTATGCCATGATCAACTATGGGCCGTGGGATCGCCTTGACGAGGAGAAACCTTTCGTGCCGGGTTACGGTCCGCGTCCTGTGATGGGCCATTATTACCCTCAGGACATCACCAAGGCCGAATATGACGCCTTTGAGGACCCGTTGAAATCCTCCCACTACACCATCCTCACTCGTGACGAGAATGGTAAGCTGAAGACCGTCGGTTACTACGAGGCTTATAAAGAGAAACTCGACCGCGTGTGTGAACTCTTGGACCAAGCCATTGAAATCGCCGACAACCCGACGATGAAGAAATATCTGGTGGAGCGTAAGAAATCCCTGATGACCAACGATTATTATCCCAGCGATATGGCGTGGATGGATCTGAAGGACTCCAATATCGACTTCGTGTTCGGCCCGATTGAGAACTATGATGACGGTTTGAACTCCGTGAAGACCTCTTGGGAAGCGTTTGTGTTAGTGAAGGATGTGGATGCAAGTACAAAACTCGACAAGTTTGTGAAAATGCTCCCGCAACTGCAGCGCGAACTGCCCTGCGATCCCGCATACAAAGCATACGTCCCCGGCACCACCTGCGACATGAACCTCTACGATGTGGTGTTCTACGGCGGTGATTGCAACGCTGCTGGCAAGACCATCGCCATCAATCTGCCCAATGACGACAATGTACAGGCCAAGAAGGGTTCCCGTCGCTTCCAGCTTCGCAATGCCATGCAGGCCAAGTTTGACAAAATCATGAAACCCATTGGGGAAATCATCATCGAGCCTTCAGAGCAGAACCATATCACGTTCGACGCTTTCTTCTGGAATGTGACGTTCCATGAGGTAGCGCATGGTTTGGGTGTGAAGCAGACCATCAATGGCAAGGGTTCTGTAGATAACGCCATGCAGACCGAAAACTCAAGCTGGGAAGAAGCCAAAGCCGACATCGTGGGTTTGAACCTCGTTCTCAACCTCATCGACAAGGGTGAAATCACCGACATTTCTGTGGAGGATGCCATCACCACGTATATCGTCGGTTTGTTGCGTTCTGTCCGTTTCGGTGCTTCCGAGGCCCACGGCATCGCCAACATGATGTGTTACAACTATCTCTTTGAGAACGGCGCTTTTACCCGCAACGGCAATGGCACCTACCACATCAACTACGACAAGGCCCGCAAAGCCATGGAAGGCTGGATTGCTCTGATTCTCAAGACCCAAGCGGAAGGCGATTTCGAATTCGCCGCCCAATACAGCAAGGACAACGGCACCATCAAGTCCGATTTGCAAGCCGATCTCGACCGTATCAACAAATCCGGCATCCCGAGAGACATTCGCTTCAATCAAGGACTGGATGTCTTAGGACTGAAATAATGTAGAATGTAGAATGAAGAATGAAGAATGTAGAATGTAGAGACGTGCCATGGCGCGTCTCTACGTTTTTCCATGATCGCAAATCATAAACCGTAAACCGTAAATCGCAAATCGCAAAATGTACTTAAAGACACTTCAACTCACCAACTTCAAGAATTACACCGAAGCCTCATTCACCTTCAACGATAACGTGAACGGCATCGTGGGGGCGAACGGCAGCGGCAAGACCAACCTGCTGGATGCCATCCATTACCTGTCGTTCGGGAAGAGCTGCTTTTCGGCGAAGGACGTGAGTTCGGTGCGGTTGGGGACGGACTTTTTCGCGTTGCATGGGGATTTTGCGGATGAGGAGTCCGGGAACACCACGCAGGTGAGCTGCGTCTATAAAAATGGGACGAAATCGCTGAAAGCCAACAAGAAAGAATATGACCGGCTGAGTGACCATGTGGGACTGTTTCCGGTGGTGATGGTTTCTCCATACGACAGCGACATCATCAATGATGGTAATGAGGTGCGCCGCCGCTTCTTCGACAAAATCATCTCGCAGTTCGACAAAATTTACCTCCAGCATCTGATCCATTACAAAAAATTGCTGCAACAGCGCAACGCTGTGCTTCGTCAGCAGCAGGAAACAGGTCATGCGGATTATTCGCTTCTTCAGGTAATTGATTTACAGATTGTTGAAGACGGTAATCTGCTCTACCAGCGGCGGAAACAGTTCATAGAGGACATCCGCCCGATGTTTTTGGAGCATTACCGGCAGCTGTCACGGGGAAACGAGACGGTGGAAGTCCGATATGAGTCGGGGTTATCAGAAATGACGTTCCGCGAGGGGTTAGAGAAGAATCTCGTGGCGGACACCAAATGCGGCTTTACGACCTTCGGGGTTCATAAGGATGACTACGACTTCACTATAGACGGGCATCCTGTGAAGCATTTCGGGTCGCAGGGGCAGCAGAAGTCATTTTCGTTGGCGTTGCGGCTTTCGCAGTTCGACTACGCCTTCGCCTACAACAAGCGCAAACCGATCCTGCTATTGGATGACATTTTCGACAAGTTGGACAGGAACCGCATCACCGAGCTGCTGAACATGGTGGGTCAAGAGCATTTCGGGCAGGTTTTCATCTCTGACACCGACGAGACGCGGGTGAGGGCTATTTTGGGTGAGCACGGCATCGCGCACGAGATTTTTGAAATAAGACGGGGTTGATTTCCGCGTATCACACGAATCCGCGCGTATTATTTTAGGTTGATATAGACGAAAAGTTAAGAGTTGATTTTTGACAAAACTTGTAAGTTTTTGATTTTCAACAATAAAAAATCTAAATAGAGAGAAAAGAAAAATCAGAAAAAAGTGTATCTTTGCAGCCGGAAAAACGGGATATAGCGTAGTCCGGTTATCGCGCCTGCTTTGGGAGCAGGAGGTCGCCTGTTCGAATCAGGCTATCCCGACTTGGCGCAAGCCAATGGTTCCGTAGCTCAACTGGATAGAGCAGCTGCCTTCTAAGCAGCAGGTTCTGCGTTCGAGTCGCAGCGGAATCACAAAAAATCCCCTCCATTCGGAGGGGATTTTTTTGTAGGTTATACGTAATAATGCGACGAGATGGATGTGTTGTCTTCGACGCTCAGGATGATTTCGGACAGCAGCTTGGCCACGGAAATGACCTTCACTTTGGAGCAGGGACGTTTCAACGGGATGGTGTCGGTGACGAGCACCTCGTCGAGAACGGAGTTCTCGATTTTCTCCAAGGCATCGCCGGAGAAAAGGCCGTGGGCGCACATGGCACGGACACTCAGGGCTCCCATCTCCTTGATGCGGGCGGCGGCTTTGCAGAGCGTGCCGGCCGTGTCAATGATGTCGTCCACTAATATTACGTTCTTGTCTTTCACATCGCCGATAATCTGCAATGATGCCACTTCGTTTTGTTTCTCACGCTGTTTGTAACCGATGGCCAGTTCGCAATTGAGCGCCTTGGCGTACGTGGAGGCGCGCTTGGTACCACCCGTGTCGGGGGAGGCGATGCTGATGTTTTCCCAACCGGAGTTCTTCACCAACGGGATGAAGACGTTGGAGGCGAACAAATGATCAACAGGCACTTCGAAAAAGCCTTGGATTTGGTCAGCGTGCAAGTCCATGGTGATGATGCGGCTTACGCCAGCGGTGGTGAGCAAATTGCACATCAGCTTGGCACCGATGGAGGTGCGGGGCTTATCCTTGCGGTCTTGGCGTGCATAACCGAAATAGGGAACCACTGCGATGATGCTGCGTGCGGAGGCGCGCTTGGCGGCATCAATGGCGATCAGCAGCTCGATGATGTTGTCCGCCGGTGAGAAGGTCGGCTGGATGATGAACACATCGCGCCCGCGAATACTCTCGTTGTAATAGACTTGGATTTCTCCATCCTTGAACTGTAGAATATCTACTGACAACAACGGTTTGTGCAGGCAATCTGCAATCTTTTTTGCCAACTCAGGATTCGCCCGACCGGCAACCAATACGTAATCGTGATCCATAAATGATTGATATTTGATATTTTACGTTTTTGATTTTTGATATACAAAAATAATCACTTATCGTGGATTCTCCAAAAAAAGATATTATTAGTTATGAACAATGTGAGACGTGAGATGTAAGACGTAAGACTTTTGAGATTATCGAAAATGATTGAAAAATACATAAAGATTACTTTGGAAATTTGCCATCTAAAATCTGATATACATCCAACCACCGATATCTCAAGCCTTAAGTCTCAAGTCTTAAGTCCCAAGTCTCAGGTCTAACGTCCTACGTCTAACGTCTCTTCGATTTCGGATTCTGATTTTCCAAGCAGAGAAAGGTACTGCTGGAAGACGGGCGTGAGGGAGTCGTTGGGGAAGCGGTTGATGAAGTCGCGGTATTCGATTTCCGCGCTGCGCCAGTCGCCGAGGATGTCGTCATAGACGATGGCCCGCTGCCAGTAACAGAGCTTGGCCTGTTCGTGTTCGGGGAACTGCTCTTGGAATTGGTTGAAGATGGCGAGGGCGCGTTTCGCGTTGGTGGCGCGGTATTCGGCCGTTTCCGCTGACTTTGCCAGAATCATGCTTCCCACACCGGCACGGTAGAGCATTCCCGGTGCCAGCTCATCTTGGGGATGTGCCTCCGCAAAGGCCATCGCCCGCTTGATAAAGTCGCTGAAGGCCGCCGTGTCAATGCGCCCGACTATCGCGTACAACGAGTCGGAATAGTGGTAAGCGGCCATCAAGGAGTCGGTTTCCGCTTTGATTTCCGTTTTCTTTGCACGATCCTTGCCACCACACGCCGCCAACAACAATCCTGCGAATAATATCGTGATAAATCTCTTCATCTTATCGTCTTATCGTCTCATCCTCTTATCGTCTCATCGTCTTATACGCAGGATGCACCTTCCCGCAGGCGATGTCGTTGAGCGGGCGTTTGAGCACCATCTTCTTGATTTGGGAGAGGTTGTCGGTGAAGACCTTGCCTTCGAGGTGGTCGTATTCGTGCTGGATGATGCGGGCTAATACGCCGTTGATGTCGCAGTCGTGGAATTCGCCGTTCTCGTCATAGTAGGTGATGTGGATGTCGGATTTGCGGATGACCTCCTCGTTGATTTTGGGCAGGCTGAGGCAGCCCTCCGCGAAGGGGACATCCTTGCCGAAACGGTCGGTGATGGTGGGATTGATGAACGCGCCCTTAAACGGCTCGTGGTCGGGGTAAATTTCCTTATAGGGGGTTGAGTCAACCACGAACACGCGGACGGATTTGCCCACTTGAGGCGCGGCAAGTCCCACACCGTCAGCGTTGTACATTGTCTCATACAAATCCGCCACGAAGGTTTTCAGAGTGGCGTCGTTAAGGTCAACTTCCACGGCCGTTTTCCGAAGCACGGGCTGGCCGTATAAATAAATGGGTAATATCATTGTTATTTGTCTCTTAAATTAATCAAATCTTGTTGTTCCAGATAGGATTGCAGGATGATGGCCGCGCTCATCTTATCGACATTGGCTTTGTTTTGCCGGTCTTTCTTTTTCATCCCGATGTCGATCATCGTCTGGAAGGCGATGCGGGAGGTGAAACGCTCGTCCATGCGGGCGAGCTCGGTTCCCGGGGAGATGTTCGGCAGCTCCTTGCGCAGGCGGTTGACGAACGGCTCGATGTAGCGGCACGACTCCGAAGGGGTGTTGTCTAACTGTTTGGCCTCGCCGATGACAACGACATCGACCTTCTCTTTCTTGAGGTAATCTTTCAGGAAATCAAAGGCTTGCGCCACGGGAACGGTCTCCAAGGCGTGCGCACAGATTTGCAGCTCGTCCGTGACGGCGAACCCCACACGCTTCTGTCCGTAATCGATGGCCATAATCCTACCCATAACTGGCATGTTTTTTCGGGGCGCAAAGGTACATAAATTACGAATACGTACGATTTGCGATTTGCGATTTGCGATTTAAGACGTGAGACGTGAGACCTTGAATTTGAAGCGATGAAAGGACGATAAAACGGATACCGGTTGTAAAACCGATACCCGTTCATTATGCGTGAGATTCGTGTGATCCGTGGAGACTATCTCTTCACGAACGGTTTCGTCACAACCCCCTTGTCTGTGGTCACGCGCACGAAATACATGCCGGCGGCGAGACCCGAGACGTTGATTTGGGTCGGGGATTGGGCGGACGCGATAAATCGCGTCCCTACGGTGCGGACAACCTTTCCATACACGTCAACAATTTCGATTCCCGAATATTGTACATTGTTCATTGTACATTGTACATTGACAACGTCCCTCGTCGGGTTCGGATAAACCGCTATATCCAGATCGGCATTCACATTTCCATCATTCGCGATATTCTTGTCAACCACGGTGTAATCGATGTTGATGTCGTCAATGTAATTGATACTGTAGTCCAAGTAGCTGACACTCATGCCTGTACCTAGTGTCAGTGTGTTGCGGAACGCGATGCGGTTACCCTCGCCTGTATAGTTGGTGAAGTCCACCGTTTTGGTTTCCATGCTCGTGCCGCCCTTGAACGTCTTTACTGGCGTGAATTCGCCCTCGTCGTTCAGCACGCCCACTTGCAGGCGATATACGGACTTGGGTTGGCGCAAATTGAACGTCATCGTCAAAGTGTTGACCGGGATGTTCTGATTCAATGCCGGCAGGGCATAGACACAGCGGTTCTTCATGCGCAACGTGTAGTTTCCGCTCGTTGCGAAAGAGGGATTGTAAAGCACTTGAGGCTTCGTGGCATCGGTGAGCGCGACATCTTCGGTGACCACTTCCCAGCAGCTGGGCTGTACACCTGTCTCCATGACGGTCACACTCGTGTAGTTGTCGAAATTTTCCGAGTAGGGCAAAACTGCGATTTCACAAGAGTTACTGTAACTAAGGACGATGTCGTCAATGTAGTTGTAGCTGTAAGCCAAATTGGAACCCTTGGCCAGCGTGTTGCGGAACGCGATGCGGTGACCATTACCTGTGTAGTTGGAGAAATCTACTGTGATGGACTCAATCCCCGTACTGGCGTTGTTGATTGTCCTCACCACCTTGAACTCGCCAGCGTCGTTCACTACTCCGACTTGCAGACGATAGACGGACTTGGGTTGGCGCAGGCTGAACGTCATGGTCAGGTCGCTGACGGGAATCTCGTCGCTCAACTCCGGCATCGCATACACGCAGCGGTTTTTCATCCGCAAGGAATAGCTGCCGCTGGTCGCGAACCCACGATATACTTGCGGCTTCGTGGCTTCAGTGAGAGCAACATCCTCCGTGACTACATCCCAGCAATCGGGTTGTGTGCCTGTTTCGTTGGCGGTGGAGTTTGTGTAGCTGTCAAAATTCTCCGTAAAAGGTAAAGTGGAGATACCACAGTGAATCACAGTCAGATGCAGCGTGTCGATGCTTTCGCAGCCCTCGTTGTTATCATACTCGAACGTGTAGGTTCCTGATTCGGTGTAGGTCTCCCCATGCCATACGTAGAACTCGTGGGCGGTTTCGGTCTCGGCATTGTGCGTGCCGTGGTTCACCGTCAAGTGCAGGGTCACCACACTGTCGCAACCGTTGACGTTGGAGAATGTCTGCTCATAGTCGCCGGATTCCGTGTAAGTCACGCCGTTCCAGTCGTAGCTTTCGCACGCCGTTTCGCTGAACTCCGTGGCATCAGGGTTGTTCACCGTCAAGTGCAAGGTCACCACACTATCAACACCGCAGACTATTGAAGTGAGTGTTACAGAGTGCACACCCGAGGTGTTATAGGTGGTGCCGTGCCAAGTATAAGGCTCGCAGGTGGATACATTGATATGGGTGGAGTACGTAATCGTGGAAGTGGGCATTGCCGTTGCGGAAGTACCGGAACCGGAAGTTGAGACCGTACTACCGCTGTACAGCCCGTGCCAGTTGCTTCCCCCGCTGATGGTCGGGGAGGTGAAATAGGAGTAGCTGTCGCAGTTGATGCCCGGGGAGGAGACAAGTATCTTGCCTACACCGCTTTGTCCGCCAGGACCACCGGGACCCGCTTTGGGACTATTGACATCGCTGTTCACAGAGCCCGAGGATGTCGCATCGTTAGACGTGGAAACATTGTGAAATCCACTGCCACTGACAGTTGGAGCTTTGAAGGTAAGGATATTGCTCGAATGGCTGTTTTTGATGGTGAAGCCATTTGTAGCGCTCACTGATGAGCTGGAACTGCCGCCGCCCCATGGGGAACCGCCACTGCTGCTGCCCAACGAGATATACTTCTGATTGGTCATCGTGGGAGTACCTTCTGTGCCGCCCATGCCGGGACCCATGCCGCTTCCGTTGCTACCCACAGCCACTAATGTGCCGCCTGTGATATAGAGATGTCCGCCACGGTCGCTGTTGTCATCAATGCCGCATTCTGACCCCATGGCGATAACATTGCCGCCGTTGACGTACATGGAGGTGCCGTTGCAGTCAATGGCATCATTGCCGCGTGCGTAGGCCCACACATATCCACCGTTAATTTCAAGATAATTGCTTGCGTTGATAGCATCATCGTAGGCATTGGTCTCAATATAGCCGCCGTTGATGATTAGCGAGTCTTTGCTTTCCAAAGCCTCTCCGTTGGGGTCACCGCTGGTCTGGGAACAATAGCTTTGAACATGACCACTGTTGATGGTGATGCTGCCGTCAATTTTGATGCCTTTGGGCAGACCTTTCCAAATGTCTATGCTGCTGTTGTTGGTCGAAACGCCATTCACCGGTGAGCCGCTGGTGGTGACGTATAAATATACATTGTCATCGTTTGCGTCAGGCAGGCCGACCGTCAGGGTGCCGTCACAAGAGATGCCACGGCCGCCTTTACCAGTGCTGGTGCCTTTAAAAACGCCTCCAGTGATGGCAATGTCGCCGTCAACCTTCAGACAAGCCGGGGCGAAACCGTCGGTGCAGGATGTGCCGCTGCCAATGGTGGTGAAGCCGTTGGCAGAAGTGGTGGACGTTATGTTACCGCCTGTTTGCATATAGTCGCCGTCAGCCGCGAATGCGCGCCCTCCCGCAGTGGCAGTCAGTGTGCCGCCGCTGATGATGATGTTGCCATCGCTCTTCACGCAGGTTGATTTGTAGGCATCAACGATGCCGGTGCTATCCGTGTAAGAAGCACACGTGCCGGTTGCCGTGATGGTCACCGTTCCGCCATTGAAAATGCAGTCGCCATCTGTGGAGATGCCGTGACCACCTGCATTATTGTTCGGACAAGTGATTTCCAGAATGCCATCGCTGACGGTTAGGTTACCACCCGTCTTGATTCCAGTGCAATAACTCGGGTCGTAGCCGTTATTAACAGCTTCCAGAACCAGCGTGCCATTGGCATCCACCGTGATGTTGCCGCCCGAGATGAACATATCGCCGGCGCATTTGAATCCTTTGGTGGCATCAGCAGTGCAGGTGATATTAACAGTGCCGCCTTTGAGATAAATGTTGCCCGAGTCTTCATCCTCGTGGTCGGTGGTTTCGCCTGTTGAGGCGTCGCCGTCAAGGTCACATTGGATGCCGTCGTCGCCTGTGCCGCTGATGTTGATTGTGCCGCTTTCCATCAGGAAATACTGGTTACACGAAATGCCGTCGCCCACCGCAGAGGTCACATTGATGGTAGCATTTTTCAGACTGATATACTCGCCTGCCTTAATGCCGTGTTTCACGTTGCCCACTACGTTAAGTGTGCCTTTCTGCTTGAACTCGGCGTGTCCCTTTACGTAAAGGCAGCCCTTTTGTGAACCCGTGGCCGCATCGACAAGCGTGTTGGTGGTGCCGGTGGCAACCTTCACGTTGATGCGCTTGCTGTTTTGGATGTGAATGGCCGCACCGCTATACACAGGCGTGAGATTGGTCAGGGTGAGGCCGTTCAGCTCAACGGTAGCCTTATAGGATCCTGACATGTAAAACTCGCCGTCGGTTGATGTACCGCTCAGCTTGTACGTGATTTCATCGGCGAGGCTTGCGCTTTGCGCGATTGAGACATGCGCACCGCTCTGAGTGATTGTCAGATACTGTGACACGTTTTCTGCCACATTAACCGTCGCCGTCGTTCCATTATAGACAACTTCAACGGTGTTGTTGCCTGGTGTCTGCGCAAAGGCACAGATGGCAAAACCGAGCATCACGAAAAGGATAATTTTTTTGAACATAATTTGTTGGTTTTTAGTTTTTTTATCTCAAATGAAAAATTTTACATTAAAATGCTCAAAAGTACAAACTCCTCACCCAACAGAAATGTCAGAACGGCGGAAATGATTGGCAAAAAGACCGATACCGCCATAATTGTCAAAATAATCCGTATTTTTGCACTATGAAAAAGAAACAGCCATACATTCATCCCCTGTACCTGTATGGTCAGAGGATTAAAGAGGAAGGCATCGTGGTTCTTGACGATGTAAGAGGGTTGCCGACCAGCAAAGAACCGTTTGTCTCGCCCGATTATGTGATTTGTGTGGGCCAAAGAGGTCATACCGATCTGATGTACGACGACTATGTTGACTATTCGGAAAAGTACACCGTTGGCGTGATTTTTCCTAATCATAGTCTTAGGGAAATAAGTAAGACCAAAGATTACCTTGCTTCTCTGATTGTTGTAGATGGAGAAGTACTGAATGATCCCTTATTGCAGATCATCAAGCAAATGCGATATCGCTATGAGCCGCATCCATGCGTGAAACTTGACAAACATGAATACAAGATGATAATGCATGTGGTGAAGGGGATGCAAGAAACATCGCGGATCAACATCCCTGACAAACGTAAATTAATGGTGCGGCAATTGGAGTTTCTGCTGCGATTGCTCAACTATTATCGCAATCAAAAACTGAATGAAACCGGAACGGACAATCGGGTAAGCGACCAATTCCGCAACGATCTCGCGCAGCATTACCGCGAGCATAGGGACGTTGGTTTCTATGCAGGAAAAACTTGTCTGAGTTCCAAGCATTTCAGTGCTGTAATCAAGCAGGAAACCGGCCAAACCGCTTCCTATTGGATACACAATCATGTTGTGTCGGAAGCAAAGATGCTTTTGCACGTTCGCCGCGACCTCAATGTACAGGCTATCGCTGACATGCTGGGTTTCGACGAACAGGCAACCTTCTGCCGATACTTCCGCCGCGAGACAGGAATGTCTCCCACAGAGTTCAGGGATGGGTTTTAATTTCAGCGGCAAATCTTGATTGTTGATTTTGAAGTATTCCAAAAAAATCGTATCTTTGCCGTTTGTTTTTTACCAACCCTAAAACCGAAGAATATGAATTTCATTGAGCAAATTATCGAAGAAGACATCCAGAACCGGAAAAACGATGCGAAAGTATATACCCGATTTCCACCGGAGCCGAACGGCTATCTGCATATCGGCCATGCCAAGTCCATCTGTCTGAATTTCGGTATCGCTCAGAAATACGGCGGCAAGACCAACCTGCGTTTTGATGACACCAACCCTGTGAAGGAGGATACCGAATATGTGGACTCTATCCGGGACGACATCAGATGGCTGGGTTTCCAGTGGGCGGAGGAACATTACGCTTCCGATTATTTCGACCAGCTTTACCTTTGGGCGGAACAGCTCATCCAGGAAGGCTTGGCGTATGTGGATGACCAGACGCAGGAGGAGATCAGCAAGGGTAGGGGAGTGCCCACCGCCCCGGGTATTGAGAGTCCTTATCGCAACCGCAGCGTGGAGGAGAATCTCGACCTCTTCCGTCGCATGAAGGCGGGCGAGTTTCCGGATGGCAGCCGCGTGCTCCGTGCCAAAATCGACATGGCGTCGCCCAACATGCATTTCCGCGACCCCATCATGTACCGCATCCTGCACGCCGACCATCACCGCACGGGCAGCAAGTGGTGCATCTACCCGATGTACGACTTCGCGCACGGCCAGAGCGACTCCATCGAGGGCATCACGCACTCCATCTGCACGCTGGAGTTCGAGGTACACCGTCCGCTCTACGACTGGTTCTGTGAGGCTTTGCGCATCCATCACCCGCAGCAAATCGAGTTCGCACGCCTGAATCTCAACTACACGATTATGAGCAAGCGCAAGATGCTGCAACTTGTGAAGGAACATCATGTTAACGGTTGGGATGACCCGCGTATGCCCACCATCTGCGGTCTTCGCCGTCGCGGTTACACCCCTGCGGCTATCCGCAACTTCGCCGAGACCGTCGGCGTGGCCAAGCGCGACAACATCATCGATGTCTCCCTGCTCGAGTTTTGTGTCCGCGAGGATCTTAACAAGACCGCTATCCGTACGATGGCCGTCCTCGACCCCGTTAAGCTCATCATCGACAACTATCCTGAGGATCAGGTGGAGATGATGGATGCCGTCAACAACCCCGAGGATGAGACTGCCGGTACCCGCAAGATTCCGTTTGCCAAGGAGTTGTGGATTGAGCGCGCCGACTTCCGCGAGAACGCCGACAAGAAGTTCTACCGCCTCTCCATCGACCGCGAGGTGCGTCTGAAATACGCCTACATCATCAAGTGTACGCACATCGTGAAGGACGAAAACGGCGAGATCACCGAGATCCACTGCACCTACGACCCGCTGACCAAGAGCGGTATGCCCGATAGCAACCGTAAGGTGAAAGCGACGATTCACTGGGTGCCGGTGAAGCACGCCAAGGCCGCTGAGGTGCGCCTCTTCGACCGTCTCTTCAACGTGCCCGCTCCCGATGATTGCGAAGAAGGCAAAACCTTTATCGACAACTTGAATCCCAACTCGCTGGAAATCAAGCAAGCTTGGGTGGAAGAAGGACTCACCTACGAGAAGGCTTCCTCCATCAAGCACTTCCAGTTCGAGCGTATCGGATACTTCTATTGCGATCCCGACTCGAGTGAGGAGAAGCTGGTGTTCAACAAGACTGTTAGCCTTAAACAATGAACAATGTAGAATGTACAATGTACAATGTACAATGATGATACTGTAATTGCAGTCAAACTGCGATGATTATAATGTACATTGTTCATTGTACATTGTACATTTTAACGAAATAAGCCCAAAACGTACGATTCTTTCAAAAGTTTCGATATACTCAAATGAGATCCTTGCTGGATTACGACCCCAAAGTCCTGATGGCTTTCCTCAAAAGTCTGGAGGGCGACCGGAATTTCAGCGATTTCCTGATGAACAACGGGTATCGCGAGTTGGAGGCGTTGTCGTCGGCGATACACTCCAACGAGGCGGCGTTGCAGTGGTTGTTGGACAACGGGTACCCTGAGTTTGCGGTACTGAGCAATGCCATCGACAACGAGGACGCCGCCATCGCGTGGTTAGACAAGTACCATTGCACGTTTTTAGCTACGTTTGCGGCGGCCTGCCGCAAGGAAACGGAGGCCATCAAATGGTTCGCCGACAATGATTTGCGGCTTTTCATTCTGATTATCAACGAAATCCATCATATCCTGTTGTATCAGTCGTGGGATGCGAGCGATTTTCATAAGTTTCGGAGATCATAATATTACGATTGTCACAAAAAGATTTTTGTAATTTTCGATTTTCGGATTTCGTGAATTGGTAAAAAATGTATTTTTGCTCCCATCATCCAGTGAAATATAGACAAAAAAAATAGCGATATGAAAAAGATTATTATTGCAGTTCTGGTGTTTACGGCCTTTGTATCCAGTGCAAAAGCACAGGCTGGGTATGATTTCTACGACACCTGTGTTACTGGCCAGCTGTTGTATTTTCAAATCCTTTCAAATAGTTCCGTGGCAGTCGTTCATGGCGGGGAATGTGACCATGAACGGTTGACCGGAGAAATGGAAATTCCACACGATGTAGAGCATGATGGGGTCACCTATTCGGTCACACAAATAGGGAACCAAGCTTTTAATGATGCCCCTGAACTTACATCTGTGATTATTCCCAATTCTGTCACGTCCATCGGAAATAGTGTTTTTAGTCGTGACAGCAGTCTGACTTCCGTAACAATCCCCAATTCTGTCATATCTGTTGGAGATTTCGCTTTTTTTAATTGCATCAGTTTGACCTCCATAACAATTCCCAATTCTGTTACCTCCATTGGGATGAACGCTTTCTATGGTTGTGCAAGTCTGACATCCATAACAATCCCCAGTTCTGTCACGTTCATTGATAATGGCGCTTTCTCGAATTGCCCGAGTTTGACTTCCATTGTTGTGGCAACAGATAATCCCATATACAATAGTCTTGACAATAATCGTCGCGGCAATTGCAACGCCGTTATCCGAACAGCTGACAATACGTTAATTGTAGGTTGTCGGGCAACGGTCATCCCCAATTCTGTCACATCTGTTGGAGATTTCGCTTTCTATTATTGTACAGGTCTGACCTCCGTGACCATTCCATCTTCTGTTGTGTCCATTGGAAGTTACGCATTCTTTGGTTGTACAGAGCTGGTTTCCATTGTTGTTGAAACAGGGAATTCCGTATATGATAGCCGTGACAATTGCAATTCCATTATCCTAACAGCTGATAACACATTGATTAAAGGTAGTCAGTCAACAGTCATCCCTAATACTGTCACTTCCATTGATAATTATGCTTTTGATGGTTTTACTGGTCTGACCTCCGTGACTATTCCCATTTCCATTGTGTCTATTGGAAGTTACGCTTTCAGAAACTGCACAGGCCTTTCTTCTGTGACAATCCCCAATTCTGTTACATCCATTGGCAATTCCGCTTTCTATGGTTGCACCAGTCTGTCCTCCTTAACAATCCCCAGTTCAGTTACATCCATTGGAACTGATGCTTTCAACGGCTGCTCTGGGCTATCCTCCATTGTTGTAGAGATAGGCAATCCTGTATATGACAGCCGCGACAATTGCAATGCTATTATACGAACTGCCGACAATGCGCTGATTACTGGTTGTCAGGCAACAGTCATTCCTAATACGGTCACGTCTGTTGGAGGTTTCTCTGGTTGCACAGGCTTGACTTCTATTACTATCCCCAATTCTGTCACTACCATTGGAGGTTTTTCTGGTTGCACAGGCTTGATTTCCGTGACTATTCCCAATTCTGTCACGGTTATTGAGAATTACGCTTTCAGAGGTTGCACAGGTCTTACTTCCGTGACCATTCCAAATTCTATCACATCCATAGGAATTGGTGTTTTCGATGGTTGTACGGGTTTGGTTTCCGTTACAATCCCCAACTCTGTCACGTCCATAGGACTTCAGGCTTTCAATGGTTGCACAAGCCTTACTTCCATTACAATTCCCAGCTCCGTTACATCTATAGGAAGTAGGGTGTTCAATGGTTGCACAGGGTTGACCTCCATTGTTGTTGAGTCAGGTAATCCCGTATATGACAGTCGCGACAATTGCAATGCCATTATCCGAACTGCTGACAATACGTTGATTACAGGTTGTAAGACAACAGTCATTCCCAATACGGTCGTGTCCATTGGAGAGTATGCCTTTTCTGGCTGCACCGGCTTGACCTCCGTGACAATTCCCAGTTCCGTCACATCCATTGGCATTTTCGCTTTCTCTGACTGTAGCAACCTGACCTCTGTGACATTTGATGGTGCGACGCCTCCTTCTTTGGATGGATGTTTCTATTCCACATTTCCGGCTTCAAACGGCCTGACTATATACGTCCCTTCAGGTAGTGCTGAAAACTATGAAGGTTTTTTTGGACCGACTTCAGATGTTATTATCGTTGACGGCCACGTTGCTATAGAAGACCATGACGGTTTCTGTTTCAAGGTTTATCCTAACCCGACAAATAGTGTTGCCTATGTACTATGTAGCAAGAACAATGTACAGATAGAGGCGGCGGAAATTTTTTTGTTCGACGCATACGGTAAATTATTGAACGTTATTGTGATGAATAATGATGGACCTACTCAAATTGATTTGTCGCGTTTCGCCCCTGGTGTATATTTCATCAAGACTGTAGCAGGCGGGAATGTGGTGAAAACAATGAAAATTGTCCGGAATTAATCAAAAATGTCTTTAATAAACAAATTTAAGAGATATGAAAAAAATCACCATCCTTATCGCCGTTTTAGGGCTTCTCTGCTGCGTTTCCTGCAACCGCAATGGTTCCGAACCCAAAATCATCCGCAACGCCGTGAAAGACTACGATGGCAACAAGTACGATGCCGTCAAAATAGGTAAGCAGACGTGGATGCAGACCAACCTCCGCACCACCCACTATTCGGACGGGACGCCTATCGCATCGGGTGTTGGGGAAGACGTGCTGACACCCGCCTATTGTGAGATTCCTGGTGTGGACGCCGTCTCCCACGGCCTGCTCTACAACTGGTATGCCGCAACGCGTAACGCCGAAAACACTAACGGGCAAATCCAGGGAGTCTGCCCCAAAGGCTGGCATTTGCCTACATCGGAAGAGTGGAAAACATTAGTGTCGGCTGTTGAAGGGCATAGCGACGGTTATTATGGCAACCATGCCGCCAGCGCTATGGCTTCCCAAGCTGGATGGCAATACTATCCTCCCATCAACGTGGACTCCATTCACCGCGCATACGATTCTCTTGCGCAGATTTATGGCAGTGACATCCCTTGGGATAACTCTTACGATTCGATAGAGTGTGCGGAATTGGTGGCGCGTTACCAGTATTGTCCCGGTGCGAATCTGGCCAACAACAACACTTCCGGTTTCTCCGCCGTGCCAGCAGGGAGAGCATCTTCGACACCTGGAGTGTTAGGAAAATGGGCTGACTTTTGGTGTAGCGGTGAGAGCCCCGACTATTACCAAGTGGCCCAATTCGTGGACATCTATTACGGAAGTTCAGGTGTGGATGTTTATGACGGCAGAGAAGGACTCTGGGGTACAGACAAATGGTATGCTCTCTCCGTCCGTTGCGTGAAAGACTGATATTATCAAACCCCATCTCAAGCGGGCTGCAAGCCTGACACTTGCAGGATTGCAGTGCATCTCCCGACTACACCAGTTCTTTCCAAAACTCCTTCGGCAAATGCACGTTGGGTAAGTTGATTGCTCTCACGAACAGCGGGGCGATTTCCTCATCGGAGAAACCGGCGATGCCGCAGCCGATGCGTGTCACCAGGAAGGTCAGCTCGGGGTGACAGTCAGCGAACTTGATGAACTCATTGATGTAGGGCACGATGGTTTCCACGCCGCCCTGCATCGTGGGGATGGCGTAGCTTTGTCCTTGCAAACCTACTCCTTGTCCCATGACCGCGCCGAATTTTTCGACCGCGATTCTCGCCGCGCCGCCTGCGTGCATCCCCGCTAAATTGCTTCCGAATACAAAAATCTCGTTGTCTTTCAGCGTGGTTATGTTGTTGGGAGTGATGCGGTTGCGGAACTCGTCCATGGAGCGGTAGTTCTTCTCCTCGCGGTTACGTTTCGCACGGAACAGCTTCATAACCTTTGCACTCATCGGTTCGGGTGCGGCGCTGCAACAGACATAATCCTCCTGCATCCGGTCGTACATCCGCATTTTAGCTTTACGTTCGTTCGCCCACGCGGTCTTCATGCCAGCCGAATCATCCTCAAAGTACATAGTGTTGGTGATGGAAATTTGGGCGGCTACCGCATCCACGTCTTGGTTGGTGCCGATGTAGGCGAAATTCCAGCCCTCCTCATCCTTCAGCTTGTCCACCAAGGCTTTGATGGCCGAACCAGAGTACTCTTTGGAAGCGTTCTCCAAACCGTCGGTGATGACCGTGACGGCAGCAGTGGCGTTCTTGTCCGATTGGATTTTGTTCAGCAACTGGTTTAGAGAGAGTCCCATAGCATCGAAGAGCGGTGTGCAGCAGCAAGGATGGTACTCCCTGGATGTCAGCGTCTTAACCTCATTCACGGGAACGTTTTCATAGATGTAGTGTTTGTCGCAATTGCAGAAAACGTAGAGCGACACGAAATGTTCTTGGGAGTCCTGATAGCGTTCCTGTGCGGAGCGGATGCCGCCCACAGTCTCGTTAAAACCGGAGATGGCAGCCTCGGCGATGCTGCTCATGGAACCGCTCTTGTCAAGGATGACGAGGTTATAGACCTTGAGTTTGTCTCCATGCCCACTCTCTTGAGAAACGGTGTTTGTGCTTTCACTTTGATTGTCTCTGACTTCCTGTTGTTTTTTGAATTTTTTTGTAAACATAACTTTGTGTTTTTTGAATTGATGAAAATTTAGATGTTGGCTTTTAGCTAATAGCCAATAGCCAATGTTTAAGTCTAAGTCTAAGTCTAAGTCATAGTTCAACGTTATAGTCAAAAATATCCGGTTAGAACTCAAACCTGAAATTATTATCCTGTTTGAATCGGTCGTATTTATCCTTGTTGAATGAGAACTTGCGTCCTTTCCGCCCGGGTTTTCGTCTGGTGTTTTCATTTTCTTCTATAGAAGAAGCACACTCACAAGGGGCAATGTCTGCGAGAATAACTGTTTCGCGAGGTCTCTCCGGCTCGGTGCCGAACAGCGCGTCAATGTTTTTTGTGCGCATTTCCCGCCTTTCCCCGAAAAAAGCCCTCTTTGGCTCAGGGACTGCGTTGCATGACAGAGATTCCGCAATCGCGTCGTATTCCTCATCAATGGGTTGGAGGATGCCCGTCTGCAGCATCTTTTTCTCGAAATTGCGGCGGTCAAAGCGCACACCGAGAATCGCTTCGTAGAGCCGCTGCAGCTCCGACATGGTAAACGCCTTGTCCAACAGTTCGAACCCTATCGGCTCAAAGTAGATGTCCTTGCGCAGTTGTTGCATCGCCTTGCGGAGGATGAAGTCGTGGTCGAAGGCGAGCTGCGGCACATCGTCAAGGGCGAACCACCGTGCGTCATGCGCGTCATCACCGCCTTTTACATCGGAGGGGCGCACTAAGGCGTAAAACGCAACAGAGACCACACGTTCACGCGGGTCACGATTCACACCCGAAAATGCACCTAACTGTTTGAGAATTTGAATGGGAAAACCTGTCTCTTCTAACAATTCTCGTCTTGCGCATTCCTCCGCTGTCTCTTGGATGCGCATAAAACCTCCCGGAAAGGCCCACATTCCTTTGAATGGCTCCAATCCCCGTTCTATCAGCAAAATCTGTAGTTCTTTGCCGTCAAAGCCGAACACCACGCAGTCGGTGGCCACGGCAGGATGCGGATATTGGTAGGTGTAACTCATACTGATTCCTTCCTTTTTTTGTCTTGTTTTTAATTGCGTAAATTTTACGCAAAAATACATTTTCTTCAATACAAAAACTTAATTTGTGTAAATTTTACGCAAATATTTTTATCTTACAGAAAGACAGGTTGTTGTGAAGAAAATTTGAACTAAAAAAAAAGAAAAAATGGCACTTTTTGTCAGTCGCACCATTAAAAATCAAGACTTTTTTGGAAGGAAATCACTTGTAAAGATCCAAAACCGTGTTTCCGACATTGATAAGGTGGTCGGCGACACGTTCGGAGTTCTGCGCCAGGGAGAGGTATTCAGCGCCGACAGCGGGGCTGCAGGTACCGTCGTTCAAACGGCGGATGTGGTTGCGCTCCATTTCGTCGGTCAGGTCATCGATCTGATCTTCAATGACATTCGCCCGCTTCAGGGCCTCTCTGTCTTTATGGTGATAGGCATACATCACCTCGTCATAGAGATTGTTCACCAGCTTTTCCATCTGAAGGATTTCGTCGGTGGCCTCTTTTGAGAATCTGGCATCCTGTTCCTTCAGGGAGTCAGCATATTCCACGATGTTTTCAGCGTAGTCGCCGACACGTTCCAAATCGCTGACGGTGCGGATGGTGGAGGTCAGGTAGGCCTGGTCATAGCTGCTGAAGCTGTTCTCCGAAAGGGCGATGGAATAACGTAAAAGTTCTTTGTTCAAGAAGTTAAGAGTCTTTTCAACTTGTCTGAATTCCTCAATCTCGGAGTAGTCCATGGTGGTGATGATCTTGATGGCGCGCCTGAAATTGGTGATGGCCATCTCAGCCATGTTCTCGATTTCGCTTTTGAACTGGCGGAGAGCCACGGCGGGGGTGGAAAGCATGGAGGGGTCGAGGAATTTGAGACGCGGACGTCCGTCGTTGGGATCATTTTTCTCGGGAACAAGCCTGCATGCGGTGTTCACCAGGAGGTTGGTCATGGGCAATGCCACAAACATGGTACACACGTTGAAGAAAGTATGGAACATGGCGAGTTGTACCTGCGGGGTGTTCGGGAACCATCGTTCAAAGAGAGTGCCGAAACTCAAAACACCGGCAGTCGAGATCCGGAGAATCAAGGCCAGCAGTAAGAATATGAAAACACCCATCACGTTGAATATGAGATGGATGAGTGCTGTCCGTTTGGCGTTCGTGCCGCTGGTCATACCGGCAATCATGGCTACCACACAGGAACCGATGTTGGAACCCATGGTCAGATAGATGCCTTGGTTGAGACTCACGAGTCCGGTGACGACCATCGTGATGGCAATGGAGGTCATCACAGACGACGATTGTATGATGGCCGTGAACAGGGCGCCGATGACGACCAAAAGTATCGGGTTGCTGATGTTGGCGAGCAAGGTTTTGACTTCTGGAAGTGCGGCAAAATCTTCCATGGCTGAGGACATCATGCTCAGACCCACGAACAACATGCCGAAGCCGGTGAGGATGCCGCCGGTCTGTTTCCATTTGTCGCGTTTGGCGAAAAGCGAGATGAAGGCGCCGATGCCCGCGAAAGCCGCGAAGATGATGGTGGTGGAGATGCTGTTGCGCCCGAACATACCCAAGGCCACCAATTGGGCTGTCACCGTGGTTCCGATGTTGGAACCGTAGATGATGGTGGCCGCTTGTGCGAGGCTCATGATGCCCACGTTCACGAAACCGATGACCATCACTGTGACGGCACCGCTGCTTTGGATGGCGGCAGTGCCCGCAAGACCGATGCCGACGCCCACCCATTTGTTGTCGCCTGTTTTCGCGAACAGCTGTCTTAATTTCCGGCTGCTTGCAGACTCAAGGTTGTTGCTCATCATCTGGCAGGCCACCAGGAAAACTCCTATGCCCGCCGTCAGTGTCAAAATCGCGATCAGAATGCTCGTAATATCCATTTCGTGATGATATTCTAACTGATTTGAAAAATATTCCGGCAAGTTAAAATACGGCGGCAAAGGTACACATTTTTTCGAGACCACAAAGGCTTTCCAAAAGTTTTTCAGAATGAGATATTGAGCGTGAAACGGATGCCGTTCTTGCCCCAGCCTTTGAGCCCCTTTGCGTAGGAGAGGCGGCGGACATAGTCGATGCGAAGGATGCCGAATATGTTCTCGATGCCGGCGGTCAGTTCCATATATGGTGCTTTGCCTATTGTGCCGCATCCTTCTGGGAACAGATACAGTCCGGGCGTGGCCGGTCCGGGAATGTTCTTCGGCGAAAGTCCGCCATAAATGCCACTGAAGGAGACCACCTCGCGAAGGTTTAGCCGGTTCCATAACGGAATACGGTTGAAAATCAAGCCTTTCAAGTGGTAAGTGGCATAAAGCGCAACGTATTTGTCCATGATGAACTCCATTGGCTTCATCAGGTTGAAGCTGTTTGGGGTGAGGAATAGCGACTGGTTGGCCGGCGGGACATACAGTTCAGGGAACGGCACAACGTCCCACACGATACCGGCTTGCACCGCTGCGTCGATGTATCCGAAGGTGGAAAGCCAGAACCGCTTTTCCACGGATAAGTCGGTCTTGTTATAGACGAAGCGGCGGTCAAGAAGGCCGATGGTGTGCATGAGGCTGAACACTGGGGCGTTTTTGGAGAGTTTGAAAAGGGCTTTGTCGCCCATCTGTTTGTTGTATGCCGGTTCGCCGGGGGCCCATCGCAGTTTCAGACACCAGGCCATGGATTTGAGGTCTTTCACGGGCGTGATTGTGCCGTCGCGGTTGATGCGCAAGTAGGCTAAGCTTCCCGTTGCTTCCCTGCTCTCGTATTGCAGCCAAGTGTTCATGCTCAGACGGCTCGGCCACTCGTTTTGGTAGTGTAGTCTGACTCGTTGCACATACTGCGCGGAGACTTCCGAATTGTCGGTGTTGAAGGACATCAGGATGTTGTCGCGATCCACATAGGAGTATGTCTGCCCGGGCATTTCCATGTCGTAGCTTGCGCTGAAGGACAGGGCGTTTTTCGGCGATTCGTTAAGGTGGCGGTTTTTCGGCACGAAACTGTGGGTCAGGGTGAGGTTGTACTTCAGCCGTCGGTCGCGGAATCCGTATGCGAGGTAGCCGTTCGCGAACCAGCGGTCGTGCATGCGTGCGGTGGTCATGCCCCCGATACGCAGCCGCACGCCTTCAGCGGGATTGTAGCTGACGAGATCGTAAATGGGGCCGATGTCGAAACGGCTCAGTTTCCGGTCTTTGTTGGTGGCAATATAGCCCGAACTTAGAATCTCAGCACTTTTCTCCATCACTTTGAATGCCGGCAGGCGGCGCAGCTCCACCCCCAAACTGTCAAGAAAGGATTCCTTGGCAGACAGCGGGACAGGACGCATCTGTCTCCATCTCCCGCTTCTGTACTTTCGGACATTCGGGGCGACAATTTCCTCTATCGGCAGAATGCCGGCAAGAGAGTCGGGTATGGTTGTGTCCATATCGTAATCGTACCATAAGGTGGTTTGCCGGGCGTATATTTGCCGTTTCCAACGTTTGAAAATGGAGAGTTTGGCGTGAGTGTGAGCAATCACCGGAGCCCACAGACCACTATCGTTTTTCACAAATTCTTGTTCTACAGATAGCTGCGAGATATAGTTCAAGTTAATGTTTTTTGGAACGGTGAGCATGTATTGTTTTACGGCGAAAGTGCTGTCGTGTACAATGTACATACGCCCTGTGAATCCGTAACTCCGTTTGATTACCGGTGTGAAGGTGAGTTCTATACAGGGAATGCCGTCGATTATGACCGTGTCGGTGATATAGAAATGGTAAAAGGAGGTCGCAAATGTGGAAGAAAGCGGGCTGACGAACTTGTTGAGCATCAACTCGATGTCATTGTCGAAGATGTTGACTTCAGAGAACATCGCTTTCAGGTTTGCATCAAGACCTTCCATGTCGAACACCTCGTCGGCACCTTGCATCCGTTGGGCTTTTATGTAAGTCACCTCGCGGTGAGGCGACTTTTGGTGGTAGAGGTCTGCAAGGCTCTCCCGCAGAGACAGGGTGAGCACGGGTACAGTGTCAAAGGACAATGTGTCAATGTATTTTTCCAAGAAGGAAAACTGACGGTTGATGCGGTTCTTTTGGAAGTTCATGTCAAACCGTCCAAAGGCGAGAACTAATTTTTCGTAACGGCTTGCCTTGTAGTGCTCTGCGGATTCAATGCGGTTCTCGTCTTTATGTTTGATGACTTGTTTGGCTAATTCGATGGCAGGATTTCCCTTGCGTACGTATTTCTGTCGCTTCTTGGAAACCACCACCTCCTGTAGAGCTTGTGCGGTGTTGATGAAGATGTCGCGATGCTTTTCAGTTCGGGGGATAATCAAAGTGTCCGCTTTATAGAAGGAGTAGCGAACCACCAGTGTGTCGGTGTTGGTGAAAGGGAGTTCGAAGAAACCTTGTGTGTCGGAATAGGCTCCCACCGTAGTGTTCATCCATTGCAGCCTTGCCATATAGACTGTTGTCGTATCTCCATTTTCTGAAAGGGTATAAACTCTTCCCGAAAGTTTTTGTGCGGTAATTTGACCGGGGCAAATGCATAACATAATCAGGCATCCCATCAACATGGAAGGGATAATACTCTGTAATCTCCTGAAAATGTTTTTTATAGAACTCATTTAAAGTAGTCCCAGGTGTTTCCTTTGAGGCATAATTCTTTTACAGACGTATCCAAAATCACCATTCACAAATCATGTCACATAAAAACAACGGGCACGCAATCACTGACGTGCCCGTTTTGTTTAGCTAAAAGCTAATAGCCAAAATCCGCCGTCTTATTTCGTGGCGTCGATGGCTTGCTTGATCAGTTGGAAGGTGCGCTCCGGGTCGTTGTCCAAGCCCATGGAGAAGCGGATGAGGCCTTCGCTCATACCCATCTCGTGTTGGATGTCTTCGGGAACCTCGGAAGAGGTGGATTTGCCGGAGTTGCTGAACAGGGTCTTGAAATAGCCGAGGCTGACGGCGAGGTAGCCCACGCCCAGTTCCTGCATCTTCTCCATGATGGCGCTGGCTCTCTCGGCCGTGCCCATGTCGATGGAGATCATGCCGCCGAAGCCGTAACCGTCGTTCATCATCGATTTGAAGAGTTCGTGGTCAGGATGCTCGGGGAGACCCGGGTAGTTGTATTTGATTCCGGTCTCTTTGAAGCGTTTGGCCAGATACATGGCATTCTCGCTGTGCTTTTTCATACGAATGTGCAGGGTGTGCAGGTTCTTCTGGATGCTCGTGGAGCGGAAGGTGTCGAGCACGGGACCCAGCAGCATGGCGGTGCCGGTGTTCACGTCGATCAGGGAGTTGATGTATTCGGCAGAACCGCAGATGGCGCCGGCCACACAGTCGTTCATACCATTCACATACTTGGTCATACTGTAAATCACCACGTCTGCACCCAAACGGTAGGGTGAGAAAATCATCGGGGTGAAAGTGTTGTCAACCAACAGTTTGGCGCCTGCAGCGTGCGCGATTTTCGACAACTCGGGAACGTTGGCGATGCGCAGCAACGGGTTGTTCATCGTCTCGGTGTAGAGCACCTTGGTGTTCGGACGGATGGCCTTCTTCACGGCATCCAGATCCTGCATGTTCACGAAGGTGACATCGACGTTGAACTTCTTGAGGTAGTTGTTCAGGAAGGCGAAGGTGCCGCCGTAGGTGGTCATGCTGGAGACGATATGGTCGCCGCTCTTCACTTCGTGCAGCAAAGCAACGGTGATGGCGGCCATGCCGGAACCGGTGGTCCAGGCCAGCTCAGTGCCCTCGATGGCAGCCAATGACTGTGCCAAAGAAAGGGTGCTGGGATTCCAGTGGCGGGAGTAGAGGAAGTAGCCCTCGGTTTCACCATGGAAGGTGTCGGTCATCGTCTTGGCCTGTTCGAACATGAATGTTGCGCTATCGCAGATAGCCGGGTTGACGCCACGGTAAGCGTCTTTTTTGTCCAATCTTTCAAGGTTGGTTGCGGGATCGAATTTTTCCATTTTTATGTCTTATTTTTGGATGTTAAAATTAATGGGGCAAAAATACATTTTTTATCGGTACTCTGAAAAACTAATTGTATTCCAACTTTCGGACCATATATCCCACTTTCCTTTGCGACATGACATTGACGCGGAAGGCGGTGAGCATGAACTGGTTGTCGCCGTACCACGGGTCGAAGCGATCCACTGCGAAACGCTGCTTCTTGAACGCGATTTTTGGGAGCGGAAGCGCTGTGGTACGTACGGGGTCTTTCGTTTTGAAGGCGGAGTCAATCAGCATGGAGGTCTGCTCCTGTGCGTTCTGATAGTAAAGGAGAATGTCGTTGTTTTGTAACGGGAAGATTTTCAGCTTCTTGATGATATGCGAATGAAGGGAAGACTCTTCATCGTAGGGGAAAATGACATTGGTCAGAAATACGCCGTTGGTGTCAAAGAAGTGTACGTCGGCGCGTTCGTAACGGTAGCCGTTGAAACGCGGCTCCACATACCATCCGTTGAAATAGTTGTAGTATTCGGTGTAGTAAAGCTCTGTTACACAAGCTATTCCGTCTTTGTCAACACTGGTTTCACCTGAGAGAAAGTTGACGAAGGTGTGAGGTGCAATGATCACCGTCTGTTTGTTCTTGACACGAGCGGGGAGAGTCGGGTCGGAAATGTCGGAACAGTAGATGGTTTCCGAAGGTATAACCTTGTGGTTCAGGATGTTGACTGGGTGAAAGTAGAAAATCTCTTCGCCTTGGTAATAGAGCATCAGCACGGAGTGGTTGCGACTGATGGGTAACCATTGCGCTTGGGTGGCGGGTTCGTTGAGGATGTTGGCGAAGG
The DNA here is from genome assembly GCA_017525245.1 of Bacteroidales bacterium. Lineage (GTDB taxonomy): Bacteria > Bacteroidota > Bacteroidia > Bacteroidales > WCHB1-69 > F23-D06. Next base: position 2,356 of record JAFXTE010000001.1, on the reverse strand, counting down.
AGGACTTCCCGTAAAAGTCGGTCTCGAAATACATCGTACGTTCGCCGGAGTTGAAGCAGATAACGGCTTTTCCCTGAGCAGTATCGACGGCGGTGGTAAGCACCTGTCCTGGATTCTCCAGAGTGAAAGAGAATGGTATCGGTTCCGTGGCTGATTGCGGCAGAAACCAGACTTCCATACCGTTGCGGGTATGCACGGTGAAGAAAAAGTTTCCCTGGTAGTGGTGCCATCTTTCCGCCGAAACAATTCCAGGTATCCCGGAAATGACGCGCTGTTCCAGCCGCCGGCTTTCGGGGTGGTAGATAAACAGGACTCCTTCTCCTGTCAGACGGGATTTCACGAACTGCTGACAGATAGTCACCAGAGCACCGTTCTCATAAAAACAGCTTGTGGGCAACATGCCGGACGTCAAGGTCAAAGAAGTGTCGAACTGCTTGTTGAACAGCGTGTCGTAATGATTGAGAATCAGTCGTTTGATCTTTTTTTCCTTTTTTTCGAGCACCAGGCAGAGCCCTTTTTCGTCACAGGGTACGCAGCGCATCTTGGTGACCTTTTTGTCCAAAGCAATATCAAAACCGTTCGGGTTGCTTTGCGCGAGGCCCGAACGGAATAGGGTTGTTAGTACTATTATTGTAAGGAGTACTTTCCTCATATTTTCGATTTTAGACTTAAGTCCCAAGTCTCAAGTCTTACTTCACGATATAATCGACATAGATTCCAGGAGTGTGGATCTGTTCCATCGGGATGGAGCCGGTGGGAACTAACTCCTTGGTTTCCAGAATCACCAGGTCGGCAGCGGCGGCCATCATGGGGTTGAAGTTTTGGGTCGTGCCTTTGTAGATGGCGTTGCCCATCTCGTCGCAGATGCTGGCGCCGATGATGGCGACATCCGCATGGAGAGGCAGTTCAAGGAGGTATTCCTTGCCATCGACTTCGATTTTGCGTTTGCCGTTCTCCACCACGGTGCCGAGACCGGTCTGGGTGAGGACACCGCCGAGACCTGCACCGCCGCAACGGATACGTTCAGCGAGGGTGCCTTGCGGACAAAATTCGATTTCGAGGGTCTTCTCGTTCAGCTGTTGGATGGTGTCCGCGTTGGTGCCGATATGGGAGGCGTAGAGCTTTTTCACCTGCTTGTTGGAAATCAGCATGCCGATGGCTTTGTTCGGATAAGCCGTGTCGTTGCAAATCAGGGTTAAGTCTTTAACTCCTTTGTTAGCAATGGCTTCCACCATTTTCACACCTGTGCCGGCGCCCAAGAAACCACCGATCATCAGAGTCATTCCGTCTTTCACATGCGCAACCGCGTCTTCGATAGAAATTAATTTGCTCATAATGCTTTATATTTAAATTGTATATACAAATATTGGGATTGCAAAAATACATTTTTTTTATTACGAATGTTTTTTTGATTTTAGACGTATGACTTAGGACTTAAGACTTAGGACTTAAGACGTATTCGAATACGATGAAGGGACGGACGACAAGAGGACAAGAGGATAAAGAGCCATACGAAGACAATTTGAACCTTGAACAAAAAAAGGGCGAGGATCCCTCCTCGCCCTTAGCTTTGGTACAGACGGCGCCAGCGGCGCGTCTCGAGACACACCGCTGGTGCTGTCTCTACTACCTCTTCACCACCTTGCGCACGGTCACGCCCTGCGGCACGGTGATACGAAGCGTATAGACACCTTCTGAGAGGTTGTTGAGGTCAATGCTGTTGAGAACATTGTCATACACGCGCACAAGCTGACCCATTTGGTTGTAGCATTCAACCTTCTGGATGCCCATGGCATCGATGTACAGGTTGCCCGTCGTCGGGTTCGGATACACCTCTATGCTCTCCAAATCGGCGTTGGCGTCAAAAGCATCGGCGTTCGCTTCAACCTTGCCCTTAGCCTCGTAGAAGAAGCTGATGTCGTCAATGTAGTTGATACTGTAGTCCAAATACTCGGTGCTCATGCCCGTGCCCGGAACCAACGTGTTGCGGAAGGCGACACGCATATCATCAGTGTAGGGGAAGTCCAAGTTACTGAAACTAACCGACATGGGTTGCATATCCGTGGTGTTAGAACATTTAAACGTCTTCACTATGTTGAAGTTACCCTCTGCATCTACCAGACCCACCTGCAGACGATAGATGGACTTGGGTTGACGCAAGTTGAAGTTCATCGTGAAGTTAGATATAGAATAGTATTCACCGAACGCCGGCATTGCATACACGCAGCGGTTCTTCAGACGTAAAGACTTGCTGCCGCCAGCAGTGGTGTTGAAGTTGCCATACACCTGAGGTCTCGTTTCTGAATCAAGAGCTACATCCTCCATGATTACTTCCCAGCAATCGGGTTCTGCACCA
>JAFXTE010000093.1 GCA_017525245.1 Bacteroidales bacterium | reverse complement strand
GTTCATTGACTGGCTCATGCGGGAGATCGCAGACCCCGCCACATCGGACGGCGCACGCGCCAAGAACCTCGCCACCCTGCAGAAGTACCTCTCCCAGCTGCCGCCGCAGAAGATTGACCCCAAACTGATGGAGGCCAACCAAATCTTCGTGCAGTTCAACATCAACAACAAGAACGTGGCCATTCCGGAAGAGGTGCTGATGAAGCTGCCCGCCGACATACGCCGCCAGCTGCTGGGCAGCCTCGACGACGAAATCACCGAAGACACCGCATACGAAATCATTAACTCCTGACACCATGCAGATAAACCTATCCGGCAACCGCGCACAGTTGCCCTCCTTCATCCTGCAGCCCAAGTGCCACGTCTCCGTAGAGGGGCGCGGCACGGGAAAGAGCGCGGACATCGGCTTTTGGATGGACAGGCTCATCCGGCTGATGCCGCGCTCGGTCATCGCCCTCACGGGCAAGACCTTCGGCCAGCTGCTGACAAGGACACTCCCATCCTCCTTGAAGATGCTCAACCAAATGGGCTACGAGAAAGAGGCAAACTACGTCATCGGCAAGCGTCCGCCCGCCTATTTTGAAACCTCCTACGAGGAACTCAACAAGTTCGAGAACGTCATATCCGTCAGTAACGGCACGCGCTTCGCGCTCATCTCGCAGAGCGAGCCCGGCAGCGGGCGCGGCGCAAACGTGGACTTCGAGATAGCGGACGAGACGCTGACGCTCAACAAGGAGCAGTATGATCAGGAGGTCGCGCCCACAAACCGAGGCAACCTTGAGTTTTTCGGGGCGAAGTCCGGCAACCCCGTACACCTGCACCACGGCTACAAATATTCCACTTCCATGCCGCCGACAAGGGACGGGCGGTGGGTGCTTGATTTCGCTTCATACTACGAGGAGGAGGCCGGAGTGAGTCTGTTTGAGATTTGGAACCGCATCGTGAAGCTGCAGCTGGAACTGCTCGACATCACAGACCCCAAACATTTCGCCCAGTGCTGGAACGAGATAATCCGGATGAAGCGCAGAATCCGCCCTTTTGTCTCCAAGGACGGGCTTCTGTTCACCGTCTCCAACGCCTTCGACAACATAGAGTTTTTGGGTCTCTCTTACGTCAAGAAAAACAGAGAATTGCTTCCCTCGCTGGTGTTCCTTGTAGAAATCATGAACTTCCTCTTTGACAAGGTGGAGGACTGCTTCTATTCCATCAGCGACGACCGCCACGTCTATCACAACGGGCTGGATGACCAGCGGCTAATGCTGCTGGCCAAAGAGAGCAATTTTGACCTGGACAAACTGACCATAAAGAGCAGCGCATTCGACAGGGACTGCAACCCCGACCTTCCGTTAGAAGTTGTGGCCGATTGGGGTAGTGCGATATCCCTTTTCTGCGTTTGCCAAGAGCGGAACTATGATTTCGTCAACAACTGCGCCACAAAGAGAAAATGCCAGAACTTCATCAACGAGTTCTTTGTCAAGCCGGACGAGAGTTCCAACATCCTCATCAAGGAGTTGTGCGGGCAACTCACCGACTACTATTCCACACACCGCTGCAAGAAAATCCACTACTACCGCGACAAATATGGCGATTCAAGGAATCCCAATGTGCTGAACTCCATGAGCTACAACCAACTGGCTATATCCTATTTGAAGAAAGCCGGCTGGGAGGTGGTCGAGCACACCCACAAGGGGATGGAGCCGCCGCAGTCGGACAAGTACCTGCTGTGGGGCTTGATTCTGCGCGAGGAGCGGGAAAACCTGCCCTTGGTGCGTTTCAACGGCGACAAATGCCGTTTCACGCTCATATCCATGAATAACGCCATGATCAAGGACGTGGACGGCCAGCTGAAGAAAGACAAGTCTTCAGAGCGCAAGAGTTCCGGCGTGCTGCCCGAAGAGGCCACGCACTTTTCAGATGCAGCGGACAAGATTGTCTGGACGAAATTCGGCGGTGGACTGAAAGAGAAGGGCGGAAGTTTTGTTCCGGCAAGGGTGGGGAAATAACAACTTTAATTGATTATATTTATTTGATTTTCTGTATTTTACTGATTATTATCATATCCATTGTTTTCATTTGGGCGTAACCCTGACGGGTCGGGCTTTCCGCCTTAATCGCAAGGGTTTCCGCTCCGATTTTCTGACAAAAAAGGCGGCTTCTTCCAGTCGCCTCTTTTTCTGTCGAAAATTCTGGGGCGCAACCTCCTTACGATAACGTGCTCCAATCCCTTACGCGAGAGGATAGGAAAAACAAAAACGCAGTCAAACAGCACGACTGCGTTTTTGTTTTGAAAGTCGCTTATAAAAAAAACAACATCTATTATGGAGTAATGCCATAGCTCCATATTCGCATTGCATTACGAGATTTGGCTTTATTGTTTGATAATCAGCAATATAAGAAAATAAAAAGTTTAAAATATTTTTCATTAAGTCTTCTGCACAATAAAAGCACCGCTTTTTCTGTTATTATAGCGGCAATCAAGCCCCACCTAAGGTCTTCAAGACCAGTAATTTGGCAATTACTCAACAAAGGTGAAAGGGACTGTCCTTTTCCAAGCCCCACCTATTCAAAACAAGGACAGCCCCATCTTTAGCCGTATATGTAAATAAAAGGCCTAAATATCGGGAATTTCGGACGTTTATATATTTACAACACAATGTGCCATCGGCGGCATAAAAGCCGCCGAAACGGGCTGTTTTGCGCCCAAAACAAGCCTTTTTCGATATAGATGAATGTTGCAGGAAACACCGCTTTTGCAGCGGTGGACGGCGGTGGTGATGCCGTTTCGCAACGGCTGAACCGCCGTAAAGGAACAAATAATAATTGAATGTGGACGGCTTGATATTTACAACGTGGACGGCGGCGCGTGCCGCCGCCGTTCCTTAAATATTTGTTTACAATTATTTCCAGCCCGCCGCCGCCCGCGTGCTGTCGGTATGCTGTTTTTGTGCTGCTTTTATAGTGTAAATAACTGAATATCAATAGAATAACTTTGCGCCAAAAGTGCCGAAAATCTGCGAAAATTTCCGTTAATTTATTGTAAATCAGCAAATTTTTCTCAAACTTTTTTCTAACTGTCTGATACTCAATGAAATAATTTTCAAAAAAAGTGCATTTTTATTTGGTGGTTTCCGTAAAAAGTTGTATATTAGCGACATAAAACAAAGGGGATAACAAACCACCCCAATTTACTAACCCTAAATAATAGAGATTATGCAAGTTGATGACGTTTTGAGATTCACGAACCTATTAAAGAACCTTTGGAGATTATACGCCATTGTTCCCGATGACCGCAAAAATGACGTTTACGCGGATATTTGCCGCGTTGAATCCCGAATGAGCGCGGACACCTACACACAAGTGATTGACAACTTAATTTCATTATGACCCCAGCCCGCCGCCCTCGTTCATATATCGTGCCAAGTGTGAAACGTTTATCAACAAGGCAGGCAGGGCGAGAGGCGGGACACGTTACACTTTAACGGCTTTTTTTCAAAAAAAAAGCGTGCAAAAAACTGATTAGCAACAAGAAACGAAAAATAAAACTACACAGCCAAACGGCGCGGCGATTCAGACCCGCCCGCCGTTGATAAACGGAAAAACAAGCAGCAGAGCCGCCCCCCTTTTCACAATCAAAATTTCAAAGCAATGGAGCAAACAACAATTTACAGAGAGCCGGAAACGGCGAAAGCCCCCGAAATCGAAATCCACTACAAAACCGCCGTAAGGCCGGCGCAACGCCCCCAAATCCAGAGCGCGCCCGATGTTTACAACACAATGACCGAGAACGGCGAAATGGCGCGGAATATGGAGTATAAAGAACTTTTCTACGCCCTATATCTGAACCAGGCGAACAAACTTTTAGCCCTCCACAAGATAGGCGAGGGAACGACCACCGCCGCCCCCGTTGACATAAAATTTATTATGCAGGGCGCAATAATGACCAACGCCGCCGCGCTGATAGTGTGCCACAACCACCCGAGCGGCAGCACAAGCCCCAGCCGAAACGACAAACTACTGACGGACAAGATACGCAAAGCCGCCGAACTTTTCGACATCCGACTGACCGACAGCGTAATAATAACCGCCGACAATTATTTTTCATTTGCCGAAGAGGGCATAATATAAGCGACAAAGAAAGGGCAGGACAGACCCCGCCCGCATTAAATAACCTTATTTTTTCACAATCAAAATTTCAAAAAAATGGAAAAAAACACCAAGAGCGCAGCAAGCGCAACGAAAACCGCAACCGCAACCGCCAAGAGCGCAGCGAAAACCACAACCCCGACCGCCACGGCAGCACCAGCCGCCGCAACACCCGCGTTAAGGCTTGTTAAGTCGGTAATCGTCCCCCCGATTGGAGGAACACCCGCCGAGGCGAAACCCGCGACACCCGCCAAGACGGAAACCAAGCCCGCCGCCCCTGCAAAGGTGGAGACGAAACCAGCAGCGGAGACCAAGCAGGAGAAACCGACCGAGGCAACCAAGGAAGCCCCCAAGACGGAGACCCCGCAGGAACAGCCCGCCAAGGAGACCCCGAAAGAGGCAACGCCCGCACCCACCACGGCAGCACCAGCCGCCGAGACGGAGCAGAAGCCCGCAGAACCGACACCAGCCCCCGCGCCCGCGCCGATGAGCGCGGAGGAAGCCGCCGCCGCCGCGATACGCGCCGCCGAGGAAGCCGACCGCAAACGCCGCGAATCCCTCGCGGAAATGCAAAAACGACTTGACGAGGAACTGGAAAAACTCAACCACAAGCGCGAAATTGCAGAAAAGCGGGAAATGTTCATCAAATGCCGCGAGGATATAGAAAACTATATCGGCGAGCTGGAGGACGAAGAAGAATTTGAAACGAGTATCTGCCGCCTCTCCTTTGAACGCTTCACGAAAGACGGTTTAAACCGCGAGGAGTTCAAAAAGGTGATGACCGTTTCAAATACGGCAATCGTTAAAAAGTTCTGCGAGGCGATGAGCGCGGAAATTTGCGCCAAAGTCGGCGAGATTGAAAATGAACTACTGACCGCGTAGCCCTGCAAAAAAGCGGAGAGGCGGCGCACAAAGTCAGACCGCGCCGCCCCTCCTTTTTCACAATCAAATTTCATTTCAGAGAGAAACAAAACTTAATTCTGCAAAAGTATGAAAAATATTGATACCAACACGGGCGAAGTTTTAGAGACAATCCCCGCCCGCCCGATGACCGAAAAGGAGAAGAACCGCGCCGCACAATTCGACAGACTTTTAGCGGCCAGCGCGGAGGCGCGAGCCATACGCGAAATGATGATTAGAGAAGCCAAAAGCGAGGCGCAGACGTTTTTTTTACTTTCCCAGCCGCTGAACTACTTTATATTAAATTTCGTGTACGCACCCGCCGAGGAGGGCACAACGGAGTTTAAAAAGTTCAACGAGTGGAAAAGTGAGGGCTACACCATAAAAAAAGGGTCGAAAGCGTTCCCCGTATGGAGCCAGCCCACCAAGCGCGAGAAGAAAGAGCAGGACGGCGAGACCGCCAGCGCACCCGCGCCAACCCCCGCACTGATGGAGAACGCCGACGGCGCAGGCGAGGAAGACAGCACCCACGGCGAGCGCGAACGCTTTAATATGTGTTATTTGTTCAGCAATTTGCAAGTGACACGCCGCGACCAGCCCGCCAGCGCGGAAGAAGCGACCGAGACGGCAGAACCTCAGGAAGAAGCCGCCGCCGAGTTCCTGCAGCCCGAACCGATAGAAGAACCCGAACCGATAGAAGTTTTTTAGAAAGGAGGCGCGGCGATGATGGACAGAATAACAAAGGCACTCACGGCGGAAAAATACCACCTGCCGAAAGTCGGACAGTACACGGGCGCACAACTCGCGGAAATGCTGGAGACCAGCAACGCACCCGCCGCCACGGTGGAGGCATTCAGAAAATATGTAGTTTACGCCACTTTGAACGCCCCGAAAAGAATCGTAATACAGCCGCCCCAATAAGTGCGGAAACACCCACCCAGCAAGGCGCAAAGGTCCGAAAAACGGAACTTTTGCGCCTTTTTTAGTGCCATTTTCCAAAAAAAAATTTTTTCCGCCATCCGGCGGAAAAAATTACGGCGGCATTCCGTAAGGGTTAATGACAGCCGCTTCCCGGAGGTCAGCATCTTTTTTTGAGGCGTCATTCTCCCCTTACTCCATATCTGTCCCATACGTTTTTCAGCAAGCGGCTTATCTTTGCGCAAAAAAAACAACCCTATGGCCACAAAGATAAGACGCGCCGACGCGCTGCGGGAAATGGAGACCCGCGAAAAGTCCAGCGGCAGAGCCGCCCGTTTCTCCGTCCAGTTCTATCTGAAAAACGGAGAGTTGGTCTCGTTTCCGAAAGCCGTTGTTAGAGGCTTGAAAGCCGACATGAAGAGCAACCGCCTGCGCGGGATCCAGCCCGTGGATTCCGAGGGAAACCCCATCGGGCACATCCACGCGGTATCGATAGACAACCTTAGAGAGTTCAACGGAATGCAAGTAGTGATTTAGCAATATGGAAATAACGTTCAACAAGAAGGGCACGCCGCTGCTGTTCCTGGGCAGGGTCTCATACGGCAGCACCGTGAAGAAACCGACCGTGAACGAGGAAATCTTCGAGAAATTCTCGTTCAACGACGTGGAGTATGCCTGCTGGGGAAGCTCCAACCGCTATCCGGAAGAGGCGCTGGATGTCATCGGCAAGACGGGCGTCCTCTCCACAGGCCTCAACTACAAGTGCCGCTGCTGCTATGGGCAGGGCGTTCTTCCCGCCACCATCACGGGGCTTGACCAGCAGAACCGCGAAATCTACACCCCCGTCAACCGCCCCGAGGTGCTCAACTTCCTGCGCGGCTACACCTTCCGCAGCTACCACACCGCCGCTTTCCGCGACCTCATAAAGCTGGGCAACTGCTTCCCCGTGTTCGTCTTCAGCGCGGACGGAAGCCGCATCCTGCGCACCGAGGCCGTCAACGCCCGCCATTGCAGAATCAGCATTGACAAGTCCAAATTGCTCCTTTTCGGGGAGTTCGGCAGACGCTTCCCGGACCACACCGCCAAGGTGGTCACCATGCTCGACGAGGCCGACCCGTTCACCCACCTGCAGATCCTCAAGGAGCAGGGGAAGCTCAAAGGCCGCTGCGTAGCCTTCCCGCGAATCCGCAACTACTACTCCGGCAACGACTACTACGCGCTTCCCGACTGGGACACGGCATGGAAGAGCGGCTGGATAGACATCGCCCACAAGATACCCACGTTCCTGAAGAAGGCGTATTCCAACGCCATGAACCTCATGTGGCACATCCAGATTCCCGACACCTACTGGGAGAAGAAGTTCCCCGAAGAGTCGTTCGAGTCCGCCGCCGACCGCGAGAAGGCCATCAACGCATACCTTGACAGCTTCGAGGAGCAGCTGACCAGCGAGGAGAACCCCGCCAAGACCCTCACCACGGGATTCTCCCTCAACGAGAGCGGCAAGGCCGAGGAGAAATGGGTCATCGAACGGCTGGAGAACGAAATCAAGGCGGAAGACCGCCTCTCCACGTCAGCCGCCGCCAACTCCGAGATACTCTTCTCCCTCATGGTGAACCCGAGTGTGTTAGGCGCCGGGTTGCCAGGCGGCCCCTATGCGGGCAACGCCGGAAGCGGCTCCGACATCCGCGAGGGGCTGCTGGTCTCCCTCATCCTCAACTACATAGAGAAGCAGCAGGTGCTCGACCCCATCGAACTGATGCTGGAATACAACGGCATCCACGATGTGGAGCTCGTGTACCGCAACATCATACTCACCACCCTCGACAAGGGCAAGTCCACCGAGGAAAAACTATCTTAGTCATGACACCGAGACTTTTCGCACCCGAGAACAACACCAAGGCGGAGGAGTTCAAGCAGTTCCTCCCCGTGAACGTCACATGCTCGTTCCGCTCGCTGGCTCCGGCCATCGCGCAGTGCGAGACCAAGTACCTGCTGCCCGTCCTGGGCGAACCGCTCTTCGAGAGGCTGGCGGCGTACTATGAGGCTGGTTCGCACGACAACGACCTGCTGGAGGCGCTGCTGAAGCGAAGCCAATACGCCGTTGTCCGCCTCGCATACTGGCAGGACTACGACCTGCTCTCCGTCTCCATGTCCGACAAGGGCGCGGCGGACAACGCGGGGGAGGGCAGGCTATACAAGTACCAGGCCGACGCGCTGAAGAAAGCCCTCAAGAACGGCGGCTTCGACCAGCTGGATTCGGTGCTGGAGTACTGCCACCGCAACCTTGAACAGCTGCCGGAGTTCCTGCAGAGCCCCGCATACACGGACGCGAAGAGCCTCATCGTCGGCACTACCAAGGAGTTCAACGACATCTTCCACATCGGCGGTTCGCGCCTTGTGTTCCTCAAGATGCGCCACTTCGTGCGCACCACGCAGGAGACGGAGCTGCGCCACCGCCTCGGCAAGGCTTTCTGCGAGGAACTTCTGACGGCAGACCCCAACGAGGAACGCTACGCCAGGATCCTGCCGGAGGTCAGGAAGTTCACCGTCTTCTGGTCGGTGGCCGACGGCATCGGGGAACTCCACCGGCTTCCCACCGAGCAGGGCATGGTCTTCGAGACCGCGCAGGCGGCTTCCGGCTCCGACACCGCCGTCTCCGTAGTGCCTCCGCAGGAGCTGGAGCAGATGGCCGCAGAGTACCGCAGAAAGGCGGAGCGGTACATGGCCAGTGTCGTCGCCACCCTCAAAGCCCACATCGCCGACTATCCGGCATACAGGGCTTTCGCGGGCGACAACGCGCCGAAGAACGAGGTATTCCGCCGAGACAACACCAACCACAAAATCTTCTTCGCATAATGGAACCATTAGACTACATCACCATCGGCTCCGCCGTCCTCAACTTTCTGCTGGGCGGCACCACGGTTTGGAGCATCATCCAGTGGCTCTCCGAAAAACGCCTGCGCAAGATTGAGGAGAAAAGCAAGGAGACCAGCCTTGAGACACAGCGATTCGAGGCACTCACCCAGCAGATTGAGTACCAGAAGCAGCTCATCGCCGAGTACATCAGCAACGAGCAGGCGCGGGACGAGCTGGACGACAAGCAGCGGGAACTCATCGCCACCCTCAAGCGCAACTCCGCACGCATCGAGACCGAAAAGATAGAACTGGAACGGCGGCTGTCCCTCTCGCAGGCTTGGGAGTGCCACCGCAAGGACTGCCCCGACAGAATGGGCAAAAACACCCTAAACCAAGAGATATGAGAGAATGTGAGCAAGACTATCGGGGAGACCTGCACAACTCCCCGCAGGCGTTCAGCCGCTACCTGCAGGACTTGGCCGCACGGCACAAGTCATTGAACCACACACCCGAAGAGCCGCACTTCTTCCGTGGCGAGCTGGAGGAGTTCTACACGGGCTTCAGAGACCGCGTGAACTTCCCCGCCCTCATCCAGGAGGGCGGCGAGGTGCGCTTCACTTCGGACAACGCCGACAACGCCTTCAAGGAGCGCGAGTCCTCCTTCATGGTCGTGCAGTCCTACGAGGACGATGGCGACTATGACGCGGTCTATGAGGCTTTCGACCTCTGCGAGAGAATCGGCGACGAGATCATCCGCAGGATGAACCTCGACAAGTACGAGGCCGCCTGCATGGTGGTCAAGGAGTTCCGCCTTGACGAGGTGACGGCCATCCCGATTCAGAACGTCCGGGAACGCTACGCGGGGATGCGCTACACGTTCACCACCAGCGCCCCTTTTTGGAACGAGATTGACACAAGAAACTGGAGACTATGAACGAGATAAAGGTTGACATTGACGGCGTTCAGACCGTCCACAACGCGCCCGAATGCTTTGACGAGCTGACCCGCGAGCAGCTTCTGGCCGTATGCGCCGCAGTCGGCGGCACGCTCTCCGAATCCGCGTTCTATTCCGCCCTGTCGGGAATCCCCGAAGAGACATGGCGGGAGATACCGTTCGGGAAACGCTACTTCCTGATGCGCCTCTTCGACTTCGCCTTTAAGAAAGAACCCAAGTTCTCCCGCCAGCTGCTGCCCTGGATAGAGGCAGACGGCGTACGGCTCATCGGCTACCAGCCCTCCTTCTCCAACACCACGTGGGAGGAGTTCATCTACGCGGACGGCTACATGCTGGCAGGGCGTTTCCGCGAGGCGGCGGCGGTGCTCTACCGACCCCAGCGGGGCGGTTACACGGGCGAGACCGACCGCCGCGTACCGTTCACCATCTACGGCGCGGACACCCGGATGAAGACGTTGGCCAACCTCCCCGAAGACCAGCTGACCGCCTTTGTGCTGTGCTACAAGACGCTGCGCAGGCGCAACCTTGAGGAGAAGTACCCTAACGTGTTCGCACGCGCCCCGAAACGTCCTAAGATTTCGCCAAACGACCAGCCGCCCGCGTTCTCGTGGGTCGCCGTACACCGCGACCTCATGGGCGACCGCTTCTATGACGAGTCCAAGTTCTACGCCTCCAACGTCCACGTCATCCTCGGCAGGCTCGACAAGGTGATACGGGAGGGGAGACGGTGAAATCCGCAATGCAACTTTTATGCGGTTTTTTGCCAAAAACATCGCAAACAATGTAGAAAATATCACGATTATGGCACATTCTGTAAAAACTGAGACGCAGGGGCAGATCCTCACCGCCGAGGAGTTTCTTCAGCAGGCGAGGCGGTGGGCGGCGGCGGTGCGCAACGCCGCGAGGCGCAACACCCTGCGGTTCACCAAGGGCAAGAAGGTCACCTCCATAACCAAGAAGAGCGGCAAGGTGGAACGCAAGCTCCGCAACAGCATACAGTACAAGATAGAGCATGACGGCGGAATCCCCGAGGCCGTGAGCTTCAAAATCCCCATCCACGGGATATGGCGGGAATGGGCGGTAGGTTACGGACAGCCCCGCGTACCCGGCAAGTACGTGAACCCACGCCCGCGCATCCGCCGCTCCATGGTGGACTGGCTTGACGAACCCATCGACCGCAACGCGGAACGCCTCTTCGACCTCGCCGCCGAATTTTGGGGTGACGAGTACTTGGTGAACTTTTTTGGAGTAAAGAAATGAAAAAAGTTGTACCTTTGCCGTCCAATTAAAAAGCGAAAATGCTTCACTCGGATATATATCCACGAGAAACAATGAGATGATGAAAAAGAAAGAAGAAAAAAACATAATGGTACGGTCGCACGACATTCATATTGACAATGATTACGCTTTATGGATAGCGGAATTGAAACACCGTTACCGCTCAGCGCAGGTGAAAGCTGCTGTCAGAGTGAACGCAGAAAAACTGCTTTTCAACTGGCAGCTTGGGCGTGACCTTGTGCTGAAAAAGGCCGAGGAACGCTGGGGAGCTGGTGTGGTGGAGCAAGTCAGTCTCGATATGCAGAACGAATTTCCTGAAAGCACCAATTTCTCTGCCAGGAACCTGTGGTATATGAAACAGTGGTATCTGTTCTACACTGAAAAATCTGGAAAACTGAAACAGGCTGTTTCAGAATTGTTGCCCCAAGAAAATTACGACAAGAAACTTCTGCAAGGTGGACGGGATTTTTCAGAAGAAGAAAAACTGAAACAAGTTGTTTCAGAATTTCCCCTGCCTTTTGCTTGTGTCCCTTGGGGACATCATGTGCGAATAGTCCAGCATTCCAAAACCATCGAAGAAGCATTGTTTTATATCGGCTATACCATCGAGGAAGGTCTTAGTAGGGAAGTGTTGGAACGTATCATGTCTGACGACCTCTACCACACACGGGGCAAAGCATCCAACAACTTTCCCCAACATCTGACGCCCCAATTATCACAGCTTGCCATGCAAGTGGTAAAAGAAAACTATGATTTTGGATTTGCCACGGTCAGTCATGAAACGTATGATGAACACGAACTGGAGGAAGCGTTGAACAAAAGCATCACCGGCCTTTTACTTGAGCTCGGCACAGGATTTGCTTTTATTGGTCGTCAAAAAGAGATAATCGTAGGCGGACGTTCGCGTAAAATTGATTTGTTATTCTACCACATCAGGCTTCACTGTTATATTGTCTGTGAGCTGAAAGCAAAACCTTTTGAACCTGAATTTGCAGGCAAACTGAATTTTTATGTTAACGCCGTTGACGAATTGATGAAACAGGAAGAAGACAATCCTACAATAGGCCTTCTTATATGTTCTAACTTAAACAAAGCCGATGTGCAGTGGTCGTTCCGCGGCATCAGTACTCCGATGGGTGTGGCCACTTATAACAACGTCCGCATTGCGGATGCCCTGCCGACACAAGAACAACTGAGGGAACGAATGGAAATGCTTCGGCGCGAAATGCAAGAGACCAAACGGTTGATGAAAAAGAGTGAAAACAACTCGCTCTGACCGTAAGGATTTGCCGCCAACACATTGGGTGGGCAGACTTTGACAAGTCCAAAAACACAGCGCCAAACAGTTGCCGCATTGCAAGAGACCTATTCCTTGGATGACGGTTCTGCGGGCTTTCCCTTGTCAGGTGTTTCTTGGACTAATTTTTGTGTGGTATCTTTTTCCTCTTGTTGTACAGATTCCACTCTTTCTCTTTCCGGGCGAGAACTGACCACATCGTAGCCACCATTCCTTTTGCTGCCAGTGTGTTTGATGAGACCTTGCTTTTTGAGTACGGAAATGCAACGTTCAACACTACTCAACGGAATTTTTGTTCCATCAATAATCCCTTTTGAGTTGCAATTTGGGTGGCTTTCTATGTAAGAAAGCACTTTTTGGGTTTTCTCATCCGAAGGTTTTGCCGGTTTACGCTTGACTTTTCGGCGGGTTGGTTTTTTGGGGATTCTATCCCCAGCCGCGACTTCTCCTCTGTATCTCTGAACACCCTCTATCACCCTTTTTGAAATCTCCTTCTGAGTCTTGGGTTCCAAGTGGAATATAGTGGGTTCATTTTCCCAAGACATTTTTTTCATAATCACCATATTGTCTTTACACTCTCTGATGTAACGGAAAGGTACCAGTACATTGGTTGTAATACGGATGAAGTCTTTATTTCCAAGCAGCTGTTCAAGATGTTTCATGGATCCAAGACGATAATAACATACATCTTGCACTAAATGGACACTGGTACTGTTTCGCTCTTGGTAGCAATAGAAGATGTCATCAATGTTGACCAGATATAACTTGTTCTTTATATCTGTCACATCAAACATTCGGACTGTTTGGTAAACGACCTTTACCTCTTTCTCTAAGGACTGTTGGAAATGTTGCCGCTCCCTTAGCAAGAAAGGAAAGAAATTCAAGGCAAGATTACGCCCAATGATAAAAAACAGAATCTTTGAGAAGAAGCTCAAGCGACCAACATATTGAATAACCTGGGCATTACACGATACAATGCCGTTGTATGCAATGGCCAAATCAACAAAGCCCAAAACTACAGCCATGGCCACTATCACCAACCAGTATATGAGCGGACGATTGCGATAGATTTTCGGATACAACAGAAAGTAATTGACATACAGTGAACCTAACAATAGTAATCCTGCAAGCGCCTCTTTGTAAATGCTGTCCGAACATGGTCGCAGGATGGAATTACGGGTAAAAAGCCAAAGCATTATGCCACAGAACAAGACATTTAGCACAATAGTTACAACGGTTTTTTTTCGCTTCATATCAATTATGTTTTTGAAAACGGCAGCAAAGATACTCAATTTTCCGACACAGGACACGGCAATTGTGCAATCCCTCACGCAAAAACCCACAATCCCCTCGCAAATTTGACGATATGCGAGGGAATGATAAATTAAATAACACGCTGAATATCAATACACTACCCCCCCCCCTAAAGGGATAAGGGTTCATATTTGTATTACGAGGGGTTCATATTCACGATGTGAGGGGATTGATGGTATTTAAACAGTTTGTACTTTTGCCGCCGAAAAAGTAATGAATTAACATCAAAATCAAAGCGCAATGAAAAAAGTATTGACATTGACACTGCTTGCGGTCACGTTGCTTGGCGCATGTGAAAAAGTGGAAAACCAAACAGCAACACAAGAACAAACACTCAACCGTGTGGTTGCACTGTCTGGCAACGCCAAAACAGGAAACTCAACACACCTGTTTGCAATGAGCATGGGACATAGCAGCAAAGATTGTAAAGGATGTGTGATGATGGACGGACATCGCATACATATCAATTGTATGGGGGCAGGTGACGAATGTGCATATACGTTTGCTGTCCAGCTACAACAAATAGGTACCGCAGTTACCGCCACCACAACGGACACGTTCGATTTGACTTCGGAGGACTTCTTCCTCGTGCCGGATCGCTCGCTGAACTACACGGACGAGAAGGGCAACCACATCTTCCTGAACATCCCCGGGCAGATGATCTATCGTGACACCACGACCCTGCAGTTCACATTCACGGGACTCTTCTTCAGCGAAACAGCAGCGTACTCAAACAATTAGGAATGAGAAATTAGGAATGAGAAATTAGGAGCCGCCGCATCCTTGCGGCTGAATGAGAAGAAGAAGCATGAAAAAAGTAATTCACATAGAAACCGACGCCTCTGACCTGCAATGGTCAGGCAAGAACAAATTCATTGGGTAAAGCTCCGTTATGGTGTGCAACGGACCGATAGCGGAGCAAGAAAAGAAAGGTGCCCAAGCAGGGGCATCGCATTTGTGTTTAAGGAACCATTAGCGATGTTCCCTGCCGCAAAGCACCTTAGGTCGCATATATCGTGATGTCTGTCACGCGATGGCACAGTAATCAAGCGGCAAAGATACAATTTTTCCGTTTCGAATGACAGACCCGAAAGTGCCGTGCAAAGTGCCAGCACACCCTGCGGGGAAGAGGGAAGTATGTTTAATTAAGAAAAGAAAATTAATGTATTATGAAACCTGCTAAATATTCAGAGATTACAGAATTTGTTAATTCGTTAGAGCAGTCTGTTTTAAGTGAAAGACAAATGATGACGATATCCGTTTTGCCAAATTTGATTGGTGGTCTTAGTCACAACAGAGATTGTACAAATAGCAGCTGCGATTCTTCCAGAAATCGTGTATATTGTGTGAACCAAAGCAAATGCGATGATGCGATAAACAGAAGAATTTGTGACAATCAAGGCTCAGGTACAACCAAATAAGTTTTGCTACATAATTACACACACCTTCAACTACTCAAATCTGAGTAACATCGTTGGAGGTGTGTGTTAAATCTCTGTGTATGAAATACAGCATATATAACAACTTTATCGATCTAACAGACACGGTGAAGGCTGTTTATAATTCGGCTTCCGATTCTTTTGTCTTAATTATGGGGGGCAATTGGCTGAATAATCCACCTGCTGAATTGAGGCGATTGAATGAGGATTTGTACAATGAACTATGTGGTGCTGGTGCTATAGTTTCAAATGAGGAAGACGAGTACAAGAAACAGTTGAGAAATTCTCAAAAAATCAGGTTGGAATCAGGGGTTTTTCATCTGATGATAAATCCGACTTTGGATTGCAATTTACATTGCTGGTATTGTTACGAAAAACACGTAAAAGGGTCATCTATATCCTCGGAAATAATGAATAGCATTCTTGGCTTGATTTCAAAAAAATGCATAGAGCAACGAAATATCAAGAAGCTGATTCTTTCTTTTTTTGGGGGAGAACCATTATTAGAGTTTGATTCTGTTCGGAAAATCATCCTACACTCATTGGTGTGTTGCGAGAAAAAAAGTATTGCACTTGGAATCTCATTTACCTCAAATGGGGTTTTAATCAATGATGAAATGGTGTCTTTTTTCAAGGAAAACAAGTTGGATGTTACATTTCAAATCACATTGGATGGAGCTCAAGAAGAGCATGATAAAACTCGTTTTACCAAAGGCAATGTTGGAACCTACGATATAATCATTCGTAATATTCATTGTTTGCTTGAAAATCAGATACCTGTAATTCTCCGTATCAACTATACGGCTAAAAATTTTTCATCAATTTTATCGATTTTAAGTGATATAAAAAAATGGAATGAGGAAGATAGAAAGTATGTCCAGGTGGATCTGCAGCGCATCTGGCAGGACGGGGCGAAGGAACTTGAAATTAGACCAACGATGAAACTTTTTAGGGAGGGGGGATTCGAAATAACTTCACCGTTGCTTGATCTTGACTATTTACACCACCCCTGCTACGCAGATTGTGTTAACCAGCTATTAGTAAATTACAATGGGGATGTGTACAAATGTACTGCTCGTGATTTTTCTAAAGAGAGTCGGCATGGTTTTTTAAAGGATGATGGTAGTGTCGTTTGGATGCAAGGCACACCAAAGGAAAGAATAACCAACATATTACCTCATCAAATATGTTCGACTTGCTCGATTTTCCCCTTATGTGGCGGAGGGTGCATACAAAAACGCCAAGAGCAGAAGGATAATGTCTGCATTTACGGAATTGATGAACAAAAAAAGCAAGATATTATTCTTAACAGATTCTATAATTATGTTGTGAAAAACAAGTGCAAATTCCAATAAACTGAAAAACATTGCTTTATGAAAAATTCTTCTTTCATTAGGATTATGATGATTCTGTGCTTGACGATTGTACTCCGCAACAATCTTTGTTCGCAGTCGATTATACAGGCGAGGGTGACAGATGGGGACGGCTTGCCAATACAAATGGCTGTGGTGGCTGTTGTTTCTGGTGACAACAAGGAACTTTCCTCAAGCATTTCAGATACAAACGGGATCTTTGAATTGTTGTTGCCACAAGATATTGAGAAAACCAATGTTTATGTCAAGGCTTTCGGTTACCGCGCCATTCAGATACCCACACGATTGGCCATAAGTCAGACGAGTTTTATTCTTGATCGAGATTGGACAGAATTGGAGGAAGTCTCGATCTCTGCGAATGCGCTATCCATTGAGCGAAAGCCTGACAGATATGCCATCAACAATGTTTACACATCACCATTGGCTTCTGGACACAATGCTGTAGAGATTCTAAGATATGTCCCATTGGTGAATGTCACGTCTAAGGATGAGCTTGAAATATTACACAAAGGTAAAGCTACTATTTACATCAATGGAAGACCTAGCAATCTTGATCCGAAGAATATTCCTGCAGAGAACATTGAGAGAATAGAGGTTATAATAAATCCTGGAAGCGAATTCCCTTCCACAGTGAAAAATGGGATACTGAACGTTATATTACGGAAGAACCCGTCTGACGGGGTTGCAGCCACACTGATTGTCAAGGATAGGCAAAAGGAACGATGGGAACTCAACAGCCCTTCTTTGGATGCCTTTGTGATACTACAGAAGAAAAACGTTAATGCAACCATAAGTTTCTCAACGATATATAGACCTAACCGTAGCGGAACAGAGAGCGCCCATCACCACTTTGCTGACAACGATACAACAACGAATGCTTTTCAGAGTTTGAGCCGAAGCCGAGTGCTTTGCGAAAATATTTATGCGATGATGGAATGGCACATCAACGAAAAGCACACCTTGGGATTCCAAGCGGGAACGAATATCAGCCATTGTCTGCTCGACAGCACGGGTACCCGTAGTGATTATTACCATAGACATAGGAATCTGGCAGATTCCTCCGATATCACTTCTTCCTGCCAGATATCGAACATGCCTAATTTTTCACTTTTTACCAATCTTAATTACAATATGAAAATCAATGACAAGCAATTGCTGACTTTCGATATTTTTTACACGAGGAACCAAAGTATCTCATCTTACACAAACAGAAACCAGAGATTCCCTTCGCATGAAATGGCATCCTATTTCACAAGCAGTGCGGCGGTCGTCAATGGAATCGATTTCAAGGCAAAATACAGCCACAAATTCAGCAAGACCTTGAATTTGCGAACAGGATTGGAATGCTACGGGAGCGTGGTTGACGACGATTACACCTCAAACATAGAACAATCAGCAGCGTATATGGAGGGGTTTGACCAAAGCAACCACTTCGTTTACAAGGATATAACCGCAGCATTGTATGCTACCTGTGACTGGGAAATATCCGACATGTGGTCGATTTCAGCCGGCTTGCGAGGTGAGTTTTATCTTTATCATGGGCAACAGCAGGTCACAAAAGAAACCATCTCCAATAAATACCTCAATCTCTTCCCGTCTTTTTCCCTCGTTTTTATTCCTAATGACGACCATGAATTTGCTCTGGATTTCACCAGTCGCCAGGTTATTCCTAGTTATGCGAAAAGGAATCCTTTCAGATACTATTATTCCCCGACATTATACAGAGAGAATAATATTGACTTGCGTCCTTGTAGGATATATGATGCAGAACTTTCATACACCCTTTTTTGGGATTATATGTTGATTTTGGGATACTCCTATTCTCAAAATATTTGGAATGAATTCCGCATTCCAACCCCAGAATCCAATTCCACCCGAATTACGGATGAGAATTATGGCAATGCACATTTCTTTTGCATTGAGCTGGAAACTGACCAACAGCTTTTCAAAAATTACGTCTTGTTGTCTGCCAGCATCTATTATGAATTTGATCTATACAGGATTAAGAGTCCGAGGATTACGGCATTTAATGTCAAGGGAAGCGAATTCTCCATCAATCTTTCCATATCAACAGCACTTTGTAAAAAGAAAGATTGGAAATTGTCAACCACTTTGGATTATGTTCCCATATCCTCTTATGTAGGAGGCAATCTCAATCAAAGTGTGAACTGGAATGTCCACATCACAAAGCAATTTAAGAGCGGAACCATTTCATTTGGAGTTGATGATATTCTTGACTGGCAAAGCAAGGAGTCGCTCGCAACACAGAATTACATATATACACACTATTCCCACGTTTATGGGAGAACATACTGGATTTCCTACAGTATGCGTTTTGGAAATCGCGAAACCAAAGGCTCCCAAAGACGGAATAGTACGATTCAAGAAAGATTGTAATGAGAAGGGTTCCTGTTTATCATCAGTTGGAGTGCAATGACTGTGGGCCGACTTGTGTGCAGATGATTGCACACTTCTATGGGAGGAGATATTCATTGCAAACATTGAAATCATTTTGCGAAATATCGCGAATTGGTTGTACAATCAGCGATATTTCTACTATATGTACTGAAATCGGGTTGAGGAGTGTTGCTGTCAGCATATCTCTCAATGACATCTATAGGATACCTCTCCCTGCCATCCTTTATTTTAATTCCGGCCACTTTGTGGTTCTGGAAAAAATTGATAGGAAAAGACGATTCCATATTATTGACCCAGATGACGGAAGAATAAGTCTTTCGCAAAATGAAATTATAGAGAAAATGTTCATCAATGATAGCATCGTCTGTATATTGGTTGAGCCAGATGACACCTTCAAGACTAAAAATCCAGATGCAGATAAGACGAAGGACCATCCTCTACGGAAACTCACATGGCGTATCTTTTATCTGTACAAGAAGCATTTCTCAATTATCTCGATTTTGACTTTGCTATCCATGGCGATAACTTGGATTATGCCGTTGCTGTTCAAAAAGACAATTGATGACGGCATACTGAATAAGGATATCCCTTTGATATGGTTATTGCTGATGTCGCAATTGCTTTTCAACGTGGGTTTTATCATTACAAATAGCATTTCAAAGGTTGTTTTGTTAAAAACAGGTTTTTCATTCGGAACAAATCTTATTGCAAAATACCTTAAAAAAATTGTGGATTTGCCTATCAGTTATTTTGAGACACGCTTCAGTTCCGATTTGATACAAAGAATAAGTGATCAGGAGAGGGTAAACAACCTGATTGTAGATTTATTAGGTGGTGTGATACTAACATTTCTTAATCTATTGGTTTTCAGTTCTATTCTCATCTACTTCAATCCAATGGTGTTCCTTATCTTTGTATGTGGGACCACGCTGTCATTGCTTTATACGTTGTTGTTTTCACAAAAAAGAAGACAGATTGACTATTCTCTATTTTCATTCGAATCCTCCCGTAGAAATTCAATTTATGAAACAATTATGGGGATGCCTGATATTAAAATCAATAATTCTCAAGAGGTTCGAATACGAGATTGGACTGCCTTTCAAGAAAAAATCAACAAATATCAACTCAAATCTTTTTTTCTTGAAACATTTTTTTCAGAAGGAATAGGGTTTATTGACAATGTCATGAATTTGTTTGTCACAGGGATCTGCGCCTTTTTGGTTGTCAATGATCAAATGACTATCGGGACAATGATGACCATAAGTTTCCTTTTAGGACAGATTACGAGTCCTATTAATCAATTGTTGAAATTTTCAAGACAAGCTCAATATGCAAAACTTTCAAACAATCGAGTTCAAGAGGTAACAGGGCATCCCAAAGAGAACGACGGAGACAAAGAACCTATTTCAAAGGAATCACTACAAGCTAACATCTATTTCGAACATGTAGATTTCAAATATCCCGGAACGAACAGTCGCAATGTCCTCAATGACATCAATTTGAAAATCAATAAACAACAAGTTACAGCTATTGTTGGCGTTAGTGGAAGCGGTAAGACAACCTTACTGAAACTATTGATGGGTTTTTATTTACCAACAAAAGGGGAACTGCTCATAGGTAATCATGATATTTCCCGAATAAGTTGCGACGATTGGCGACGTCACTGCGGGGTGGTTATGCAAAACGGCTACATATTCAGCGGAAGCATCAAACAAAATATCACGTTAGACGAAAAGAATATCAATCAGAACCTCCTTGAGCAAGCCATAAAGCTGTCTTGCCTGCGGGATTTCATCAGCTCAATGCCCATGGGTTTGGATACAAAAATCGGAGAAACGGGACTACCCATAAGCGGAGGGCAGAGACAACGCATATTAATAGCAAGAGCTATTTATAAAAATCCAGAATATCTGTTCTTTGATGAGGCAACTAATTCTTTAGATGCTAAAAATGAAAGAAAGATAATGGAGAATCTGAACAATTATTTTGAAGGAAAAACAGTTGTGATAATAGCTCATCGATTAAGTACAGTAAAAAAGGCAGATAATATTGTTGTTCTTGACAGAGGAACAATTGTAGAACAAGGCACGCATGCTCAACTAACAAAGTTAAAAGGGAAATATTTTACATTAGTAAAAGACCAGTTGGAATTAGGAAAATAAACCTTTTTCTATGCAAGAGACTTATTTATTTAATATGTTTTAGAGGTGGGCGACCGGGCACGCTATCCATTCAAACTTCGCGGCAAGCCGCTCGTAACCATTCCTATCGTTGTCGCGGTATTAAGGAAGACAAAAACGCAGTCAAAGCCAACGACTGCGTTTTCCCGTAACCGTCCCAAAATGTGACGGACGTTTAAAGCATCTTTGCCAAAACTTAACGTTTATGGCAAAGAGCAGCACCCGCAGGGTAACCATCTACATCAACGGCAAGGAGGTGGAGGCCTCCGTCAAGCAGATACGGGCGGAAATGAACAAGCTCGTGAACGAGCAGAACCGCATGGTCATCGGTTCTGACGAGTACATCGCCCACGCCAAGAAAATCCGCGAACTGCGCCAGTACCTCAAGGAGCACGCGCAGAACATCGGCTCCGCCGCCTCTGCGTGGAGTGAAATGTACAACAAGGTGCTGCAGTTCGGTACGGGCATCGGAGGCCTGACGCAGATCCTCTCTTCCCTCGACAACGTGACCTCCACCCTCAAGCAGGTGGCCACCGACCTCGCCGCCATGGACGACGTGTATTCTGACGTCATCAAGACCACGGGGCTGACCCGCGAGCAGGTGGAGGAACTCAACGAGAGCTTCAAGAACTTGGACACCCGCACCAGCCGCGAGCAGCTCAACAACCTCGCCTACATCGCGGGCAAGCTGGGTATCTCCTCCAAAGAAATGGTGCAGCAGTTCGTGGAGGCGGCGGACATCATCAACGTCTCCATGGGGGACGTTTTGGGTGACGATGCAACGCTGGCCATCGGCAAGATGGTGGATGTTTACAAGAAGTCCACGGACATGCTCAAGGACAAGTCGCTCAAGGAGCAGCTCCTTTCGCTGGGCTCCGCCGTGAACGAACTGGGAAAGACCAGCACGGCCAACGAGCAGTACATGGTCAACTTCACGGGACGGCTGGGCGGCATCGCCGTGCAGGCCGGACTCGCCGCCGACCAGATCCTCGGCTTCGCCTCCGCATTGGACCAGGACATGCAGAAGGTGGAAATGTCCGCCACCGCTTTCCAAAAGCTCATCCAAAAGGTCATATCCAAGCCTGCGGAGTTCGCGCGTGTAGCCGGAATGGAACTCGGCAAGTTCAAGCAGCTCATAGAGACCGACATGAACGAGGCGCTGAAGAAAGTGCTCAAGGGCTTCTCCGGGGCGGGCGGCTTCGACAAGCTACTGCCCATCTTCCAAGACTTGGGGCTGGACGGCGCACGCGCCGCCGCCGCCATCTCCTCGATGGCCAACAGCCTCGACAAGGTAGAGGCGGCACAGGCAATCGCCAACAAGGCCATGCTGGAGGGTGTGTCCTGCTACGAGGAGTTCTCCGTCAAGAACAACAACATGCAGGCCAACTTGGAGAAAGCCCGCAAGAAGTTCCAGGACACCCGTCTCGAACTCGGCCAAAAGCTCTACCCCATATTGCTGAAGCTGACCAAGACCAGCACGGCGGGCATCAAGGCCATATCCTCCGCCACCTCGTGGATAAGCAAGAACAAGGGCGTGGTGCTGGCCATCATCACACCGCTCACCCTGTACATTGCCAAAGTGACGCTGCTGAAGACGCGTCTGCTGCTGCTCAACGCGGCGGAAAAAGCAGGAATCGTCATCAAAACCGCCTACAAGACGGCGGTCTATGCGGTGGCCGCAGCGCAAGCGAAAATGGCGGGCAACACGACCAGAGCGGCTGCAGCAGTCCGGGCAATGGGCGCAGCGGCCAATGCCGTTCCATGGGTGGCCATCGCCACCGCCATAATCGCGGCGGGCACGGCCATCTACAAGCTGGCGACCCGCACCACGGCGGCGCAGAAGGCCATGAAGGACTTCCACGAGCGCACCGCCGAGCAGAAAGTGGAAGCCGACAGACTCTTCGGCGCACTGCGGGAGCTGCGCAAGGGCACGGACGAATACAACAAGGTGCAGAAGAAAATCATAGAGAACTATCCCACGATACTCCAGGACCAGCTGGACGAGAAGGGGAACATCCTCGACATCGAGCAGGCCTACAACAAGGTCATCACCGCCATGAAGCGCAAGATAGCCCTTGACATCCAGCAGGAGCAGATAACGGAGATTATGAAAAAGGAGATGGACAGACTGGGCACCTCGCTCAAACACCTCTCGCCGGAAATCGGCGGCAAGGCTGTGGAGCTGGCCGAGGGCGGCATGAACGCCGAAGGCATCATCCGCAACTTGAACCGCTATCTGCTCAAGGACAGGAAGCTGAACGACAAGGAGGAGTTCTGGATCCGCAACGTCACCAAAATAGTGCAGGAGGAACAAGCCAAGATTGAGAAGGTGAAACAGAACCTCGCCCCGTGGATTGGCGACCAGCTGGACGCGGTTGTCTCCGACATAGAGAGCGAAACGGACGGCAGCGGAGGAGGAGGCGGTGCAGGCGGCGAGACCGCCGAGGAGGTCGCCGGGAAGAAGCTGACCGAATGGGAGAACCTCCAAAAGGAGGTGAAGAAGCTCTTCCAAAAGGACGAACTCATCGGCCTTGACAAGGTCGCCGCCGACAAGGAGAAAATCCGGCAGGAATACGGCGACCTTATCGAGCGCATCGAGGCGTACACCGCCAGCAAAGGGCAGGCGGCCAAAGACCTCGCCGACCAGGTGCGGCAATATATGGCCAACGCCGTCGAAGAGATTGACCGCGCCGCCCGCACCGAACAGATGAAGAAAGTGACGCAGCAGTACGAGAAGCTGTGCGAGCAGTTCCAGACCCTCAAGGAGAAGCTCGGCCAAAACCTCACCGACAGCTACTCGGCGGAACTGCTGCAGGTTGAGCAAAAGTGGAAAGCCACCATCGCGGAGATTGACCGCTCCATCGCATACTACGAGAACAAGAGCAAGGAGGAGTACAACCCCGAAACGGGGACAGGCCTCAACGAAGACGAGCTGAGACTGCTTGAAGACCTGCTGGAGCAGAAGCGGCAGGCCGTAGCCCTCGAAGCGCAGGAGGAACTGGCCATCGTTCAGCGTGCCGAAGCCGACATCACCGAAGCGCTGATGACGGAGACCGAAAAGCGCATCGCGGCGGTGAAAAAAGAGTACCAGGCGAAAATCTCCGCCGCCCAGTCCGCCATCGCCAAGCTCAAGGCGTTGGGCGAGCAGGAGAACCAAGACCGCATCCGGCAGCTTGAGGAGCAGATAAAAGCCCTCAAGCAGAAGATGGACGAGGAGACCGCCGCGATAGGGAAGTCGGCCAAAAAGGGCAAGGCCACCACGGGCATCGGCAAACTCCTTGAAATAGACTGGAAGAACTTCAAGAAGGATTGGGAGAAGAACCTGTCGGACATCGCCGACGTGATCCAGGACTTCGCCAACACCGCCAT
>JAFXTE010000092.1 GCA_017525245.1 Bacteroidales bacterium | reverse complement strand
GCCTGCGACGGCGAGATGTGTGAAAAAATGAGAACTGAAAACGAAAAACAGAGAGATTGGATTATTCTTTGAAAATGTATTAAATTTGCAGGCGAAAAAACACCATACCCATCCCCACACTTCACTCCTTCACTTCTTAGTTTCTTAACTTCTTCACTCCTTAACTCAACCCCACCTTCAACAAATCAACGCATCAACAATTCAACCTAAAACCATACCACCATGAAACCACAAACCCCTTTCAAAACCCTTCTTCTCCTCGTGCTGCTGGTAGCGGCGGGAGGATTCAGTGCGAAGGCGCAGGAAGATACCTGTGCGGTAAACGTGATTCATACCTACATGAACGGAAGGCTTGTCCCGTGGGACAGTGTGGAAGTGCAAGTGTGTCGCTCACCGTGCGAGGGCTATGCGTATCAATACTACACTTTTAAGTTGTACTGGCCCGACACTATCTTGGCAAATTGTGCGACGCGGATTGACGAGTACGTGGCGGCTGACAAACTGAAGCTTTCGCAGAACTATCCCAACCCATGCCAGGGGGAGAGCAGCGTGAAGCTGACCACTCGCACAGCAGGGTGTGTGCGCCTGCAGGTGATGGATGTGCAGGGACGGCTCTGCTGTCAGCACACGGAGACACTTGCGGCGGGCGAGCACACTCTTTCGCTTACCTTCCCCCACAACGGCTTATACTTCGTGACGGCCGAAACTGCCGAGGGCCGCGAGACCTGCAAGGTGCTTTGTTCGGAAGGAAAAGGGAGTTCTTTCGGCATTCGCCTCTCTTCCACTTCACATCTGGTGGAAAAGGCAGAGAAAGGCGGGGAAGGGTTGTTTAATATGACGGATTGGTTGAAGATTACCGCATTCATCACACATAACGACAGCGTTTGGAGTCGATATTGGTTGTTCAACGAATCCTATCTTAATGACTCATTGTATAATCATGGTTCTGTAAATATTCATTTTTGCGAGTATACTGGATGTGACAGTTTTTCTTTGTCCGGTCAAACATACAATATCATCATTAGCAGTCATGCATGCCAATCATTTACGGATTATCCGATTGGTGGTACTGTGGATTTTTACGACTCAACATTTTTTGCCACACCTGGCATTCACTTTCAGCAGTTGTCCAGCACATGGACTTTTGATGGATGGTATAAATATCGTTTTTATCCTAATCAAAATGCACAATGGGGGCGTATGTGGATTTGCCAAATGGACAAAAATTTGCCTCCAGCAGATTCAGAACCAACAGATTATCAAACATATACAGAATATTGCATAAGAGGAGTGTATATTTTCTCATGTGATTTTTTAGATATTGGTATCGCAACGCTTTTTTCTGGTAGTACATTTTTAAACGAGGAACTAATGATTAAGGAGGAGTAATGATGAGGTACATATTGCATCAATTAGAGGCCTTTATTTGTGTCGTTGTAGCACATTTGGTTGTTGCTACTGCATTCTCACAATCTTCAAATAATGTTTATCTATATGATCGTCAGGGAAACAAGATAGTATATGAATGTCAGCATGATATTTTTCATATAGGGTTAAGACATGACATTCCCATATCTGAAAGGACAGCTATACTTGATGAACTTTCCAGTATTTCCAATTATTATATGCAACCTGACAGTTCATACTGCTTTATGGTAAATTCAGAGTATGAGACATTATTCAAAACCAAGGTGTCTGCCAATAGTTGTGTCTCGTATTGCCAGAACGAATACCGTGATTCTTTAGGGGGTGTTGTATGGGGCACCAACAGGATTATGGTGAAGATGAAGCCGAATTGTTCGATAGTTTCTCTTATGCAAAACATGAACTTTCAGAATTATCAACGAATCAAAATGGTATGATACAACTGTTTATGCTTTAGTAATACCCAAGGATAGCAGTCTGTTTTCTCTCTCTAACAGGTTTTTTGAGAGTGGGGTAGTGGATTATGCGCAACCAGCATTCTTCCATTATGTCACTTTAGACGGATATGAATCCAATCCAATGTTTAATAGTCAGTGGAATCTTAGAGATACTACGTTGACTGATAATTCTTATGATACAGTATGTAATGTGTGAACCAATGTCATCCGAGCGTGGAAACTCACCACAGGATGCCCTAACATACGAGTTGCAGTGTTAGATGACGGGGTGTTGGGAAATCATGAGGACCTGTCAGATAATTTCTTGTTGGAAAAGAATTACACGGATCTTGACGTGGAAGATATGCTTCATCCCCAAAGACATGGCACCAAGTGCACGGGAATTATCTCCGCTGTAAATAATAACAAAGGTTTAGTGGGGGTCGCTCATGGTTGCAAACTTGCATCATTCATTGTGTTGTCTTATCAGTACACAAGAGTAGGTGGCCACTTGGATGAAAGCGAAATTGTAGAATATTTTTCAGATGAACTGTTTGAAGATGCTATCCACTATGCCTGTGACAGTGCTTTAGCTTCAGTATTTAGTTTCTCATGGGGGTTTAAGGGGATGCTGTCAGAAACTTACATGTCTGCCATTGACTATGCCACTCAGTATGGCCGAAATGGCAAGGGATGCATATTGGTCTTTTCATCGGGCAACAAACTCTTACTTATCCAAGATCCATCAGAAACAAATGTGATTAGACCAACGGCTGTTCTTCCTAATGTGTTGTCTGTGGGAGCAACGATGTCAGGCGGGCATCGCGCGGGACCAACTGCTCCGCTTGGTGAGGTCAATAATTCTTGGGAAAGCTGTTTCGGTGATAGTTTGGATTTGATGGCACCTGGGTTTGATATACCAACGACATGTTATGATAGCAACGATTGCTACACTAGTTTCGAAGGAACTTCAGCGGCTGCGCCGCATGTGGCAGGTGTGGCTGCGTTGGTGCTGTCCATCGACTCCACCCTCACCTATCAGGAAGTGTTCGAAATTTTGTGTTCCACCGCCACAAAAGTACATCAGGGTGAAGATGATGGCTATGTATATGCCTCAAATTCTGCGTATCTATACGGCACATGGAACAACGAGATGGGCTATGGGATGGTGAACGCCCATCACGCTGTCCTAAGGACCCTTTATCGTGACTATTATATTACAGGAACTTCAGAAATTGGTCTATGCGAGACAGGTAACTACCACATCCACGGCACAAGACCCTTCAACGACTCCATCACATGCGCATGGACTTCCAGTCCTAATATTGAAATCTTGTCTACCACGGATTCAGTCGTAGCACGCGGCACACGCCCCGGTCCGGGATGGGTGGCTTTCAACATCATTCATGACAATGACAGTCTCCCCCTGTTTTTCCCTGTCAATGTGACCAATGGTGGAATAACGGTTCTTACAGACCATGAGTTTGCAAGTAATACCACATTGTCCGCACCTCATTTTACAGATGCCGACCTCATCATTGACTCGCTTGCCACGCTCACCATCACAGATACACTATACGTAGCAGGCGGAAGCCGCATCATCGTCCGGCCCGGCGGGAAGCTGATCGTGAACGGCGGCACGCTCACCAACGCGTGCGACGGCGAGATGTGGCAGGGCATCATCGTGGAGGGCAACGCCAACCTGCGGCAGGCCGCCCTCGCACAGGGCAGCGTCATCCTCAACAACGCCACCATCGAAAACGCCCGCGACGCCATCTGCACCATGGGGTCGAACCCTGATTCCGTGTTCGAGCATACCGGCGGCATCATCCAGGCCACCAACACCCTCTTCCGCAACAACCGCCGCTCCGTGGCATTCCTCTCCTACGAGAACCACACCACCGGCGGCGCCGTAACTGACAACGCGTCCTACTTCACCCGTTGCATCTTCACCATCGACAACAACAACCTGTTCGCTCAGAACGGCACCAGTTTCAACAGCCATGTCACGATGTGGCATGTGCGGGGCGTGAAGTTCAACGGCTGCACCTTCCGCAACGAGACATCCAACCACAGCGGAAAGGCCGTTTACACCGAGGAGGCGGGCTTCATCGCCAAGCGGGTGTGCCCCTCCGCCAGCGGCACGCAGGATCCGTGCTACTGCGCAGGGACTGCCACCGACACCGTCACGCGCTGCTCGTTCACCGGCTTCGACACCGCCGTGCATGTCGCCGGCACCAACGGCAGCTTTGCCGTCACCCTCGACAACTGCGACTTCTCCGACAACCATGTCGGCATCTTCCTCGCTGCCGCCGACAACGCGCAGGTCTCCTTCTGCGACTTCGATTTGGATTATATGTCAAGCGCAAGCACAGGAGTATATCTGAAAAACAGCACGGGCTATACAGTGGAAAGCAACAGTTTCCACCGCACCCACTATTCCGCCCTCAACTCCGTCGGGGTGTGCACCGACAACTCGGGGACGGCTGAGAATGTGATACGGCTGAATGATTTTGCCAAACTCACGTACGGCTGCTACGCATGGAACTGCAATGCGGTAACTGGAATAAAGCTAAGGGGCTTGCAGTACGTTTGCAACAGCTACGACAGCTGCAAATACAGCATCTATGTCAGGACGGCAGCTAAGATACGCACAGCACAGGGCAGCCATTCCGTCGGTGCGGACAACTCCTTCTACAACAACATCGGTATTGGCAGGAGCATCACCATACCATCCGACCACACCAATGTCAGCTATTACTATCACAACAGCGGCAGCCACACTCCGGTGGGCAGCTCCAACTACACTCTCCGCCAGGCCACAAACGCCAACAGCTGCGCCTCCAGCCTGTGCGGTATCCAGCGATTTCAGGGTGACGGCCTCACGGCGTTGGAACAGTATCTGTCGATGGCGGAGGAATATGTGGCCATCGTAGAGACGTTGCGCGGTGTGGAGACGTGCCATGGCGCGTCTCTACAAACGGATGCCCCCGACCAGCAGGATGAGACGGATGACGCCGACCTCATCGCCCGCCTGTCGGACCTGTCGGCCGCAATGGGCGACCTGGCTCGCACTGAAATCCGCAACATCCTGAACGACAGCGTGCCGGACATGGCATTGCTGAAACGGTGGTACGCCACCATCATGGAGACGCAAAATTTTGCGTCCCCACAAATGGCCGATTCCACCATCCCCGTCGCGGCCTACCAGCTGGCGGAGGTGTACAGCATGGAGGGCGACCTTGCCGCCGCCGCTGCGCTACTGTCCTCCCTGCCACAACAGTTCATTACCAATGAGGCTGCCCGCAACGAATATGCCAACTACATGGCGCTGCAACAGTTGCGGGAAACGGTGGCCGGTAATTGGTACACCATGACCGACTCCGATATCGCCGCCATGCAGCAGGTGGCGGAATACGACAACGGCCGTGCCGCACGCATGGCGAAGGAGATCCTCTGTTTCTTCCACCATATCTGCTACGAGGACGAACCGCTGTGGGATTGGGACGGCATCGGGGAACGCGCCCTGCGAGGCGATGGGGCATGCCCCATCGCCGCCACGGATGACGGTCTGCGCCTCCATCCCAACCCCACCACCCACACTCTGACGGTGGAATCGGCCAGCCCCATCCGCACCCTCACGGTGTACGACCTCGCCGGGCGGGTGATGATGACGGTGGACGGCGGGGCGAATGATTATTCGCCCCTACGAATCATGGATGTTTCATCCCTGCCCAATGGCATCTACCTGCTGCGTGCCGTCACCGACAGCGGCGTGGAAACGGGACGGTTTGTGAAGAATTGAAAATGAAATCATAATACGTAAAATAGAAAGGCATTTTAATCGTTATCATTAATTAACAAATTATAATCATGGAAGAAATCAACGAAAACATTCAGGAACAGGAAGTGC
>JAFXTE010000091.1 GCA_017525245.1 Bacteroidales bacterium | reverse complement strand
GGAGCGGAACACCGGCCGCGCCTCGGTGATGGCGAAGGGGGTGCTGTGTTTCTTCCACGGGATATGTTACGAGGACGAATGGGATGACGCGGGCGCACACGCAGGTGCGCCCCAACAGGGCGATGACACCACGGGAACCCGTGCGAAACGCACCGCCATGGACACCGACAATGATGCGACATTGTCCGTCTATCCCAACCCCACCGACGACATCCTGTTCATCGAATTGTCTGGCGGCGCGGGCATCGCGAATATGGCGTTGTACGATTTGCAAGGGCGTGTCGTAGGGACGCGATTCATCGCGTCCGCAACAGGCGCGTCCGCAACAGGCGCGTCCGCAACAGGCGCGTCCGCAACAGGCGCGTCCGCAACAGGCGCGTCCGCGACGGTGAACATGCGCGACATCCCCGCGGGCGTGTATGTGTTACGGGTGACGGACACGGACGGGAACGAATACCACCAGAAAATAGTGAGGAAATAACAGATCCCCCCCAACCGCAAACCGCAAATCGTAAATCGCAAACCGAAAAAAATATCGTACCTTTGCCGCCGATTTGGAAAGGTATGGATTATCTCGGAAGAATCTTTAAGTATCTGAAAAACTACAAGTTACAGATTGTGCTCATTCTGTTCGTGCAGCTATTGTATGCATTTTTCTCCATCTTCACCCTCACCCTTCTCGTGCCGTTCCTTCAGGTGCTGTTCCGCCAAGTGGAGGCGGTGACCACGCACCCCGAATTCTCCTTTTCCCCGCAGTATCTCATAGACACGTTCTATTACCTAATGAATACAGTGATTGAACGCCACGGGCAAGCCTCCGCACTGCTGTTCATCGCCGGCACCATGATTCTGCTCTCGTTCCTGTCAAACCTTTGCCGTTATGCGGGCATGTTCTGGCTCTCGCACATTCGCTCCGGCATCCTCTCCAACATCCGCGATGAATTTTATCGCAAGCTGATCCGCCTGCCGATGTCATACTACGCGAAGCAGCGTTCCGGCGACATCGTCAGCCGCATGGGAGCCGATGTCCTGGAAGTGGAGTGGACGGTAATCTCCTCCTTGCTGACCCTTTGCCGCGACCCGTTCCTGATCATTGCCTATCTGATTACGCTGTTCGCTATCAGTGTGAAACTCAGCGTGGTAACTCTCCTGGTTCTGCCGCTCATGGCACTCATCCTCTCCGTTATCGGGAAGAACATCCGCAACTACTCGCTGCGGTCGCAGGAGTTGATCGGGCAGATAACAGCCTATTTCGAGGAGGCGGTGGATGGATTGCGCATCATCAAGGGCTATAATGCGCAGGATTATATGTCGGGGCAGTTTCGGAAGAAGAATTTCCGATTCTATCGCTTCAACAAGAAAATATTCAGGATCAAAGAGTTAGGATCACCGCTGATTGAGTTTCTTTGTATTTTCGCGGTATTAGCCATCTCCATGATCGGGTTAGTGGTGTTCCCCGACAGTTTCGCATCCCGGGGATCCGCCTTCATGCTCTATTTCGTGGTCTTCGCACGCATGATTCCACCGGCCAAGTCGTTGGCCACCACCTATTACCAGATACGCAAGGGGATGGGCGCGGCCGCCCGCATCTATGAAGTGATAGATGCCGAGGTGGAGATCAAGGATGTTCCCAATGCAAAGCATATTACTGATTTTCAAGAAACTATTGAGTTCAAGAATGTCAGTTTTTCCTATAACCCTGAGATTGAAAAAGAGGAGGATTGCGAGGTGCTACGGAATGTCAGTTTTACGTTGAAGAAAGGCGAGACCATGGCGATTGTGGGACCGTCCGGCAGCGGGAAGTCAACCCTGGTGGATCTGCTTTCAAGGTTCTACGATATCCGTTTCGGCGATATTCTGATTGATGGTGTGCCGATCAAAGAGTATGTGCTGACCGATTTGCGAGGACTGTTCGGAATCGTCAGCCAGGACGTTTTCCTTTTCGATGATACGGTATATGAGAATTTGACCTTCGGGGCGAAGAATGCCACTGAAGAAGAGGTGGTTACAGCCGCGAAAATCGCGCAGGCACACGACTTCATCATGGAGCTGGAGGGCGGGTACCAGACGCGGATTGGCAACCGGGGGATGCGGCTTTCCGGTGGCCAGCGGCAACGGCTCAGCATCGCCCGCGCCATCCTCAAAAACCCGCAGATTTTCATCCTCGACGAGGCCACTTCCGCGCTCGACAACGAATCCGAACTTCTCTTTCAAGAAGCCTTACTTCCTTATATTGAACAACATACGGGCATTATTATCGCCCACAGACTTTCCACCATACGTTTCGCTGACCATATCTTGTTCCTTAACGACGGGCAGGTGGAGGAGTTCGGTTCCCACGATGAACTGATGGCCAAAAAAGGGGCTTATTACCGCTTCTGCACCATGCAAAAAATGTCGGAATAACACACAATCTGTTGTTAAAAAAACAATTTTCTTTCCGTCAAAAGCGCACCATAATAACGCTACATTTGCAATTTGTATAAAATATGGTAAAATATGTGTAAAATTGCAGTAGTAGCAGGCGGAGACTCCGGTGAATATGAAGTCTCTTTGAAATCGGGCGACAACATTTTCCAACAGTTGGACAAGACGTTGTTTGAGCCCTATTTGGTTCATTTCAAAGGCAGCGACTGGCATCACCAGACTGCGGACGGACGGCAGTTCCAGATTGACAAGAACGATTTTTCGCTGACCATTGACGGTCGGAAAATTGTGTTCGATGCCGTCTTCATCGCCATTCACGGCACGCCGGGCGAGAATGGGAGACTGCAAGGGTACTTTGACATGTTGAAGATACCCTACATCGGATGCGGTTGTTTCTCTTCGGCTCTCACATTCAACAAGTTCTACTGCAACTTGGCGGTTAAGCAGTTGGGTGTTCCCATCGCCCCTTCCCTGCATTTCTATGCCGGTGACCCCATTGATGTCGAACGCATTGAGGAGGTCTGTGGTTACCCCTGCTTCGTGAAATCCTGCAATTCAGGTTCCAGCGTGGGCGTGACGAAGGTGCATAATCGTGAGGAATTGATGCCGGCTTTTGAAGAGGCACTTAAGTATGACAACCAGCTTATAGTGGAGAAAATGATTCACGGTCGTGAGTTGGCCTGCGGGGTCACGGCGGTCTATGGTGATGTCAAGATGTTGGCTATCACGGAAATAGTGGCTCACAATGAATTTTACGATTATAATGCCAAATATACGGATGTGGGACACAGTCTGATCACTCCCGCCGATATCGCCCCCGATATGCAACAACTTGTCAGGCGATATGCTGAGTTGGTCTTCCGTCAGCTCGACTGCAAAGGAATTGTCCGCGTGGATTTCATCCTTGATGAAGAAGCGAAAACGCCCTATTTCCTCGAGGTTAACACCATTCCCGGCCAGACAGCCATGAGCATCATTCCGGCACAGGTGAAGAGCCTGGGGCTGGACGTTCGGGAGTTCTATACGAAGTTGGTTCTTGA
This sequence comes from Bacteroidales bacterium, assembly GCA_017525245.1. GTDB lineage: Bacteria > Bacteroidota > Bacteroidia > Bacteroidales > WCHB1-69 > F23-D06. Next base: position 10,809 of record JAFXTE010000091.1, on the reverse strand, counting down.
GGTATTGGATAGTTAGCAGTTAGCAATTAGCAATTAGTAGTTAGCAGTTTTCCTTGAGCAGCCCCGTAAGGGCAAGAGCTTAAAATTAAAAGAGACTATTTCCTTAAACAGCCCCGGCAGGGGCAAGAGCTTGGTAGAGAAAAAAGATATCGTATGAATTGTATGAAAAGAACAATATGTTTGTTGGAATGTTTGATGTTTGGTTTTGCGACATTTGCGCAGTATAACGAGCAGGACATCCGTGATTACATCGAGCAATATTCGGAGGTGGCCATCCAGAAGATGCACGAATACAAGATTCCGGCGAGCATCACGGTGGCGCAGGGCATCTTCGAGAGCGCCTGCGGCAAAAGCCGTCTCGCTGTTATGGGCAACAACCATTTCGGTATCAAATGTCACGAGTGGGCCGGCGACACCATTCTGATCGATGACGACGAGTTGCAGGAATGTTTCCGCAAATATCCGTCGGTGGCGGAGTCATATACCGACCATTCCCTGTTCCTGACCAACCGGAAACGCTATGCCAATCTGTTTCAGTTAGACATTATGGACTACAGGTCATGGGCAAGGACTTTGAAGCAGGACGGTTATGCCACCAACCCGCAGTACGCCGACCGGCTCATCAGCCTAATCGAGCGGTTCAACATCGCCCGGTTGGACACGATTTACTATCAGCAAGCGAATGGCATACTTCCTGTAACAGCCAGCGAGCCTAAGCCTATTGCGCAAAACCCGAAACCTGCGGTAAAACCGGCAGAACCGGCAAAACACAGCAAGAAGGTGTTCACTGCTATCGGGAGTGAGTTTCCGGCGGACGAAAGCCCGTTCACCTACCGAAAGGTGTTCAAGAACAACAACACCTATTTTGTAATCGCGGAAAAAGGCGACACTTACGAGAAGATTGCCCAAGACATTTTGGTGATGTCGGACAATTTGCGCAAGTTCAACGATGTCGGGCCGAATGACGAACCTGTGGAGAACGAGATTGTGTATGTGGAGGCCAAAGCGCGCGGGAACGCCATGCGTGTCCACACCGTGCAACCCGGGGAAACGCTTCGTTACATCTCACAACGCTACGGTGTCCAACTCCGCTACATTTTCAAATACAATATGTTGGATGAAAATTCCGTTATTTATCCAGGAGACCAGATATTATTGAAACGATAAATTACAAGACGATGAAAAAAATATATTGTTTGTTGGCAGGCTTATGCCTGATATCCGTCGGTTTCGCGCAATACACGATGGAGGATCATATTTACGATTATATTGATGACTACAAGAACTTGGCTATGCAGGAGATGGAGTTGTACGGGGTGCCGGCCAGTATCACGTTGGCGCAGGCCATCTACGCTTCGCAGGCAGGTACCAATGATTTGGTCCGCGAGTGCCACAACCATTTCGCCATCATGTGTCATACCCAAGAGTGGACAGGGGAGACCTATTACCGTCCTTCCGACAAGAAGCAGGAGAACTGTTACCGCAAGTATGCCACCGATGCGGAGTCTTACCGCGATCACTCGCTGTTTCTCTCCACCCGAAGCCGCTATGTGAAATTGTTCTATTTCCCGATAACCGATTACAAGTCTTGGGCCAACGGTCTTCTTGAAGCGGGCTTCTCCGGCAACCCGAAATATGCCGACACGTTAGTGTCCATCATCGAGAAATACTATCTGATGCACTATGACCGCAAAGTGGCGCAGAAATTGGGCGACACAGTGGCGTTGCGTGCCGTGGAGAAGCCGCATCCGGAACGGACGGGTGTTGTGGCGCAAACGGAAACTCCGATTCCTGCTGCACAGCCTACGCCCCCGACAACAAAACCTGTAGAAAAACCTGTAGAAAAACCCGTGGAGGTAGCGCAGCCTGTACAACCCAAAACAGAGCCCACCCCTAAAAAGCCAGTTGAAACCCCCAAGGCGGAACCGCAGAAACCTTTGGTGAAGACAGACACTATGGAAGTGAATGGCATTCAGGTTCTAGTGGAGAAAAAAGAGAAACCACAAACTCAGAAACAGGCAGAATCCCAGATCATTCAACAGGTTGAAACGCAATTGCAAACCAAGCAGCCGGAGAAAGTGGACGGCATTAATGTTTTTGTGTTGGATCCATATACAATTCCTTTCAAAGCAGCCTATTATCCTTATACCAGTCGTCCGGTTTATGAGAACAACAAAACGAAATTCATTTTGGCCCGCCCCGGTGACACCTACCAAAAATTGGCCACCGCTTTGCAGATGACAGAGAAAAACCTCCGCCTCTACAACGATGTCTATGATGGCTCTGAACCTGTTGAGGATGAGGTGATTTACTTGGAGATGAAAAGCACAAAGTCATCCGTGCCTTACCATACGCTGCAGGAGGGCGACACCTATCGCTACATTGCCCAGCGGTATGGGATTCAGTTGAAGATATTAATCAAGCGGAACAGCGGAAATATCAACAATTACAAAATGGGAGACCAGATTTGCATCGGTTGTAATTAAAAATGCCCAATTCGTTCTATCATTTCAATCCAAAAACGCTGACGTATGAGAAGGTGAAGCTCAGCTTCAAGCACCTTTTCAAACGGCTTGCATGGGTTTTCGCCAGCGGCGTGGCCTTTGCCTTGGTCTTTGTTTGGATAGGTTTCTATTTCATAGACTCTCCCAAGGTGAAACTTCTGGAGAAGGAGAACAATGAGCTGAAAGAGGAAGTCAACCGCTTGAATGCGCGCATTGATGTCATGTCGGATGTTTTGGCGGATATTGAAGATCGGGATGACAATGTGTATCGTAATGTTTTTGAGACAGATCCGGTGCCTGCGAGCGAACGTTACCCGTTGTTGGCGGAGGATGCGCATTTCGATAGCCTGTCGCGTTCCGAGGCTAATTCCATGTTGAAGGCTGCCAACAAGAAAGCCGACCAGTTGACTGTCAGGTTGGCGGTGCAGACCCGCTCATTGGACACGTTGGAGAAAATCGCCACCTCCAAGGCAAAGATGTTGGCCGCCATCCCTGCCATACGGCCATTAAAGAACATGTACACAATCACGTCCGGCTTCGGGCGCCGTTACCATCCGATTCTCAAGACGTTACGCAATCACACTGGCATTGACATCGCCGCCCCGAAAGGCACACCCATCTACGCCACCGCTGACGGTACGGTCTCCCGCGAAAATCCAGGCTCCGGCTACGGTATCTGCGTGCTGCTGAACCATGGTTACTCCTACCAGACGCTCTATGCCCACATGTCGAAGGCCGCCGTGAGACCCGGACAGAAGGTGAAACGCGGCCAGCTGATTGGCTATGTGGGTTCTTCCGGTATGTCCTCAGGCACGCATCTGCACTATGAGGTCATCAAAAACGGCCAGCCTGTCAATCCGATTTACTACTTCTACATTGACATTACCCCCGAAGAGTATAATTCACTGTTGGAGTCCTCCAAGAAAATCAACCAAGCGTTGTCCTGACATGAAAAAGTTATCATTAGCAATTGCTATCACATTGGTTTTCATGGTTTTGCTAGTCTCCTGCAAGACCAGATTCGACCATCCCGACAAGCAGATTTTCCATTATAACGAGTCTTCCGGCATCTTGTCGCTGGACCCTGCATACGCTTCCGGGCAATCCACAATATGGCCTTGTAACCAGCTGTATAACGGCTTGGTGGATATGGACGAGAACCTGCAGGTGGTGCCCGCTATCGCGAAAAGTTGGACGATTTCCGAAGACGGGAAAACCTACACGTTCATCCTGCGCAATGACGTGCAGTTTCATCAGACAGAATTCTTCCCGTTTAACAAGCCGCGATATGTCACCGCATCCGATTTCGTCTATAGTCTCGGGCGCATTCTTGATCCCGAAGTGGCCTCGCCGGGGGCGTGGATTTTCCAAAAGGTGAAACGCGACAAGGACGGTAAACCCGCATTCAAAGCGTTGAATGATACGGTGTTCCAGATCGAACTCTCCGAGCCGTTCCCGCCGTTTTTGGGGATTCTGACGATGAAATATTGTTCCGTGGTGCCGCACGAAGTGGTGGAACGCTACGGCAAGGACTACCGCAAATACCCCGTCGGCACGGGACCGTTCCAAATGCAGCTGTGGGAGGAGGGAGTGAAGCTCGTGATGCGAAAGAATCCCAATTACTTTGAGAAGGATTCCGCAGGTAACCGCTTGCCTTATATTGATGCGGTCGCGGTCTCTTTCATTGTCGATAAACAGTCTGTGTTCATGGAGTTTATGAAAGGAACCCTCGATTTTATGTCCGGTGTGGATCCGAGTTACAAGGATGCTTTGTTGACGAAAGACGGTCGGTTGAATCCGGAATACGCGGACAAAATCACTCTGATTACAGGACCGTATCTGAATACAGAGTATTTGGGATTTAACTTGAAACCTACTGGGAAGCCTAATCCTTTGTTGGACAAGCGGGTTCGTCAGGCTATCAACTATGGTTTTGATAGGGAAAAAATGATGAAGTACCTGCGTAACAATATGGGGTATGCCGGAGTTGGCGGGTTTGTGCCGCGAGGGATGCCGTCGTACGGGCCCGAGCGCACGGGCGGTTACGATTACAATCCGCAGAAAGCGTTGAAGCTATTGGCGGAGGCAGGCTATCCCAATGGCAAGGGGTTGCCGGAGATTACGCTCACCGTGTCGGCGCAATATGCGGATCTGTGCCAATATATCCAGCACGAATTGGAGCAGTTGGGCATCACGTTGAAGTTGGATATCGCTCAGCCGGCGCAGCAACGCCAGATGATGCGGGCTTACCAGCTGCCGTTTTTCCGTGGTTCGTGGATTTGCGACTACCCCGACGCCGAAAACCAGATGTCGCTCTTCTATTCCAAAAACCTGCAGCCGGTGGGCTCTAACTACACTCACTACGTGAACCCTGCATTCGACAAGTTGTACGAGAAATCCCAGCGTTGCACGGATGATTCGATCCGCAACGAATATTATACGCAGATGGACTCGATTTTAGTGACGGATGCCCCGTTTGTCGTCCTGTACTACGACAAGGTGGCGCGTTTCGTGCAGAAAAACGTGCAAGGATTAGGCACAAATCCTGTGAACATGTTGGATTTGCGGCGGGTGAGAATGAGAGGTTGAGTCGTCGCTGAATGACACTTTTTTTGTGTTAAAAGGTGTACCGCACCCCGAGATTCACACTCCAGTCGAAATAGTGGGCATCGTAATGTTCGGCAAACAGGCAGCCGTAGCCTGGGCGGAAGTCGAGCTGCATGGCCAGCGGTGCTTTGAACTTATATTCCATCCCGAAAATGCCGTTGGCACCGCACTTCCCAAAGTCGCTACGAGTGTGAACCCAAAACCAACCGACATCGTAGCTCATGGATGTCCAGCTGTAACCGATGCTGGCACCAAGACCTACCAAACCGTAAAAGTTACCTCCAAGGCGGCCTTCAAACATAATATTCGGATTCAATTCAAGAGTCCAAAAATTCACCCCCTTGAGGTCAGTGTTCTTGAATCTGCCGTTTGTGGTGATGTATTTGGTGCCCAAGTCCACTTGGAAAGCAAAATGATTGCCACCGAAGGTTTTAAAGGTCAAAGCCTGCATATTGCCGACAGATACGCCAATGCCGTTTTTATAAGGGGCTTGCGCGTTGGCATGAAATACAATTCCCGCAAAAAATGCGATGAAAATAAGGAAAATTCGGTTTCTTTTCATAATGGTACTATTTTTATTTTTCTAATTCACAACAGGTTATAACACATTTTCGCTTTTCAGGCGTAGCGGCAAAAGTACGAAATAATGTGGAATGTTATACCTATATTATGCTTTTGAACAGACTTTGGCAGTTGGCCAAGTTTCAATAACCAATAACCATTAAAAAATGTATTTTTGCAGCATGTTTACAAATAACCAATATGTTAAGATGTGCGGACTGCTCCTTTGGGCAGTCCTGCTCACCACCGCCTGCAATCGGACAGAGGTGGTTCCCTGCGACGACTACCGGCAGGCGATGCGCGATTTTGTGGTGCGTATCAGCGAAACAGCACGGGCGCAAACCCCTGACTTCATCGTGATTCCGCAGAACGGCATCGAGTTGGTGACCGTGGGCGAGGATGCCAATGCGGAACTCGCTGCCACCTATCTGGCCGCCATCGACGGTCACGGACAAGAGGACCTCTTCTACGGGTACGAGCGCGATGACAAACCCACATCCGCAGCCGAAACGGACTATTTGTTGTCGTATCTCCGCCGCTCGAAGCAGACGGGGAATTGCATCCTCGTGACCGACTACTGCTCCCGTTCGGAGTATGTGGCCGGCGCCAGAAGCCGTTGCGACGCGGAGGGCTTTGTCTCCTTCGCTGCCCCGAGCCGCGAGTTAGACGTTATTCCTGCGGGTGCACCCACGCACGAGAACGCGCAGGACATTGTCCGTCTGAGCGATGCCCAGAACTTCCTGTATCTTCTTAATTGCGAACACTTTTCCAGTAAGGCAGCATTTCTGGATGCCGTTTCCGCCACCAACTATGATCTCCTCATCCTGGATCTGTTTTTCGAAGATGACATGGCATTCACGGCGGCTGAGGTGGAACGGCTGAAGCATAAGGCAAACGGTGGCAAGCGGTTAGTTGTCTGCTATATGTCCATTGGCGAGGCGGAGGATTACCGTTACTACTGGCAGTCGGAGTGGAAGCGTCACAAACCGGCGTGGCTGGCCCGTGAGAACCCTGAGTGGCGGGGCAACTACAAGGTCCGTTACTGGGATCCCGAGTGGCAGGAGATCATCTGCGGTTCCGGCGACAGCTACCTCAACCGCATCCTCGCCGTCGGCTTCGACGGGGTATATCTGGATATTATTGATGCGTTTGAGTATTTTGAGAAGTAGGTCAGTGACCACTGTGTTATTGTTTGGATATTTGCCGCTGCTGTGGTACTCTTTATAATTACGAACCATATAAAATTTTGAATATGAAAAAAATCCGCTTACTCTCTTTGTTATTGCTGCTTTGCTGCTTCTTTTCTGTAAAGAGCGAAGCGCAGGTGTCATTGGATTTTAACACACTCTGCGTTAACAATCTTAACAGCTGGACTAATCATAGAACCGATCCGGGAATTTTGTGTGAGTATCCGGGTACGGTCATGTCAGACGTATCTGTCAATATAACAGCCGAATTGACCAATACGAGTGCTGCCGTTCTCTATTTTGGCGATGAGGTCTATGGCGGTGCTGACAATGTCAGGTTGGCCATGTACTTTTATGAAATGGGTTCCGGATGGAAAAAAATGTATTTGTATAATCCAACCTCGCACGATTTCAATGTTATGCCAGATATTAATTCGTTGGCTTCTGGAGAAAGTATAGCTTTGCGGGCAGCCGCCGTCTTTCCTGCCAGGCTTTTTGTGAAAGAAACACCATTGTACTACATGTCCAGCATAGTGCCGACAATGTACTTGGTGCTTGAGATTTCTGGGCAAGAGCCGATATTTTCGGCATTGCCGGAAACTGTTTTTTTGAACGGTGTGAAGCTGAATCCAAGGAAAAGTAAGTGTTATTCTTGTGGAGAAATATATTTGTTGACTCATAATTCAGAGTCCATTGACGAATTGATGGCATGGGTACCTGGTGAAAGGACCAGTTTGACAGGTCTGTTTGGAGATGTGTATAAAAGCTATTTGCTGGAGAAAGCATTTGTTTGCAATATGAATTACACACGCAGATCGCTTCCTATTTACAAGCATCCTTGATCGCTTATGGGCGTTTGACTCCGAAGAGGGCGGTGTAGGGTTCCGCCCGCATTCTTCCGCTCTTCTCATTGTAGGCATAGTGTTTCCCTTCCCGAAGGTATTTCATGTGTATGCTTGTACGATGGCTGATGGTTTTCTTTTTTTTTCAACTGAAAAAAATTTTTGTGTGTGATGTAACATTTTTGAAATTTCCATACTTATAGAGTGGAACAGGTTAGAAGAAACATTTAAAACCGGTATAGGATGAAGCCAGAGAAACTTGCCGATGCGATGATCGTTTTCCTGTCGGCGTGAAGATTGGGCAATCCAAACGTCTCGTTATGTGAGACGGTGTGATGATGTTTGTGATGAATCGCACAATGCGTGCCAAAGGCACGATATTTCAATAACCCCACATTAGGCCGTTAGGCCGCAGTGTGGGGTGTGCGGACAATGCGCGAGGACAGCGTGTCGGAGACACGCAACTCACTCTCTCACCGGTAAAAGCGTCAGGATTCCGTGCAACACCAGGAACAAGTAAGCGGAAAGCGCGAACCAAAGTCCGCCTGCACCAGCAGGACGGTTACGGAGTCCCATAAAGCAAAGGACACTAGTTGCGTGTCTTCAACACGCTGACCCCGTGTGCGCACGTCCAACCCCACACTGCGCTCCACTTCGTTACGCTGATGTGGGGTTATTAAGATTTCGTGCTTTCAGCACACGGGGGTGAAACGTGCTCATTCTCGCCTCTGTCATGTCCCGAAGGGACAACAGCTCGGTAGGACGGTGTGCATCTCGATTACCAAAGACCCCGGCAGGGGTCAAAGCTCTGTAGGAGGCAACGATCCCGGCTTGCCACAGACCCCGATAGGGGGCAAAGCTCGGTAGATGAGACGTTTCCCGCGTTTACCCAAGCCCCGGCAGGGGCGACACGCGGTTACGGGATTGTGATCCGGCGGCGGATGTAGGGACGTGTTGCACACGTCCGTGCCTGCGGGGATCGCGAGAGGGATTGAAGTGGAAATGGCCGGCGGTTTGTGGGTCTCTTACCCCCCTTGGCCCCCCTAAAGGGGGGAATTATCTAAGTGCCGTGGCCAGTGTCTGCCGGACATTGCAGCGGAAAGCCCGACGGCGCGGCGGCGGACAGTAACGAAACGGGTCGTAGAGACGCGCCATGGCGCGTCTCTACATCTGCGGGACGCAGATGCCTTCATAGCCGCGCCGGCTCGCCCAAATAATAAAGACAAAAAAACAACAATCGTCTGTTTATATCCGAATATTTTTGTACCTTTGCGCGGTTTTTATTCGAAATCAAAAACTGTTAATAATCAACCAATTAAGAATTTACAATCAAGTTATGGCAGAAAAAAAATTTATGACTTGTGACGGTAACCAGGCTGCGGCTCATGTTGCCTACATGTTCAGCGAAGTCGCCGCTATCTATCCTATCACGCCCTCTTCCCCGATGGCTGAGTACATCGACGAGTGGGCTGCTGGCGGCAGAAAAAACATTTTCGGTGAGACCGTGAAGGTCGTGGAGATGCAGTCTGAGGCTGGTGCCGCCGGCGCCGTCCACGGTTCCCTCCAGGCTGGTGCTCTGACCACCACCTACACCGCATCACAAGGTCTCTTGCTGATGATCCCCAACATGTACAAGATCGCTGGTGAGCTCCTTCCCGGCGTCTTCCACGTCTCCGCGCGTGCCCTCGCCGCTCAGGCTTTGTCCATCTTCGGTGACCACGCCGACGTGATGAGCGCCCGCCAGACCGGTTTCGCAATGCTGGCCACCGGCTCCGTGCAAGAGATCATGGACCTCGCTCCTGTGGCTCACTTGGCCGCTATCGAAGGTCGTGTCCCGTTCTTGCACTTCTTCGACGGTTTCCGCACCTCCCACGAAATCCAGAAAGTGGAAGCTGCTGACCAAAGCAAGATTGAAAAACTCCTCAACTGGAAAGCCCTCAAGGAATATCGTGAGCGCGCCCTGAATCCGGAACACCCCGTGACTCGCGGTACCGCCCAGAACCCCGATATCTACTTCCAGACCAGAGAGTTGCAGAACAAATACTACGACGCTCTTCCCGACATCGTCGCCAAGTACATGAAGAAGATGAGCAAGATCACGGGTCGTGAGTACGCTCCCTTCACCTTCTACGGCGCAGAAGATGCCACCGACGTCATCATCGCTATTGGCTCCATCACCGATGTCGTCAAGACCGTCATCGACAAGGAGAACAAAGCTGGCAAGAAACTCGGTCTCATCAGCGTGCACCTCTATCGTCCTTTCAGCGTGAAGTACCTCATGGCTGTGATGCCGAAGAGCGTGAAACGTATCTGCGTCCTCGACAGAACGAAAGAACCCGGTGCCAACGGCGATCCGTTGTACCTCGACGTTGTGGAAGCCTTCAAGGATGCCGAACTCCACCCGATGATCATCGGCGGCCGTTTCGGTCTCTCCTCCAAGGACACCACCCCGGCTCAGGTTCTCGCTATCTACAAGAACCTCGCCTCCAACAAGCCGATGAACCAGTTCACGGTGGGTATCAACGACGATGTCACGCACCGTTCCCTCAAGGTCGGCAAGGAAATCTCCATCCTGCCGAAGGGCACGTTCGAAGCCAAGTTCTACGGCCTCGGTGCTGACGGTACCGTGGGTGCCAACAAGAACTCCATCAAGATCATCGGTGACAACACCAACAAATACAGCCAGGCATACTTCGACTATGACTCCAAGAAGTCAGGCGGTTATACCTGCTCTCACCTCCGTTTCGGCGACCAACCCATCCTGGCTCCTTACCTCGTGGGTACGCCCGATTTCGTGGCCGTCCATGTTCCTTCTTACCTGAAGAAATATGACTGTCTGCGCGGTCTGAAGAAGAACGGTACGTTCCTCTACAACTCTCCGTGGAGCGTGGCTGAAACCAAGAAACATCTTCCTGATTTCGTGAAGAAATACTTGGCTCTCAACAATATCAACATGTACATCATCGACGCTACGAAGATCGCCGCTGAGATCGGTTTGGGCAACCGTACCAACACCATCCTGCAATCTGCATTCTTCAAGATTTCCGGCGTCATTCCTTACGACCTCGCTGTGGAGCAGATGAAGAAATTCATCGTGAAGTCTTACGG
>JAFXTE010000090.1 GCA_017525245.1 Bacteroidales bacterium | reverse complement strand
TTTTTGTTTGTTTTGTTTGTTGCTTCCCTTTCGCGGAGGCGATAGTTTCCTATCTTCGTTAATCTTCTTTGTCGGTTGATTAATGGTTTTGTTTCTCTTGCGGCTGTCTTTTGTTTTAGTGATCAAGGTGAATAATTTCACGGTCAAATTCAATGGGGGGTGCCAACCCTTTTTTGAACATGACAAAGATACAACATTGACAAGCGTTTGTCAAGAGTTTTTAAAAATTTTTTTTGCGCTGATTGACAGGTTGTTGCAAAAATTTTATTAACTAATCATAATTGATTAGTTAATATCTGGGTATGAATTTCGCAGATTTTTGGCTTTGCGATGCAAAAACCGAATTGGAGGCTACTCTAAAACCACATGGTTTTTTGCCATGATTTTCCTGAGGTTGATGAGGGCGTATCTCATACGGCCAAGTGCGGTGTTGATGCTGACTTTGGTTAGTTCTGCAATCTCTTTGAAACTGTAGTCCATGTAAATCCGCATCTTCAAAACCTCTTTTTGTTCCTCGGGAAGGAATTCTACATAGTGGTTGATGTCCTCGTATGTCTGTTCGCGGATCATCTTGTCCTCGACGGATTCATCTTTTGAACCGATGATGGTGAAAATGTCAAACTCTTCACCGCCGTCAATAACCGGCATGCGTTGCATTTTCCGAAAATAGTCAATCTTCAGGTTGTTTGCAATCCGCATGATCCATTGGAAAAATTTTCCTTCTTCCTGATAGTTGCCAGAACGAATGGTGTTGATAACCTTGATAAAGGTGTCTTGGAAAATGTCCTCCGCTAACTCTTTGTTCTTGACGGAAACCATAATATAAGAGAACAGCCGCCGTTCATAGCGGAGTATAATAGTCTTCAGTGCAATTTCATCACCTGATTGATAACGTGCTATCAGTTCGTTATCGGATAAGGCATTCCAATTCATGATATGCTCCTTTCTTTATGGGTTATTAAAATCAAAAAGTAGAAGTTCTCTCGATAGCGTGTTTCTTTAATGTTTGAAAAATTGATAATGCCTTTTATTTGAGCGGCAAAGATACATTTTTTTTTAATATGCCAAACATTCAGAAAAAAAATCTTGTTATTTTGAATCCTAAAAAAAGTATCTTTCCTTTGAAATTGTAGAGATGTTTCATGAAACGTCTCTACAGCGTCAATTTTATCTGTCTGTGTATATTCGTAATTTATGTATATTTGCACTTTAATCAAATTCTTTTATTGTGATGAGAAAAAAATGTCTCTTTTTCCTGTTAGTGTTTAGTTGCAGCTTGGCATATTGTCAAGTGGAAATATATGATATTCAATTGGATAACAAAGTGTATGTGAATGGGATCGGTAGCGTTCAGCTCGTGGCGGGAAACGACCAGCTCTCCAACGCGGTCGGTACATTAGGGGTTGACTTGTTCCATCTTTCATTTGATGACTTGGAGTTGGAAACGCGTCATTTGAAATATACGTTCATCCATTGCACGCATGATTGGAAGTGGTCGCAACTGAATCCTATTGAATATATTGAAGGGTTTATGGAAGAGGATATCACAACGTATGACCATTCTTTCAACACCATCGAACCGTATATCCATTACCAAGCGACGTTTCCTAATGAAAATATATCGTTCACAAAATCAGGGAACTATGTTTTGTATGTTTATGACGACACTCCGGAAAACCCCATTTTGACCCACCGTTTTATGGTGATGGAACCTGTGCCCGCCAAGATATCCTGCGACGTGCATTACGCAGTAGATGTCAACAAGATGTACACTCATCAGGATGTTGACTTTATTGTTTATCCCGGTGCCTATCGTGTCAGGAATCCCCAGCGTTCGATACATGCCACTATTCAGCAGAATGACAGATGGGATAACGCCAAAATTGGACTAACGTACAATTCCGGTGATGTTGAAGAATTGCGTTTCGATTTTACGGATGGTCGTAACACTTTCCCGGGAGGTGCCGAGTTTCACACTTTTGATATCACTACGCTGCGCTCCAATGCCGACCATATTGTGGGCATTTCCTTTTTAAATCGTCATACGCACGCTTACATTTTGCAAGATGAAGCGCGTCCATACGCCGCCTACGAAAGTAGAGGAAACATGAATGGACGTTGCTATTACTATAATCGGGATTTGAAAAATGATTATTCGGAAGACTATGTGTTTACCCATTTCACGCTCAAAAGTAGTTTCCCGTTCACTGACGGCGACGTATATGTGTTTGGGGAATTGACGGATTGGCAGCTACAGGACGATGCCAAACTTCGTTACAACAAGGAGTTTGACTTCTGGGAAGCTGAACTTTTTTTAAAACAGGGGGCTTATAATTATCAGTACGTGTATGTTCCGCATGGAAGCAATGTGATTGACGCCACCTATATAGAAGGCTCGCATTACCAAACAAATAATATATACAATATTTATATATATTTCCAGGATGAGGGAACGTTTTACGACCGACTCATCGGTTTCCAGTCGTGTTCAATTGCAGACAGGCACTAATTCTTTCTGTTTTTAATACATCTCACCGAATAGAATGCTTCTTTTGGTGTGCAGTTGATTTCCACTGTGGCGTTGGTGTAGTAGAATCGGTGGATAGGGGAGGTGTCTGGACTGCCATCCGAGCATGTCCAAAATCCGGCGTTTGTTCCAAATCCTTCTGCCTTGCCGTTCCATACGCTACCTGCAGGTAACACGGAAAACCCTGTGCTGTTGTTTGTTGCAACCTCTTCAATGATGCAGCACGCCGCACCTTTGGTCAGAAAGTCGAACTGCCAACCTTCGGTAGATGCCATGGCTTTCGCCACATTGTTGACATCGGAGCCGCAGCGGTAATAGTCCTTGTAGCCTACAAAATCTTCCACTCCCATCCACTCGAAATTGGCGGGTACGTGCCATCCGTCGGGACACGGGCCTTGCACACGACCATCGGTTTCTTCTGTCGGTTCAGCACCGTTAAGCGTTGAGAACCAAGTATATAAACGGCCATAGCGAAAAACTTGCTGCTGGTCGTTGTTCGGTGCGGCAGGGGTGGGTGAGATTTCATGACCATCGGCGTAGTGCAGCGTACGAAGGTTTTCACGCATCCAGCAGTCGTCGCCCATCAAGACGGTTTGGTACACATTGCCGTCGATGTCAGTCACGGTGCCGCAGTCACGAATGTTCTGGGCATGAATGGAAACTGTTGCCATCAGTGTGGCGAATATTATGGCAAAAGTTCTATAAATGTTCATTCTCAGATTCCATAAACATGTAGAGACGCAATGCATTGCGTCTCTACGGGTGAATATTATTCAATTCTGTCGGAAATCAGGTATTTGTTGCGGTCGGAGCCGTTGCGGGCGATAAGTTCGGCGAGGAATCCAGCGAGGAACAGCATCAAACCGAACACCATGGCCAACAGTGCGAGGTAGAACAACGGTTGGTCTGTGACCTGACGGAATCCAGCCACATGATGCGATATCCGGTAGAGTTTCTGCGCAATCAGAATGATGGTGATGACAATACCGATGAGGAACGACAGCGTTCCCAGGCTTCCGAAGAGGTGCATCGGTTTCTTGCCGAATTTCGACATGAAATTGACGGTGAGCAGGTCTAAGTAACCGTTGATGAAGCGATTCCAACCGAATTTGGACACGCCGTGTTTGCGTTTCTGATGGATGACCACCTTTTCACCGATATTGCTGAAACCCGCCCACTTGGCGATGACGGGAATGTAGCGGTGCATCTCGCTATAGACCTCAATCGATTTCACCACATCCTTCTTATAAGCCTTGAGTCCGCAGTTGAAGTCGTGGAGCATGATGCCCGACATCCGTCGGGTGGTCCAGTTGAAGAACTTTGACGGGATGTTCTTGGCTAGTTTGGAGTCGTAACGTACTTTTTTCCAGCCAGATACCAAATCGTAGCCGTCCTCCTTGACCATTCGGTAGAGCTCGGGGATTTCGTCGGGGCTGTCCTGCAGGTCGGCATCCATGGTGATGACCACGTCGCCTTGGCAAGCTTCGAAAGCGGTGTTTAAGGCCGCTGATTTGCCGTAGTTGCGGCGGAACCGGATGCCTTTGATAGCACTGTTTCTGGCGTGTAATCCCTGAATCACCGACCACGACTCGTCGGTGGAGCCGTCATCCACCATGATGACTTCGTAGGAAAATTGGTTCTCTGCCATCACGCGCTCGATCCACGCGATCAGTTCCGGCAGCGATTCTGCTTCGTTCAACAAGGGTACTATAACGGATATTTCCATTTCTAATGGTTATTGGTTATGGGTTATTGGTTATTGAAGTTCAAAGTTCAAGGTTCAAGTCTATGTTATTCAGTCTCTTCGTTTTCGGACGGGACGAACTCTTCAATCGGTTTCTTCGACGTGTAGTTGAACATGGCGACGAAGAGGCCGAAGAACATGCCGTAGAGCAGGTACATCATGGCGCTGACAGCAGCGTATTTGCCGTTCTGGTCATAATGTGGCACCCGGGATTTGTTCTCCTCGTAGCGTTTTTCGAGCGGGTCAATGTTTGCAAGTGAGTCGTTGGTTTGCTGGACGATCTCCTGTACGTAAGGTGTGGAACTTTTTCCCTGGTTTTGCTCGGTGTAGCTTACAAGCGTTTCCATCAGCACTTTTTTGGCGTATGGGGTGAAGTTGCCGAGTTGGTACTGCGCTTTGTCCGTTGCGGGTTTGGAATACAGTTTGTTGACATAAAATTGCTGGAAAATCAGAATGCCGCTGTTGATCTCGTTGCGTAACTCTTGACGAAGAGAATCGGAGGTCAAACTGTTGTCCTTCATGATGGTAGCGCTGTTGAGCAATGCCTCTTTTTGCCCGTCCAAGATAGCCGTCGCCGCATCGGTATATGCTTTGAGCTCGGTATTCGTCAAGGTGTCTTTTGCCAGATTCTGTTTGTATTTGTCCAAAGCCACGGTATATTTCTGTTGCAGGCCGTCTTTTTCAATGAAGGAGTAGTGGAACATATCGTAACCGAAAAGAACTAATGCTCCTATAAGAGACAAAACGATGCAGCTTCGGAATGCTTTGGCAAACGAGAGCCGTTCGGGATATGCCTCCTTGAATTCTTTCACCCCTTGGTGCAGCATCAGTATGAATCCGACAATCATTGCCAGATCAAGCATTTGCGCGGCTTGATAATCAACCTTGCGGGCAAACATTTTCAGCAATTCAATGCCGATAAGCAAGATGCCCAAGATGCCCCCCCATTTGAGGTGGATCTTCCAGAAAGTTTTGTCTTTTAACATGTTATTGGATTTGAGACTTGAGACTTTTGGGTAGATACTTTCTATGTCCTCGATAATTAATCATACGTCTTACGTCTCAAGTCTTACGTCTTATTTCGGGCAGCAGAATTCGGTGAGGACGCCACCGGTGGCTTTCGGGTGGGCGAAGCCGATCATCAGCTGTTCGGCGCCGGGACGGGCGGCTTTGTCGATGAGGCGCACTTCTTTTTCCTCCAGTTCGTGGAGAGCCTCGTTGGTGTCGGGCACCGCGAATGCGATGTGGTGGATGCCTTCGCCGCGGTTCTCGATGAACTTCGCGATGGTGCTCTCCGGGCTTGTCGGCTCCAAGAGTTCGATTTTGGTTTGTCCGACTTTGAAGAAGGCTGTCTTCACCTTTTGGTCAGCGACCTCTTCGATGTTGTAGCATTTCATCCCCAGGATGTTCTCATAATAGGGGATTGCGGTTTCCAAGCTTTTCACGGCAATGCCGAGATGTTCGATGTGGGTAATGTTCATATTTGCGGTTTTATTTGTTTGTTACTTCGTGTTGATGCGCTTCGCTGTTGCCCCCACACTGCGCTTCGCTTATGTGGGGTTATTAGCGCTTCGCGCGTCTTGCCCCTCCGGGGCTGCTCAAGGAAGATGTTTTAATAATATTGGACTTTTAACATACATACTATCTCATAAGAGTTCTTTATTCTTTATTTTTCATTCAGCATTATGCATTATGAATTATGAATTATGAATTAGTCAATCTCGGTCGGGGGTGGCGTCGAGCCAGGTGGTTTTGTGTTTGATGAGTTTGATGAGGAGGGCAATGACGGTGTAGGAGAGGGTAATCCAGAGCATGGGGCGGGTCCAGCCGAGGCAGACGTTGTCGGGGCAGTTGCGGACGCAGATCAGGTGGAAGAGGAGGTAGTCCACGACGGTGTAGGAGACGAGCACGGACATGATAGTGGCGTATTCGCGGCGGATGAAGGTTTTCCACGAGAATTGCAGCATGCCGCCTTCGTAGAGTGACCATTTCGGGAGGAATGCGGGCACATGAGTGGCCCACTCCTCGAATTCGTCACCGTATTTGGAGCGCAAGAACGCCTCTTCGGCCATCATGATGCGCTCGTAGTAGATCCAATAGACGAGGGAGACGACGAGGAATACGCAGATGTTCATCGTGAAGACGAGCAGACCGGCCCAGATGAGGTAGTTGGCGAGGTAGAGAGGGTGGCGCACCACGGAATAGATGCCTTTGGTGTTGAGGTGGTCGGCGACCTGTCGGGCGGTGTTGCGGCCCGATGTGCCCTTCGGGGTGGTGCAGACCGTGTAGGCACGCAGGGCGAGGCCGGCAAAGGTGAGCACGGCGGCGCAGATGGTGCAGACGATCATCAGGGGCGAACCCCACGTGTCCCAGACGTAGATGTTGCTGTTGGTGAGCCATAATAGCGGCAGGGCGAGCACGAAAATGAGCACGGGGATCTGTCCCCGGTACTTGAAGAGCTTTGCTCCGCTCTGCTCCATGGATTGGATTAACGCCATATTCTCAGCTGTTTTTTTTTCAGGGTGCAAAGATACACAAATTACGAACACGCACAAAAAAAGGATGACCAAAGCCATCCTTTTTTCATTAACCATTAAAATCTTTACATTATGATTACCCTCTGCGCTCTTTAATACGGGCTTTCTTACCCGTCAAATTACGAAGATAGTAAATTCTTGCTCTACGGACGACACCGCGTTTCACCACCTTGAGGTCGGCAATCATCGGGGAGGTGAAGGGGAACACTCTCTCAACACCGATACCGCCGGAGATCTTTCTCACGGTGAAGGTCTTGTTCACGCTGCTGCCTTTGATTTGCAGGACAACGCCTTGGAAGTTCTGGATACGTTCTTTTGAACCTTCCACAATTCTATAGGAAACGTTCACGGTGTCACCGGCTTTGAATTTCGGGAACTCGCGGGTCGTAATGAAATTATCTTCTACGTATTGAATCAACTCGTTTTTCATTGCTCTATCTTTTTTCTTCTATTTACTCCTTAATTTTGAGGTTGCAAAAATACACTTTTTTTTGATATCCGCAACTATGTCCGAAATATTTTTCGACTGTTTGTAAAATGCAGTGTTTTAATGTGTTATGGATTTTTGATTTTCCAAACATAGGTTTCGGAACAGATGACTGACTTTCGTCTCGTTTTATTTTGGCGGGAGAAGTGGAGATTTTTGTCATGAATAGTGCATGTTTTTAAAACAATAGTGTCAAATTGTTTTGATGAATGGTAAACTTTTTAATGATTATATACACCACGCCAAGAAAATCAAGGAGCTGAGGCAGTACCATTATAAAAAAATGTATTTTTGCGAGGTCATTGCTATTCGTGAGATAGTATGACAAGAGAGTGTCATTATTGTTACGTATGCAAATTGAAGATCCACATCGCGACTATTATGATTTGGCTCACAAAAGTTCTTTCGCCCGAAAGCGTTTGGACCAATGTCTATAACTATTTGGTGGCGACCAAGGATGAGCCCGTTCAGGACCGCCGCACAAACACGGAGAAGATCCTGTCAGCCGGCTTTAACACCAAGACCAGTTTCAGGAATGTGAAATAAGGGGTGTCGTTTTTCTACATTTGGTCTATATCCTGTTGTGCCTTTTCGGCATACATAGCTGTGTTTTCAGTTTCGTCGTACAGATTGGAGATTGCAAATAGCGGCAGTATTTTCACGTGCCGTAGCGCACCGTTGTCCCTTTTGTCGTTATGCTTATCCCAGTCTTTCTATATACATTTCTATTTTTTATCGTTGATGTTGACATCACGTTTTCCTCGGCCAGCCCAACTAGTTCCGCCAAATCACTGACTAGCTGGCAGCGCTGGCAGTCCGTTAGGTCTGCCGGGCTCGGTAGGAATGGACGGTCGCGAAGGGATACGCACGCCGTCAGGTGTGCGGGGGATGGTTTCACGTTTGACAATCCCAATGGAATCCATATTCTTTACAACACACAGGCTCTAATGGTTTAATGTTTTTTTGCCCGCAGGCCTGACGGCCTGCGAAACTCGCGCATGGAAATCCCATTTGCTACCGAGCCCTTCAGCCCTATCGGGCTGCTTCGCGAACGGATTGATCTCTCATATCCGCACACGAATAATCCACGATTCTACTTAAAAAAGTACTTATTGCAAAAAAAAATATGCGAAACTTGAATAACAAATTATGATAAAACCGAGACGAATAATGATGCATTTTTTGACAAAACCGAGATGAATCTTAATCAACAAACATTTTGTCCCGTTTCTGTCCCGATTTTAAAACAGAAATCAGCAATTTACCTCTGTAAATTGCTGATACTGATTCTCTTATGAGACTTTGAGCGGTAAACGGGGTTCGAACCCGCGACCTGCGGCTTGGGAAGCCGCCGCTCTGCCAACTGAGCTACTACCGCTTTTGTAATGGTTATTGGTTATGGGTTATTGGTTATTGAAATGGGATAACCGATGCCATTCACCTTAGTCCATTATACGTTGAATCGAATGTGCAGGATGTCGCCGTCTTGCACTTCGTAGTTCTTGCCTTCGACCGCCAACTTGCCGGCCTCTTTGCATTTCAGCTCCGACCCGTATTTCACCAGGTCGTCGTATTTGATGACCTCCGCACGGATGAAGCCGCGTTCCAGGTCGCTGTGGATGACGCCCGCCGCCTGCGGTGCCAACATGCCCCGCGTGATCGTCCAAGCGCGGTTCTCCTTGCCACCGACGGTGAAGAAGGAGATGAGATCCAGCATCTTGTAGGCTGCACGGATCACCTTGTTGACGCCCGGCTCGGTCAAGCCCACGTCGGCCAAGAAGGCCTTGCGGTCCTCCTCGCTCTCCAGCTCGGCGATTTCGGATTCGCTGTGGCACCGATGACCAACATCTCTCCGCCATGCTCCTCCACATATTTCTTCACAGCCTCGGAATAGGCGTTCCCGGTGGCCGCGTCGTCGTCATTCACGTTACAGACGAACATCACGGGCTTCTCGGTGAGTAGCATCATGTCAGCCACCACCGCTTTCTCATCGGGCGTGACCTCCAGGGTGCGCACGTTCTGGAAACCTTCCAGATGTTCCTTGTATTTCAACAGAACGGCAAGGTCATGCTTGGCGGTCTTCTCGCCGACTTTCGCGGCTTTCTCCACCTTGGTGATCTTGCGTTCAATCTGTTCCAAATCCTTGCATTGCAGCTCGAAATCGACAATCTCGATGTCTCTCACCGGATCCACGGAACCTTCCTCGTGGGGTAGGGCAGGGTTGTCGAAGCAACGGAGCACGTGGATGAGCGCGTCGCAAAGGCGCACGTCCGCCAAGAAGCTGTTGCCGATGCCGGCGCCGGTGCTCGCACCCTTCGCCAATCCGGGGATATCGACGATGTCCAAGTTGGCATAGACCAGCTTGTCGGCATGGATGAACGAGTCGATGTGGGTCAGACGCTCGTCGGGTACTTGACACACGCCGATGTTGGACTTGTTCGTACTATACGCGAAGTCCGTCACCTCCGCCTTCGTGTTGGAGATGCAGTTGAACATCGTGGTCTTACCAGAGTTTGTCAGTCCTACTATGCCGCATTTTAATCCCATTTGTAATGGTTATTGGTTATAGGTTATTGGTTATTGATGTTTATAGTTTGCGATTTACGTTTGTGGTAGAGACACAAAATTTTGCGTCTCTACGGGGTTAGAATCCGAGGACCACGTCCTCTACGTGATCAATATCGGGCAAATAGTGTTTGATCGTCTGTTCCACGCCGTTTTTGAGGGTCATCTTGGCGTGGGGGCAGGTGCCGCACGCGCCTTGGAGACGCACTTTCACGACATTTTCGGGGGTGAGTTCCACAAATTCGATGTCACCGCCGTCCTGCACTAAATAGGGGCGGATCTGGTCGATGATCGAGATGACCTTCTGTTCTAACGTGGCGTATTCCATTGCTTCAAAATTAGGCGGCAAAAATACAAAAAATGTGAATGCACTTGACGATTCATGAAAAATATTCATTTCGTTCAGAAAAGGATACTTTATCTTTTCCCTGAAATGTTATGTTTTCCTGAGGTGTTGGGACGTTTCAGGAAACGTCTCTACGGGGAGGAATTAGGTTGTCTGTACATATTCATAATTTGTGTACTTTTGCCGATTGTTTTTTTGACTGTCAAGGATGACGTATAGTATTGTAGCAGACCAGCTTACCAAGCAGTTCGGAACGTTCACTGCCGTGGATCACATCAGCTTCCAGGTGAAGCGCGGTGAGATTTTCGGCTTTTTGGGTGCCAACGGGGCGGGGAAGACCACGGCCATCAAGATGATGAGCGGGCTGCTACTGCCTACGTCCGGCACGGCCACCATCGCGGGTTATGACATCCTCACCCAGTCGAAACTCATCAAGAAACATATCGGCTACATGAGCCAGCGCTTCTCCCTTTACAACGACCTGACGGTCTTCGAGAATATGCAGCTGTTCGGCACTATCTACAAAATCCCGCGCAAAGAGCTCAAGGACAGGATCTACGAAAGTCTCCGCAGCCTTGACATGGAACGGCAGGCCAGTACGTTGGTCGCTTCCATCCCGCTCGGCTGGAAACAGAAGCTGGCGTTCGCCACGGCCATCCTCCATCATCCGGACATTGTGTTCTTGGACGAACCGACCAGCGGCGTGGATCCTATCGTGCGCCGCGAGTTCTGGAAACTTATTTATCAGACTGCTTCCCAAGGAGTTACCATCTTGGTTACCACCCATTATATGGATGAGGCGGAGTATTGCAACCGCATCTCCATCATGTCGGACGGTCAAATGAAACTGATTGGCACTCCCAGTGAACTGAAGGAGCAGATGGGGGTAAGCAGTGTTGACGAAGTGTTTGTGAAATTTGTGAACCGTTGATTATGAAAGAGTTACGGATGATATTGAAAAAGGAGTTTATCCATATTTTCCGGGATAAAATTACGCTCTTTCTGGTGTTGGCCATGCCAATCGCGTTGGTGCTGCTCTTCGGTTTCACAATCAGCTCAGAAATCCGCAACGCGAAAATATCCGTGCTGGACCAGGCGAACGATTCAGAGTCCAAACAGCTCTGCAAGAAATTGTCTGCCTCGGGTTATTTCCAAATCGTCTCTTATCCGGGCAGCGAGCAGGAGGCGGACAGCGACTTCAAACTGAAGAACATCAAACTCGCACTGGTCATCCCCTCGCATTTCGAGGAGTCCTTGTCACGTGAACATACCGCCACGCTGCAGGTCATCAACGATGTTTCCGACCTGAATGTTGCCTCCATCCTGAACAATTACGTCCGCGCCGTGGTCCACGATTTTGAGAGCGACTACAATGCGACGACGGGTATGTCGCAGAACTTCACTATCAACACCAAGATGTTGTACAATCCGACATCGAACAGCGTTTATATGTTTGTGCCGGGCATCATCACACTGATCATGATTTTGGTGACGGCGCTGATGACCTCCATCACGCTGGCTCGCGAAAAGGAGACTGGCACGATGCGGATGCTCCTAATTACCCCTGTCAGCAAAATCCACATTATCATCGGGAAAGTTATTCCCTACATGATAATTTCCTTTTTGAGTACCATTATCATATTGGTTATCAGTGTTTTGGTATTCAAAATGCCGATTAACGGCAGTGTTCCCTTCCTGTTGTTCCTTTGTGTCATTTTCATGATGACGGCAGCATCGTTCGGAATGTTGATTTCCTCGGTCAGCACCTCGCAGTTGGATGCCATGATGATCACGATGATGGGGCTTTTTCTTCCCACCGTGCTGCTGTCGGGCTTTCTTTTCCCGCTGAACAGCATGCCGTTGTTCTTCCAATGGCTGGCAAACATTTTCCCTGCCAAATGGTTCATTCTCGCCATCAAGGATGTGATGATCAAAGGCTCTGGCTTTATGGACATCTGGCGCTATATGTTAGTGCTTTTCCTGATGGCAGTCGTTTTCATTACGTTCAGTATCAAACAGTTGGATAAAAGAAATTGATTATGAGGACGATATTGATACTAATAAAGAAAGAGTTTTTGCAGGTGTTCCGCAATCCGTTGCTGATCAGTATTTTGGTTGTGGCACCGTTGGTGCAGTTCGTGATTTTCCCCTTCTGTGCCGACTACGAAATCAAGATGCTGGATATCGCTTTCATTGATAATGACCGTTCTTCTGTTTCCAAGGACATTATCAACACGTTTAACTCTTCGGGCTATTTTATCCCTCACGGCGTGCTGCAAAGCCAGTCTGAAGCGGAGGAGATGATGCGGCACGACAAAATCGACATCCTGATTGAGATTCCGGCGCGTTTCGAACACGACTTATATACCGGCCAGCCGACGCAGATCAGTTCCACGGCCAATGCCATCAACACGGTGAAGGCCGGCATCGGGACGGGCTATGTGCAGGAGGTGATTGGCGACTATATGCGCCAATTTGCTGAAATGAACAAAGTTCCCGATCAGTTCGGTACAAGGAATGCGGAAATCAAGCTGTCGAACGTCTATTGGTACAATGAACAGATGAACTACAAAAACCTCATTGTGCCTGGCATTCTGGTGATTTTGGTTACACTGATCGGTTGCTATGTTACGGCTCTTAACTTGGTGAGAGAGAAGGAAATAGGAACAATAGAACAGGTGAATGTCACCCCGATTCGACGCTGGCAGTTCTTGATTGGGAAAATGATTCCTTTTTGGATATTGGGTATGGTCGAGTTCAATGTGGGGTTGTTTATCATGAAAATTGTTTTCGGCATTACCGTGCAGGGAAGCATCCCTATGTTGTTAGGTATCACCGCTATTTATCTGTTAGTGATGTTGGGGTTGGGCTTCTTCATTTCCAGTGTTGCGGAAAACCAGCTGCAGGCAATGTTCATCGTGCTGTTCCTTTTCATCGTGTTTGTGCTGCTAAGCGGTCTGTTCACCCCCACGGAGGGAATGCCAGATTGGGCGCATAAAATCAACTATTTCAACCCCATGTCGTTCTTCATGGAGGTGATTAAGAAGGTGGTGCTGAAAGGCGGTGATTTTCCCAGTGTTCAAACGGAAACCATAGTGCTTTCCGTGATGGCTGTGGTCATCAACACCGGTGCCATTTTGAGCTACCGTGAGAGCAGCAAATAGTTATTCCTTTTTTGATTCCATCAGACTCAGGCTGTCGGCAATATGCTGCAGCGAGTCGGCGACGCGTGCGAGGCTGTCCTGAAGATTCCATTCGCGGAACCGTGCTTCGTTGCGATAGAAGGCGACCATGGGCTTCTGCTCGAACGTCATGAGGTGTATGGCGGAGTCGGGTGGCCAGGTGCCGTTGCGCAGCTGGGTGGCCGGTATTTGGTTGCAGTAGGCCACGTAATAGTCCCACGTGGTGTCCAAACGGTCGAAGCCTTTGAAAACGAGGTTGAAATGCGGGTCTTTCTGATAGAAGAGCGCACAGGCAGCGTTCCCGTTGGTGGCCACAACCACAGGCCGGGAGACGTAATGACTGTAAATGTCGTGCTGGTAAATATAATTCTGCATCCACACATTCGCCTCTTTGTTGGCCTCGAAGTTACTGTCCAAAGCGTATTTGGAGTAGGCGTTATGGATGCCGCCGGATATCTCATTGAAATAGAGAGACGTATATGGGCTGTTTTGGACGATATGCCGGATAGGCATGAACGAGAGGAACACCAGCAACCCTAAAATGACGACGTTGGTATATCGGTCCTGTATCTGTCGCAGCGTGCATTCCACTCCGCTGGCCGCCACAAGCATGAATAATGGATAGATGCAGTAATGGATGGCCCACAAGGTGTCGGGGTTCATGTAGTGCGTCTTCACCTGGTTGATGCAGAACAGGAGCGTATATATAAATATGAATATGGAGAAGGGCTTCAGACTTTTGACGGCATTCTTGAAGAAGATGAAGAATAGCAGGAAACTGATGAGCACCACGGTCGGGGTGGTGACGTACAAATACTTGACAAGGTAGCGGTTTGGAAAGTTGTCGGGACCGATGAGATGCCCTTCAAAGATTTGGTTCTGGTCGTAAGGGATGTTCGTCACCAACGTGGCAAATGCCTTGTTGGGGAGGATGAAGGAGGTCTCCAGGAAGAAGGTGCATGCCGAATGGACAATATACACGCCCACATACATGCAGACCACCACGAGCGACACCCAGCCTAAAGAGACAAGGTATTCTTTGGTGAATATTTTCTTGATGGGGTTGTATAGCAGGAAGTTCAGCAGGGTGAAAACAAAAAACATGTGCAGCAGCGAGGAGCCTGCGTTGTGTACCGACAAGCTCAGCAAGATGCCGGCGGCAATGCGTACCAGTCGTGAAATGCGGATGACCGGCAATTCCCTCGAGAAATAGTACATCTGCATGATGCTGTAGATGAAAAAGCAGGCGAAGGTCACATCCACGATGTTGCTGAGCGAATATCCGAAGAATCGTGGGGAGATGAGCAGGAAGAAGGCCGTGAAGAACGCCGCCCTCCAGTTGAAGGCACGCAGCAAGATGAGGGAGAGATAAGCCACTAACAACCAGCCGAATATGGTGCTTAGGACGTGCCGGTAGGCGTATGGGTCACGGATATGGAAGGTCTTGCAGAAGGAGTAGGTGAGCAGATCCACGACTTGTGCCTGCGTGTGCGCGTACGGATGCTGCTTGTAGGCATCGGCGTCCCCGATATGGTGGAAGTGGTTGTATAACAGCTCGGAATATTCGGTTTGTGCAACCTCCCTGTCGGAAATGCCGATGTGACGGCTCAGCACCAACATCCACACGAGCGAAACCACCAACAGCGCCATCCATAAGTACTTGAAGATGTCATCGCTGGTCTTCAAAGAAAAGGAAAACTGGCTTTTTTCAATCTGGTACTTGATGTTTTGCTTTTTGGCTTTCGAAAAGCGGATTTTCCACACGTTGTCGTCGAAAAGATTGTCATAATAGAGAAACTTGTCCACCCCGTTTTTGATGCGGATGAACAGCCGTTCCCAAAAAGAGGCGGTTTCCTTCGACTTGTTGTTCATAGCGTTACAAAAGATTGGGCGAGCTGGTGCAGATATACGGTGGCATGAGGGCCTTCGTTGAAAAGCAAGTCGATGACGGAAAGGTTGGGCTGGAATCCGAACTTGTCTTCAAAAACCTGATAATAAGGAGTTTTAAGAAGATAGCGATAGTCTGTTCTTTTCGCCTTTTTAGGATGAATATCCATACGGAGGTCGTCATCTTCGTACGGGGAGAAAGTTTGGGTGAACATAATGTTCGTGTCAATCTGCAGTAATTTCAGCAGGGTCTGCGTAAGTTGCGTGTTGAAATCAAAGAGAAGATCGAATTTTTGTTCGAAAAAGGGCTTCAAGGCATCCTTGTAGTAGAGGTAGAAGGGCGTGTTGTTGTAGGCGGATTCAATGGAACGCCAGTGCGCCCGCTGCCACGGGGTGACGTACTCAATGCGTACCTCCTTCACAACACCCATCCTTTGGTTATGAATGGTGGGGATGATGAGGTTCAGGACGCCGTTGCCGTTCATGATGACGGCTCTGTTGCGATACGACTGTTTCTGGTACCGTTCCTCCCCGTCGATGAGCGCCTCGCCGGTGAGAAGGAAGGCGAAATACTCCACAGGCGGGAGGTAGGCGGTGGAAAGCAGACGATTTTTCAACGTTAGCGGGCGATGATCAGTTTGGAACGGTAGGTGCGTTCGGAACCGAGGATGTCAATGAAATATACACCGTTATCGAGATCGCTGACGTTCAGGGTGAAAGTCGCGTCAGTGAACACCTCCATGTTCTTGACCATTTGTCCGAGGACGTTGTAGATTTGGCAAGTGGCTTGTTCAGGCAGGAACTCACCTTGGACGGTGATGCGGCCGTCTTCACTCGGGTTGGGATAAATGTCAAAAGTGGATGTTTCATGTTGTTGGATGCCGAGGATGGTACCGTCGAATTTCATGCTGTTCAGGGTGACCGCTCCCGTGTTGTCGGGATCAAGCCAAGGCTGGAGTCTGTTGGTGGCATTGGAGGCGTTGTTGTTGTTCCAGTGGTAGTACATTCTGCCGTAGTTGTCGGAGCCATACACATAGTTGCAAGAACTTGATCCGCTGGTCAACGTTCCGATAATCCGCTGGTTGGTGTTGAACAGAGGAGAGCCGGAGGAGCCTTGTTCGGTTACGCCTTTGTTAGGGTTAGTCTTCCATAAAACTTTGAAATACTTTTGGGCCATATTGCCGGAAGTGATGGTGGACACACTGCTCGGGAAGCTGATTTTCTTCCAGTCACCGCCAGGGTGATGGATGCCTGCGCCCAAAGATGCCACTCCGCTTCTGTCCCATCCGGCGAATACAATACTGTCGTGCCATGCAAAAGAATTCAGGTTTCGGGTGATTTTCAGCAGAAGGAAGTCGGACTTTTCGTTTGTGTTGACAGCTCCAGAACGGGCAATGATTTCACCGCCGTTAGCCACATAACCGGAAAACCCATCGGTTCCGTTGCATTCATAGAGTTGGTAGTTGAAATAGAATTTGTGAGTCTGGTCGTCGGCGGCAACGCAATGTTCGGCGGAGAGCACGTACGGGGTCTTGTCTTGCCGCACATTGTTGACCATGGCACCGGAGCAGAGGTATCCGCCCCATCCGCCCTCAGAGGGGACGTATGCGGTAATGCCGATGCAGACGACCGATTTGATGGGGTCACGCCAGGGGTTCGCCTCGGGACACGCCACGTTGATATGGCAGGTGCCTTCAGCATCACCGTGAGGCCCTTTCTCCAAAGAACGTGTGTGCAGGAAATCCCTGTAAACGTGCATCACAGCGGCAATCTGGAATTCCCCTTTGAACGAAGCGGCGGCGGGTTCGTAGTATTCCACAATAACTTCGTCACCGATGATGTCGTCCGTAACCAATTTTCCCACATTCTGTACGTCATCGTTCGTGTAGGGACCGAAAACCTGGGTCTGGTCGGGACTGTAGATGAAGAGTTGTGCCTCTTCAGGGATGTTGAATTTGTCGAAGACAAGGTAGGTCATGATGGCGTTCTCCGACACAAATTTGGCGCGCCATAATATGCTGCCGTCATCCAGAATATCCTTGCGGCCTGAATTGTCAAGTGTTTTTGCCACGCTGTGGCCGATGCCGACACGGAACGGAAGGCTTTTGTCTTGTCGTTCGGCATCCTCTTTAATTAACATCTCGTTGTCTGTATTCGGCATGATGTTCACGTCAATGGCTTGGGAAATCCCCTTTTTGCCAAAAGAGAATGGTTGCGGCTTGTTTCCACTTTGTGCGACTAATACACTGGTAGCCAACAAAAATAAAACCGTAAGGATAAAATATTTTCTCATAAAATTTAAGGTTTAAATTCAGTTTAAATCAAGGCGGCAAAAATATAAAAAAAATCGTATTTTTGCAACCGTTTTTTAATGACAGTATGGCAACGAAAAGAAAAGTAAAATATGAGGGAGTTCCGTTTGAGGGAAACCTTGAGGAATTGATAATTCAGGCGTTGCTTGAGAAACAAGGAGTGGACATCCACTGCCTCAATCTCAAGAAAATCAACCACGTCTATTTTGACTATTTTATTGTTTGTACCGGTACCTCCAAACCGCATGTGGACACTTTGTGTGATTTTGTGCAGGAGCAGACCAAGAAGGTGGCCAACATCACGCCCATCCATGTGGAGGGACTTGAGAACAAGGAGTGGGTGCTTTTGGACTATTTCAATATTTTGGTACACATATTCTTGCCTGAGGCGCGGGAATACTACCAAATTGAATCCCTTTGGGGTGATGCAGACATCCAGAAGTTCTGATGACTAATCCCACAAGCGAGATATTTGCTTTTTTTATCATGTATTTTTAGAGGAAAATGCCGGAAGATAACAATAACAGTAATAACAACAACAATAATAGCAACGGAAAAAGAGGAATCCAAAACCCTTTTGGCAACAAAAATGAGCGAAAGAAGGATGGGGGAAAATTCAGTTGGTCGCTTTTTTATATCCTGATTACGCTTGCGCTGATAGGGATTTATTTCTTCTCGTCCGGTGATTCGGTGCGGGAGGTGAATGACATGGAGTTCTACCAAATGGTGAAGAACCGCGAGGTGGAGCATGTTGAGTATGTGAAGAAGAATTCCCACATAAACGTATTTCTCAAAAAGGAAGCTCTTGAGCAGAATTCCGCATACGAAGAAGTGAAAAACAATACAACAGGACCTCAATATTTCTTGGTGGTTACAGACCTGCAAGTCTATAATGAGAATTTGCGGGAGATGAAGAACCAGTATGTGCAAGAACGTTTGGCCGAAGACAGTACTCTGGTCGCCAATGAGATAGCCAAGGAATATGATTTCCCGATGAAACAGGACAATTCCCAAAGCTGGGGATTTGAGATTATTTTCTGGATGCTGCCTGTTGTTTTGATTTTCCTGCTCTACTATTTTTCGATGCGTTCGATGCGCGGCGGCAACGGATTTGGCGGCCCTGGCAATATCTTCAACATCGGAAAGTCGCGGGCGCAGGAGTTTGACGAGAAGTCAGGTCAGGTTGTGACGTTCAAAGATGTGGCCGGTTTGGAAGGCGCGAAGTTCGAGATTGAAGAGGTGGTAGATTTCTTGAAGAACCCGCAGAAATATACCGTCTTAGGCGGCAAAATTCCCAAAGGTGTGCTTTTGGTCGGCCCTCCGGGAACGGGTAAGACCCTGTTGGCCAAGGCGGTGGCCGGTGAGGCGAAAGTGCCGTTCTTCTCGATGTCCGGCTCCGATTTTGTGGAGATGTTCGTGGGTGTGGGTGCCTCCCGTGTGCGCGACCTGTTCCGCACCGCCAAGGAGAAGGCCCCCTGCATCATATTCATTGATGAGATTGACGCTATCGGGCGCGCTCGGGGCAAAGGAGCATTCTCTAATGCTAATGATGAACGGGAAAGCACGCTGAACCAACTGCTTACGGAAATGGACGGTTTCGGTACCAATGCAGGTGTCATCATTATGGCTGCCACCAACCGCGCTGACATCCTCGACCGTGCGCTTCTGCGCGCCGGACGTTTCGACCGCCAAATCCAAGTGGAACTGCCTAACTTGAACGAACGTCGCGGCATCTTCGGCGTACATGTGCGCAACCTTAAACTTGGTCCCGATGTGGATTTGGACTTCTTCGCGAAACAGACTCCAGGCTTTTCTGGTGCCGACATCGCCAATATTTGCAACGAGGCTGCGTTGGTCGCCGCCCGCCAGAACAAACAGTATATCGAGAAAGAGGATTTCCTTGCGGCGGTTGATCGTATTGTCGGCGGCTTGGAGCGGCGCGGCAATGTCATTTCTCCCGAAGAGAAGAAAACCATCGCCTACCACGAGTCCGGCCATGCGTGCGTGAGCTGGATGCTCCGTTACGCCTCCCCGCTGATGAAAGTGACCATCGTTCCCCGTGGCAAGGCGTTAGGTGCGGCTTGGTATCTCCCCGAAGAACGTCAGCTGACCACCTACGACCAGCTTTTCGATGAGATGACGGCCACATTGGGCGGTCGCGCAGCTGAAGACGTTTTCTTCGGCAAAATCTCCACAGGTGCCCTCAATGACCTCGAAAGAGTCAGCAAGCAAGCATACGCAATGATTGTCTATTATGGACTTGACGAGAAAATCGGGAATGTAAGCTATTATGACTCAACGGGTCAGCAGGAATACAGCATGACGAAGCCTTACAGCGAGAAAACCGCGCAGGAGATTGACGAACGTGTGCATTTGTTGATTGAAACCGCCTATAACAGGGCAAAAGGAATTCTGACGGAGAACTATGCCAAGGTTGAGCAGCTGGCTAAACTGTTGCTGGAACGTGAGGTGATTTTCTCCGAAGACGTGCAGAATATCCTTGGTGACCGTCCGTTCCAACCTAAGGAGGAAAAGCAAACTTCCGAAGCACAGGGTGATGAATCTGAAAAGCTTACGCATACTGAAGAACCAAATCCAGAGCAATGAGTGAGATTGATAATTTCATAACAGATAAAGAATATATACGCGGTGTGATCAGGAAGAGCACCGTGTCGCATGACCACAAACCTGATGGGCAGCCATCCTTGCAGTATTTTGCCCCTATGGATAATATACAGGTTGAGTTTTGGCAGAATTTCCAAGCCAATGGTGGAAAGATTCTCCGCTGCTATACTCGTGAGGACCGTCAGAAATTTCTGAAGATGCTGGCGGATGACAAGCAGTACAACGTGGTGCTGAACACCCATAATAACCTTTGTGCTGATTTGGAGCAGGCACAGGTCAACTATGTCAATTCCATCACAACGAGTATGCCGATTGATGCGGTGTATGTGCTGTCCACAGCTTTAGTGGCACGTAACGGCAGTATCGGTTTCACTCAGCCTATCTCACGATTTGTCTCGATGCGGAATCTCGCTCTTGATGTTATTGTGATTTCCCGCATGTGTGATATAGTCCCTGATTTCGAGACAGCGCTGAAGCGAAACGCCAAATTCGCCAAGGATGCCGGCATGGAGTTCATCACTCCGACTCCGTTGCCGAAGGAAAACGGCAAAGAGGTGCGCACAACAAAGAATCCTCGATATATTCTGTTGCTTTTGGACGATAATCCCCCTAAAAATGAACCCCAAAACTCGTAATCTGTTTGTCAGAACTGCTTCCGGAATCGTTTATGTGGCTTTGATGGTAGCGGCGGTTTTCACCCCATGGGTGGCCGTGCCGTTGGCTTACTTTTTTGGACTGGTGGGTATTTGGGAATTGTATAAGATGTACGAGACCCCGGAACTTAAGGAATGTTATCCTTTTGTCAATATTTCCGCCATGACCATGTTGTTGGCTTTCTTGTTCGCATCTCAAATGTATGCATTTTTGAATAGTGCGCCAGATGTAATGGGGAATATTCACTTTCTCAGGCCTGGGGAATGCGTGATGCTGGTGTTGGCCATACTTGGCATTTTCTTGCCCGAGCTGATTTGTCGCCATGAGAATCCGGTTTTGAATATCGGCATGGGGCTTCTTTCATTATTTTGGATCATTTTACCATTGAGCTTGTTGTTTTTTGTATGGATTCCGAAACAGCCTATGTTGGTGCTGGCCTTCTTTATCCTGATTTGGATGGCAGACACAGCTGCATACGTTTTCGGGTCGTTGTTCGGCAAGCACAAACTGGCACCGAATATCTCGCCGGGCAAAACGTGGGAAGGTTTCCTGTGCAGTTGCGTTTTCACGGCAGGTTTGGCTGTCGGGCTTTTCTATATCCCGTATTTCCAGCAAGCTGGATTGTGTTTGTGGCAATGGATAGTGATGGCTATATTAGTGGAAATCTTCGGATTGATGGGCGATCTGATAGAGTCGTTGTTCAAACGCAAGGCCGGCGTGAAAGATAGCGGAAAAATCATTCCCGGTCATGGCGGTGTCCTCGACAGAGTCGATTCCATTCTTTTCGCTACCATCCCGGTGTTACTTTTTTGCCTAAGTTGCTGTGATTAGGTTTTATCGTTTCCGCATATTCCGCCTTTCCGCATATTTTCCGCAAAAAATCCGATTGTTTAGAACGAAACTTTCACTCCAAAATGAATCTTCCCCGTTTTGAGGGAGATGGGATTGTTCCTTTGTCTCGGTAAAGCGTACTCGAAATAGAAAACGCCGCTTCGCACCCCGACATTGACACCCAATCCGAAGCCGAACGGCGTGTCAAACAGGTAGTTGTAGTACCCTTGTTGCTCGTATGTGCCGCCATCAAAGAACAGGTGTACGTCGGAGTTGCGGCCGAAAAGATAACGAAGCTCCGCCGTGTAAAGCAGGTATGTGCTGGCGTAAAGCTCGTTCTCCGTGAACCCTCTGATTTGGCCTTCCCCGCCGATCTTGAACATTTCGTTACGGTAATGCGGGCCCGTGAGCATACTGCCAGCCTGTGTCCGAAGCATCAGGATAAGCTGCTTGTAAATAGGTAAATAGCCGGTTATCCCACCCATCAGTCGATAGGAAGTCTTCACTAAGTTGAGGTCTGATGCCACAGTTTCGTTATCGCGCTGGTTGGGCATCAGGGTTCTGCGCCCGGCAGCTGCATCCGCGTAAAGCTTGAAACCAAGCCTCGGCTGGTAGGGATTGTCCACCTGCCTGACTTGCAGAGACAATCCGTATAGGATGTTGCGGTGCCCCATACACGAAGTGTCCACAGTCGAAGAAGTGCTGGAAGTGTTCAACAGCTGCGATTGCGCAAAGTCGATGTAGGGGCGGATGTAGCTGTCGTGACGGAAATGGTACGGGATGCCGATGTGGTAATTTAGGGTCAGGTAGGTAGTGTCCTGCTTGTCAAGGCGGAAATGCCCGTCGATACCGAAACGTGTGCGGAAAAGGAATGGGAAAGTAGCATCAAGGTTCAGATACTGCGAGTGTCTTTCGCTGCTGCGCCATTCCAGAGAGATACCCTCCCCGAGGTGGAAGAGGTTCTGCAACGCTAATGACAATTCGCCAGTGACGGCCAGCTTGCCCGTCTGTTCGTTTACGGGCTGGAATCCGATGTAGCCGTCAAAGCGGTTGACCTGTCGTTTGTCTAAGAAAACGTAAAGCAGGTTTTTGTCTTCCTCAAAAGAAACTCCTGCCGGTTGGATGACCGTCGCGAAAGGGATGGCATCCAGCTTTTTTCCAATCTCTTGTATAGTTTTCTCGGAATAAGGGGCTTTCCGCCGCAGTCCCAAATATGGCCAAAGGTAGCTTTGGCTCAGTTTCAGGTTGCCTTTCAACACGATGGAGTCGATTTTTGTGTAACGACCGTGGTCTATTTGCATTCGATAGAGTGGAGTGGTGTCGTTTTCCCATTCGGTGGTAAGATGTACGGATGCAAAAGGATAGCCGTGGTTCTCAAGGTATTGCACGATTTTTTCAGCCGCTTGCGGATAGTTGTCCAGGGTCAGTACTTGGTTTTTACGCCCGAAGACTTTCGCATCTCGCAACAACTCCGCGTCACTTTCGCTATAAATAATCAAAGAAGATTGTCCGAACGTTATAATCGCGTTGAACAGAAATAAAACTGACAGAACTGTATTTCTTACAATCTTCATTATTTATCGTTTCGTTGTCGTTGTTTGTGGGGCGATGCGATACGCCCATACGTTGTCGTTGTTGTTTGTGGGGCGTATGCGATATGCCCATACGTTGTCGTTGTTGTTTGTGGGGCGTATGCGATACGCCCCTACGGTTCATCGTTTTTCCCCAAATATCATTCGCCTAATTCGTAAAATTCGCCGACCGCTTAATTCGTGAAATTCGCCGACTGCTTAATTTGTCAAATTCGCCGTTAACGCCTCGCCCACTACAAAACAACTCCCCGTAATAAACACAACATCCTCCTCTTTTGCCGCCGCCTTTGCTGCCTTAATGGCTTCTTCCACAGAAGGATAGGTGTGGCACGACAGACCTTGTTCTCGCATCTTTGCCGCGAGTTTTTCCTGATCCATTGCCCGCTCAATCTGTGCGCGGCAGACGTAATAGACCGGCTCTTTCGGTAGCATCGGCGCGATGTGGTCGATGTCCTTGTCCTGTACCATCCCGAAGACCACGTGGGCTTTACCGGTGACTTTCTCGGATTCCTCGCGGATGCTCTGCACCGTGTAGGTGAGACCGGCAAGGTTGTGGCCTACGTCGCAGATGATGCGCGGACGTTCGCCCAACTGTTGCCAGCGCCCCATGATGCCGGTGTTGAGGACAACATGCTCAATGGCTGGAGCGATTTTGTCCGCCTGGATGTTCAGTATGAACTCCAACACTTTGGCGGCCTGCACGAAGGTGGCGATATTCCTGCGTTGGTATTCCCCATCCAAAGGATTATGTATGTTTTTATACAGGATGTTATGGCTATTGTCCTCTATGTCAATATTTTCCAACTTCCCGACAGCGGCGTAGTTGGCATCGGCGAGGAAGAGTGGCGCGTCGTGCTTGAGGGCCACATCCTCGAACACGGGGAAACTCTCGGGATGGAACTCTCCGATGACCACGGGCACCTTGTCTTTGATGATGCCGGCCTTTTCGTAAGCGATTTTCGCGATGGTGTCGCCGAGCAACTGTGTATGTTCCAGCGATATGTTGGTGATAACGGAGAGTAGGGGGATGATGACGTTGGTGGAATCCAAACGGCCGCCGAGTCCCACCTCAATGACCGCGAAATCGACTTTCTGTTCGGCAAAATAGTGGAACGCTAACGCGGTAGTGATCTCAAAGAACGAGGGTTCCAAATGTTGGAATTTATCCTGATATTGGGAGAAGAACTCCATCACCTTCTCTTCGGTGATCATCTCCCCGTTGATGCGGATGCGTTCGCGGAAATCAACCAAGTGCGGAGAGGTGAAGAGCCCGGTTTGGTAGCCGAGTTCTTGGAAATAGGAGGAAAGGAAAGATGATACCGAGCCTTTCCCGTTGGTACCAGCTACATGCACGCAACGCAGCTTTCGTTGCGGGTTGCCAATAATGTCTAAAAGGGCTTCGATGTTCTCAAGTCCTTCTTTGTACGCCGCACTTCCGACTTTGTGGTACATCGGGTAGGCGGTGAAAATGCGTTCAAGTATTTCGTGATAGGTTTCCATACTCGTAGTTTCAGGTTTCAAATTTCAGGTTTCAGCAGGGTTCAAGGTTCAAAGTTCAAAGTTCAAAGTTCAAGAGTGGATTTAGGGGTGCAAAGATAGTTTTTTTTGAATTATGAGATTATGGGGACAGAAAGAGTGTGGACTATGCGACCAAGTAAAACAGATGCACAATCCACATTATTGAAAAATTATCAAATTCGTATAATTCGCAAAATTCGCGGGCTAAAAAATTCGCAAAATTCGCAAAATTCGCGGGCTAATAAAATTCGCAAAATTCGCAAAATTCGCCGACTATAAAATTCGTGAAATTCGCAAAATTCGCCGTTAGCTGAATACGATTATTCGCAGTTCCTCTTTCCCGGGCTTGTATAGTGCCTGTTTGGCGCGGGCCACACACTGTTGTTGTATGTTGCGGTTCGTGATGGTGGTCTTGTGCTGGGCATTGTTAACAACACGGGCATCAATGACATGACCGTCGGCGGCGATATGCACTTCTATGCATACTTGCCCTTCCTCATTGACATCAAGAGCAATGTTGTTTAACATCCCGCGATGGCCGGTGCCATAGCCGACACCGCCGCCGCTGCCGCCGCCTTCGCCGGGACCGAGGCCGGAGCCCGTGCCGCTGCCGATACCGCTGCCTGAACCGCCACCGCTACCACTGCCGCCGCGACCGTGGTACATGGAAGACTGGTCGGGTTTAGGTTGGGACGGAACGGTTTGTGAGGTCGGCTTTGTGGTTGTCCGGTTCGAATGGCTCACCGCAGGGGCGTCCTGCGCGTTTTGAGTGGCGTAGTTCTGCCCGGCTGCAGGCTTCGGGTTGGAGGCAACCTGAGGGGTACCGCCACCACCGCCGCCGCCCATCGGGGCTATGTCAACATAGACCAACTGTTTTGGCGGTGGCGGAGGAATCTGCGTCTTAAGACTACAGGCCAGAAGCAAAATCAATAATAATGTCATGGTGCCGATAGTCGTACACCATGCAATCACATTATCTTTCCTATTCTCGTTAGTTTTGATCATTTGGCTTCTGTGGCAAGTACCAATTTATATCTTTCTTCCTCGGGGAAGTTTTCGTTCAATTCGTTCAAGACATCCATCAAGGCGACCACATTCTCAATCGGGACACTCTTGTCGGCGCGGAGGATGATGTTTTTCTGGTCAGGGTTGACTTTTGTCACGGCGTCCATCAGTGTGGGAAGCAGGTTCTCATATTCGGTAGGTTGCGAGGTGGAACCTTCCGGATTCACATAGTAGTTGAGGTCAGCGTCGATATAGACTTCCAACTGTCTGTTCGAGAGTTGTTTCTCCGCTGTGCTCTTAGGCAACACCAGGTTGATGGCGTTGGGTGAAATCATCGTCGAGGTCAGCATGAAGAAGATCAGCAGCAGGAACACCAGGTCGGACATGGATGTCGCGCTGAACGTCGGGTCAATGCGGTTTTGCATCTTGATAGCCATGGCAGCGGGGGCTTAAGCGTTCTCGTGAAGCAGATCCATGAACTCGGTGGTGCGCACCTCTAACATATAGACGACGTTGGAGATTCTGGAGATCAGCAGGTTGTGGAACACCAAGGCGATGATGCCGACGACCAGACCGCCCACCGTGGTTATCATTGCGGTGTAGATGCCGGAAGACAGGGTGCCGATGTTGAAGTTGTTCGGGTCGGCGGCCATGTTGTGGAACGCACCCACCATGCCGACGACGGTTCCCAAGAAACCCATCATCGGGGCGACGGCTGCGATAGTGGCTAAGGCGGACACGCCTTTCTCCAGGCGGGAGACCTCCAGATTGCCTTCGTTTTCGATTGCCGTGCGGATGTCGTCCAGCGGGCGGCCGAGACGGCTGAGACCCTTGTCGATCATGCGGGCCGTGGGATTGTTGTTGTTCCGGCAGAGCGCAACTGCTGAATCCAGTTTCCCGTCGTGGATGAAGTCGCGGATGTTGTTCATGAAGTTGCCCTCCTCCTGAGAGGCGCGGTTCACCACCAAGAGCTTCTTCACAAAGAAATAGATGGCGAAAGCGAGCATCAGAATCAACGGGATGATGATCCAAAGACTGTTGACCGCAAACACCAATTTAAAATAGGAGGTTTCTTCCACGTGAGGCTCAACTGCGGAGGCAACTGCCCCCATGGAATCGTTTACTGCCGTTAATAACAATGTTAATCCGTTCATATTCAAAATTTTTATGCAAAAATACGTACTTATTGAATGTTTTTTTGTTTTCTATCTTTTTTTTTCTAACATTGCGATGTTTATATAATACAAATTGTAATAACTCGTTTTGCCTTTAAATATTGTATTTTTGTTCGTTGAAATTTTCATTCGATATTTCCTGTTTTCAATAACCAATAACCAATAACCCATAACCATTATAAAAGTGGCAAAAAAATCGAATACGTCCAATATGCAACGACTGGCTAGTGAGCAAAACGGCGGGTCGTCGAAGAAAAACAGCCGGAAGAGCACGTCGTCAAAAAACAACTCGTCCAAAACCCAAACATCCTCATTCTCCTTCTGGAAGTTCATTTCAGGAGACAAGATGATCATTTTTTATGGTGTTTTGCTCATCTTGTTTGCCCTTCTTCTCTTCCTCTCGATAGGGTCGTTCTACTTCAATGCGCATAACAATGTCGCGTTTGTGGAAAGCGACCACGCGGAGCCCGCCTTGAACATAGCGAAAGGGGTAGGGGCAACCCTGTCTTATTTCTTTGTTCAGTTCTTTTTCGGCGTCATTTCGATTGGCTTTCCTTTCCTTATATTATTATATGGTATCAGACTTGTCGCCAAAAAGTCGGTTCTTCCGCTCGGTCGAACCACTTTCGCCGTGCTGATGACGATGGCATGGGTTTCCATCACCCTCGGTCTGGTAGGCTATAATTCCAACAGCAGTCCTTTCCTGGCCGGCTATTTCGGGAATTTCATCTGCCAATTCCTTGTGGAGCATGTAGGCATGGTCTTCTCTGTGCTGATTGACATCGCCATTTTGGTGCTGGTTCTCGTATTCTGCTATGAGATGAACATCCAGGGAATTGCGGAAGGATTTCAACAGATGGCTGTTAATGCCCGAGAGCGGAAAATGGCACGGCGTGCGGAGAAAGTGCGACAAGCCATCCCTGTCACCCATACTCAACATGAAGACCAGCCGGATCTCTATATCACCGATCATGGCACCCTTAGCGATGAATACAAACCGAAAGTCTATGATTTGGTGGATAATAAGGAGGATGAGACAGAGTCGGAAACTGAAACGGAGAAGGAACGTGCCAACGACATCATAGATGCCGACCAACTTTTTGAGGATGAAGAAGCTGAGAAACAGACCGATGATATTCCATTTGATTTCGTGAACACGAACGACAAAGCGGCCGATGAAATAAACGATGAATTGAGCGATGAATCAGACGATGAGTTGAGCGATGAGTCTGGTGATGAAGAAAAGCCGCGTGAGCTTACGCCGGAAGAGGTGCGCGAGCTGGAGCCATTCGACCCGACGAAGGAACTCTCCCATTTCGAGTTCCCTCCGGTTGACCTGCTAAAAGACTATCCCTTCACCGCCTCCACGGAAGAGCTGATAAAGAAAGAGTTGATGGAAAACAAGGTGAGCATCGAGAAGACACTGCTCAGCTTCGGCATCGCCATCAAAAGCATCTCCGCCGTGGTCGGCCCTACCGTAACCTTGTACGAGATTGTCCCCAAAGAGGGTGTTCGTATTAGCAAAATCAAGAACTTGGAGGACGACATTGCGTTGAGCTTATCTGCGTTGGGCATCCGTATCATCGCACCCATCCCGGGTCGCGGCACCATTGGCATTGAGGTGCCCAACAAGAACCCCAACATCGTCTCCATGCGCGAGATTATCAACTCCGATAAATTCCGCAAGAACAACTATGCGCTGCCCATCGGTTTGGGCAAGACCATCAACAACGAATCTTTTGTGGTGGATCTGGCGAAGATGCCGCACCTGTTGGTCGCCGGTGCCACCGGTCAAGGTAAATCCGTTGGTCTGAACGCCATAATCACGTCTCTACTCTACACGAAGCATCCTTGCGAGATGAAGTTCGTGTTGGTTGATCCGAAGAAGGTGGAGTTCACGCTCTATTCCGTTATTGAAAACTACTATCTTGCCACGCTGCCCGATAACGGCGATGCTATTATCACCGATACGAAGAAAGTGGTGCGCACGCTTAACTCCCTCTGTGTGGAGATGGACACGCGCTATGACTTGCTGAAGGCTGCCAAGATGCGTAATATCAAGGAATACAACGCCAAGTTCTGCGCCCGCGAGCTTTCACCGGTGGCCGGTCACCGCTACATGCCTTACATCGTGGTGGTTATCGATGAGTTCGGCGACTTGATTATGACGGCGGGTCGTGAGGTGGAGCAGCCGTTGGCCCGTCTGGCTCAGCTGGCGCGTGCCATCGGTATCCACTTGGTGATCGCCACGCAGCGTCCTTCCGTGAACATCATCACCGGCAGCATCAAGGCCAACTTCCCCGCCCGTATCGCATTCCGTGTGCAGTCGGGTGTTGATTCCAAGACCATCCTCGATGCCACCGGCGCCAACCAGCTCATCGGCAAGGGCGATATGCTCATCTCCACCGGCAGCGACGTGGTGCGCCTGCAGTGCGCATTCGTGGATACGCCCGAGGTGGAAAAGATTGCGGAATTCATCGAGAAGCAAGAAGAGTTGCATCCGTTGCTTGAACCCTACGAACTGCCTGATGTCCCCGAACCTGGCGATGAAGGCGGTGCCCGAAACGATGGTCCGACGAATCCCAACGAACTGGATCCCATGTTGGTAGAGGCGGCCACGTTGATTGTGCAGACCCAGCAGGGTTCCACCTCCTCGATCCAACGGAAGC
The DNA here is from genome assembly GCA_017525245.1 of Bacteroidales bacterium. Taxonomy (GTDB): domain Bacteria; phylum Bacteroidota; class Bacteroidia; order Bacteroidales; family WCHB1-69; genus F23-D06. The sequence goes on along the minus strand of JAFXTE010000090.1, from coordinate 6,616 downwards.
TGAGTCTCGGCTACAACCGTGCCGGCCGCATCATGGACCAGCTCGAGGACCTCAAGATTGTCGGTCCCGGCAGCGGCAGCAAACCCCGCCAGGTCCTCATCAAGACCGAGGCGGAGCTGCGGCAGCATTTGGCGGATTTGCAATTGTTGTAAGACGTAAGACGTGAGACGTAGGATGTGAGATAAAAGGAGTATTAGAATAAACGATTAGAGGAAGAAATGAAATACGAAGAACTTTTTGCCGAATTACAAGACACAACCGTAGGCCCCCAAAGTCTCACGTCTTACGTCTCAAGTCTAACATCTTTATTATGCGATTAGACAAATTCCTTACCGACAACAACTTCTTCCCCTCGCGGGAGAAGGCGCAGACCGCCATCAAGCACGAGACGGTGATGGTGGACGGGCGTATCGTGACGAAAGCGTCCATGGACATCACAGAGTCGATGCGTGTGGAGGTGATAGACCTTTTCAATAAGTATGTCAGCATGGGCGGGTTGAAGTTGGAGAAAGCGATAAAGGATTTCGGCTTGGATTTTGCGGGGAAGACGGTGTTGGACATCGGGGCTTCCACGGGCGGTTTCACGGACTGCGCCTTGCAGCATGGCGCCGCATCGGTCACCACTGTCGATGTGGGCACGGCCCAATTGGTAGAGCAGTTGCGGAATCATCCCAACGTGACGGTCTTTGAAAACAAGGACTTTCGTGAACTTACAATAGGAGATGTTGACAATCAGAAATTTGATTTCATTGTTTCCGATGTCTCATTCATTTCATTGACCTATATAATCCCCTATATTGATCCTTTTTTGAGACCAGATGGACAGATGATGTTCCTGATCAAGCCACAGTTTGAGGCGGGCCCCTCCTTTCTGAACAAGTCGGGCATTGTGAAGGATGAAAAAGGGTACAAAACAGCCATTCAGAAGGTTGTGAGCGAGGCGATGAACCATCATTATTATCTGAAGGATATTTCCGTTTCTACGCTTTTCGAAAAGCACAAGAACGTTGAGTTTTTAGCGTTGTTCAGCCGTCAAGCCCAACGCTATGCTCCCGATTACAATAGACTATTTCTGGATGTGAAGGAGCTTCGGAAACAGCTTTGATTTTGTGAGTCAATTTGCTTCAGCGAGTAGGTTACGATTATATTATAGAAGTGCCAAGTCACTCGTCTGCACTCAATTACTGTCCACGGCACTACAGTGCCGATGCGGGAGTATTCCCCTTCTATTTTAGAAGGGGTGCCCGTAGGGCGGGGTAGTAATATTAAATATCAGTATTCCTTGTAATATTCAAGGACGTGTTGCAGTACGTCTGCTTAGTCTTGCATGAAGACTTCCCCTATTTGAGATCCTCATGCTCATAATTTTCAATTATGTATTTCCTTAAATCCGCCAACACTAATTTCACATGCTGTAGTACATCAAAATCTGTCGTGTGGAAGACTTTAAGTCCAAATTTTTCCAGATATTTGTCTCGTCGGGCGTCATAGTCTGCTTTGTCATTGTGAGAACCACCGTCGATCTCGACTACAAGTCCAAGTTTTTTCACGAAAAAGTCAACGATATAGTTGCCTATGACTTTTTGTCTGTCAAAATCAAGCCCGTGGAAGATTTTTTTGTGTACTTGTTTCCAAAACGCGATTTCGGCCATATTGCCAGCTTTGCGATTTTTACGTGCGTAACTCAGCAACTCTCTATTTTCAGGGAGATTGTGGACGTAGCGGTCTTTTATTCTGATGCCGTTGATGATTGTCATTGATTCACAAAGAATTTTGATGTCTATATTACTACCCCGCCCTTCGGGCACCCCTTCTAAAATAGAAGGGGAATTGGGCTTCGGCCGCGTCTTTCAGCCGTGGCCAGTAAAATCACTCCAACGTCTTAAGAGTCAAATCTAACACCTATTGATCTAGCATGTTGTGACGCATGTGAAATTATGATTAGCCGAGGTTGAATATAGATTCGTCGTTGTGGAATCATCCTTTTTAAATGCCTATGAATCTTGCTTTTCTGTTTTTTTTGCTCTTTCTTCCCGATGTTTTTTTGTGTTCTTTTTTTGCTTTCTTTGGTGCCATAATTCTTTAATTATATGATGCGGCAAAGATATAATTTTTTTTGATTTAGATTAATAAAAAATTTTATTTTTTTTTCTATGTCGTCATACCACCTCACCCTTCGTTAAAAAGTGTATTTTTGCTTTTTCACGGATTTTGTCCTTCTTACAAATAAAAACCATTGACTATGAGCAAGTTTACACACCTTCATGTGCATACGCAGTATTCTATTCTGGACGGCATGTCCGACATCACCGCTTTGGTGGACAAATGCCTTGCCAACGGCATGAATTCCTTAGCCATCACGGACCACGGAGTGATGTACGGCATCAAGGAGTTTTCCGATGTGGTCAGCAAAAAGAATGGGAAGGTGAAGGATGAAATCAAGACGTTGGAAAAGCAGCTGGGTGAGTTGACGGATGAAGCGGAAATCGCGGATTGTCAGCAGAAAATATCGGATTTGAAACAGAAAATCTTCAAACCGATTTTCGGTTGCGAGGCATACGTGGCGCGTAAGACGAATACGAATCCGGAGGGCAGCCGTCTGGTGCATGAGCATAAGGAGAACGGCAGCGGTTACCACCTGATTCTACTGGCCAAGAATGAGATAGGTTATCACAACCTTTGCAAGATTATTTCACTGGCGTGGATTGACGGCAAATACTACCGTCCGCGCATCGACCGTGCCCTTTTGGAGGAGTATCATGAGGGGTTGATTGTCTCCTCCGCATGTCTCGCCGGCGAGGTGCCGAAAAACATCACCGATGGCAATTACGAAAAAGCCAAAGAGGCGGTGATGTGGTTCAAAAGCATCTTTGGTGATGACTACTATCTTGAATTACAGAGACATAAGACGGACAAGCCGGGAGGAGACCGTAGCGTCTATGAGCAGCAGAAAGTTGCCAACGAAGGGATTTTGCGGCTGGCGGCGGAGACCGACACGAAAGTGATTGCCACGAACGACGTCCACTTTGTGAACGAGGAGGATGGCGAGGCGCACGACCGGCTGATTTGTCTCAGCACGGGCAAGAAATTTGATGACACCGACCGTATGCACTACACCAAGCAGGAGTGGCTGAAGACTCCTGAGGAGATGGCCGCCATCTTCGAGGATGTGCCCGAGGCGTTGGCCAACACGCAGGAGATTGTCGATAAAGTGGAGACATACGCGCTGAAACACGCCCCCATTATGCCGATGTTCGAGATTCCCGAGGAGTTCGGAACGGTGGAGAGCTACAAGCAGCGTTTTTCAGAAGAAGATCTCCGTGCCGAGTTCGAGAGTGGAGAGGGTGGGGAAGGCCGCATCGAGAAGCTGGGCGGTCTGGAGCGCGTCTATCGTATCAAATTGGAAGCCGACTACCTGAAAAAGCTGACCATGGAAGGTGCTGTGCAGCGTTACGGCGATCCCGTGGATCCCGAAATCCTCGAACGCATCGAGTTCGAGTTGAGCGTGATGCGCAACATGGGTTTCCCGGGTTACTTCCTCATCGTGCAGGACTTCATCGCGGCGGCCCGCAAAATGGGCGTCTCCGTGGGTCCGGGACGTGGTTCCGCTGCCGGATCGGTGGTCGCCTACTGCTTGAGAATCACCGATGTGGATCCGCTCAAATACGACCTTCTGTTCGAGCGTTTCCTCAACCCCGACCGTATTTCCCTTCCCGATATCGATGTTGATTTCGATGATGAGGGACGTTATAAGATTCTCAACTGGATTATCCAAAAATACGGCAAGGAGAAGGTGGCGCACATCATCACCTACGGCACCATGGCCACCAAATCGAGCTTGAAGGACGTGGCCCGCGTGCACGACCTGCCCATCCCCGAGTCGGACCGGCTCACCAAGATGATTCCGGTCAAGCTGCCGGAAGACCCGAAAACGCACAAGGCCCCGAAGGTGAACATCAAGAACTGTCTGGCGAATGTGCCGGAGTTCAAGGCCGCCTACGATGGCAATCCGAAACTTCATGACATCATCGACTACGCCTCCCAGCTGGAAGGCACAGTGCGTCAGGTGGGTATCCACGCTTGCGGTGTCATCATCGGCGCCGACGACCTCACCAAGTTCGCCCCGCTTTCCACCGTGGAGGACAAAGAAGCGAAAGAGGACATCATCGTCACGCAGTACGAAGGTTCGGTCATTGAGGATGTGGGACTCATCAAGATGGACTTCCTCGGGCTCTCCACCCTTACCATCCTCAAGGAGGCCATCTCCAACATCAAGAAATCCAAAGGAATAGACATAGACATTGACCATATACCGTTGGACGACCCGCTTACGTACCAGCTCTTCTGCGACGGCGACACGGTGGGTACGTTCCAGTTTGAATCCGGCGGTATGCAGAAGTACTTGCGCGAGCTGCAACCCTCTACGTTTGAGGATCTTATCGCTATGAACGCACTCTACCGCCCTGGTCCCATGGACTACATTCCGCAGTTCATCGACCGCAAACAGGGTCGCGAGCCTATCGTTTATGACATTCCCGTGATGGAGAAATACCTGAAGGACACGTACGGCATCACCGTCTATCAAGAGCAGGTGATGTTACTGTCGCGTTTGTTGGCCAACTTCACCCGTGGCGAGTCCGATACGTTGCGTAAGGCGATGGGTAAGAAGCTGAAAGACAAGCTGGATGCGTTGAAACCCAAGTTTATCGATGGCGGCAAGGCCAACGGTCACGACGAGAAAACGTTGGAGAAGATCTGGGCAGACTGGGAGAAGTTCGCCTCCTACGCCTTCAACAAGTCCCACGCCACCTGCTACTCGTGGGTCGCCTACCAAACCGCCTATCTCAAAGCGCATTACCGCGCCGAGTTCATGGCCGCCAACTTGACGAACAGCGTCACGGACATCAAGAAGATCACCGTTTTCATCGACGACTGCCAGAAGAGCGGCATCACCGTCAAGGGGCCGGATATCAACGAGTCCGACGAGACGTTCACCGTCAACAAAGACGGCGATATCCGTTTCGGTCTGGCGGCGTTGAAGGGTGTCGGCTTCAGTGCGGCGAGCAGCATCGTGGAGGAGCGCAACGCCCACGGACCATACACCAGCATCATGGACTTCTTCGAGCGGGTGAACCTCGGCAGCTGCAACAAGCGCTGTCTCGAATCCTTGGCCTACGCCGGCGCGTTCGACTGTTTCCCCGATGTCCACCGGGCGCAGTATTTCATTGTCAACGACAAAGGCCGCAACACCATTGACCTGCTCATTTCAAGAGCCACCGCCAAGGAGAAAAACGCTTCGCAGATAGACATGTTCGCGGAGATGTCGGGTGATGGCGGCGGTGCGGTGGAGGATTCTTTCACCTTCCCGCAGTGTGACCCGTGGAACTACTACGACCAGCTTAAATACGAAAAAGAGGTGGCGGGATTCTTCATTTCGGGTCATCCGCTGAAAGAGTACCAGGTGATTATCGACAGTTTTTCGAATACGGAGCTTTCGCAGTTGGATGACACGGATTTCCTTTCCCACACGGTGCAGGGCGGCAAAGGGTTGATGTTCGCGGGCATCGTGAGCAGCGTCATGAGCGGGGTGAGCAAAACGGGTAATCCTTACGGCAAAGTGGTTCTGGAGGATTACAATGGTACTTGGACCTGGTTCCTGCGCGGCTCCAACTTCGAGAAATACGAGTGGCTGCTGAAGGTTGGCAACCGCATTTTCGTCAATGCCTCCGTGAAGCAGAACTCGTGGAAAGACAAGGTCACCCAGCAGGAAGTGGTGCGTTACGACATCAATCCCGTCTATATCTATCCGTTGAACGAGGTCTATGAGAAGATGTGCAAGGGGGTGCAGCTGCAGCTGCAATTGGGGGACATTACCGGCGCGTTAGCCCTGCAAATCAAGGATATGTTGGACAAATATTCCGGCAAGACCCCGTTCAACATCCGCATTTACGAAAAAGGCAAGGTGTTCTACACCGACTTCTTTAACTTCGCCGCGAAGGTCGATCCCGAGAAGTTCGTGCATAACTTCTCGTTGCCGGCGGAGTATAAGATGGTGTTGGAGGGGTGATGATGTGATAAGACAATAGTTGCGTTTCTATGTTTCACCCCACGCTCCCCGACAGCGTCAGGCTCAGCAGTTTCTGCGCCTCGACGGCGAACTCCATCGGCAGCTTGCTGAGCACCTCCTTGGCGTAGCCGTTGACGATGAGGCTCACGGCGTTCTCCTGGTCGATGCCGCGCTGCTGGCAGTAGAAGAGCTGGTCGTCGGAGATCTTCGAAGTGGTGGCCTCGTGCTCCAGTACTGAAGACGAGTTGGCGCACTGCAGGTCGGGCCAGGTGTGCGCGCCGCACTTGTCGCCCATCAGCAGCGAGTCGCATTGCGAGAAGTTGCGGGCGTTCTCGGCGTTCTTATCCACGCGCACGAGTCCGCGGTAGCTGTTCTGGCTGTGGCCCGCGGAGATGCCCTTGGAGACGATCAAGCTGCGGGTGTTGCGGCCCAAGTGGATCATCTTCGTGCCCGTGTCGGCCTGCTGGTAGTTGTTGGTGACGGCCACGGAGTAGAACTCGCCCACGCTGTTGTCGCCCTTGAGGATGCAGCCCGGGTACTTCCACGTGA
>JAFXTE010000089.1 GCA_017525245.1 Bacteroidales bacterium | reverse complement strand
TTGGAGCCGGAACGGAAGAACAACCGCGTGAACGAAATAAAGACAAACGTCTGGATGATGCCCCACGTCTTGTCTAACCACTCCACCGTCGTGTCGGGCTTGATGAGCGTGAAGACGGTCTTAATTAAGGTTCCCGCGAACCACACGCCGCTCCACACCACGCCGATCATCAGCGCGGGATGCGGCCACAAGTGGTTGGTGATCAGGAAAGTGACGAATATCACAGTGGCGATGGTGCTGCGCACGAGCATATTGCCGTGTCGCCAGATCTTGTATGACAGGATGCCGATGCCGTTCAAGCCGCCCCAGATCATAAAGTTCCACGAGGCCCCGTGCCACAAGCCGCCTAACAGCATGGTATTCATCATGTTGAGGTTGGTGCTGATCTTCAGCCGCGCTTTCTTGCTCACTAATGAGGCTACGAGCAGCGCCAGCGCGATGCCGCCGATGATGCAGGTGATCACTACGCTCTTGGTAAGCAGGATGATGACCGCCGCGATGAGCGAGATGCAAAGGTAGGTGCCGAACGTGGCGTTGCGGTTGCCGCCCAACGGGATGTAGAGGTAGTCTTTCAGCCAGTTGGAGAGCGAAATGTGCCATCGCTTCCAGAAATTGCCTGGGTTGGTGGCTTTGTATGGCGAGTTGAAGTTCTTCGGCAAGTAGAAACCCATCAGCATGGCCACGCCGATAGCAATGTCGGTGTAGCCTGAGAAATCGGCATAGACCTGCAACGAATAGACGAACAGCGCCGACAAGTTCTCAAACGCGGTGAACAATGACGGGTTGTTGAAGACCCTGTCCACAAAATTGACTGCCAGATAGTCGCTCATTATCAGCTTTTTGGCCAAGCCGTTGAGAATCCAGAAGACGGCGATGCCGAACTGTCGGCGGGTGAGGAAGAACTTCTTGTAAAGCTGCGGCACGAACTGGTCGGCACGCACAATCGGGCCAGCGACCAACTGCGGGAAAAACGACACGTAGAACCCGAAGTCAAGAATATTGGAAACGTGCGCAATCTTCCGCTTATAAACATCTACCAAGTAGCTGATATTCTGGAAAGTATAGAATGAAATACCCACGGGCAGCAGGATTTTGGAAGCATCAAAATAGTTGGTGCCCGTCCAGTTGTTGGTCCATTGCGCCAGCCAGTTGATGACCTCATGCTCGCTGCCCACAATCGTGTTGTAAGCATCGGTGCAAAAGTAGGCGTACTTGAAGTAGAAGAGTATCAGCAAGTTGATAACAACGCCCGAAATCATGAATGTCTTGCGCCAGCCGTTTCGCTGCGACTTGTCCATGAAAACACCGAGAAAGTAGTCTAAAAAGGTGTCAAACAGTAAGATGAGGACAAAGAGACCGGAGGTTTTGTAGTAGAAAAGTAAGCTGACGAAGAAGAGGAACGTATTGCGTAACAGCCGTTTGCGATGGAAAAGCGCAAAGAAGGCGAACACGATGGCGAAGAATGCCCAGAAATTGAACTGGGTGAACAACAGCGGATGCGTCTCATCGAACGAGAACAGGTTGATCAGAAATTGCGAAACGTTCTCCCAGGTCATTGCTGTAAAGTTTTAAGGGGTTGGACAAAAGCGTGCCAAAAGAGGTCGCCGATAAGGTTGTAGCCATTGACGGTGAAATGGACGCGGTCTTTCTGCGCGAGTCCCTTGGCCTGCCATTTGGCCATGGATCCGAGCCCGCCCATCACCTCAAATTGGTCCCAGCAGGCGCCACCCGTGAGATTCGCTAACCGGTGCATGACGTCGCTCACCTCAGGACCAGTCTTATTCACGGAGTAACGGCCCTTCTTACCGCGCTTCCAAGTGTCGTTGTTCGACAGGAAGATGAACGCACAGTCGGGATTGGCCTCGCGAATGCGGGCGATCAGCTGCAAGTAATTGTTCTTGAAGACCGTGGAGTCGAAATCGTTGCCGAAAGCATCATTCACGCCAATACCGAAAATCACCAAATCGGGCGGGAAGGCCTTGAGGTCACGAACGAAGTTCTTGCACCGCAGATAGGAAGGCACCGCCGCGCCGTTAACCCCTATGGATGTGAAGGTTACGCCCGGTTTGCCGTTCTTCAGCCACAGCCCGTTGACAAAGAAGGTGTCGGCCGCACCGCAGGGGAAGTAGAAGGTGAACTCCTGCAGGGGACGACCGGGATAAAAGTAGTAACGCTCGTTTTCCAGATCGGATTCATCGGGGAAGCGCCATATCGTATCGTATTTCAACACGGGGTCGATGTAGTGACCGTTGGAGCGGCCGAAGAGCACAAGCGTGTCGGTGGCGAAGTCATAATCCGGCTCGTTCATCGTAAACTTGATGGACTGCACCGACTGCATGCAATAGACAGAGATGCCTGACATGCCGAGCGGAGATGGGTACTGCTGATAGACGTTGCGTATCAGCGAGAAAACGTCGGAGCGGGTGATTTTGTAGTCGCGGGGGTTGTTGCAGGCGTTTGCCGCCGAGTATGGGAAAATTAGCCCGCGATCGGCTGGTTCGCCACCATATTCGGCCAAGACATGCTTGCGGATGCGGTGCGACATCGTGCCCGCCTGCACGTGCGAGCCACCGATGTGCATGATGTGGACGTTGCCCTTGCGAGTACGGTTCACACGGCCCCACTTCTCGTAGAAGCGCACCAATGTCATGCTGTCCCTGCCCCAGCAAAGCGTGTCGTCGTTGAAACGTATGAAGGAGAATGTGGAGTCGTAGGACGAAAACAACTCGGGAAGCACCCAGACAGCGGAGGTATCGGCCTCCATCACCAGCGCGACGCTGTCAGCGGTCTCGTCGGTCTGCGCGAAAACATTCAACGCACAGAGTGTCAATATGATGCAGATTAGTTTTCGGCGGCCTCCCATAAGTTGTCGAATTGTTCGGCACCCATCTTTCGGCGGGTGGTGTAGAGTTCATACATCGTTGCGAAATTCTCAGCCAGAGTCTTGCCTACATAGTTCGCGCCGGCAGGGGTGAAATGCACGTAGTCGGGACCGGCCCAGCCTTTCTTCACCCAGGCAATCATAGCGTTTCGGCCGCCCATCACCTCATACAAGTCCCAGTAAGCCACGTGGTTGCGCAGACACATATTGCGCAGACTATCAATCATGGCAGGCAGGAATTTATAAGTCTGTAGCGAGCCTCCGTAGGAGTGACTCATATCGGAAGGACCGATGAAAAGCAGAGTGGCGTTGGGGCAAACACTTTTGATGCGCCGGATTTGGCTCTGCATAAGCCTGCAATAATCGTTGATGGATTTGGTGCTATATACTGACGGCACGGTATTGCCGCCAAATTGCAGGATAATCATTCCTACATTGGAATTCTGGTAGCATTTGCGCAGAATGGAGTCAGTGACGAGGGTGAATTGGTTGCCGGAGGAGCTGCGCAACGGGATGTTATCGACGCTTACGCCCGGACCGTTATCAATCATGATGCCGTAAATATCAGCCGTACCTTGCATGTTGAGGCGCAGAGAGGCGGTGGTCGAGTCTGTCTGCCAGCGCATAGCGTGTATGCCAGCGCCTTCGCTCATGCAGGTGGAGTCGAAGCCGTGTTTGCGGTCAGTGAGGGTGGCACGGAACTTGCCATCGTGGTCGTTGTAGAGCATCGTGACGCGGGAAAACCGTTTCACTCGGCTGTCAGTGCGCTTGTTGGTGGTGGCATTCGCGGTAAAGGTGCCGCTACCAGTAAGACGGTAGCATTTCAACATCAGTCCGTAGTTGCCACGTGCCCGCGCTCCGTCGCCGTAGGTCGAATAGAGGGTGAACGCGCCGCTGGCCGACTGGCTCACCGCGTAGGACGCAACGGTCTGGATGGCAGGCACCAAGCCTGGACCGCCGCCACCGAACTTCGACTGCATCCAGGTGCGGAGGTTGCCGGAGATGCGGTCCATCTCAATCTGCGAGTCGCCATAGTGGAGCACGCGCACCACCTCGTCCTTGGATCTTGCCGAAGCCGCTTTTGCAAAGAATTTGTCGAAATAGGTGACATCGCCGTCGGGCAGGTAAAAGTGTCCTTCCGAAGCAAGAGTGGTCTTGAAATGTTCAAGCGTATCGAGTTGCTCCTCAACACGTTTCTGCTTGATGGAGTCTTCCTTGGCAATTTCCGCGATAATGGCCTCGCGTTTCTTGCGGTTGAAGAGTGTGGGTTTAGGGATGCGTTTGTCACGAGAAAGACTGTCGCCGGGCAAATCAGGCAGGTCAGCATCTGGGTCCGCCAGCACTTTTTCGATGGATGGGAAGTTAACGGTGTGTTTGGCAAGCGTAATGCCCTCTTCGGGATAGAAGAAGCTGATAATCCCTAAACAAGTGATTATCAAAATGATGAACAACGCTATCTGCCAAGGTTTCATTCCTTTTCTACCCTATTTTTTGAGGGCGCAAAGGTACAAAAAAAGTTCATAATTAGTACATTAGCGGAACTTTCTGTCAGAACATAGACGTGAGATGTTGGACGTGAGACGTAAGACGTTGGATGTTAGATGTTAGATTTTGGTTGGAGCAAGTTAGCCCAACAATAAGGAACTGACTTTTGCCGTGTCCAAAGCCCATTGGTAGTCATAAACTTCATCAGCTTCAGCTTGATTGTCAACAATCTGTATGTTTTGAGCTTCGGCTTTTACGGTCAGGATTTCTCCAATAGTGCTACGAGCGGCGAGTTTCTGCAAAAATCCCCCGACAGAAACCAGATCAAGATCATGGGTGATTTGACCGCCAAAGGGCATTTCCAGCCAAGTTATTTTAGCTTCGTCAATGTCTAAAATGCCGAATACCAATCCTTTGGAAAGATTTCCTTCCGAAATCCTGACCTGATGCTGTACACATGACGGGTCATAGGCCACACCGCTTGTTTCCGACACTTTCATGGGGAAGCCGGAATTCATCCAACCCACGATGAGGTTAGGTGAAAGATTCCCGGAGGAATAGGCGTTACAGGTAAACACTGCGTATTTCGCACGGGTTTTGCGAAGTTTCTCAATGTTCAGTTCCACATATTCAGCCGTGCCAATCTGCTCCGGAATTGAACGAATGTCCCCTGAATGTTTCGCGCCCCAGAATGAGAGGTTGTAATACGCACAGTCATCGCATTTTCCTGATTCATAGATAATTCTTGCGCTAAGATCCATGTCAAGATGCTGGGCGGGTAGCCCTTTCCCCCATTGCATGAAAAGTCTCACAGTATTGCCCTCCACGTTGAATTTAGTCCCTTGAAGCGCACAATTTGTGTCTTGAACGGTGCTGCTGCGCTCGCCCACCGAAAGCGGGATGTCAAATAGCTGCGGGTCGATATACATGGTTTTGGAGTCGGTAGGCGTGCTTTTGAACTTCCGACGCATCACATCAAGGTAAATATGCTGCACTTTGGAAACGATGTCCCGTCTGTCGCTTTCGGGAAATTGTTCGAGCAATACCGGATTGTCGATGCGCTTGCTTTTGCCGGTGATGCCTTTTACAGTGCGGATTTTGGATGAATCAAAGTATAATTCAGCATACATGCCGAGTGTGACCAGGAGTCGCGGCGGAAGTTTGTCAGCGATGTCGGCAAACTTTTGCAACACTGTGTCGGGGTTGCCGCTCTGCAAAATGGTGGAAAACAGTTGTCTCGCGAAACTTCCCGGACGCTGCTGGAGGATTTTGAGTGCGCCGGCCATGTCCCCTTCCCGTTTCAGACTATCAATTTCTCCCTGGTAAACGGTGTAATCGTTGCGGTAAAAAACATCCAACAACGTCTTCAGATTCTCGTATCCTTTCTGTTTGGCAAATTCTGTCAAACGGAGGGCACGGATGAGCCTTACCCACATTCCACGCTTGGGGTGCATGATTTCAGCCGATTGCTTTGCGCTCATTCTCAAGTTGTTGAGCCAAGAGGCCACGATTCGGCACATCTTTCGGTCGAAATGCAGTTTAAGTTCTTTGCGTTTCTCCTCAGCCGCAGCAGACTCTTTCTCGTATTTCTGTGCTTCCGTCATCCCCCAAAAATAGCCCACCGATTTTTGGGCGTTGCTGATTAACACCGAAGGCTTAATAATTTGAATCTGAGCGGTTTTCTTATACCAAAGGTAGCGCATTATATCGTCTGGCGAAGAGAAGAACTGTGTCGCCGTTTCAGGTTCGCCTTGTTCAAGCAGCGCATCCACCACCAGAGCAATGGTCTCTTTCACCACGATTTTCGGATTTTCGGGCAGCGGGAGGTTTTCCAGCAGGATTTTGAGGCTGTCGCGTTGGGTGGCATCTAAGGCTACGGGAGAAGCGAGCAGTGTGCGATAAAATTTCTGGACATCATCCAACGTCCACAAAGTGAGCACTTTGCGTTTGGATGCTTGATTCTTGAAAATCTCGTTTGAAAACTCGAACGGCGTGCCGCAGAAAGGGCATCCATTATATCGCTCTATGGGGAAGGTGCCTTCGGGAATAAGGTGCCCGCATGGCATCCTCACACCCGCAATCCTGTTTTTGCCGTCGTCAATGAGATTGGCGAACATCGTTACCCAATGGTCCAAACGGCTTTCCCCTGTCGGCACAAGCCAATTCTTCACAAGCGGTGTCCAATTCTTGTCAAGACCGAGGACTTCTTTCACAACAGAATAAATATCAGCAAGTTGCTCCTCGCTGACACCATTCAAAGCATGGAGAAGGTTCTCGTCAGGCACATACCCGAGTTTGTACATCTCCGCGCAAAAATCAGCCGCATTGGGGCTGAAAGTCGTGTGTACATCCGCATTTTCCAAATAAACCGCCCGTTGACTGAGGGCAACCTTCTGTAGTGATAATGTGTTCATTTCTTTTTGTTTTATAAAGAAAAAGGCAATTGAGGAACTGAAGAATTAACGATCCTGTGAAGTAAGTTCCTCTTAGCCTTTCTGTATTTCGAAGAAAAGGCAATTGAGGGACTAAACATACCGCCCAAAAGGCAGTTCTAGCCTGAAGTAAGTCCCTCTTGGCCTTTTTGAAAGTGCAAAAATACAAAAATTTTTGACATAGACCAAAATTATGATGTAAGACCAGGGCTTACGCATCAACTTTTTTATTTGGGCGAGCCGGCGCGGTTTAGGGGGCGACGCTTCTAAGCGTCGCAGACACACGTTAAAGAGGCCCATGTCAAGAAACGCCAGTTCCTGAAACCGCGCCGTCGGGCTATCC
>JAFXTE010000088.1 GCA_017525245.1 Bacteroidales bacterium | reverse complement strand
GAGATATCATCCGTGGAGATCACGTCCTGCTCCTCAGCACTTTATAGCCGTCTTTGAAATCCCCCACGTCAAAATTGATGAGCAACCCGGTCGATTTGCTCAACAACTTCATGTAGGTTCTTGTTTGTTTGAAATGCACAGGCATCAAACGCTCAACGGCTTTCAGCTCAACCAGAATGGAATCTTCCACCAATAAATCAACCCGAAGGTCATCGGAAACGCAACATCCTTTGTACATCACAGGCACTGGCACTTGCGTCTTTACCGACAACCCCCTCAACCTCAGCTCGTGAATCATGGCTTTCCCATAAACACTTTCCAGAAGGCCTGGACCAAGATGGTTGTACACCTCCATGGAACCACCAATAATTTCGTAAATCACTTCGTCTTCAAAAAATTTTTTATTTGTCATATTTTAATATTTTGTAAAACATCATAACGAAACAATTTTACGATTATTGTGTGCTCCGAAAAAAATCCGTGCAACACCACGTAATCCGTGGAAACAATATCTCCGCGGATCGCACGGATCACGTGGGAAAAAAATTCCGTGTGATACGCGCGATCCGTGGAGACATATCGTGGCTACCTCCTCTCCCCTTGGCCTTGTCCGGCCTGTGAACCTTCCAGTTCCATCTTCCCGAACTTGAACGACAGCCCGAACCGCACCGTCCGCGCCCGATAGCTCACACGCGTGGAGTCGCTGTAACTGTAATAGGGATTGGCGTTTACGGTCGCGCTGCGGTTCCAGTCGAAGAGGTCGTCCACGTTCACCCACACCGCGATGCGCCGCTTCCAGAACTCCGCCCGCAATCCGAGGTCGATGCTGTAGCTTGGCCGAACCGTGGTGAACAGGAACACGTTCTGCGACTGATAATTGGCGGCGGCGTTCACCTCCAAGACCTTCCACAACTTTGCCCAAAAGTTCAACCGGAAACTGTACCCCAAATTCTCCGTCTCGTAGGGCTGCTCTTCGTCGCGGAACTGGAACGCCGACTTCGTGTAATAGACATTACCGTAAAAACGGATATTCATGAAGCTCTTGAGCTGGTACGTAACATTCACCTCCGCACCCGTGTTCAGGGTCTTGCCCGCGTTGATGGGCTGCGAAAAATAGACAATCCTTCCGAAAAACGGGTCGTAGCAGACATCCGCAAGGCTGGAGAACTCGTCTTTCGTGTTCTTGAACCACGCATTGACGCCCACATTGCCGAATTTGTTGATGTATTTCGTCCAGCCCGCCTCAACCGAGTTGGTGAATGCCTGCCGCAGGTCAGGATTGCCCGTACTGAAGCTGTCCTCCCCGTATCTGTGGTAAGTGGTCAGGTCGGAGGACTGCGGGTTGTTCACCCGCCGCGTGTAGCTCAGCTTGAAGTTGTGCATGTTTTTCGTGCGGTAGCTCAGGTGTATCGACGGGAAAAGCCCCCAATAGAGTTTCCGTACGTTGTCAGCAGGGGAATCGGGGTAGTCTAAGTTCAGCGACAGCAGCTCAGAGCGCAGACCGCCCTTCAGCGTGAAGCCGCCGAAACGGTGCTGCACGGTAACGTACGCGTCGAAATCCCCGTCCTGACCGCGCGAATTCATCGAACGCACCGCGTCATGCACATAGTAACGCCCCAAATCGGCCACCGCCAACGTGTCCGTCATCCATAGCTGTTTGTAGTGCACATAGCTTCCCGAAACACCCGTTTCCACCTCACCGTTCTGATGATATGGGATCGTGTAATCGACCGAAACATTTCCTCTATGATACTGGTAATCATTTGTTTGCAACCAGTTACGGTCAGCAAGCCCCGACCAAAGATAATCTCGATGAAGATCCCCTTTTGATCGATATCCCTGTCCCGAGTATATGGCTGAGGTGTTCAATTTATGACCTTTGTTGTTGAATTTATGCTCGTACCAAAGCCCCGCGTAGCCCGACAGAATCCCGGATTTTTGGAGTACAGTCTCGTAATAAGAGTAATCCCCTGGGCTGTAGATATATTCGCGCCACGAAGTACTGTCCTGGGAGTTGTAGTGCGTGAGTTGCGGGTATAAACCGCCATAAAAATAGACCATATTCGCGGTGTCGGGCGTCCAAGAGGCGTTGAGGAACAGCCCGGTTTGGTCTTCGCGAAATCGTCTGATAGAATGCGACGAATCTGTGGAAGAAAGCCTCCCGGAATCGTCATAAATAGCTGATTCTGAAAGTCTGTCGTGCAGGGAAGTGCTATACCAATATTGCAGATAGGTGCTGATGGTGAACTTTTTGTTGGCATAAACATAGGAGAGGAAGGGGATGGCCTCGGGCGCGGAGGATCCCTTCGCCCC
Organism: Bacteroidales bacterium; assembly: GCA_017525245.1. GTDB lineage: Bacteria > Bacteroidota > Bacteroidia > Bacteroidales > WCHB1-69 > F23-D06. The sequence continues at coordinate 45,159 of JAFXTE010000088.1, read as the reverse complement.
GAAGCTCAGGAAGCTGTTTTTCCTGATGTCGGAAACGGTGACGATGTTGATGATGCCGCCCGCACCCTGCGCACTGTACCGCGCCGAGGGGTTAGTGATGACCTCAATCTTCTCGATGTCACTGGCCGGCATCTGCTGCAGAAGGATTTTGAGGGCTTCGGCGTTCATGTTGGCAGGTCGATTGTTAAGCCATATCTGTACCGATGAGACTCCGCGCAGGGTGATGTTGCCCTCCACATCGACCTCCACGCCCGGCGCGTTCTGCAGCGCGTCCGCTGCCGTACCCGACTGAACCGCAGGGTCTTCCGAGACATTGTACATCGTCTTTTCCCCATCGGTCATATAGACGGGCTTCTTCGCGGTGATGCCCACTTCGGGCAGTTCCGTGGTCTTCTTCGGGACAATCGTGTCGGCCTTCGCCACCGCCGTCGTGTCCGTGTTCTGCGCGAAAAGCGTTGCGCAAAACAGAAGCAGGAACATAACATTGATAATCTTTTTCATTTTTTGTAATTTTTTAAGTCACAATGTTTTACATTTTTTCATATTCGAATTTTTCGGCATATAATACCCCCAGACGGCCCATTCGAGCCATCTTAACTACTAACTACTAACTACTAACTGCTAACTGCTAACTATTCTGCGGAGGTGTAGCCGACCCAAGGAATGTCTATAAAATCAGGCCCAAGCTGCTCATCGAGTGCGACTATGCCAGTAACGTAACGATCTTTTGACGGCTTTGCAGTTGGAGAAACGGCGATGTCTTGAAGCATTACTAGTTTGTTAACGACATGCTCCTCCGTGGTGAATCCCACCGGCAGATGCAATTTGCAACGCACAGGTTCTCCATCCTTCATGGCTGGCTTGCAGGCGGGTGCGGCACGGAAAGCCCGATTTATTTCCGCCATATTGTCATCCATCACTTTCCGCAAAATCTCTTTCCGAGATTCTTTATCTTCGGGGGCATCCTCTCCGAGATCAAGATGAGCGACAGCCAAACCGTCATTGCTGTCCTTACGACCTTCGAAAGGAGCCGTAAGCACCATCTCCCCTTTCTTGCCACAAACATCACCCCATTTGACATGAGCCGTATCCAACTCCGTGAAAAGAACACGTCCATCCTTCTCCACAATAAAACATACCGAAAGAACTCCTGACAATTTGTACTTCTTGGCCAATTCAGGATACTTCATGCTACCGATGAGGTTATTGACATACTGCTGGATTCCACCCGGGAACTGCGGCATCGTATCGGGGTCCATGCAAACGGGTTCATCGATAACTTCCTCAACCGCCTCTTCCTCAGCAACTATCTCCGTTTTTGGATGGCAGTTCACCAACAAGTGTCCGGCGATGATGGGAATGAGCGCGAGGAGCCACCACGCTGACGCTCTGCGTTTTACCGGCTGGTTCATCATCAGAATGCGTTTCTTGGTCAGCAAGTGACGGAAACTGTTGCCCACTGGCACGAACTTGCCCACGCACAGTTGTTTGTACAGCAGTTCTAAGTAGTCGCGGCGAGAGAATCCGCACGAGAGCACCGCCTCATCGGCCAAATACTCGTGGACGCTACTCAACTCCCTGGCGTACAAGTAAATGAACGGATTGAACCATTGCAGCACCCGCATCGCTTCCATGAAGAGCAGATCCCACGTGTGCCGCTGGCGGATGTGCGTCCTCTCATGCCGCAACACCTGTTGCAACTCGCTCTCCGTGAACACTTTCGGATTCACGAACACCGAACGCAGGAACGAGAACGGAAGGTTGCCGTCGGGTTCGCCCAGCACCCGCACACACATGTCGCCCGTCGAAAGCTCATCCGACAGCACACTGCGCCGATAGTACCTGAAAGTCTTAAAGAGCTTGATAACCAGCAGGATAAAAGCCACCCCGCAACCGAGAAGATACCCATAACATACCATATCTTTAAAAGACAACTTTTTTGTCGCCCCTGTTGTCAACGTTGTCCCAGTTGTCGTTGACTGACCCGCCTTTGTTGTCAACGTTGTCCCAGTTGTCGTTGATTCAACCGCTCCTGTTGTCAAAGTTGTCCCAGTTGTCGTTGACTCAACCGCTCCCGTTGTCAGAGTTGTCCCAGTTGTCGTTGTTTTAACTACGGCGGCCACGCGGCTCGGCATCTCGAGCGAAACAAACGGCAGTACCAACGAAAGCGCCAACGTGCCCACGAGGTAGAACCGGCGCAAGCGGAACAGGTTGCTCCGGCGCAGCGTGAGCCAATAGAAACCGAAAAAGAGTGCCATGGCGATGGCGGAGAAAAGGATCGTTTTCATGATTATTCGGTTTTTGCGGGTGAATCATCTTGCGGAACGGCATCGATCATGCGACGGATATCGTCCAGCTCTTCCAACGTAATATCTTGGTTGTTAGCAAAAAAGGAGACCATCGACTTGAAGGAGTTGTCGAAGTAGTTGCGCACGAATTGCTGCATGAACGACTCCGAGTACTGTTCCTTGCTCACCAGCGGGTAGTAGCGGTTCGACTTCCCGAAGGTCTCGTGCGACACGAACCCCTTCTTTTCGAGAATGCGCACCACGGTCAGCATGGTGTTATAGGCCGGCTTCGGCTCCGGGAAATTGTCGATGATGTCGGCGGCGAATCCCTGTTTGATCTGCCACAGCACCTGCATCACCTGTTCTTCTGCTTTGGTTAATTCTTTCATTGTTCTTATATTTTATTAGTTACTAATTGTTTGTCGTATTTTCGCCCCTCTTTCGCCCCCCGCACTGCAGCTATCGCCTTGTGCGGGGTTACTTGCACTTCGTGCGTTTTGCCTCTTCGAGGCTGCTCAAGGAAGGACGCGGCAAAAATACAATTATTTTTTTAATCATACAACGAAAAAATTAGTTTTATATTGCATTCGTTGAGAAAAATAATTTCGGATGAGAGAGTGTATACAATCAGAAAAAATGTATTTTTGCAATGTTAAAAACAAAATTAAAAATTATGGAAACAACCGCACAATTCCCCCGTTGGGGCGTATCGCATACGCCCCAATCGTATACGCCCCAAATGCACACGCTGTTTCTCCAAAATAATCTCCAAATGTGTTTTTTTTCGAAAAGAGGCAATCTAAACCCATATAACAACTTTGTCTATTTTTATCTCTCTAATTACAATAAAGCTACCGCAAATGGTAACTTATGACAAAATCACAAGAGACGATTTTTGTACAGTTTGATTTCGTATCTTTGGCCGTGAAAAATTCAAACATGAAAACAAGAAAATTCCCAATATTAGGAATTTTTATTACTTTTGCAAACTCTCAAAACAATGAACGTATCATTTGAAGATGTTGAATTAGAAAAACTTATAACGACTCACAATAGCAAAAGGTACAAATAATACACCCGAGACAAGAAATTTTTATGGGCTTTAGACCGTGTGTTTAACGATTTGCAGGGTGTTGCCAAGTGCAGCGACTTGAAACAGTTGAGCTATCTGCATTACGAGCAGCTCAGGAAAATTGGATTGAGCTCAGTGAGAGTGATGAATGGAAGAGTAGAACGGCTTTTGTTTCAGGAATTGGAAAATGGAATAAGAATAACCGTCATAGAACTTGATGAATCACACTATGGACAACGATAACAGAATCACAGCTTTCCGGGCGGTGCATCCCGGAGAAACACTTGCCGAGGAGTTGAAAGAGCGCGGCATCAAACAGAAAGAGCTGGCCAAAGCAATAGGCATCCAGCCCAGCCATCTGAACGAGCTTATCAAGGGCAAGCGCAGTTTCACCACCGCAGTGGCGATGGCACTGGAAAAGGAGTTGGGCATTCCTTACGATTTCTGGATGCGCCTGCAATACGGCTACGAACACGACTGCCTTGTCATTGCCCAGCGCGAAGTGGAAGAGCAGCAGCGCACCCGACGCGAACCACCCCTTTTGAACAAGGTGGCCACAATCCTTTAATATCGACAGAAAAACCGACAATCCTAACGGCTTTCCACCGTTTTGTTCACCGAATTCTTCAGCATAAACGCTTTGAACATGACCCTCGCCCACGGTAGGTGCTTCGCCGAGCATCCCACGAACCGATTGCCACTTCTTTGTTCAAGACCGAGGCTTAAAATATAAGACCTGATTCGGGTAATCGATCACCACCTCGCCCATGCGCTGTAGCAGACCGAAACCGAAGTAGCCGATGACATCCTTGGAGGGGGCTTTGCTGGCGTGGCCGGCAGGCAAACTGTCGTTCAAGAAGGCATCCACTTATTTTCCATTCGGTTTTAGGTACAACTTGTTGTGCGGATAGTCGAAAATCACATTGAAATGCTTCAGGAAAGCTATGCCAATCACACCATTTTTGAAGTTATCAACGTGAGCGGTGTCAGCAAAGGTGTCCATATATACGGCTTCAATCATTGGATATTTGTTTAAAAGCATGTAAATCATTGAAGTTGTGTCACTTGCCATTGATTTGCTTTTTTCGATGTCAATATTGTCACAGGATGGATAATCAAGATTGTTTGTAATAGAACCTAAATCAATGAGAAAATGCGAAGACACGGGCTCACCTTTCTTGTCGTAGAGCCCGTCCACGGTCAAAAATCTCTTTTTATGATAGTATGGGTCTCCTTGTTTATGTAAGGAAATCATGTCATATTGTTTGTAATCCTGAATATTTTCGGGCAAATGCTCGCATATAAAAATCTTTTGATTTTCGAAATCAATGCCAACAATGCTTTTATTAAACAGTTCTACCCCTATCATTCCTTTGAGAGATAATGAAGAAAAAAAGTTTTGTGAATACTTTTCCGAAGCGACATAGATAGTGTCAATAGAATAACAATAATCCGATAAAGATATGGTTGTAGGGCAATAATAATAGTCGTAATTTCCACTTTTTTGGATAAAGTGCGGAGTGTTTTGTTGCTTGAATGACTGCCAAAATGTGGAGTCAAACATAGTTGTAGAGGCACCATTATCCAACATAAAACGCAGAGAATCCATATCATTGATTTTTGCATAAATGACAATTGTGCCCTGTTCTAATTTGAAATCAAACGCACATTCCTCTTTCTGAGGAATACTTTGGGCTTCTTTTTCTCCCATATATGAGCAACCTGTAATAACAAGTGGAATCAGGAAGAACAAAGCATGTTTTTTCATAACAGCTAACGGACAATCAGTACTGCACCACGGATGTTTCACAGGGGAAGGTGTCGATCAGAACACGCAGGAAGCGGGGACCGGTCTGGCCGTCGGATTGGACAAGTTCAACATCAGTGACAGCCCGGGAAGAGCGTGGATCCGTTACGGTGACTTTGGCCGTGGGGTTTTCGCCAGCGGTGAAGGCTGCCGGCAGCCGTAACCTGCAGCGCACCGGCTGTCCGTCCTTCATGGCGGGCTTGCAGGCGGGTGCGGCACGGAAGGCACGGTTGAACTCCGCTGTAAGCGACTCATACAAATGCCGTACAATCTCATTCCGCGATTCCTCATCCATAGATGTGCCCTCGCCGAGATCAAGATGCGCAAGCGCATAACCGTTTTTGCCTAACATGGCCACCATACCTCCCTCTTTGGACTTCCAGTTGACGTATGCCGTGTCCAACTCCACGTGACGTATCCGCCCGTCTTTCTCCACAATGAAGCGGACTGTGAATATGCCCTGCAGCTTGTATTTTTCAGCCAATTCGGGGTACTTCATGCTACCGTAGAGGTTATCGACATACTGCTGGATGCCGCCTGGAAATTCCGGCATCTCGTCGGGACTTTCGAGAAACGGGTCATAGACTATCGGATCTTCCGGCTCTTCGACAACTTCCTCTCCCACCAATTCACCGGCTGCTTCCTCCGTTTTCGGATGGCAGTTCACCAACAAGAGTCCGGCGATGATGGGGACGAGCGCAAGCAGCCACCACGCCGACATTCTGCGTTTCACGGGCTGGCTCATCATCAGAATGCGTTTCTTGGTCAGCAAATGACGGAAACTGTTGCCCACGGGCACGAACTTGCCCACACACAACTGCTTGTACAGCAGTTCCAGATAATCGCGGCGCGAGGTTCCGCACGAAAGCACCGCCTCATCGGCCAAATACTCATGGACGCTGCTCAACTCCCTGGTGTACAAGTAAATGAACGGATTGAACCATTGCATCACCCGCACCGCCTCCGTGAAGAGCAGATCCCACGTGTGACGCTGGCGGATGTGCGTCCGCTCGTGACGCAACACCTGCTGCAACTCTCTATCTGTGAACACTTCCGGATTCACGAACACCGAACGCAGGAACGAGAACGGAAGGTTGCCGTCGGGTTCGCCTAACACCCGCACGCACATGTCGCCCGTCGAAAGCTCATCCGACAACTCACTGCGTCGATAGTACCTAAAAGTCTTAAAAAGCTTGACAACCAGCAGAATAAAGGCCACCCCGCAACCAAGAACATACCCATAACATACCATATCTTTAAAAGCCAACTTTTTTGTCGCCCCTGTTGTCAAAGTCGTCCCAGTTGTCGTTGATTCAACCTTCCCTGTTGTCAAAGTTGTCCCAGTTGTCATTAATTGACCCGCCCCTGTTGTCAGAGTTGTCACAGTTGTCGTTATTTGACCCGCCCCTGTTGTCAAAGTTGTCCCAGTTGTCGTTGATTGAACAAGGGCAGCCACGCGGCTCGGCATCTCGATGGAGACAAACGGCAGCACCAACGCAAGCGCCAATGTGCCCACAAGGTAGAACCGGCGCAAGCGGAACAAGTTACTCCGGCGCAATGTCAGCCAATAGAAACCGAAAAAGAGTGCCATGGCGATGGCAGAGAAAAGGATCGTTTTCATGACTATTCGGTTTTTGTGGGTGAATCATCTTGCGGAACGGCATCGATCATGCGACGGATGTCGTCCAGCTCTTCCAACGTAATATCCTGGTTGTTAGCGAAAAAAGAGACCATCGACTTGAAGGAGTTGTCGAAGTAGTTGCGCACGAACTGCTGCATGAACGACTCCGAGTACTGTTCTTTGCTTACCAACGGGTAGTAGCGGTTCGACTTCCCGAAGGTCTCGTGCGACACGAACCCCTTCTTTTCGAGAATGCGCACCACGGTAAGCATGGTGTTGTAGGCCGGCTTCGGTTCCGGGAAATTGGCGATGATGTCGGCGGCGAATCCCTGTTTGATCTGCCACAGCACCTGCATCACCTGTTCTTCTGCTTTGGTTAATTCTTTCATATCGTTATATTTTATTGGTTAATGTTCATCGTCACATTCATTGTTAATTTATCGCATCATCGTATCATCGCATCATCGTCATCCGTCCTATGCGCTATCGCTCACCCTATGCTAACATAGGTCGGGCTTTCAGCCCTTTTTGAATTAGATTTATATTCATTCTTAATTTTTCATTCTACATTGAAAACGGCGCGGCAAAGATATAATTTATTTTTTAATCATACAACGAAAAAATTAGTTGTATATTGCATTCGTTGAGAAAAAATTTTTTCGTAATTTCGCACTTGCAAACCAACTCCGTTATGAGAAAACTTATTATTGTCATATTCTGCTGTCTGTCAACACTTTTCGCCACCGCCAACGATGGTGTCTTCTACGCTTCCGGCAACCAACTGATCCCGATTACGGAGACCGACATCAGCGTGAGGAAGGAGGTGCTGACCCTCAACCGGGTGGGCGACCACATCGAGGTGACCGTCTATTACGAGTTCTTCAACCCCGTGGGCGAGAAAGAACTGCTGGTCGGGTTCGAGGCCGAGTCGCCTTACAACGGTCCCGATCCTATGGACTTTTACCCGAAACACCCGCACATCCGGAATTTCAAGGTTGTCATGAACGGAGAATCGCTCTCTTTTGATATAGCACATGTGGGAAACGGCCATTATGATGACAGCGGAAACTATGTGCCATCACAGTATTATATCAACGGACGCATCCAAAGTTGGACGCGAAAACAAATCGAAGACACGATAGCCGCTTGGGATTATCCGGGAAGCATGCCCGTGGATTACGTCTATTATTTCAAGACAAAATTCCGTCCCGGACTGAACATCATCCAGCACACCTACGACTTCGACCTGTCAAGTTCCGTGGAGGAGGAGTTCTATTTCCCATACGTGCTGACAGCGGCCAACCGCTGGGCCAACCACCAAATCGACAACTTCCAGTTGAACATCAACATTGGTCCGCACGAATCGTTTCATATCTTCCCCGAATTTTTCAAATCCGCCGACGAATGGAGCATTCTCGGAAAAGGAAGAGTTTCAATCGACACGACTTGGGGTATCACAAATGGGAAAGAGACCCCTGTCTTCCATATACAGGAAGGCGGACTCTTCTTCCGCAAGGCCAATTTCCACCCCGAAGGCGAACTTCGTATCAGTCAACGCCGAGACTGGGCAATCTCGTACTGGAGCTGGGGCAACGAAGAAGATTATGACGCAGAAAACATCATTGACATCTTTAAAAAGCAATACATTCCTGTTTCACTTTCCGATGAGCGCAAAAAGGAGGATCCCTATTACACCGTATTCACCCCCGAGCAGTGCCGCATCCTGAAGAACCTGCCCTTTGCCTACCGAGGTTACATCTTCAAAGACAAAGCATTACGAGATTATTTCGAATCCACTGAATGGTACCTCCCGAACCCGAAATACAAAGGCGAAATGGACGGGTTCAGCGAGGAGGAGAGAAAGTGGGTGGAGTTCTGGAAATGAGGCAGTAGGCAGTAGGCAGTAGGCAATAGTGAATTGAGCATTCGTAGGGGCGTATGCGATACGCCCGTACCTGTATGCCTGAGCATCTCACGCCATCGCATGGCTCAGTTCCTCCGCAAATTTCTGGACAGAGCGCTTAATCTTCTCCTGCGTGCGCGGGGAGGGATGGCGTTTGCCGCAGACATACTGCGACAGCTGCGCCTTGTTGATGCCCGTCATCCGCGACATGCCCGACAATGTCAAGATTCCTTTGTAATGCTGCAAAAAGGCAGAAGCATCATAAACAAAAGTGAACTCCGCGTCGATAAATTCGCCAGTCTGTTCAAAATAGTCATCCCGCATGGCCTTGAAACATTCGACAAAATCCACTCTTGCCTCATCAGCGGAGAAACCTTCACCGAAGAAGCCAAAAGGAAAATCTTCTTCGCAATACACAGTATAGAAACCTTCTGAATTACATTCAATATGCGCTTGTACTTTCATACGTTTACTATTTTAATCCTGCCAACTTCATTATATTTAGCAAAGTGCCTGTTGCCACTTCTCTTGAATGATGATTGCTTATCGTGAAATCGTTTCCAGTTATAGGGCTGTGCTATAGCGGACGCCCTGACTCTTGTTCTCCAATCGGATAACACCCTACCTTTCTAAGTTTTCTTTCGAGTTCATGATACTTCATATTCATCAATAATTAGAGACCGCAAAAATATGCTTTTTTTTTGAATAGCATATCGCAATCATTTTTTTCGGCAAATATACATAACATTTCAACTTATTCAGAAGAATATTTTCAAATGTTTTTCATTTTATTTATTATCTATTAATTGTTAAGATTCAAAGACAAGAGATATAATCCATAAAATTGTATCTTTGCGGCATGATTATGATTATTTTTCACCATCAGTCAATCTTCTTCTAATTTTATATACTTTTGCACTTTCATTTTTAGAATCCGTCATTATGGAATCCATCAAGAAAATCTTCAAAATCGGCTACGGGCCCTCCAGCAGCCACACCATGGGACCGCACCGCGCGGCCGAGATCTTCAAAGAGAGAACTCCCGACGCCAACGGCTACCGCGTGACCCTCTACGGCAGTCTGGCGGCCACCGGCAAGGGCCACTTCACCGACAAGACCATCATCGACGCCCTTTCGCCGAAACCCACCGAAATCGTCTGGAAACCCGAAATCCAGCACGAGTTCCACACCAACGCCATGCTCTTTGAATCGCTCAAAGGCGAGGAGGTGACAGACCAGTGGAAAATTTACAGCATCGGCGGCGGGGAGATTGCGGATGAGCACTCCGTGATTGACCACGAAGAGCGCTATGAGGAGAACAGTATGTCGGAAATCGTGAAACTGGTGGAGAAATACGGTATGAACTTCTGGGAATACGTGGAAAAGCACGAGGACGCCGACCTTTGGGACTTCTTGGAGGAGCGTTGGAAGGTGATGCAGTCAACCATCGAGAAAGGGTTGCAGAACGACGGGGTGCTGCCTGGCGGACTGTACGTCAAGCGGAAGGCCACGCAATATTACGTGAAGGCGCGCAGCTACAAGGCCTCGCTGCAAGGTCGCTGTCTCGTGTCGGCCTACGCTTTGGCCACGGCGGAGGAGAACGCCTCGGGCGGCAAGATCGTCACCGCGCCCACCTGCGGCTCGTCGGGCGTGCTGCCGGCGGTGCTCTACCACCTCAAGCACAACCATGACTACAGCGATAAGTTCATCCTGAAGGCGATGGCCACAGCCGGACTTTTCGGCAACATCATCCGCACCAACGCCTCCCTGTCCGGAGCGGAGGTAGGCTGCCAGGGCGAGATCGGCTCCGCATGCGCCATGGCCGCTGCCGCCGCCAACCAGCTCTTCGGCGGCTCGCCACAACAGATTGAATACGCCGCCGAGATGGGGCTGGAACACCACCTCGGTCTCACCTGCGACCCCATCTGCGGTCTCGTGCAGATTCCTTGCATTGAACGCAACGCCTTCGCCGCCCTCCGCGCCCTCGACGCCAACCTCTTCGCCATGATGTCCGACGGCAAGCACCTCATCAGCTTCGACAAGGTGGTGAAAACGATGAACCTGACGGGCAAAGACCTGCCGAGTTTGTATAAGGAAACAGCAATGGGGGGACTGGCAATCGATTGAATCCATGTAGGAAGGCGCCATGGCACCCCGTCAGACTGGAATTCCTTGATACGGAGTCGCAAGATATCTATAAAGAATACAATTAGGGCCGCCACACCGTGACGGCCCTACTCCTTATTAATTATGCATCATACATTATGAATTATGAATTCATAATCATCCCTCCACCGCGGCAATCGCCGTTTCAGTGCGCTTGCGGGTCTCTTCCACGCCAAGAACGCTGATCATAGTAAAGAGTTCGGGGCCTCGAGCGGCTCCTACAAGACCGATTCTCAGACTGTTGAGCACAGCTCCCATGTTCCATTCGTTGGCTTTGATGTGCTCCATCACGCGGTCGTGGGCGGCCTGCATGTCGAAGACCTCATCCTGTTCTAGCAGCTGGAGTATGACACGCAATTTCTCGCCAGTGCCCTCTTTCCAACGCTTCTTCAGATCCTGTGCACTGTACTCCGTCGGGGCTACGAAGAAATAGCCGGCCTGCTCCCAGAAATCGGGAATGAAGTTAAGACGATCCTTGATCAAGTCGATGACTTTCAGGAGATAATCTTCCGTATAAATAATGCCCTTTTCGTCCAGAATCTTGGCAAAATAGGGTGCCAACTCCTGCGCGGATTTCATCTGGATGTATTCGTGGTTGAACCATTTGGCCTTGTCGAGGGAGAACTTCGCGCCGGATTTGCTGATTTTCTCCAACGAGAAGAGTTCCACCATCTCGTCAAGGGTGAAGATTTCCTGCTCAATGCCAGGATTCCATCCTAACAATGCCAACATATTCACCACCGCTTCAGGCAGATAGCCGCTTTCGCGATAACCCGAGGAAACATCGCCGCTCTTGGGATCGTGCCACTCCAGCGGGAAAACCGGAAATCCGAGACGGTCGCCATCTCGCTTGCTGAGCTTGCCATTGCCATCGGGTTTGAGCAACAGCGGCAGGTGTGCGAACTGCGGAGCCTCCCAGCCAAACGCCTTGTACAACATCACGTGCAGCGGTGCCGACGGCAACCACTCCTCACCGCGAATCACGTGCGTAATCTGCATCGTGTGGTCATCCACAATGTTGGCCAGATGGTACGTCGGCATTCCATCAGACTTATATAACACCTTATCATCCAGCAAATTGGAATTAATCACCACCTCGCCGCGAATCAGGTCGTGGACGTGGATGTCGGTGTTTTCGGGATATTTGAAACGGACCACGTAAGGTGCCCCCGACTCTATTCGTGCTTTCGTCTCTTCAGCACTCAGTGTCAGCGAGTTGACCATTGACATACGCGTGGAAGCATCATATTGGAACGTCTTCTTCTGACTTTCCGCCTCCTTGCGTTTGGCATCCAGGGCTTCGGGCGTGTCGAAAGCATAATATGCCCAACCGTCACGCACAAGTTGCTCAGCGTATGGCTTGTACATCGGCTTACGCTCCGACTGTTTATACGGACCGAACTCGCCGCCGATGCCGACGCCCTCGTCGAACTTGAGTCCGAGCCACTGAAAGGCCTCGATGATGTACTCCTCCGCGCCCGGCACGAAGCGGGTCTGGTCTGTATCCTCGATGCGCAGCAGGAAAGTGCCACCGTGTTTCTTGGCAAACAGATAGTTATACAATGCGGTACGCACACCGCCGATATGGAGCGGTCCTGTGGGACTCGGCGCAAATCTTACTCTCGGTTTCATATTTTCCATAAATGTCATATTTCAAAACAAGGCGGCAAAGATAGACAAATTTCGGATATGCACAAAAATGAACAGCATTTCAAGGCGAAAGACGCAATGCATTTTGTTTCTACAACAGCAATTGCATGAAAAGCTAAAGTATTTTACTTGATAACTTTGCTATTAGCGCGTAGCTGCCGAATCCGCTTCCTGTTTTCAGGCAAATCGGCGAAAAAGAACAAATGCTGGTCCTGACGCTCCTGTTTGCTCTTGGCCACATGCACTTTCTTGCCCGTATAGGGGTCATAACCAAGATAATACATCGCCGTGGCGTATGTCATAGGCGTGGGCGTGAAATCCTGCACCTGGTCGGTCATAAGATGATATTGATGGGTAAGGTCGCATAATTTGCTCATCTTTTCCACTGTGCAGCCGGGATGCGAGGCAATAAAATAGGGAATCAACTGCTGGTTTTTGCCACATTTTCGGTTTTCCTCGTTGAAATCTTTGAGAAAATCGAGAAAATGGTCAAAGGAGGGCTTGCGCATGAGGGAAAGCACCTCCGCATCTGTGTGTTCGGGGGCCACTTTCAACCGTCCCGAAACATGGTGGCGCACCACTTGTCGGAGATACTCCCCGAGCCCAAGTTGCATACGCTCTTTCTCATTGTCAGTCAGCAACATATCGTAACGAATGCCGCTACCGATAGTGATATGCTTCACCCCGTTGGTGTTCATCACTTTCTGATAGAGAGCCGTGACGGCATGGTGATCGGCGACCAAATTCGGACACTTTTTCGGCACAAGGCAGGACGCGCGCGCGCACTTCTCACACTGCGACAAATCTTTGCCATGCATCTTGTACATATTGGCGGACGGACCGCCTAAATCGCTGATGTGTCCCTTGAAATAAGGGCGTTGCACCAAATCCTCCACTTCTCGCATAACGGATTCCACGGAGCGGGAGGCAATGGCCTTGCCCTGGTGCGCGGCAATGGCGCAGAAGCTGCATCCGCCAAAACACCCCCGATGAATCGTGATGGAGTTCTTGATCATCTCAAATGCGGGTATGTCGCCGCGTTTCAGGTACTTGGGATGCGGCGCGTTCTTCATCCGGTCAAACAGGGCGAAACTGTCCATCTCGGCCTCCGTAGCCACGGGAAACGGCGGACGCACCACCACAAACTTATCCGTATAGGACTGAATCAAAGTGCGTTGCACCCGTTTGTTCGATTCTTTCTCCATCGCCACAAAGTTCTCTCCGTACTTACGCTTATCTTTCAGCTCTTCAGCATAATCATGAAGCAGGATCGGATTTTCGGACTTATAGCGGCTAACACTATTATCTATATAGGCAATTTGGGAACATTCGGAAAGATGATCGCGCCAGTCTTGGCGTTGCATCAGCTTGGCTAACTGAACAATCGGCCGCTCGCCCATGCCATAGACCAGCACATCCGCCTGACTGTCAAGTAGGATGGAAGGTTTGAGGGTGTCGCTCCAATAATCGTAATGGGAGAGCCGTCGCATGGAAGCTTCCACACCTCCAAGCACAATGGGGGTGTCAGGGAAGAGCTGCCGCAGGATACGGGAATAGACGGTGGTGGCATAATCGGGGCGGAAACCGGCCTTGCCACCAGCGGTGTAGGCGTCATCGCTACGCAGCCGTTTGTTGGCGGTGTAATGGTTGACCATGGAGTCCATGTTGCCGGAGGTGACCCCGAAGAAAAGACGCGGAGTCCCTAACTTCTTGAAATCGCGGAGGTCGTCCTGCCAGTTTGGCTGCGGCAAAATGGCCACGCGCAACCCTTCGCGCTCGAGCACACGCCCGATGACCGCCGCACCGAAAGACGGATGGTCCACGTAAGCGTCACCGTTCACGATGATGACATCCACGTAATCCCAACCCAAATAGTCGAGTTCCTTCTTGGTAATCGGTAGAAAATGCGACGCACCGGCCATTGTCCTTTGTCTTTTCGAACGGCAAAAATACATTTTTAATGGTTATTGGTTATAGGTTATTGGTTATTGAAGCAGGATAGGCGTTGGCTATCAAGCATTATCTATTAGCCAAGAACCAGTAAATGAAGACAATAAACAAAAAACATAACATGTTAAAAAAAAGTGTATCTTTGCCGCCTGAAATTTGACAGGGTGGAGACGTTTCAGGAAACGTCTCTACTGTCGGGTCCCATAGCTCAGTTGGTTAGAGCATCTGACTCATAATCAGAGGGTCCAAGGTTCGAGCCCTTGTGGGACCACTTTTTAATTCATAATGCATAATGCATAATTCATAATTTTAATTCATAATTTTTTTAGCAATCGGACGTTTAGTTTCGAAGGGTTGATTGCAATTTACATGCTGCCGAAAAAAACAGTATATTTGCATCATGATTCGTGAATATGGTAAAAAAGTCGGACATATTATCCCATTTGAGAAGCCGCATGACAGTTCTATGGCTGTTCCTCTTGGCGGTATGCCTGCTTGTTGTTCCTTACTCCTGCAAGAACAAAGCCAAAAACGGGGTTAAGCCTAGGCAAGAAGAGCTGGGCAAGCCGAAAACGGCAGAATTCGTAGAGGATCTGGAACTTGCCGATTTCTCGTTTTCCGACATCAGCGGGTATTTTTTAGGTGAAATAAATGATCAGCAGTATGCTCTTTGCATTGAAACCGCGGACAAAAGCAAGGTGACTGGAAAATATTATCGGATTGACACGCTGGAAAGCAGTGTTTCCCCCATCCGTTTCAAGCTCCTGCGAGAGACAAATGGCCACAAGCTCGTTGCCGGTTCTTTAAACGATCCGGTAACCTTCTCCATTGCCGCCGACTCGTCCGCAATCCTCGGCACCATCACCACTCAAGGCAAACAGGCGAAAACGTTCCAGATCTCCTTCAAGAACTACGCAGCACCCACCTGCCGCGAAATCAAATCCACCCGTTACCGCGAACCGAAGTACGATTTCACGAAGACCGCTGACGTCAAATATGGAACAGCTAAAGGTTTCTGGACCAGCTACCCTATGGAAGATGACACCAACTACACCAGGATGATGCTCAAGCTGCTACCCAAGACAGCAGCTCCCAAAAAATTGGATTTGTTTTTAGACCTATACACACCCGACGACAGCCTGCAGAAGCATCCGCTGCTCGTGCTGCTGCACGGAGGGGCGTTCTTTTTCGGCGACAAAGGCAACCGTAACATGCGGGTATGGTGCGAAAATTTCGCGAAATGCGGTTATGTGGTGGCCTCCGTCAACTACCGGCTCGGGTTCACCATCTCCAAGAACTCCATCCAACAATGTGGATACCAGGCGATTCAGGATGCCCACGCTGCACTACGATACTTGGTGGCTAACGCCGAGGAATACCGAATCGACCCCGACTACATTTTCCTCGCAGGAACCAGTGCCGGCTCCATCACTGCCTTGGGAACCGCGTTCATGAACAACGAAAACTGTCCGCCGTTCGTGACCAAAAACAAGCTACAGAAAAAATGCGGTTCGTTGCACACTTCAGGCAACGAATATCGCGACAAAGTGAGAATCAAGGCGATAGCCAACATGTGGGGCGCGGTTTACGACCTGCATGAGCTGGACGGTCACCCAATTCCTGTGGTCTCCTTCCACGGCACCAATGACAAAATTGTCCTTTTCGACCATGGTTTCCCATTCTCGGGCGTGAAGAGCAAACTTGGTGAGAGGATGTTCGACGAGATGTTCGGGTCAAAGGCCATCCACCGTCACCTCGATTCCATACATGTGCGCAACAAGTTGTACCCGCTCGAAGGCTGCGGTCACGCACCGTACCAGGAGAAAAACGGCACCCTGAACAATCACTACTATTTCATTCAGGATAAGATTCAGGAGTTTTTCTATCCGGAACTCAAATCGGAAATCGAACTGAGACGTGATGAGCAGCACGCACAAATCTACTGCATCAACGAAGAGGAGGCTTCCCACGTCAGCTGGCAGGCGGAGGGTGGGCTGGTACTCAGCACTTCAGGGAACAGCGTCCGCGTGGTCTGGCTCGATGACGCACCCAAACATCTGCTGCGCGCCAGCGGCCTCAACGCACTCGGGATTCCTTTCAAACAAGAATGGAATCTTCAGAAGGCCTGTTCATAACCCTGTCCATGATTGTTGAAAAAATATTTTCACAAAAGATTGATTATATGCAAAAAAAGTCTATTTTTGCAGCCCGAAAATTTAAAACGAAAAAACATAAAAAAAGTAAGAAATAATGGCAAATCACAAGTCATCTTTAAAGAGAATTAGAGCAAACGAAACGAAAAGATTAGCAAACCGTTACTACTCCAAAACGATGCGTAACGCGTTGAGAGACATCCGCGCCATCAGCGACAAAGGCGAGGCCACCCAAAAACTGTCATCCATGACATCCATGATTGACAAACTCGCCAAAAGAGGCATGATTCACAAGAACAAAGCCGCCAACCTGAAGTCAGGTTTGATGAAGCATATCAATGCCCTCTAAACCGCTCCTAGAAGATACGCATTTCCGTGTCTCCGTGCCCGTACAGGTGCGGATGAGTGATTTAGACCCCTTCGTCCATGTCAATAACGGCATCCAATGTCATTATTTTGACCTCGGACGGAGTTTTTATTTGGAAAAAGTGTTACAGAACCAGGTCGATTGGAAAACCATCGATCTGGTTTTGGTGCATATAGAGCTGGACTTTGCCGCACCCGTGGAGTTCCACGACAAACTGATCTGCGAATCCAAAATCTTTGAAATCGGCAACAAGAGCCTGAAAATGCGGCAACAGCTTCGCGACCTCAACACCAACACCGTGAAAACCACCTGCCTCAGCGTCCTCGCCGGCTTTGACCGAACCACCCATCAGTCTATTCCCATCCGTGAAGAATATAAGGAACGGATTCGGGAGTTCGAAGGGAATGTATGACGTATGACGTTTGACGTGAGACGTAAAATTCACGTGATTAAGAGAACTTATACAGCGAAAATTAATGAAATAAAACACAAAGGATAATCCACCGAAATACCTTGAACCAACGAAAACGCCCAAAGTCTTAAGTCTTACGTCTTACGTCTCAGAATGATCAGTAAAAACCGTATATCCCAAATCCGTAAATTACACGCCAAGAAATTCCGCGATGAAAGCGGGTTGTTTCTGGTGGAGGGCTATAAGAGCGTGGAGATGCTTTGTGCTTCCGATTTTGAAGTGGAGGAGATTTTCGCCACTGAAAACGCCTTGACGGACAATGCTGTGTGGTTGAGTTCCCTCTCCCCCACCCTTGTCACCGCCGAGGAGATGTCGCGCATCAGCACTATGCAAACTCCGCCGGAGCTGCTTGCAATTGCACTTCAGCGGCAATCCCTTCCCGACATCCCCGCTGAACAGCCCGTTCTCGCCCTCGACCACATTTCGGACCCAGGCAATCTCGGCACCATCATCCGCACAGCCGATTGGTTTGATATCCAGCATATTGTATGTTCCCCCGACTGCGTGGAATTCTACAATCCCAAAGTCATTCAGGCAACTATGGGCTCCTTTACGCACATACACGTACACTATCGTTCACTTCCTGAGTTTCTGAAACAGGAAAGCACCTACCGCCGTATCCTCGGCACCTTCCTCGGTGGTGAAGATATCCGTCGGTTCGAATTCAACCGCAATGACATTTTGGTCATCGGCAACGAATCGAACGGCATAAGCGCAAAAGTGGCAAGCACTGTCACCCACCGTATCACCATTCCCACCGCCGCCCAAGGCCGCGACACCGCCGAGTCCCTCAACGCCGCCGTGGCTGCTGCCGTGGTGATGTTCCGGATGACGGGGTGTTAGCTTTAGCTTTTGGCTGTTGGCTTTTGGCTTTTGGCTGGCTTTGGCAGGTTTTCAATCCCTTTTTTTGTAAAGCACGACTTAGACTATTCACTGCTCACTATTCTCTGCTCACTAAAAAAACACCCGCAAAGGGTTCGGAAAAAAATTCCTTGGATGCGGATTGTATTTTTGTTATTTTTGCACCGTTGTTTTGCCGAGAGGCGGACAACGGTTTTTTATTGAAAAGAAAGCGAGTTTTCGCTTATCCGTCGAAGTGAATCTGGACAATTTGCTGACGATTACACGGATATTCGGAAATCAAGCTTGCCAATTGTGTGTTTATTGCCAATCGGTGGGGCTTGTTCTTCAGTATCTTGTAATCAGGGAGTCCAGACCCTACTTCGTGGATGCTGTCGGATTGAAGCTCCACTTTCTTTGTGTTTTGTTACGGCGAATTTTGCGAATTTAGCGAAAAGAACGACGAAAGAACGACGAAAGAACGATGAAAGGACGATAAAGGACTATGAAAGACAATTCCTTATACCAAGAGGGCTGCAAGCCCGACACGTGTCAACCCAGGGTGAACGCAGTGAGCTCTGGGATAAAAAAACGAAAATACAGACTAAATCGTAAAAATATGAAAAGATCTATTACATTAATCATCATCACCGTGCTCTGCGCCGTCTCTCTCTTCGCGCAGACGCCGGAGAAGTTCAGCTACCAAGCGGTAGTGCGGAACGCTAGCAACGCGCTGGTCACCGATTCCCCTGTCGGAATCCGAATCAGCTTGATGCAAGGTGGGGTCAACGGCAACATAGTCTTTCGGGAGACGCACACCGCCATAACCAATGCCAACGGCTTGGTGACAATAGCCATTGGAAGTGGAAACCTGCTGGAAGGTTCCATCGTTGGCATTGACTGGGCAAACGGACCTTATTTTCTGAAGACCGAGATTGATCCGAACGGCGGCTCTAACTACACAATATCGAGTGAGCAGCAGCTGCTGAGCGTGCCGTATGCGCTGTATTCCAAGGAAGCGGGCAATGGTTTCAGCGGCGACTACAACGACTTGACGAACCGTCCGCAAATTCCGCAAACTGTTGGCGAATTAACGAATGATGCGAATTACATCACGATGGATTCTGTGCCTGCGATTCCCACGAATGTGAGTGCCTTCTACAATGATGTGCCGTATCTGACCGCAGAACAGCAGATTTTAAGCATTAGCCATGACACGATTTTCCTGACGGGCGGCAGTTTCGTGAAACTGCCGGAGGGATTCGATGGCGACTACAACTCTCTCACAAACAAGCCGACGATTCCTACAACTGTCGGCGAATTAACGAATGATGCGGGTTACATCACGATGGATTCTGTGCCGACGAACGTGAGTGCTTTCACCAACGATGCTGGCTACCTCACTGGCTACACAGAAACCGACCCGCAATTCAACGCATGGGACAAAGACTACAATGACTTGATAAACACACCGACTATCCCCACTGTGCCTACTGACGTTAGTGTCTTTAACAATAATGCAGGTTATATTACAATGGATTCCGTGCCCACCAATGTCAGTGCCTTCACTAATGATGCAGGCTACATCACGATGGACTCCGTGCCGACTATTCCCACAAACGTGAGCGCTTTCACCAACGATGCGGGCTACCTTACAAGTTTCACCGAGCAGCAGATTTTGAGCATCAGCAACGACACCATCTTCCTGACGGGTGGCAGTTTTGTGAAGCTGCCGGCAGGTTTTGATGGGGATTATAACTCGCTGTCGAACAAACCTGAACTTTTTAGCGGCGACTACAATGACCTCATCAACCAGCCAACTATCCCAACCATCCCTACAGACGTTAGCGTCTTTAACAATGACGCAGGCTACATCACAATGGATTCCGTACCCACGAATGTCAGTGCTTTCACCAACGATGTCGGTTACATCACGATGGATTCCGTGCCGACTATTCCCACGAACGTGAGTGCTTTCACCAATGACGCTGGCTATCTCACCGATTACACCGAAACCGACCCGCAGTTCAATGCTTGGAACAAGGACTATAACGACCTGATTAACACCCCGACCATCCCCACTATTCCTAATAACGTAAGCACGTTCATTAATGATGTAGGTTACATTACAATGGACTCCGTGCCCACCAACATTAGTTCTTTCACCAACGACGTAGGTTATCTCACAGTCTACACGGAAATCGACCCGCAGTTCAACGCTTGGGACAAGGATTACAACGATTTGACGAACAAACCCAATCTTTTCAGCGGCAATTACAGCGATCTGACTAATAAACCGAATCTCGCGAACGTTGCTACAACCGGCAACTACAACGACCTGATAAACAAACCGACCATCCCTACCGTGCCGACCAATGTGAGTGCGTTTGTGAATGATGCGGGCTACCTCACCGCCATACCTGACAGTATCGGCGGCATCAGCATTGAATCAGATCCGGTGTTCTCCGCTTGGGACAAGGACTACAACGATTTGACTAATCGTCCGGAACTGTTCAGCGGCGATTATAATGACTTGACCAACACACCCTCCATTCCTACCGTTCCTACTGACGTGAGTGCCTTTAACAACGACGCGGGCTACATCACCCAAGCGCAAGTTCCTACGCAGGTGAACGCCGACTGGAACGCCACTTCCGGCGCAGCGCAAATCCTCCACAAGCCGACAATACCTACCATTCCCTCCAACGTTAGCGTCTTTAACAATGACGCCAACTATATTACGAATATCGGAAACAACTGCGAAAACACCCTTGACCTGTGCAACCTGATGAATACGATTGAGAGTCTCCAAAATCAGGTGCAGGAGCTGTCGAATATGATTGGCGGATATCCTTACGGGACGGTATCAAGCGACACCTGTCCGCAACGGATGGTCATGATTGACGGCAATCCGAATGTTTGCTATGAAGGTATTAATGTGAACAATGTTGTTCTCGTTGCATGGGTTGACGGTGCTTACGACACTTATGCCACTTATAAGTGGTATGAGAGCGGTGAATACAGACCTAACATGAGCGGTTTTGCAAATTATTATTTTGACTGTTGGCAGCCCACGTATGACAATCCCTATATTTTCACGGTTAAAGTCACCCAAAGTGACGGATGTTCCTACACGAGTGCCCCGTTTAAGGTCAACGTCTATGACAAGCCCTACGCCACCATTACTGGAACTGCCGATGAGGTTTGCACGGGCGGGGAAGTGACATTGCGGGCCAACCTCCAAAACTACAACGACCCGATGATTACGTTCCAGTGGTATGAGGCCGAAGACGCGCTACCTGGCCGCACGCACGAGATTGAGCATTTTGCACCTACCACCACCACCGACTTTATTGTGAAGGTCACGCACTTGATGGACTATGGTTACAACGCATGTGTCGCGTATGACACGTTCAGGGTGGAGGTGACGTGCGACACGACGGGAGGGGGAATAAATCCCCAATCCACATTTCCCACCGTAACCACTGATTCGGTGACGGTTCTTTCCTCCACCTCCGCAACCTGCGGCGGCAACGTCACCTCCGAAGGCGGTTCCGCAGTGACTGCCCGTGGTGTGTGCTGGAGCTCTTCTCACAACCCGACTCTCGCGGACGACCACACCACCGACGGTAGCGGCACGGGCAGTTTCAGCAGTAACATTACAGGTCTCACAAACGGCACCACCTACTATGTGAAGGCATACGCCACCAACCAATACGGCACAGTTTATGGTAATGAGGTCTCCTTCTCAACGGTGGTCAATCCCAATGGCGATTCCCTTTCTTGTCCGAACACACCACTCGCCACCGACATTGATGGTAATATTTATAACACGGTGATGATTGGCGGACAGTGCTGGTTGCGGGAGAATTTGAGGACAACGAAATATGCGGACGGCGAGAATATAACACCTGAAAACGCTTCTTCGTTCAACGCAGGATCCTGGTACTACCCAGGCTATGATTCTTCTTATAAATCCACTTATGGTTTGCTGTACAACTGGCCTGCAGTTATGCGCGGACAATCATCCAGTGATGCCACACCGAGCGGTGTACAGGGCATCTGTCCAAACGGATGGCATGTGCCAAGTAAATCAGAATGGATTCAATTGTTGTATTATATTGGCACTCAATACGAATATGTGTGTGGCTCAGACACCAATAACATAGCCAAAGCTTTGGCTTCTACAAGTGATTGGGAAGACAGTCCTAACAATTGCGCTGTTGGGAACACGATAGACAATAACAATAAAACAGGTTTTGATGCTAAGCCGGCTGGTTTCAACGGTTATCATCCAGGATCCCATGCTATATTTTGGACTGCGACCGAATCTTCAAATGAGACAGCGTGGGGATGCTCCCTGGGGAACAATAGTGCTACAGTGTCGTTTAATGGACTCTATGGAAAGCAAAACCGTTTTTCAATCCGATGTGTTCGCGATGACGAAACGGCCCAACAAAGTCTATCTGTTATGACGAGTAACGTGTCCAATATATCAACCAATTCTGCAGTTTGTGGTGGCAGTGTCGCCTCAGATGGAGTTGTTGAAGTGATTGAAAAGGGTGTGTGCTGGAGTTTAACCCATAATCCGACCAAAACAGACAATTACACCAATGTTGGTGGCGACATCAGCAGTTTTACCGCCAACATCACGGAACTTGCATCCAACCTCACCTATTTTGTCCGAGCATACGTCACGAACCAATATGGAACAGTCTATGGTAATGAAGTGAGTTTCACTACTTCGATTAATTCTAACGGGGACGAAAAATCATGTGTAGGAACGCCTGTTGTTACTGATGTTGACGGCAATACTTATAATACGGTTCTTGTTGGCAACCAGTGCTGGATGAGGGAGAATTTGCGTGTCACGCATTATGCCGATGGCACGGCTTTTTATGATGGCGACTATCCATCGAATGACAGTTCATATAAGCAATCTTATGGACTCTTATACAACTGGAATACGGTGATGGGTAATGCCACCGCTAGTAATTCCAATCCGAGTGGAGTGCAAGGTGTCTGTCCCAATGGATGGCATGTGCCAAGCAATGCGGAATGGACACAACTTGTTGATAATGTGGGCAGCCAAAGTGAAAATTGCTGTAATGGTATGAATATCGCCAAAGCATTGGCTTTCAGTATGGGTTGGTTTTTATCTTCGAATACATGCTCGGTAGGGAACAATCAAGCGACTAATAATCGTACAAGTCTTGGAATATTACCCGCTGGAGGTGATGGCTCAAGCTATGGCTTTGGCGCAAGTTCATATTTTTGGACTAGTACTGACACTTCCAGTGGTCATCCAAATTATATCGAGTTGAGTTATCACAGTACAAATTGTTATAGTACAACAGATAGAACTGCATATAATAGTCTTTCAGTTCGATGTTTGCGTGACGGAAATACCACAACGGCTGTTCCATCGGTGACTACCAACAATGTCTCCAACATCACGGAAAATTCCGCGACCTGCGGCGGCAACATCACCTCCGAAGGAGGTTCCGCAGTGACTGCCCGTGGCGTGTGCTGGAGCACCTCAACTAATCCAACACCTGCCGGAAGCCACACCACTGATAGCAATGGTACGGGCAGCTTCACTAGCAATCTGACAGGCCTCTCAAGCGGCACTACCTATTATGTGCGGGCATACGCTACCAACGGCACTGGAACCGGTTACGGAGAGCTCAAGACGTTTACAACATCCACCCCTTCAGTGACATCGGACGGTTCGCCCTGTCCAGGCGCACCCACTGTAAAAGATTTTGACAATAATGTTTACAACACCGTACAGATTGGCGACCAGTGCTGGATGAAAGAGAACATGAGATCCAAGCATTATTCAGACGGTTCAAGCATATACGGTTATGCTAATCCAGGTAATTCACAATCTTACGGTTATCTCTATACGTGGAGTAGTGCGGTGAGAGCATCCAATGGCAGTCCTAGTTATAGAGGTATTTGCCCAACAGGATGGCATGTTCCAAGTAATGGTGAATGGACAGATCTGATCCAGTATGTGAGCAATCAAAGCCAATACCTCTGTTCTAACAACACTTCGTATATTGCCAAAGCTTTGGCTTCCACCAATGGTTGGAATAGTGCCACTGGCACTTGTGTACCAGGACTTAATCCTAATACTAACAACGCTACAGGATTCAGTGCATTGCCTACGGGTATACGTAGTACGTCAGGCAGCCAACTTGGAAACGAATACTCATATTCTGGTTCTGGGGACTACACCATTTTTTGGAGTTCTACTCCTGGAACGTCAGGGTATGCATGGGTATGCTCAATAACAAACAGCAGTGGTACTATCACTCGAAATCAACACACCCTCGCTCAATCATCACATTACAATAATGCTGGCTATACTAACATACTCGTCTATTACAATCACTATTTTTCCGTCCGCTGCCTCCGCGATTAAAATCAGACGTAGGACGTGAGACGTGAGACTTGAGATTAGGGCGTGGCCGCATCGGGCTGCGCCCTTTTTTCATTGTTGAATGAAGAATAAAAAATTACCGGTCAGTGTTTTGATATTAAAAAAAATGTATTTTTGCAGTCCTAGAACCCGCCAAGCCTCTCTACGATGCTCAAATGTGCGGGTCGTTTTTTTTAGTTGAAAACAATGTTTATATTATGGAAACGAAAACACCTTACGGAAAATCTTTCAAGACATCCTCGGAACTTGTAAATCTCTTAAAATCAAGAGGTTTATTAATTTCAAACCCTGAAATGGCAGCCAAATATATTGAAAACATTGGCTATTACCGGTTGTCTGCATACATGTATCCATTACTGCTAAAGCCAAAGACAGATCATCGTTACAAAGCGGGCACATCATTTGACCAAGTGCTGATGTTGTACCGTTTTGACAAAAAGTTGCGCATTTTAATTTTCAACGAAATCGAAAAAATCGAAATCGCTGTGCGCAGTGCTATTGTTGAAACAGGATGTAAATTTACAAACAATCCCTTTTGGATGACAGATCAAACGAATTTCAAAGATATCACAAAATTTAATCACACATTAGCCCTAATAGACTCAGAGGTCAGCCATTCTCGAGAAGAGTTTATGACGCATTTTAAACAGAAATATAATGAAAAACACCCACCCGCATGGATACTCTCTGAAATACTTCCTTTCGGAGTGCTCACAAGCATCTACAGCAACATAACAAATATGCGATTGAAGAAATGCGTGGCTCAAAGATTTGGACTTCAAGTTTCTCCTTTTGAATCTTGGATTACGATAGTGACTCTGACTCGCAACGCTTGCTGTCACCATGCGCGTGTTTGGAACAAGCGCAATTCAATTCGACCAACATTGCCTAATCGTTTATCTAACCCTTGGATAAGCAGTGACACCGATCCTCTACGGATTTACTTTAACCTTTGTATCATCAAGTATTTCATCAATATAATATCTCCAGACAATGACATGGTGCAGAAAATCAAATCCCTTTTGTCAGATTATCCCAATGTTGACCTCGCCGCCATGGGATTTCCGCACAGATGGGAAGAAGAACCGCTATGGTGCTGTCTCCGCGACTAAATCCAGACGTAAGACGTAAGACGTAAGACGTTAGAAGGGCGTGGCCAAGCGGGGCTGCGCCCTTTTTGCGATTTACGGTTTGCGGTTTGCGAGGAATGGCGTATCCCTCCTTCCCTTGCGAGTCCCAGTTTCCGTTTGGCCGGGCAAGGCCTCGCTTTTCCGTTGGCGAAGTGGGTTTCGGAAACAGCGTGTTGTTTCCGTTAGTTGATGGAGGCCAAACGGAATGGTGCATTTGCTGTTCGTTGCCGCTTGCTCTTGCGAGAGAGCAACCTTTGAACCACGTCGCAATTTCCCGCAAATTTTTTCAATTTCGCATTGAAAAATTTAGTATTTTTGCAAGGGTAATATGTTGTATATTTTGATTCAAAAATAATTTATAACAAACTAAATATCAATCAAGTATGGCAATGCAAGATAAAATCAACGAGCTTTTGTCTTTGAGAGAGAAGGCTCGTTTGGGCGGCGGTCAAGATAAAATTGACAAACAGCACGCCAAAGGCAAATATTCCGCGCGGGAGCGCATCCTGATGTTCCTCGACGAAGGCAGCTTTGAGGAGTTCGACATGTTCGTGACCCACCGCTGTGTGAATTTCGGCATCGAGAAGGAAAAGTTCCTCTCCGATGGCGTCGTCACCGGCTACGGCACAGTGAATGGCCGTCTGGTGTATGTCTATTCTCAGGATTTCACCGTTTTCGGCGGTTCTCTTTCCGAGACCTTCGCCGCGAAAATCTGTAAAGTGATGGACCAGGCCATGAAAGTCGGTGCTCCCGTCATCGGCTTCAATGACTCCGGTGGAGCCCGTATCCAGGAGGGTGTCAACAGTCTGGCCGGCTATGCCGAGATTTTCCAACGCAACATTCTGGCCTCCGGCGTGGTGCCGCAAATCTCCGCCATCTTCGGACCTTGTGCCGGCGGCGCCGTCTATTCCCCTGCATTGACCGACTTCATCATGATGGCCCAGAACTCCAGCTACATGTTCGTGACGGGTCCGAAGGTCGTGAAGACCGTCACTGGCGAGGATGTGACCACCGAGCAACTCGGCGGCGCAACCATCCACTCCACCAAGTCCGGTGTAGCACAGTTCTCTGTCCCCGATGAGGAGACGGGTATCGCCTTGCTGCGCGAGCTCATCAGCTATTTACCCTCCAACAATATGGAGGAACCGCCATACGAGCCGACGGAAGACCCAATAAACCGTCTGGAGGACAGCCTCAACTCCATCATCCCCGACAACCCGAACCAGCCTTACGACGTGAAGGACGTGATCAACGGCATTGTCGATGACGGCAAGTTCCTCGAGGTTCACGCCACTTACGCACAAAACATCGTGGTCGGTTTCGCCCGTTTCAACGGCATGTGCGTGGGTATTGTCGCCAACCAGCCCAAGTGCATGGCTGGCGTATTGGACATCAACGCTTCCCGCAAGGGCGCGCGCTTCGTCCGTTTCTGCGACGCCTTCAACATCCCGTTGGTGACGTTGGTTGACGTTCCCGGCTTCCTGCCTGGCACCGGCCAAGAGTACGGCGGCATCATCCTGCACGGCGCGAAACTGCTTTACGCTTACGGCGAGTGCACCGTGCCGAAAGTCACCGTCATTCTGCGTAAGAACTACGGCGGTGCCTACTGCGTCATGAGCTCCAAGCACCTGCGCGGCGATGTGAACTACGCATGGCCGACCGCTGAAATCGCCGTGATGGGTGGCAGCGGCGCAGCTGAAATTCTCTATGGTTCCCAAATGAAGAAAATCGAGGACGATGGCGAGCGCAAGAAATTCCTTGACGAGAAAGTGGAAGAATACCGCCAGAAATTCTCCAACCCTTACGTGGCCGCGCAATACGGTTACATCGACGATGTCATCGAGCCGCGCAACACCCGTTTCCGCGTGATCCGCGCCCTCGAGTCGCTGCGTAACAAACGTCTGGAGAACCCGGCCAAGAAACACGATAACCTGCCGTTGTAATCAATCCCGTAGGGACGCGATTCATCGCGTCCGTGAATCGGACACGATATTAAAATTCGGACGCGATAATCAGAAAATCGGACGCGATAATAATCAGAAAATCGGACGCGATAAATCGCGTCCCAACAATAAAAAAACCAATAAATTCAGAGATTTATGAAATCGATTTACAAATATATCTTCACCGTTGTCGCGCTGTTCGCCGTCACGGCCTCCTTCGGCCAGTCGGTGCATGACCTGCGTCTCAACGAGATGATGATCAAGAACGAGGATAACTATGCCGACGAGTATGGCCGTCACGTGCCGTGGGTGGAGATTTTCAACACCGCCTACAACACGGTCAACATCACCGGCTGCTTCCTCACGGATGACACCACGGGCTTGGCCGCCGCCGGCAAGAAGGGCGGCACGACTCCCTCCAACTGGTACCGTATCCCTACGGACCAGAAAATGTACATGCCCCAGCGCAGCTTCCTGATTTTCTTTCTGGACAACTCGCCGCTCTACGGCCCGTTCCACACCAACTTCACCCCGGAAAAGTCGAATACGCGCTACATCGCGCTCATCAGCTCCGACGGCAAGGAACTTCTCGACCTCGTGGAGTATCCCGTGGAACTGCGCGACACCTCCCGCGTGTTCGGCTACGTGGCCGACGGGGTGCGCGACGACAAGGCCTTCAAGAAGGGCATCCGCGCCTCTGGCGAACTGAACTTCCTGAGCGACTTCACCCCCGCATCCTCCAACGAGACCGAGGTGAAGATTTCCAAGCAGGACAAGCTCAAACGCGACGACCCCTACGGCATCGGCATGGCCATCATCTCCATGGCCGTAGTGTTCACGGCGCTTATCATGATCTACGTCATGCTGAAAATCTTCAACTACGCGAGCCGCCGCGCCACGATGAAGTCGAAAGCCAAGGAGGAGGCCGCCAAAACGCCCGCCATGGCTGCGGCCGCAGGCACCAAAGCCGATGACGAGGCTGTGAACGGCGAGACCGTGGCCGCCATCGGTACCGCCCTGCACCTCCACTTCGGCAGCATGCACGACGAGGAGAGCGAGGTCATCACCATCAACATGCCCTCCAAACACTACTCCCCGTGGGCGCAGAAGGAACTCACCATGAAGAGAAACCCCAGAAGATAATCACCAAAATTTGAAAAATAAAGAATATGAAAACCTATAACTTTAAGATTTACGGAAACAAGTACGCCGTCGAAGTCGGCGAATTGGAAGACAACAACATCGAAGTGACCGTCAACGGCACGCCCTACAAGGTGGAGCTCGACATGGAGCTGAAACCCCGGACGGTGAAGCCCGTGGTGAAAGTGGCCGCCGCCCCGAAGGCACAGGCCGCTGCTCCCGCGCAGAAAGTGGCTCCCGCCGCTCCCACGGGCGGTGGCGGCACCCTCAACTCCCCGCTGCCCGGCACCGTGCTCGACGTGTTCGTGAAACCCGGCGACGCCGTCAAGGCCGGCCAGCGCCTCCTTCTGCTCGAAGCCATGAAGATGGAGAACAACATCGACGCTGACCGCGACGGTGTGGTCAAGGAGGTGAAGGTGAGCAAGAGCGATGCCGTCATGGAAGGACAGGTGCTCGTGGTTTTTGAATAGTTTCCCAACAAGAAAAGATTGAGATTATGTTAGAGTTTTTCAAAGAAGGATTATTGCAATTCCTGAGCTATTCCGGCTTCGGAAACTGCACCTGGGGGCATATCATCATGATATGCATCGGCCTGGTGTTCATAGCTTTGGGAATTATCAAGGAATATGAGCCGCTGTTGCTCGTACCCATCGGTTTCGGCATTATCATCGGCAACATCCCGTTCACTGACGGTCTGCAGGTCGGCGTGTATGAGAACGGAGCCGTGCTCAACTACCTCTATTTCGGTGTGGTGAAGGGCTTCTACCCGCCACTGATCTTCCTGGGCATCGGGGCCATGACGGACTTCTCGGCCCTGATCTCCAACCCGAAGCTGATTCTGATCGGCGCGGCGGCCCAGTTCGGCATCTTCGCGGCTTACATCACCGCCTTGTTGCTCGGCTTCACGCCCATGGAGGCCGGTGCCATCGGCATCATCGGCGGCGCTGACGGCCCCACGGCCATTTTCATTTCGTCCAAGCTCGCCCCGAGCATGATGGGTGCCATCGCCGTGTCGGCTTACTCCTACATGGCCTTGGTGCCGGTGATCCAACCGCCCATCATGCGCGCACTGACCACCCCGAAGGAGCGCCTCATCCGCATGAGACCGCCCCGCGCCGTCAGCCACCGCGAGAAAGTGCTCTTCCCGCTGCTCTGCATCCTGCTCACCGCGTTCCTCGTGCCCACGGGCCTGCCGTTGCTCGGTATGCTGTTCTTCGGTAACCTGCTCAAGGAGAGCGGCGTGACCAAACGATTGGCCAACACCGCCTCCGGCCCCATCGTGGATATCGTCACCATCCTCATCGGCCTCACCGTCGGTGCCTCCACGCAGGCCACCAACTTCCTGCGTCCCGCCTCCGTGCTCATCTTCGTGCTCGGAGCCTTCTCCTTCGTGATTGCCACCGCCTCCGGCGTGCTCTTCGTGAAGTTCTTCAACCTCTTCCTCAAGGGCGACAACAAGATCAACCCGCTCATCGGCAACGCCGGCGTCTCCGCCGTGCCCGATGCGGCGCGTGTCTCCTTGATCGAGGGTCAGAAGTACGACCGCACCAACTTCCTGCTCATGCACGCCATGGGTCCCAACGTGGCCGGCGTCATCGGCAGCGCAGTGGCCGCAGGTATCCTGCTGAGCTTCTTGTACTAGAGTAACGTTTAGTGTTTATACGACAGAGGCTGTCAGTGACAGCCTCTGTTTTTTTTTGCCATTGGTTTGTATATTAAAAAAAAATGTATTTTTGCAAACTGAAATAAGATATGAATAATGTTATCAAAACCTATCAATATGGAAGAAAAAAAAGTGATTTTCGGAAAACGGCTAAAGAGCGTCAGGGAGATGCGGGGGCTCTCTATGGCAGAGCTGTCCAAAAAAATGAACGGCATGGTGACCCCGCAGGCCATCTACAAATACGAGGCAGGAAAAATGATGCCGTCAGGACAGGTGCTGTCAGCATTTTGCGTGGCACTGGAAACCATACCTGATTTTCTGTTCAGACCATTTGAGGTGTCTATGGAGAACATCGAGTTCAGAAAGAAAGCAAAGATGACCGTTAAAGAAAAAAACATGATTATTGGAGAGGTCAAGGACGGCATAGAGCGATATTGCGCTATTGAAGACGCACTTGGACTCACCTCAAAATTCGACATAGACTTTTCTCATACCGTGGTTGACAGCGAAGACAAGGTCTGCGAATTAGCCGCCCAACTCCGCAAAGAATGGGAACTTGGGCTGGGAGGCATCTGCGGAGTGGTGAACCTGTTGGAGAGCCATGGGGTGAAAGTGCAGGAGATTGAAGCCGGCGAGGACTTTGACGGATTGAGCGGATTCGCCAACGGATGTCCAGTCATCATCTTGAACAAGAATTACACGCCTGAAAGGAAGCGATTCACCGCATTGCACGAACTGGGTCACATTGTGATGACATTCCCCGAAGGAGCCACCCCGAGACAAAAAGAGTCCTACTGCCATCTGTTCGCAAACGAAGTGCTGATACCCAGCGAGATATTCGCCAAGTTAGTCGGAGGAACAATCGGCTGGCACATCCATCTGAGACAGTTTGTTGACATTCAGATGATGTACGGTGTTTCCATTGACGCATTGATGTACAAGGCGAAAAGGCTAAATCTGATTCCCGAAAGCCGCTATGTCACCCTTATGAAAAGGAAGAACGCCGACCCTGCCTTCAAGAGGGAAGTCGAAAGATCAAGAACGGCCAATGAAAGACCTTCCCGTTTTGAGAGTCTGGTGTATAAGGCTTTATCCGCAGGGCTGATTTCCGAGACAAAGGCCGCGTATTATCTAAACATCAACAAGAGCGGAGTTGAACAAAATTTTGCGTAATCAGACAACACGACAACATGCCAATCATGAATAAAAGCAAACTAATGCAACAATTAGAAACTTTGACGTCAGAACAAATCGAAATCACAGCTGCCTATTTTCACAAACACTGCAAAATAATCACCTTTGCAGAATGTATTGAAATTTGTTTTGGCAAAGATAGTGACCAAGGCACAGTCAACAACCGTGAACTGTCGGCCCATAGAGTGAAAATTTTAATGGAAGGAGGAATGCATGTAAAGAAAGTTAAATGAAAACAGACGGACACAAAAACACCGCGCTATGGGCAAATAACGCGGTGCTAAGTCTGACTTCGCCGAGGTTAAGACTATCGTCCTAAAACAGAAGACGGGTGGCAGACCGGAAAGGAGGCTGCAAAGATGCAATTTTTTTCAACATGTCACCCGTAATCGGCGAAAAAAAATTATTAAATCATTAAAAACCAAATTCTTATGATTATGTATAAGACATTTGAAAAACAATTGAAACTTTTCGATGACAGCAATTATGTCATCGAAACAAGAGATGTTTCAGCCACAAAAAAAACTATTAAGAAACATGAGGATCCATTTCGTCTGGAACTGTTAGACGGAATGACCCTGACCGATTACGGAATGCCTATCGTAGAACCTTACGATGGAGCATGGCCGACAGCCATCATCCCCTTTCATGAAGCACGGGCTGATTACAACAGACACGTCACAACGACCGCCTGCCCTCATTTCTATATTGATGACACATATTTTACATGTGTTTTGAAAGATCTGCCCAAATACACATCCATACTTGCTGGTTTTTCAGTTGTTATTGGGCTTGATTTCTCAATAAAGATAGATATGCCCGAGCCTGTGAAAATGTACCATTCCTACTTGAACAAGATGGCGACAAGGTACTTTCAGCTTCATGATGTGAAAGTAATCCCGAATGTGGTTTGGGCTGACCCGCGCAGTAACGACTACTGCTTTGCCGGTTTCCCTACAAATTCTGTAGTGGCCGTCAACAGCATGGGCATCATCGGAAATCCGAGTTCTGTTTTCTTCTGGCAGAAAGGTTATGAGGAAATGCTTAAACGGCTTCATCCCACCCACATCATCCGCTACGGCGACAAGATTGCAGGCGAGGACGAGAGCATCAGCACCTATTATCCTAACAATCACTTAAACAGAATGCGCCATGGGAGGTAACGGATCATATTCTTATTTCGTCAGCAACACGCTGGGGTCTTACACTAAAGACAGGTATAAGACTGTTGGAATGATTGGAAAAACGAAGGTGGTAGCTGTAACAAAAGGTAACCGCACTAAAGCCCCTATGAACTCTTTCACTTCACAACGATATTATGTTGCAGACCCCAAACATCCTGAACGTATTAAGCACATCGCTTTTTATAACAAACGAACTCATGGCATCTCAAAGACTATCGATTTGGTGTATGACAAAGAGGGCAATTTCGTAGGGGCGCATACCCATCGGTGGCAACTGAACGAGAAAGGAGAATATTGGCGCAAGTCACATAATGGGAGAAATGAATTCGAGTGTACTAAAACCGACAAACTTTATGTTGAACGTGCTTTGAAATACTACAAAAAACAAAAAAAAGATTGATATGAAAAGCAAAAAAATCATCAAGAAAAACTTTTGGAATCCCGCTTATAAAGACGGGTCTTTAGATCTCACCGAGGACGAACTGGGTTGGGACGCCGACCGCAAAGACGATGCTGGCAGCGATGACACCAAAGACGTGTTCGACTATGTTATCGGCTGCCTTCACTGGGATTTGTCGTTGTTCTATACAGAGAACGAGAAATTCTATTACATTGACATGGCGAACAATGTGGTTAGGCTTCGGAATGACGACCCCGAATGGGACGGGAAATACCTCTGCGACAAAAGCGATCCATGGGATTTGGAATGGTATGATTTCGACCACGATGAACTCATCCTCATGCGATTCGACAATGTTATGGAAGTTTGGGACAATTTCAAAATTGACGGGAAAGACATGAGGTATATTATCGAGCATTCGGTTTATTGGCTGTCCACCTAATCTGAAATTCCGCTAACAAAAGGCAGAGCTGGGATGCCCTGGTGTTCCAGCTCCGTTTTTTTTCAACCCTTACCCGATTAGACCTAGACTTAAGATAAACTTTTCACTAATCACAGCTCACTATTCACTATTTCCCAGCTTCCATAACCTATAACCCATAACCTATAACCTTTATTAACCTTTAATTTCCCACTGCCGTTTGTCGGCCACAAAGGTGCAGGAAATCACAATTCTTGCAGTTGTCTTCGTTCTCAGTCTGGCTGAACGGTGTTTCCTTGTCGAAGATTCGGAGAAAAAGACCATTCATACATTCTTGTATATCAGGCTTATACGTCATCAGATTTTCATCTTTCAAGATACTCGCCTTAAACAAATATACAAGACTGTTTTTGCTGACCTCTCGGGTGCTGAGGATGCCCGCTTTCACAACAGAAGACGATTCTCCGGCATTGTGTTCGTACATTAACAAATACGTGAAAAGTTGGAACAGTTTGTCGTATTTGCTGTCCGTAAAAACAGTGTTGATAAGGTTTCGCACGACATCATCCGTCAATTCCGTGTCCTTCTTCACCGAAAGACGGAGTTTGGATTCTTCCACTTTGCCCGTCTTGTAATCCAATATCATGACCTCCCCATTCCCGTTCTTCTGCACCCGGTCAATACTGCCAGTCATTTTCACCAAGAAGGAGGGTTTTCCATTCCCTGGAGCAACCGTATAATCCTGAATATCAATCTTCATCTCGTTGGATGTAATCCTCCACGGGGAGTCAAGAAGCTCCGTTTTCGCCCGCTCCAAATAGCTGACCACGGTCTCTTTGATGATACGCCGGTTAATCAGCCAATAACCTTGGCTTAAGTCATTCGCGGACATTGATTCCCGACCTTTCAACTTGAGAATTTCAGCACAAACCAATTCATCACACAAATCAATATACTTCTGCAAGACAGCCGCATAACGTTCGCTATGACTTTCGCAGGCGATAATTTCGTCAAATGCGGCGTTGAAAATGGCGTGGATGACGGTCCCCAACTCGTTGGCTTCTAATCTGTCGGAAAGAATTGTCGGGGGTTGCACCTTCATCAGGTAGCGCAAGCAGAATTTGAGCGGACAAAGGATGAACGTCTGCAGTGATGAAGCGGAAAAGGAGTGTTTGTGGAGTTTCTCAAGCAGCATATCGGTTTTCGGTATGCTCAACGCTTTTCTGACCGGCAGGGAGAGATCAAAATCCTGTTTGAAATTTTGGATGCGGATGTGGTTTTCCATCTGCTGGTTCCTCACCTCGAACTCCAGCTGGGAGATGAAACGGCTCTTTTCGGCCATCGTAGTGTCAGAAGAGCTGTTGTAAATCAAGATCACATTCTCCGCACGTTGCAGCAGACGGAAAAAATGGTAGGCATACACCTGGTCTTGGTAAAGATAGTTGGGCAGCGCCTCTTTGCCGTCGAATTTGTATTTGAAATCGAAGGGCAACAGCGAATTGTAGGTGATACCTTTGGGAAGGATGCCCTCATTCACTGACAGCATGATGATGTTTTTGAAATCCATCATACGGGTTTCGAGCAGCCCCATCACCTGAAGACCGCTGTCAGGGTCACCCTTTATGGCAATGGTCACCTCGCTCATCATCTTGGTCACGGCAAATTTGGCAAAAGCGAAATCCACCGTTTCGTCTGGGCCGAACCAAGCATCGAAGAGCGACTGCATTTCCGTCAGTCTGCGAATCACTTCCTGCCATAACTCCTTGTATTTCTCAGCGTTAGTAACAGAATCCGCATATTGGCAAAAACGCGACAGCAGGGAAGGGAAACAACGGCTGATTATGTTTTTGGAAAGATTTTCAAACACCTCTTTTTTGGGAAGTTGCGAATATCGAATAACTGTTGGGAAGAAGGCTTCTGACGGGGATTCAGTCCGAAGCAGTTCGTGTTGCCATAACAGCTCCACCTGTTCGCCACTGAAGGATAGTTCTGCACTGTCGTCTGCCGTCAGTGCGAATACCGACTCGTAAACCGCCATTACCTGCAACAGCAGCGAGCATACCGGCGTGGCTGTGAACGGAAAGCCCATGGTCGCGTTAATATTCACATCGTCAGGTTTGTAGGC
This sequence comes from Bacteroidales bacterium, assembly GCA_017525245.1. GTDB lineage: Bacteria > Bacteroidota > Bacteroidia > Bacteroidales > WCHB1-69 > F23-D06. The sequence goes on along the minus strand of JAFXTE010000088.1, from coordinate 9,222 downwards.
CGACAGGAAGGGCAACAACAGATCTTCGTCCGCCAGCACTACCGCCGTGTCCGACATATCCACCACCCCATTCTCATCCACCACATCGGGATTGTCCTGGCGTTTCTGGTTTTTGATGCGTTCAATTTCCTCAACCGCACAGTAGATCTGCCGCATATTCTGCGCCGTGGCAACGATTTTCACCTCTTTGGGAACTGTGGCGTAGTTTTTCTCGTTAAATTCAAGCCGTGCAGGATCCAACTGCAGCTTTTCGCAGTTTCGTTTGATGAAAAAGGAAGGTTCCCGTTGAATACGGGACCCGCCGTTAACTTCCTCCAAATGGCAATAAAACGGATCAATATCGAAATAGAATTCCGTTTGGAAATGTTCCTGAAGATAGCGCAAAATTGTCAGCTCTGCAGGCGAAAGCGCATAGAAGCCGGCGAAAACAAGCCGCTTAAAGGGGATTTTTTTCGCATAATCGGCGATATGTTCAGCGCAATCGCGATACAACATACCTTCGTAAGCTTCTCCCTTCTCTCGTAACTGTTTTCCAAGCAGTCTATATATTTCAGCAAGCAAGTCATTGAATTTCAGCTTTTCACGATCTCCTTCCGAAAGCTCGTCCTTGCCAAAGGGAACCTCGAATTTGGCGGCATCGGCATATTCCCGCAAGATGACTGGAACATCTTGCAACTGCATATCCATGTCGCTAATATCCTTGAGGAAGGCAATCCCCCACGAGAGGATGTTGTGCAATTCGAAACGTTCTCCTGGAAACTGGCAGGAGACCGCATGCAAATTCAGCAGCTGGGTCGTTTGGTCGATGACGTGAAGCGGCGACAGCCACGCAATGAAATCCTCCATCGGGAAAATCTGCGGTGCAAACATCGCCTTGCCACCATTGGCTTCGTGCAAGCCCTGAAGCAGCCTGCGACGCGCACGACGGTTCGGCAAAACCACCGCAACATCGTGCAAGGGGATGTCGCGGTTTGTGAGGAGTTTGTCGATAATATGGTTCAGGAATGGGGACATTGGCTGTTGGCTATTGGCTGTTGGCTTTTGGCTATTAACTTTAACAATAACTATGACTTTAAACTTAACTGTGGCTTTTAAACATCATCGTCTCATCGCATCATCGTCTCATCGTTTCATCGTTACAGTTGCCAATTAATTGGGCTCTTTCCCATTGACATCAGGATCTCGTTGGTGCGGGAGAAGTGGCGGCAGCCGAAAAAGCCCCTTGAAGCGGAAAGCGGTGACGGGTGCGGAGCCGTGAGTACATAATGTTTGGACGTATCGATAAGACGCTGTTTCTCAATCGCATAGTTTCCCCAAAGCAGGAACACCAAGCCTTCGCGTTGCTCCGAGAGGCGTTGAATAGCACAGTCTGTGAAGGTTTCCCAGCCATGACGCTGGTGCGATCCTGCCTGATGGGCGCGCACCGTGAGCGTGGCGTTGAGCAGCAACACACCCTGATTCGCCCACGACTGCAAATTACCGCTTCTCGGAGGAACAAACCCAACATCCGTACTCAGCTCCTTGAAAATGTTCTGCAGCGACTTCGGAATCGGCACGCCGTCTTGCACCGAGAAACACAATCCGTGCGCCTGCCCTTCCCCATGATACGGGTCCTGGCCGATAATCACGACCTTCACCTTGTCAAACGGTGTGGAATTGAACGCGTTGAAAATTTTCGGTCCCGGCGGAAATACGAGATAGTGTTTCTTCTCTTCTACCAAAAAGGCTTTCAGTTCCGCAAAATACGGAGCCTGGAATTGGTCCCAGAGGACTTTTTTCCAGGATTCGTCGATGTTGGGGTTGATTGAGACTTGCATGATTGTTGGTTGTTAATGGCTATTGGCTGTTGGCTGTTAGCTGTTAGCTGTTAGCTATTGGCTTTTGGCTTTGTTATTCGTGAAATTTTGTATATTTGCAAAATATTATTTTATAGCTTTTATAATTTTAACTAATAAAAACATAATGAGATGAGAAACTTTAGAAATTACAACATTTGGAAAGATTCTGTTTCATTTACTACAGAAATCTACAAAATAGTACGAGATTTTCCTTCATACGAGCGATATGGCTTGGGGGATCAGTTAAGAAGAGCATCGGTATCCATTTCATCAAATATTGCAGAAGGATCAGCAAGAGAATCTGAAAGAGAGTTCATTCATTTTTTAAGTATCAGTCTTGGTTCTGCATTTGAAGTTGAAACTCAATTACAAATAGCTTATAATTTAGAGTACATCAATTATCAAACTTTAGAGTCGTTATTAAAAAAAGTACATCTCATTGAGAAACAAATCAACGAACTGATAAATGTCATCAGACGGCAACTGCCAATCGCTAAAAGCTAATAGCCAAAAGCTAATAGCTGAAAAGGCTAATGTTTGAAGTGCCTCACCCCCGTGAACACCATCGCGATTCCGAACTCGTTGCAGGCGCGGATCGAGTCTTCGTCGCGGACGCTGCCGCCGGGTTGGATGATGGCGGTGACACCATACTCCTTGGCCATCTTCACCACATCATCGAAGGGGAAGAAGGCATCGCTTGCGAGACAAAGATTGGCTGTAAGTCCCTTGGCTTTAGCCTCTTCCAAGGCGATATGGGCGGCACCCACACGGTTCATCTGTCCTGCTCCGACACCGGCGATGCAACCGTTGCAGGCCACCGTGATGGCGTTGGAACGCACATGCTTGCATATCGTCATCGCAAGCTTCAGATTCTCCATCTCTGCCGCGGTGGGAGCTTTCTCGGTCACCACGTTAAGTTCGTAATCCTCAAAACGTTTGCGGTCGAGCGACTGGCATAGCAGACCACCTGCCACGCTGACATACATCCGCTCATCGGCATTAGCCTTGTCGGTGCTGAAGGTCATCAGCCGGATGTTTTTCTTGGTGGAAAGATGGTCAAAGGCCTCTTTCGTGAACGAAGGCGCGAGAATGATTTCAAGGAAGACGGGCTTCATCGCCTCGGCCGTCGGCAGGTCGATTTCGCAGTTGGAAGCCACGATGCCACCGAATATGGAGACGCTGTCGGCCTCGTATGCGCGGGTCCAGGCCTCCAAAGCGGTTGCACCGAGTCCCACACCGCACGGATTTTTATGCTTCACGGCCACCATCGTCGGGCCGTCAAACTCGCGCAGAATCTGAAGAGCCGCATCTGCATCTTGTATATTATTGTACGACAATTCTTTACCATGCAGTTGTTCCGCCCACGCCATTGAGAAACCCTGTTTTTTGCCGGCATAGAACGCGGCCTCCTGATGAGGGTTTTCACCATAACGTAACGATTGTTTCTTGGTGAATGTAAGCGTCAGATTCTCAGGATATTCTTCTCCGGTCTTTTCCGTCAGGTAAGTGGAGATATAGGTGTCGTAAGCGGCGGTATGACGGAAAACCTTGGCAGCCAGACGACGACGGGTCTCCAAGGTGGTGTCACCGTGGGTTTTAAGTTCGTCGAGCACCGTGGCATAGTCAGCATTATCGACCACCACCGTCACGAAAGCGTGGTTTTTGGCCGCGCTGCGCAACATGGAAGGGCCTCCGATGTCGATATTCTCGATGGCATCCTCAAACGTAGTTCCCTCTTTCTCAATGGTTTGCTTAAACGGATAAAGGTTCACCACCACCATGTCAATGGGGGCGATGCCGTTGGTTTCCATCTCCTTGACATGCTCGGGGTTGGTGCGCACGGAGAGGAGACCGCCATGGACTTTGGGATGCAACGTCTTCACACGCCCGTCCATGATTTCGGGAAAACCTGTCACATCGCTGATGCCGATGGTCTTCACGCCTGCGGCTTCGAGCGCCTTGCGCGTTCCGCCTGTAGAAATAATCTCGTATCCTAATTTTGTAAGTTCTTGAGCGAAAGGCACTACGCCCTCCTTATTGCTCACGCTGATAATCGCTCTTTTCATATTTTTGGTGTAATTTGAAGTGCAAAAATACAAAAAACTTAGACATAGACTTTGACTTAGACATAGACTTAAACCAGACTACAACTTTGACTATGACTATGACTATAACTAAGACTATAACTTTGGTGGTAGCTTATTTTGTTTTTTTACTATATTTGCCGCTCATTTTTTTGAAAAATCAAAGTATATATGAAGAAAATAATGATGAAATGGCTTATGTGTCTGATGGTGGTAATGGCTTTTTCCACCACGACGGCGCAGACCCATGTGAAGCTGACTTTTCAGGACGCTTCCACGCAGGAAATCGAAGTCAGTTCTTACGGAAAAATCTATTTTTCAGACAATTACATGTACATTGACAACGGCACAGCTGTCCCCTACTCTTTCGCTGTAAGTAACATCCGTAACATGGTGTTCAACGAGATTACGGGCATCGAGGACATCGTCACCGAAACGTTCAAGGTGTATCCCAATCCCGTTCATAACGAACTGTACATCAGCGGGAACGACTTCCGGTCTTATCCTTACCAACTCTTTTCGGCGGACGGACGGTTGCTGCTGCATGGAGTAAGTCGTGAAGGGGAGCCCGTAAAGGTCAGCGACCTGCCAACCGGCCTGTATATCTTGAAAATCAACAATTCCTCATTCAAAATCAGCAAATTATGAAAAAGAGTATCCTTATCCTCTTGAGCTTGGTCTTGGGTGCGGGAATGTTGAACGCCCAGGAATACTACCTGCACACGCATCGCAACGGCAATGTCACCTTCGAGAAGAAAATCAGTGAAATCGACAGCATCTGGTTCCAGAGCAACAGCGCGGTTTTCAACTATAATAGCGGACTCCAAACGATTCCCTTCACAAATATCGACAGTGTGACGTTCAGCACCGACAACATCATGCCGGCATACGATATCTATATTATTTATAACGGCAACTCGGTAACCATCACCAATCCGCTGGCGGGCGCGGGCGTGACCATCACCGACAGCGCTGCTTGCGTGAACGTGGTCACCACCGCCGGTATCACTGACATCATCTATCACGTTTCCGGCACAACCACGGACGGTTGCTTGAACATCTCCAGCGACAAACGGTTCACCTTGTCCTTAGAAGGCGCTTCCATCACCAGCACTACGGGCGCGGCCATCAACTCGATTATCGACAAGAAGATGACCGTGATTTTGGCAGACAATTCCGTTAACTACTTGAAAGACTGCGCCAACGGAACGCAAAAAGCCGCCCTATACAGCAAAGGCCAGGTCTTCTTCTATGGCAACGGCACGCTCACTGTGGAAGGCATGACCAAGCACGCCATATCCAGCGGCGACTACATTGAAATCTACGGCGGCAACATCGTCGTAACATCTGCAGTATCAGATGGTTTACACGGTGACTACATTCGTATGCACAACGGCAACGTCACCGTTTCGGGCACTTCGGGAGACGGTTTGGACGGCGACACAGGTTTCATCGAGATCAACGGTGGCACCCTGAATGTCACCGTGGCCACCGCCGACACGAAAGCGGTGAAATGCGACAGCATCCTGACCATCAACGGCGGCACGCTCATCCTCAACGCGACTGGGGCGCAGAGCAAGGTGCTGAAGAGCGACCAAAACATCACCATCAACGGAGGGAACATCACCATCACGGCTTCCGGCGCTACGGTTTTGGAAACTGTGGACAACCAAACGGATCCCTCCTACTGTTCAGCCATCACCACCGACGGCACGGTAAACATTAACGGTGGCAACATCACCATCACGCTGCCTGTCAGCAACAACGGCGGCAAGGGTATCTCCGCTGACGGCAACATCACCATCACAGGCGGCTCGATGCACATCACCACATCGGGCGCAGGTGCGGCCTACACCGTTTCTGGTTCCACGAAAGACTCTTACTCAAGCAGTTGCATCAAGACGGACGCGAACTTGCTGATTACCGGTGGTGACATCACGTGCAGCAGCAGCGGCGCGGGCGGAAAAGGCATCCGTGCCGACAGCGCCATGGTCATCGGGGCGGTGGATGCGGCGGATTCTTTGCTGACTCTTAACGTCACCACCTCGGGGGCGCGGTTCACGGTGACCTCCGGTGGTGGCTGGGGACCCGGCGGAAACAACGGCGACTACTGCAACCCTAAAGCTATCCGGGCAGGCGGAAACCTCACCATCAACAGCGGTGTCATCACCGTCAACTGCACGCAGAGCGGTGAAGGCGGTGAAGGCATCGAAAGCAAAGCCGTCCTCAACATCAACGGCGGACAGCTCACCATCACTTCGACAGGAGACGATGCCATCAACGCGGCCAACCGTCTCAACATCAACGGAGGCACCACCTACGCGGCCTCCACCAACAATGACGCCATCGACTGCAACGGGCCGATGTACGTCACAGGCGGTTTCACGATTGCGGCGGCAAGCCGTTCTCCCGAAGAATCCTTTGACTGCGACAACAATACTTTCGGCATCACCGGCGGAACTATTATAGGCACCGCGCCGAGCGGGATGTACTCCAACCCTACTTCCAGTGCCTGCACCCAACATGTGCTCAAATACACGCACGCGGCGAACAATAATATCCAGCTGATCCGCAACAGCGACAACGAAGTCATCCTTACTTTCAAAGTTCCGTCCCTGAGCGGCGGCGGCGGTCCCGGAGGTGGCGGTTCATCGGCCATCATGACCTTCAGCAGCCCTGAATTCACGGTAGGAACGTACACGCTGAAATACGGTGGCACGATTACCGGCGGCACGAACTTCCACAACTACTACACCGGCGCGTCCTACACCGGCGGCAGCACCAAGACCGTGACGGTGAACACGACACCCATCATCGTGACGGCGAACTGAGGCGAAATTAGACGACGAGACGATGACTTTTGAAACTTGAAACCTGAAACTTGAAACCTGAAACCTGAAACCTGAAACACGGACGTGGCCGCGAGGCTTCGCCCTTTTTGCGAGCACACGATAAAAAGATCACGGCCGGAATATGATGTCGCGGACCAGCGAACCAAAATCCGCTTCAATTTTCTTCAATATTTGGGATTTGTGGCCGAACAACTCGAATTTAAGGGCAGCGTTCTGCACACGAACGTAAAGGATGCCGTTGCGCAAGTCCTCGCATTTTGAAAACTGGGCACACATATTTCCCACATACTCGGGCCAATGATTGAAAAGCAGCTGCTTGTCCATCAGATGTTGTTTTCCAGACTGGCTCACAAACTGGCCAATCAGTTCTTTCAAGCTCTTTTCGTGTTCGTCACGCATTTGGTAATGGTTATTGGTTATAGGTTATTGGTTATTGAAGCTGGGTTATAGGTTTATAGGTTAGGGGGTTAGAAGGTTAAAGTATTTGCATATACTTATGGGTTTGCAGGGAGACGCGCCATTGGGGGTGTTCAAGGATGTAGTTCACGAGGCGGCCGATGATGGCGTTGCAGCGGTTCCAGTCGGGCTGGAGGAACAGGAGACAGTTTTTGCTGACTTTCTGTGCGTTCTCCTCGGCCCACGCGAAATCCTCCTCGCTGCCGATAATGACTTTCAACTCGTTGGCTTTGGCAAGGATTTCGGGTTTCGGAGCCGCACCGTATTTCGGCGACAGACAAATCCAGTCCCAATCGCCGGACAGTGGTTGGGAACCGGAGGTTTCAAGGAAACACTGGATTCCGTGTTCGTGCATCTTGGAGCAGAGAGGCCCCATGTTGTAGAGCAGGGGTTCGCCACCAGTGACCACCACGGCTCTTGCGGGTTTCTGCGCCGCCCGCGCCACGATATCATCCACCAGTAGTTTCGGATACTTTTCCGCATTCCATGCGCGCATCTCGTCACAGAATGAGCAACCCACCTCGCAGCCGCCCACGCGCACGAAATAAGCCGCCTTGCCCGTATGGTAACCTTCGCCCTGAAGCGAGTAAAACTCCTCAACCACAGGTATCAACAAGCCTTTCTTATCCATTTTTCCTTTCTTATTTAAGATTGCAAAAATACATTTTTTATCCGACCGTGGAACAGCATAGAACACCCCATTCGGTATGTTAAGAATTTGACTTCGTATGAATATGTGTAAATCATACCGCAAGAAAAAGGAACCGGATGCCGGTTCCCCTTCATTGCGGATTCAGAGTTGGTTATTTCTGCTCCTCGCATTTAACTACCTGAGTCATATTCATATAACCAGCAACCGAGTTTGTTGTTGTGGCATTCAAGTCTTCACAATGGCCTTTCTCAATTGTTTGAGTTGTATTGGAAACCATCGTTTCCGTTTCATCAAACTCAAGATCTTCAATGGTTTGCGTGATCGTGCAATTGCAGACCCTTGTCTTGGAACAGCCTGTGAAAGCTAACATAGCGACAACAGCTACAGAAATCAGTAATTTTTTCATTTTTTTGTTGCAGACACTTTTGGTTTTTATTAAATCAACTATTGCAGGTGTCTGATTTACTGCAATATATGATTGACATTTTGCGTATGAAACCATACGGGAAAACTTTGCAAAAGTAAAAAAAATCAGATAGCAACGTAAAAAAATAAAAAAACGGGTGCCAATTCATCATTGACATCCGGTTTTGGGGTATTTTGTAGGGGCGAATCATTATTCGCCCCTACAAACAAACATTATCGTTATTTAACCTCCTCAAAATCAACATCTTGAACCTCTTGGTCGTTACCGCCGTTGCCGCCTTGCGGGCCTTGCGGACCGGCCTGCTGGTTGAAGCCGCCGTTGAAGTCGGCGCCAGGTTGCTGTTGCGCGCCGCCGCCTTGAGCGTACATCTTCTGTGAAGCCTCGTTCCAAGCGGATTGCAGTTCAGCCATAGCAGTATCAATGCCGCTGAAATCCTTGTTGTCGTGCGCGGTCTTCAGTTTCGCAGCCGCAGCCTCGATCTTGGCCTTGTCGTCAGCGGGGATCTTGTCGCCGAACTCCTTGAGCTGCTTCTCGGTGTTGAACACCAACGAGTCAGCGTTGTTCAGTTTGTCGATTTCCTCCTTGGCCTTCTTGTCGGCGTCAGCGTTGGCTTCGGCCTCGGCTTTCATGCGCTTGATTTCGTCATCGCTCAAGCCAGAGGATGCCTCGATACGGATCTTCTGCTCCTTGCCGGAAGCCTTGTCGTGAGCCGTCACGTTCAGTATGCCGTTGGAGTCGATGTCGAAGGTGACTTCGATTTGCGGGATGCCGCGCATAGCCGCCGGGATGCCGTCCAAGTGGAAACGGCCGATACTCTTGTTCTGGGCCGCCATGGGACGCTCGCCCTGCAACACGTGGATCTCCACGGAGGTCTGGTTGTCGGCCGCGGTGGTGAACACCTGCGACTTCTTGG
>JAFXTE010000087.1 GCA_017525245.1 Bacteroidales bacterium | reverse complement strand
CATCAACGTGACCTTCACCTTGGCTTCTGACGGTCAACTGGAGATCACTCCTGCCGCGCTGACGGTCGTTGTGACGGGTAACACGGGCACGGAAGTCTATAACGGCAGCGAGCAGATCGTTACGGGCTACACGCTGGAATGCACGGAAGCATTGTACGACGAGACCCTTGTGAGCTACGGCGGCACTGCCGAGGCTGCAGGTGAGAATGTCGGTATCTATCCGATGAATCTTGACATGAGCCAGTTTAGCTACGGCAATGCGAACATCAACGTGACCTTCACCTTGGCTTCTGACGGTCAACTGGAAATCACAGCTGCTGCGCTGACGGTCACCGTGACGGGTAACACGGACACGAAGGTATATAACGGCAGCGAGCAGAGCGTTACGGGCTACACGCAGGATTGCACGGATGCTTTGTACGACGAGACTCTTGTGAGCTACGGCGGCACCGCCGAGGCTGCGGGCACGAATGTCGGAATCCATCAAATGAATCTTGACATGGCTCAGTTCAGCTACGGCGACGCGAACATCAATGTTACGTTTGATGTGACCGATGGTTCCTTGTCTGTGACGGCTCGTGAAGTGACAGTCTCTGTGGAAGACAAGACGGTCGCTTTCAACGGCAGCGAACAGTACGGCAACACCGAATACACCTTCACCAACTTGGTGTCAGGCCACATGGCTACAATCAATTACACCCCGTCTTACGGCACGGCAGCCTCTACAACACCATATAACAATGGCGAGTTCAATGACGGATTCTTGGTGATGAACGGCTCAACGGATGTGACTTCCAACTACATTCTTGGCACCCAGACCGCCGGCAAATTAACAATCACATCACCAAACGAAGTGATTGTGACCATCACCGGACATTGCGACACGGTGTCTTATGATGGTACAGAGCATAGCGTGAGCGGATATGATGTGAGCATCAGCAACCCTCTATACACTGAATCTGATTTTGAATACGAAAATTACACCACAATAGAGGAAACGAATGCCGGAACATACAATATGGGCTTGAATGCGGCTAACTTCGAAAACCTGAATACCATCTTTAGCGTGACGTTCAATGTGGTGAAAGACGGAAACCTTACGATTGAGAAGCGTACTGTCACCCTTACCTCCGCTACTGATTCCCGCGAATACAACGGCAACGTGTTGACCAACGATGAAGTGACGGTGGGTGGCGACGGTTTCGCTACCGATGAGGGCGCTACTTACGATGTGACCGGTGAGCAACTGCTTCCGGGCAGCAGCGATAACACGTTCACCTACACGTTGAACGACGGTACATTGGCGGGCAACTACACCATCACTACTGTCACAGGTACTCTTACCGTGACCGACCGCACCACGCTTTATGAGGTCACGATGACCTCCAACTCCAATGCCGCACCGATCACCTACGACGGTTTGGAACATTCTATCGACGATTTCGTGACCCATACATTCACTGTGGATGGTAATACCTATACGGTGAGCGGCCTCACGGCTTCCTCGGAACCGCAGATTTTCGCAGGCACGTATAACAACGTTATTGAAGGCACTGCCATCGTGACGGACGAATACGGCAACAATGTTACCGACCAATTTACGGTGAACACGGTGGAGGGTACGCTTACTATCAGCAAGCGACTGATTACCTTCACCATTGAGAATCCGGAAGATGCAACGAAAGTCTATGACGGCGCTCCGCTGACGATTACGTTCGACAAATTGCATGTGGATAACCTTGCCGAAACCGATGAACTGATAGGCGGTACGCTTACCTCCAGCAGTGCAGAGGTGGGTGAATACACAATTGAGGATGGTAACATGTTCTACATGATGGCGACGGGTACTTTCACCAAGAGCGGTTTCAAGATCAAGCACAGCCTCTATCCTTCTATGTTGGCGAAGACGTTGGCCAGTTATTCCGCCTCTATTTCAGTTTCGGGTAGCATCACGGCTATTGAGTGCGATGGCGTTACGTATCAAGGTTATGACTATCCTGCAGTGCTGATCGGTACGCAGTGCTGGTTGGCCGAGAACTTGCGCAACACCGCGACTGCAGCTGGTCCCATCAGCTATGTGGCATACAACGAGAACGATGCCAATGCGGCTGCGTTCGGCTACCTCTACACGTGGTACACAGCAGTGGGTGTTCCCGAGGGCGACAACACGACCGCTCCCACCACCGCCACTACGACAAGCGGCGAGACGTACGTTCAGGGTATCTGTCCTGATGGTTGGGCAATTCCTTCCCACACCGACATGGAGATCCTCAAGAATTTCGCATCCGGAGAGGTGCGTCGTCTCAGAGATCTGAGCACATCGTACTGGATTGGCGGTTCGGAAGGCGTAACGCCTAACTACGGCTTCAAATCCCGCGGCGGCGGTTTCTATAACAGCGTGAGTGGCGATTTCGAGCGTATGCTCTTGGAAGCCTACTACTGGGAGAGCAACTCTGAGCCTGGCACCACGGAAGTGACCACCTTGGTGGACGCCTACTATTGTAGCGACATGCTGTTCCAGACATCCAAGCGGAGTGACAAGCGCAGCGTGCGTTGTATCCGCAAGAACTAATCCTCTTTGACATATAAGATATGAGAAAAGGCGTGGCCGCAGGGCTGCGCCTTTTTTTCGTTAATGCTGAATGTTGAATGCTGAATTATGAATGCTGAATGATGAATGCCGAATGCTGAATGCTGAATGTTGAATGCTGGATGCTGAATGTCGTTTTTCAGAACCGTCGCAGGACGCTTTTGTCGGGCACGGGATCGAGGGTGAAGACCGTGTTGTCCTTGACGTGGATGATGAGGATGCCTTGCTGTTTCGCGTACTCGTAGGCGTTCTGGTCGAAGTTGACGGCCGCTATAGCCGCAATGACCTCCTTCTTGCTGTGTTCGGTGAAAATCTCCTTGAAATTCTTCATCTTGTTGAGGAAGGTGTCAATATCTTTCTTCGTGCAGTTGGTCTTGACCTCTGTGGCGATGGCAAGGTCCTCGCCGTATGACAAGACGTCCACCTCCATAGCGAGATTCAGGGCTTTGATCTTGCGATACATGTCCTTGCAGTACCGGTCCACTGGGAAGCCTGCGTCCATGAACATTTTGTGGCCAGAAGGTCCGAGGAGGCCTTCCACGATGTGCCCGACTGCAGAACGGAACTCCGTGGACAGCTTGTTGATGTTTTCCTGCGTTTCCTTGATTTTTTTATCGATGATGACCTGGTCTTCCTCGAATTTCCGTTGCCAAGCCTCTCTTTCCTCCTTTGACTTTTTCAGGCTCTCGTCGAATTCTTCCCGGTGCTTTTTCAGGCTTGCATCAACTTCTTCCCGATGCGTTTTCAGACTCTCGTCGAAATCTTCCCGGTGCTTTTTCAGGCTTTCGTCAACTTCTTCCCGGTGCTTTTTCAGGCTCTCGTCGAATTCTTCCCGGTGCTTTTTCAGGCTTTCGTCAACTTCTTCCCGGTGCTTTTTCAGGCTTTCGTCAACTTCTTCCCGGTGCTTTTTCAGGCTTGCATCAACTTCTTCCCGGTGCTTTTTCAGACTCTCGTCAACTTCTTCCCGGTGTTTTTTCAGACTTGCATCAACTTCCTCCCGTGCTTTCTTGCGTTCTTCCTCGTTCTTTTTCAGCGTGGTGTCAAACCAGACGGCTTGGTTGCGCATGATTTCGCGGATTTCGCGCATGTCCTGTTGGTGCTCGCGGTGGGCGCGCTCGTGCTCTTCGCGGGCGACATTCCAATAGCATTCGCGTTCGCGCCGCTTTTGCTCTTCCTCGCGCTGTTTCTTTTCTTCTTCACGTCGTTTCATACGCATTTCGTTGATCATCAGTTCGTTCTTTTCAATCCTGCGGCTGTTCTCCAGCACCATCTGCCTGATCTGCGGCAGCTCCAGTTCAATTGCTTGATTTTCGTTTTTCATACCGGTTACATTAATATTACATTTACATTGATTGATTTCGTCGTTCCATCGCCTCATCGCCTCATCGCCTCATCGCCTCATCGTTTCATCGCCTCATCGTCTCATCGCATCATCGCTTCCTCGCCCTTTCCGCCCGCAAAGATACAAAATATTTAATTCGATAGTCAAATATAATAAAATTTTTATTTATTTTGAATATCAGTCCGTTATGGTGTTTGTTTTCTTTATAATTTAATAATTGTTAACTCAAATTTCGCAAGTATGCCTCAGACTGTTTGAGGAAATTTGTCCTTGAACGGAGGAGATTCCGCCAGTGACGATAGGAACTGGCGGAATGGTGCGTCACATTCAAGGAAAAAGGGGGAAGAAGATGGGCGGCGGTCGTGAAACTTCAGGCAACGGCAGCTATTTCCTCGCCGCCCATCTTCTTCCCCTTGGTCTCATACGGAGGTGCGCACCATTCCGCCGCGAACGCAGTGAGCGAGCGGAATCTCCAACAGAATCTCCAACAGAAAATCACGAAAACACGCCAACAGATGCAACAAAAAGAGCTTGCGAAACTTAAAATGTTAACATATAGTTGATTGTTTTCAAAGAAAAAAGGGTGTTTCGCTCTTTCTGTCGAATCTATGTCTGCCGGTCTGAAAAAAAAGCGCAAAAAAACAATAAAAAATTAACTGAAGTTAGTGAAAAAAATGTAACTTTGCGGGTTATATTGTTAAAATGCGTATTTTTCTGATTGACAGGGAGTTCGCGTTGCGATAAAGAATGGAAAAAAGTAAAAATTAAAACATATTATGAAAAAAATCTACTCTGTAAAACTTCAAAAAGTCTGTTGTTTTTTGAGCGTGATGTTGCTGGTCCTTGGTGCGCGGTTCAGTGCCGTGGGTCAGCATAACGTGTATGCAGTGGTGCCGAGCGGTGATGATGCCCGACTCAAGGTGAACTTCGTGCAGGCGAACGGCAACACCACGAGCATGTATGTGAAGAAGGCCGACATCAGTAACGGCCAGCTCAACACCATCCTGTATAATCCTCTTTCCGGGACCTTCGGATCGGATGTGTTCTTCCGTGGATGGACTACTGATCCCAACTATGATGCGACTGACATCGCCAACGCCATGACGATGGCTGATGTCCGTAGCGCGGTGACGGATACCTTGAACGCATACAACAGCAGCAGACCTTTGACCGATGGCCATGAGGTGACCTTTTACGCGATGCTCTTCAAGGCATACAATGTGACCTATTTTAACGGCAAGAATACCTTTCCTGGCTACAATGGTGCGGTACTTGGCGTTGACCAGATACTTTATCGTGCCGATGCCACCTCTCCGTACATGTCTTATACGGTGAACATGGGCTTTTCCACCGACACTTCCACAGCGTTTTTCATGGGGTGGCATGTGGTGGATGGCGCAAGCAACGTGCAAGCGCATTCGGATGGGAGAATATATCCTAATGACACGGTAATACAACTGAATGGCAATGTGTCATTTTCGGTCGATGTTGCCCAGGGGCACTGGTTGGTGTTTGACGAGAACGGAAAAGGTGCAACCTACAACGCTCCCCGTTTTCTGTTCCCTGAAGCGATAACCACTGAACCTGAAGAACCGACCCGTTTCGGGTATGAATTTAGAGGTTGGTACACAGATGCGGCTTGTTCCGCAGGAAACAAATTCGAATTTGGCTATACGCTAATCGAGAATACCACGATATATGCTAAATGGGATCCTAAATCCACGGCGAACTACACCGTCCTGATATGGAAGCAGAATATTACAGGAACCGGATACGATTTTGTGGAGTCTGTGACTATTGAGGATGCGGCGGTTGGTTCCACGCCTGATGCAGTGAATGCCACCACCGGTGCTGTGACTGGTACGGACTATGCAGGTGAGACAGGATTCACTTTCGCCAGTACTGACCAGGCTTCCCAAACAGTGGCTACAGAAGGCAACACCGTGGTGAATGTCTATTATGACAGAAATACGATAACGTTAAATTTCTATATTCCAGAAATTGTTACAACTTACGATTATGTTGAAACGCAGAATAGTGGTATCTGGAGATGGTATGATGTATATATATATCAAAATGGTCAATATCAACAGGTTCACTATTATTTGGGAGCTTTAGGCTGGTATTCCCAATGGAGTAGTATTTTTAACAACACGCGGTATTATGGTACGGTATATGATCAAGTTACTGTCACTAACTATGTATGGAGTCAATATCAGACCATGTCTGGCCTTTATGGTACCACACTTGCAGAAAACAGCTACACATGGCCCACGGCGTATGACTGGTATGATGGACATGATGATAATGGTGGCACTTCAGGAACTCGCACTACTTTTTATGACGCTTTCATGATCCCAAGTGGCGCATCGGTCGAAAATTTTTATGGCAGAACTGCGCAAACGGGTAATTCTTTCGTGGAGTTTTATAAACAAAATGAAGAAGAGACGGGTTATGATCTTGCCAATTCATTTTCAACCAATAGTAATAATCCTACTTTTAGCATTTCAGATAAATACAGTGGATTTTCCGCTAACCATTATGTGGTGAACGGCAACACGACCCAACTTGGAGAAAAGGATGCGAACGGGTATTATGCCACTGGTGTCGGATATGCTAATACTACGTTACAGATTTACTATAACCGCAATGCATACTCAATCTTCTTCATTGATGGTGTATATGTTGATGGCAATAACAACACCACGGATGAGACCAATAAGGGGAAAATTAAAGAGGTGAAGGATGTTGTTTACGGTTCTAATATCGCTTCTTACAATAGTAGCGGTGAAGATTATTATGAACCGACAAACAATAACGGCTATGTGTTTGAGGGATGGTATGTGGATGATGCTTGTACAACTCCCTACTCATTTACCACAATGCCCGAAGGTGATTTGACGATTTTTGCCAAGTGGCGTTTGAGGGAATATCGTGTGTTCCTGAATCCCAACGCCGGTACCGATCCCACGTTGAACTGGGGGTCTGATGAACAGTCAATGACTTTCCGCGTGTCATACAACGGAAAAGTGAGTGTTCCCACAGGACTTCGCAACGGCTACAAGTTTGTGGGTTGGTATCGTGATGCCGCCTTCACCCAGCTGTTCAACACGGATGCATATCCGATGAATGAGACTAACGTCACCACGCCTTATGACCAGACGACCATGATGACGGACTCCATGACTAGATGGGGTACTATTGTAACACCTCCTGCCCCTTATACCGCGCCCTTTAACTCCGATTATGAAAGAGGTCGTTTTTGGATTACCAAACGATTTGATCTGTATGCCAAGTGGAGTGCGGAATTAGAAGGTGCAGAGGGTATAAGCCTTGTTTATGACGCGAGCGGCGGTTTCAATGCGCCTGTTGATAATAAGCTATACACCGATATGGCTCATGCCATCGCTGCCGGTGGATGCACGCCTCCTTCCGGAAAAGTGTTCTCTCATTGGGAAGTGCAGCAGTGTAGTGGCGGTACATCTTATGTTAGTTCAGGTGCCACGGCGCTTGCCGGAGGCCAGTTTATTGTGAAGAAAGATGACGCATGCCGGACGGAACGCGAAGGAAGTACAGCGGCGGATCCGTTGTATGACTACACTGTGCGGCTCAAGGCGGTGTATGTGGATGCCGAGTTGCCCTCACAGACCTCCATTGTATGGCTTCTGAACGATGGCAGCGGCGACACGGTGCGCACCGACGGTTTGGGCACGGGTACCTATCCTACCTTAGCCATCAACGAGGCGGTGGTTATTCCTACCGCACCTACTCGCACGGGCTACATCTTCAAGGGCTGGTACCGGTTGAGTGTTTCTGCGGGCAGCGAACCGCAAGATGTTGTTCTCCAATGCAACCCGAATTTCCTTTATTATAATAATAGTATATATTATAAAGATGAAGCATGTGGCGAGGCCGACACTGCTTCCCACGTGTTTGCCGACAATGTCAGTCCGTATTATTATCTGTATGCGATATGGGAGCCGGAAGTGGAAATTGACTTCCCGCGCATTTTCTGTCTGAATGAGACGGAAGGCATTACGTTGCCCACGGCTGCATCAACCAACAACGATGTGACCCTCACCTGGACCTATAACAGCAGTCCGGTCACGGTGGTGAACACCACTGCTGAAGTGACCAATGCGGTCTATACCTACACCACCTCCGACGGATGTGTCACGGATACGATACAGGTGACGGTTCGGGATGGTGCCACATTGGAGATTGTGGATCCGGGTGTCCTTTGTTCCACGTTGGAAGGCGGCACGAAGACCATTACCGCTACTATTACGGGTGCTCCGGTGGACTATGACATAGCATGGCTTTACCGTGGCAGCAACTCGGCGGTTCAGCACTATGCGGCATCCACGACCAGCGTCACCTTTGATGCCAACGTGGTGCCGGATGACGATGCTTGTGTGGGCACCTATCCGCTGGTCTTGGCTTACAGTGATGGTGTCTGTGTGAAATACGACACCATCGACATCGTGATTGGTGTCAACGACAGCTGGAAGAGCGAATTCGCGGACAGCGCCAAGACGGTGGAGTGTGTCAGTGAGGTGGTAGCCCCGACGCTTCCGGAGATAACCGACAACTGCGGCAACGCGATCACCTTCACGGCGACGACCATCCCGTCAGCTGCCGACATAGCAGCGGCGGCCTGCGGCGGCGAGGTCAGCTACGTCTATGAGGCCAGCGACTGCACGGACAGTGCGAGCCATAAGAAGGAGTGGAGGTTTACTTATACGGTGACTCCGCCGACATTGACGTTCAATGGCACAATCACTGACGTTACTGACGAAAACGCCTGTTATTCCGCCGGGTATGCACAGAGCAAGCTGCTCACGGCTAATGATGTGAAAGGGATGTACACATCCAATTGTGAACGTGAGATTTCAGTGGATATTTCAGATAATGCTCCGGCTACTAATACCAATTGTTTGTGGACATATACGCGCACGTTCACCATCAGTGATGGCTGCGGCAACACAGATACGAAGACGCAGAGCGTGAGCGGCAGCGACCAGACGGCCCCGGCTCTCACGGGCACGTGGCCGGATAACATCGAGGGCCAGGACAACTGCTTCGCGAACGCGGAGACCAGCGGCCTGTACACCGACGCCCAGGTGAAGGCCCTGTACGAGGACTGCAGCGAGATCACGGTTGAGCACACCGATGCGAACACCCTGACGGAGGACTGCGGCTGGACGATCACCCGGACCTACACCATCAAGGATGCCTGCAACAACCCTGTGACGCCCGCCCCGACGATGAGCGTGAGCGGCAGCGACCAGACGGCGCCGGCTCTCACGGGCACGTGGCCGAATAACATCACGGGACAGGACAACTGCTTCGCGAACGCGGTGACCAGCGGCCTGTACACCGACGCACAGGTGAAGGCCCTGT
>JAFXTE010000086.1 GCA_017525245.1 Bacteroidales bacterium | reverse complement strand
GTGTGCGCTGTGACCGTGCGCCCGCCCTACTGCCAGCGTTGCCCGGATTCCCCAACACTAAACACGCCCGGTTTTTTGCCGGGCGTGCGTGTCGGTGTCGCTGGGTTGTGGCCGTTGCTCTGTCAGATGTTCGCGGCCTCGGTGGTGTGGCCTTGGTGGCCTCGGTGGTGGTTTGGCTGTTCCAGGTGTGGCCGCTGGGTTGACCTGGTATGGATTGGCCGTGGTGGTGCGTTGGTCGTTGCTGCTGGTGTTTCTATTTTATATAACATAACTTACTGATTTTCAGTGTTTACAACGTTTTACAACGTTTTGCAACGTTTTGCAACGTTTTGCAACACTTTAAATAAGTTAAATAAATACCTCTAAATCAATTAAATATAAAACTTTGCAACGTAAATTTTAAAAAAACAGGATTTATTTAGATTTTTGATATAATATTTTCAAACTTTGCCGCCGCTCTGACTGTCTGCCAGCGGTCGCCGTGTCGCCGTGGTTGGTGGTCGCCGTGTCGGTGTCGCTGGTTCGTGGCCGGTGGTGTGGCTGGTTCGTGGTGATTGGTCGCCGTTGGTTCGTGGCTGTGATGTGGTGGCCGTTGCCGGTGCGCCTGGTATGGATCCACCGGCGCGGCTGCTCCCTCGATGTGGGTTGGTCGCCGTGTGTGCGCTGTGACCGTGCGCCCGTCCTACTGCCAGCGTTGCCCGGATTCTCCAACACTTAACACGCCCGGTTCTTTGCCGGGCGTGGGTGTCGGTTCGTGGTCGCTGGGTGGTGTCTCCATCGGCGCGGCTGCTCCCTGTCAGATGTGCGCCGTTGGTTTGGCCGCTGGTTCGTGGCTGTGATGTGGTCGCCGTGGCCGGTGTGCCTGGTATGGATCCACCGGCGCGGCTGCTCCCTCGATGTGGGTTGGTCGCCGTGTGTGCGCTGTGACCGTGCGCCCGCCCTACTGCCAGCGTTGCCCGGATTCCCCAACACTAAACACGCCCGGTTTTTTGCCGGGCGTGCGTGTCGGTGTCGCTGGGTTGTGGCCGTTGCTACTCGCTTTGTTTTCTGCCATCGAAAATGTTTTTGATTTTCATTTGGCTATATTCCGGCGTGTTTACTAAATATCTGCGTATTGTGTCGTAATTATTGCCCGTATAGTTAGCAATTTCAACTAAACTCATCCCCCCCTTTCCGTCTCCGTTTTTCCCATTGTGTAGAATTGTCACAAATGTTCTTTTTGCTGTTTTTCCGACAACAAAATCATACAATTTGCCCGTTTCCGTCACTCTTTCGCCGCCTTTTATATATTGTATTTCAATTCTTCTGTCTAATCCGGCCATCGCGCAAATTTTTTTAATATTTCGGTTTAAAAGATTCAAATTGATTTTCGGAAATGTATAGTTTCGTTTCTTTAACATTTCGTGAAATTCGTTAGATATTGGAATGGTTGCTTTTTTGCCTGTTTTCTCGGCGTGATAAGTTATCGCTTTACCCCCGTCGGGTAATGTCGTTATATTATTTTCTGTAAACTTGACGAAATCGGACGGCCTCGCCCCTGTGTAACAACCATATAAAAACATTATTTGATATGCTTCCAATGTCGGATTGTCTGACAAATCTAAATTTCGCAACTGCTCTAATTCGTCATAATGCAACGCCACGTTTTCAACTTTCGGTGCTTTCGGCTTACAGGTTTTATAATCCGGGTTTATTCTAAATCCTTTGCGCTCCGCAAAATTTAAAACAGATTTCAACAATACAATGTCTTTGTGTACTTGCCCGGCTTTGTGGTCTTTCGTGTATGTAAGGAATTTTTGGAAATCCTCCAAAACTTCCCTGTTTATTTCTTCAATTTTGAATTTTTTGTGTTGTGTTGCCTCAAATTCCATAAACTTCTTATTGTTTACAATATACTTTTTAACAGTACCGTTTTTCACCTTTTCCCCCCTTTCGTTTAACTTTGTTTTCTCGTATTCCAAAAACAAAGTATAAAAATCGTCCAACGTTTCAATTTTGCGCTTTTCCCTGTTCAGTGTTTCGTTCATATACATTTGGAAATTTGCGCCGTCAAATCTCATTTCGCCGTTTTCGCAACGGCTCACAAATTCTGTTGCTCTGCTCTTGACCTTTTCCAAATACGCTTTTTCAAATTGAAAATTCGGGTGTGTTTTCCTTATCATTTCTGCCTCTTTGTTCCATAGAGCCTCGGTTGTTTTCTTCCCGGTGTTGTATCGTACCCGCTCGCCGTCTTTGACTGCAACAACGATAATTTGTTTCTTGTTTTCCCTGTCCTTGTATGTTCCTAAATATAAATGTACCATAACAATATTGATTTTGATTGAACGTTATTATATTGGTGTTTGCACAATCTGCCTAAAATTTTTTCGGCAAAGATACAATTTTAGGCATTATTTAGGCATTATTTTTAATACGATATGATTTTTTTGTTATGATATGGGAAAATATAAGACGCTGTAACAGATTGATAAATAGTATAGTTACAACGAAAACAACTGATTTTCAGCGCAATAAAAAAGGCGGTCGATTGACCGCCTTTGAGCCACTTGTGAGACTTGAACTCGCGACCTACGCATTACGAATGCGTCGCTCTACCAACTGAGCTAAAGTGGCTGGTTTTGCGCGGCAAAAATACACTTTTTTTTGATATCTGCACCTGCCGCGCGATTTTTTATTTCCTACTCTTGTGTGGCAGGAACGACAGACACGTAAGATCTGTCTTTGTAGGTTTTCTTGAATTCAACGATACCGTCACACAATGCGAAAAGGGTGTGATCCTTGCCCATTCCCACATTCTTGCCGGGGTTGTGAACAGTGCCTCTTTGGCGGACGATGATGTTACCAGCCTTGGCGAACTGACCACCGAAAATCTTCAAACCTAATCTTTTACTCGCTGATTCGCGGCCGTTCTGTGAACTACCGACACCTTTTTTATGAGCCATAAGTCTAAATTTTAATCGTTTACACTAAATTTTACAGGGTTATGTTATCAATCTTGATAGAGGTCAAACACTGACGATGACCATTCAGTTTCTGATAACCTTTTCTTCTTTTCTTCTTGAAAACAAGCACTTTGTCACCTTTCAGGTGTTGGAGAACGGTAGCGGTTACGTTCGCACCGGAAACGGTCGGCGTACCTACTTTGACATCACCGTCATTATCCACTAACATTACGCGGTCAAATGTGACTTGCGCACCTTCTTCAGCCTTGAGGCGTTGAACATAAACCCTACGGTCTTTTTCAACCTTGAATTGTTGCCCGGCTATTTCTACAATTGCGTACATTTTGGTATAATTTTTGTTTGTAAATTTTTGGGCGGCAAAAATAAGATTTTTTTTGACACCGCCATTTTAAATGCAATTTTTTTTTAAGTTTTCCGTTATGAAGCGGTTTTAATGAATTCTCATAATGATAAATATTATAAATATGAAAGCAATCAACAATTCTAAAACGCTGTTAATCGCCATTTTATCCATTTTCGTCTGCATCAATAGCGGATGTTCGCAACCGGAGAAACGTGTTGCGAAATATGTCGATCTGACTGAGGCTGCGGAGTCCTCCGTCAATGCCGTGGTCTATATCAAGACCGAATTTACGCAAAAAAACTCCACATGGGATGACTTTTTCGGTGGCACGATATGGGAGCATTTCTTCGGTTCCGCGCCGAGCACGTATCCCGTGCAAGCTGCTGGCTCAGGCGTAATCATCTCCTCCGACGGCTACATCGTAACCAACAACCATGTTGTGGAAGACGCTGAGAAAGTGACCATCACGTTAAACGACAAGCGCGAATATGAGGGTGAAATCATCGGCACCGACCCTGCTTCCGATCTGGCACTCATTAAAATCAACGAGAACCGGCTGCCCTTCTTGAAGTTCGCCAACTCCGATTCCGTGCGCATCGGTGAATGGGTGCTGGCCATCGGCAACCCCATGGGACTGAACTCCACGGTCACGGCCGGCATCATCAGCGCAAAGGCCCGCCAGCTCAACACCGGCCGCAACACCATGTCCGACGAAGTCTATCTCCAGACCGATGCTGCCGTCAATTCCGGCAACTCGGGCGGCGCTTTGGTGAATGCTGCAGGCCAATTAGTCGGCATCAACACCGCCATCGCCTCCGGCAACGGCTACTACACTGGCTATTCCTTCGCGATTCCTTCTAACATTGTGCAGAAAATCTGTCATGATTTGGAACATTATGGCACCACCCAACAGGCCTACCTCGGTGTCTCCATCATGGAACTGAACGCCACCAATGCCAAAGAGCTGAACCTCAGCGATGTGAACGGTATCTATGTGGCGGAAGTCTCCGACAACGGAGCCGCAGCCCAAAACGGATTCCAGGAAGGCGATGTCATAACCCACATCGACGAAACTCCCGTCAACAGCCTCGCTGAAGTGCGCGGAGTCCTCAAAACCAAGTCCCCAGGTGACAAAGTGAAGGTCATTTTGGTTAGAAACAAAGAAAATTTGACCAAAAATGTAACTTTATTGAATAGCAAAGGTACAACAGAAAAGGTTGAAAAATAAATGGTTATTGGTTATAGGTTATTGGTTATTGAAGCTTATAGTTCAATGTTCATTGTTCAATGTTAGTTTAATGTTTAATGGTCAATAGCTAACAGCCAACGTCATAAGAATAAATCCTTGAGCAGCCCCGATGGGGGCAAGAGCTCGGTAGAAAAAGTCATTATAAATGAAACAGTTAAAAATATCGAAATCCATCACAAACCGTGATTCTGCCTCGCTGGAGCGATTTTTATCGGACATCAGCAAGGTGCAGATGATTGGTGCAGATGAGGAAGTGGAACTGGCACGCAAAATCAAGGCGGGCGACGAAAAAGCTCTCAACAAGTTGGTTAACGCCAATTTACGTTTTGTCGTCTCCGTGGCCAAACAATACCAGAACCAAGGTATCGGATTACAAGACCTCATCAACGAGGGCAACTTAGGACTTATCAAAGCCGCGCAACGTTTTGACGAAACGCGCGGCTTCAAGTTCATTTCCTACGCTGTATGGTGGATCCGCCAAGCCATCTTGCAAGCTATCGCCGACCAGTCGCGCATCGTGAGACTGCCCCTGAACCAAGTCGGTGTCATCAACAAAATCAAGAAAGAGACCGCCCGGCTGGAACAGACACTCAACCGTCTGCCCACTACTGAGGAGATCGCCAACGCTATGGACATGCCTGTTTATAAGGTGGCGGAAATCATGAAGATGAACAACCATCCACAATCCATCGACTCCCCCATTGCCCCTAATGAGGAAACCCGTTTCGTGGATGTATTTGTTCACGACAATGATGTGAACACGGACACTTCATTGATGAAAGAGTCCCTGTCTTCCGAGATCAATGATTTACTGAAAACTCTCCCCGACAAAGAAGCAGACGTCCTTCGCCTTTTCTTCGGCATCGGCACCTCACACGAACACACGCTGGACGAAATAGGCGACAAGCTGGACCTCTCCCGCGAGCGTGTGCGCCAAATCAAGGAACGCGCCCTGAAAAGATTGCGTCAAAGCGCAAAAAACAAGAACCTAAAGAGCTATCTGTAATTTTAACTTGAATTATTTGAGTAGAAAAGATTTACATTTTCAAGGATGTTCTCAGAGAACAGTGATCAGTGAACAGTGATCAGAATAAAGTGAAGCGAGCTAACACATATATAACATTGTTTTTTTTGTGTGCGTTGTGTGCGACTTTGATGTCCTGCAAGCCGAAAGCATTGCCGGAACCAAAGCCTATGGGCTATTTCCGTATTGACCTTCCCGAACACATTTACCAGCCAATGGACACTACCCTACCCTTTCGGTATGAACAATCGGTGTTCGCCCAAACTGACATAAAGAAACAAAAAGACAACACCCTTTGGATGACACTGGCTTATCCCGATTTGAAAGCATCTTTACGTTTCACCTGTTTTCAGGTCAAAAACGCGGACAGTCTGCGCAAGCTGATGATTTCCGAAGACAAAATGGTGAAGTTCCATTATCAAAAAGCAGATGACGTGCAATATTCTGTCATTCATGACCCCGAATCAAACTTATGGGGGCAAACTTACGAGATTTTCGGAAAGGAAGTGGCCACGCCGTTCCAGTTCTGGCTCACCGACAGTATTCACCGTTTTGTCCGCGCCACACTTTACTTTGATGAGACACCCAACAATGATTCCTTACAACCTGTGATTCAATATCTTAAAGAGGATGCCTTGCACCTTATCAACACCTTTGAATGGAAATAATGATTTTTAGACTACTTATCAAATTGATTACCAAATAAATAAAACAGAAATATGAAAAAAAAACTTTATGCAGCACTTTGCATTGTGATGGTCGCTGTAGCGGCTGTCGTGCTAATTTGCGCCACCTCCGGTGATGACACAATGACCAAGAAGAACGGCGTTTACATCGTGAACACCACCAAATTAGGGGCTAATGTACAAGGGTACAATGGACCGACTCCCCTGAAAATATACATCAAAGAAGATAAAATCGAGAAAGTCGAGGCTCTTCCCAATGACGAGACCCCGCGTTTCTTTGAAATGGTGAAAACCGGGCTGCTCAACAAATGGAACGGCATGACCGTAAAACAAGCCGCTTCTGCCAAAGTGGATGCCGTAACAGGTGCCACCTACTCTTCCAATGCCGTCAAGGAGAACGTTCGCCTCGGCGTGGAATACTACCAGAAACACAAAAAGTAAAGCAAAAGTATGACACGGCTGTTGTATATGCGCAGGGTTGTTCTCGGGATACTATTGCTCGTAGCAGCGAAAGTTGTTTTGGCACAAGGTCCTGACACCATCCGCATGATGCAGTACAACTTGATGTACTACACAAACAGCTCCGGAATTTCTGACTGCAACGGTGTGAGCAACAATCTTGACGCAAAAGACGCCAACATCAAGACCATTTTCCAATACGTGAAGCCCACAGTGTTTTGTGTCTGCGAGATGGGGTCGCAAAACCAATACGCCGATCGTTTGCTCAACAATGCCATCAACACTGATGGCATTGATTATTACCGCCGCGGATTGCTCACAAACCAGTCGGGGGGAGCCATCACCAATATGATCTATTTTGATTCGCGCAAGCTGACATTGTACCGTTCCACCACCATATCCACCTCGTACAGAGACATTAACGGCTACACTTTCTACTACAATGCGGACAACTTGAGTTCAGGCGACACCATCTTCATGACGTTCTGGCTTGCACATCTGAAGGCTGGAGACTATTCATCCAATGAGTCCGCTCGTCTGGCTCAAGTACAAAAGTTGATGAATCGCATCGCAAATTCCGGAATGCCAGGTAACTACACATTTTCGGGCGATTTCAACATTTACCACAGCGATGAGCCTGCTTATCAAGAACTTACAGAATACCCCAACAGTCTGTATCGCTTTTATGATCCCGTGAACAGACCAGGATATTGGCACAACAATCCGCAGTTTTCTTCGCTGCACACACAATCCACCCACTCTCAAGAGGCCGACTGCTTCTCAAACGGCGGTTTGGACGACCGATTTGACATCATTCTGGTGTCACCATACATCTATTATGGAAGCGACCGCGTCCATATCGTGGAAGGTTCGTACCATGCTTTGGGACAAGACGGGGCTCGTTTCAACGGCACCATCCTTTCCCCTGTCAATAACACTATCCCCTCCAATGTTGCCAACGCCCTCTACCAACAATCCGACCATCTGCCAGTCATTATGGACCTGACCATAGACGCACATGTTGGCGCAACCACTTACAAACCTGATTTCCAGATAAATGCAACCAATCCAATTCAAGAAACTCTGTACATTGACCTCCATAATGACAAAGCGGACGATTATGATATCAGCGTCTATGCTGTAGATGGAAGTTTAGTCATGAACCATCATGAGAATTTGGATGCAGGCGTCCATCATTTGACATATCCTTTCCCTTTTCGTAAAGGTGCCTATTTTCTAGTATTCATGAACAAATCAGGCCAAAAAAGCACAAAAAAACTGGTCCGTTATTAATCTTTTCTCCAAAAAACATTCCTAAAAAGGGTTGCTTTATGAAAAAATTATATCTTTGCACCCTAATTTTCATCACCAACAAGAATCAAAACCATTATGAGTGAAATTGTTGTAAACCGTTATTCTGACGAAGATTTAGAAGAATTCAGAATCTTAATAGAAAAGAAAATTGAAGAAGCAAAAAAGAACTTGGAGGTCTATCAGGAAGCCTACAGTGGTGTCGGGAATGACACGAGAGACACCGCTCCGACTTTTAAAAACCTTGAAGAAGGGAACCAGGTACTCTCTAAAGAAGAAAACGGCCGGCTGATGTCCCGTCTGGTAAAGTATATCTCAAACTTGGAGGCTGCTTTGGTTCGTATAGAAAATAAGACGTATGGCGTGGACCGTATCACCGGAAAGCTCATTCCTAAAGAAAGATTGAGAATCGTCCCGCATGCCACATTGGACATTGACACCAAACTGCAGGAAAAGAAAAAATAAGATGCGGTTGCATCTTTCATGTCAGATATTCGATGAATCCACTGCTGAAAATTGAAGATTTGTCACTCGAATTCCGACGTGACACACAGTGGAACCCTATTCTGCACCACATCAACCTCTCTCTCAACGTGGGAGAGGTTTTGGGTATTGTAGGAGAGTCAGGGTCTGGAAAATCCGTGACTGCACTTTCCGTCATGCAACTACTGAACCCTAAGACCGTGCGTTATCCTTCAGGGAAAATCCTTTTTCACGAAAACAACGATGATAAAAATCCGCCACTGGACATCCTAAAGGCATCTGAATCTGCCATGCAGGCACTCCGGGGGAATCAGATTGGTATGATTTTCCAAGAGCCGATGACCTCTCTCAACCCTGTCCTTCGCTGCGGTGAGCAAATCACGGAACAAATCATCCTGCACAAGCACACTACCCAAAAGGAAGCGAAAGAGCAGGTACTCAACTTGTTCGAAGAGGTAATGCTGCCCAGACCGTCCCAAATCTTCGACTCTTACCCTCACGAACTCTCCGGTGGGCAGAAACAGCGTATCATGATTGCCATGGCCATGAGCTGCAACCCGAAACTGCTCATCGCCGACGAACCTACAACCGCATTGGATGTCACCATCCAGAAAAACATCCTTGAACTCATCCGCAGTCTGCAGCAGAAACATGGCATGAGCGTGTTGTTCATCACCCACGATTTAGGGGTAATGGCTGAAGTCGCCGACCGTACCATTGTAATGTACAAAGGGAACATCGTAGAGGAAAACTCCGTCCGCGACATCTTCCAAAACCCTAAAAATCCTTATACAAAGCAACTTATCGCCTGTCGTCCTTCCATGCAGCAACGTCTGAAAAAGTTGCCGCAAGTGTCTGATTTCTCTGGAAACGATGACAATGCCGTTCAGGACATTCTCTCCAAACTTTCTGTCAAACCGGAGGAGCGAAAAGCCGCGCACGCAAAACTCTATGCCAGCGACAAGATTATCACTATCAAGAACTTAAACAAAGTTTATAAACTACGGAAACGCAAACTTTTCGAAAAGCAACAGTTTCTTCACGCACTCAAGGATATCAATCTGGACATTTACGAAGGCGAAACCTTGGGACTCGTCGGCGAGTCTGGATGCGGCAAAACCACATTAGGCCGCACCTTACTGCGCCTGATTGAGCCTTCATCCGGGGAGGTCTGTTTCCGTGGCAAGAACCTTGTCCGCCTCTCTTCTTCAGAACTCCGGGAAATGCGCAAAGACCTGCAGATCATCCTGCAAGACCCGTATTCTTCGCTCAACCAACGACTTACCATTGGCGAAGCACTTATGGAACCCATGCGCGTACACGGCATCCTGCATAATGACAAGGAACGGAAAAAACGGGTTATCGAACTTTTAGAGCGCATAAGCCTCAATGAATCTCATTTCTACAGATATCCTCATGAATTTTCCGGTGGTCAACGGCAGCGCATCTCCATTGCACGCGCCCTCTCCGTGAATCCTAAATTCATCATCTGCGACGAATCTGTTTCCGCCCTCGATGTTTCCGTACAAGCCCAAGTGCTGAACCTGCTCAACGAACTCAAGGACGAATTCCACTTCACCTATATTTTCATCTCTCATGACTTGTCGGTCGTGAAATTCATGGCCGACCGCATTGCTGTCATGCAACAAGGCGCCATCGTAGAAATCGGCGAGGCAGATTCACTTTGCAACCACCCACAAACCGCTTATACTCAAAAACTTATAAACTCCATCCCAAAAGGACTTGTCTGTTGAATATATAATATTTTCACGATTATCACCCAATCATCTTATCATCCAATCATGAATATTCTAAAAACCATCATCCGTATTGGCATAGGTGCATTTTTCATCGTGTCAGCCGTGTTGAAACTGTTGTCATTAGCTAATTTCGAGCTCTACATTTACAGTTTCAATATTGTAAACTTCACATTGAGTTGTTTTGCGGCACGTGCCATCATCGCTGCTGAAATTCTGCTCGGCCTTCTGCTGATTGCCAAGATGAAATACAAAGCCGCGTGGTGGTTAACATTGTTGATGCTCATTGGGTTCTCCCTCCTTCTCGTTTATGTGATTCTATTCCGAAACGACAACAACTGTCACTGTATGGGGGACATAGTGGAGATCAAGCCGTCCCTTTCGCTAATTAAGAATCTGGTGGCCATCGCCCTGATGTTGTGTGTCCGCAAGGAGGAAGACTACCGTTTCCGGGGGCGCATTGTCGCGCTCGTGATCGCATTTTTAGCCGCCATCGTACCACCTTTCATCCTTTTCCCTATGGACAACATCTACAACATGTTCTCCAAATCCGATAATCTTAACTATAATGAACCCGAATTCAACGCTTTGATGGCGGACTCCACCATGCAAGGTGTCAGCTTCGACGATGGCAATTATATTGTAGGGGTAGTCTCTTCCGGCTGCGAATTCTGTCACACTGGCGGCCTGAAATTGTCTGAAATCGTCAGCAACAACCAGTTAGACAGCAACCGTGTGGTCTATCTGATTTGGGGGGACAGCACCTCTATTTGCCAATTCCAGACAGAAACAAAGTCTAACTCATTTCGTTTCATCCCCATCTCCCCCATTCAAGCCATTCACATCGTCAACGGTCAATTCCCCACTTTCCTGATCATGCACGACGGAGTTGTGCAAAGCACCGCAGACCTGCGCCATTTGACTGAAAAAAAAGTCATCTCCCATCTGCAGTAATTTTTGTCGCCAGCGTTAATCAAATCAATCACCACAAGGACAACAAATCCACTCTATAAATATCACCCTATATGACACTATCCTTAAAAAAGAAACAAGAAATCTACGATTACTATTCGGAATACGGTTTTCAGCATTCCACAGAACAAATCGTGAAAAAGCTAAATATCTGTCATAAGACTTTTTTCAACCGTTATGGCAGTAAGTCCAATTCCATAGAGATTGCGTGGAATTATTGGCAAGACCTTTGCAAAGAGAAATGGTCGCGCATTTTGGAAAATTGCAACCATTGCGTTGAAGAGTTTCTCATGATTCTCTACCACATGTATAAAACACGGGAATTTGACACTCATTATTACGAGTTCACACGCGATAGCCGCAAATATCTCGATACTGGTTCCTACTTTTACTCTATAGTGTATTCTATCTTGGA
Source organism: Bacteroidales bacterium (assembly GCA_017525245.1). GTDB lineage: Bacteria > Bacteroidota > Bacteroidia > Bacteroidales > WCHB1-69 > F23-D06. The sequence continues at coordinate 22,605 of JAFXTE010000086.1, read as the reverse complement.
AAAGGGAAAAAAGTGTTTTCATGTAAAGGAAAATCTGAACACGGATGCTTACACTCCTTTTGTACTTAACAACATGTTTCTTATTGATTTCGAGAAAGATAAGAGGCGTGACACGCTGAAATTCATCCTGAATGCGGCTTTGACCGAACGCGGGATGGAACTTTTTCTTGAAACGCCTTTCGCTTAACTCTGCGCAACCCATTTTATATAAGCTAAAAGCCATTAGCTTATTAAACTTTTTTACCCTGCAACAGTTGTGTTCTTTCAACTGAAATGTGTATTTTTGCCGTCAATTTTTGAACGATGAAAAAAGCAGTTTTACTTTTGGGATTATTGTTTTTCATGACAGCAGGACGAGCCAGTTATCTGCTGATACCCATGGACATTGCGCAGAGCAACCATCTCAAGGCATACGGGATCGCCTATTTCGCCGTCGCCCACCAGATAGACATGAGCTGGCTGCTGAACTACCGAGGCGGTAGTTTCATGTGCCCGTACAACGAGGACGTGGAAAACGAATGTCTTGTTCGCGGTGTTTCCTACGAAGTCATCGCCGACCTGCAGGCCACGCAAATCCTCAACGAAATCTCCGTCATTGAGAACAATATGAACGAGATACGGCTGACCAAGGAACCGAAAATCGCAGTCTATTCCCCCAAAAACAAACTGCCGTGGGATGATGCCGTCACATTGGTGCTAACCTACGCCGAAATACCTTATACCGTGATTTATGACGAAGAGGTCATCAAAGGCGAACTTCCCAAATACGACTGGCTGCACCTCCACCACGAGGATTTCACCGGCCAATACGGGAAATTCTGGGCCAACTACCGCAACGCCAAATGGTATCAAGACGATGTGCGGGAAAACGAGGAACGTGCCGCACAACTGGGTTTTACGAAAGTGTCACAGATGAAACTCGCCGTGGCCAAGGGCATTCGAGACTTTGTGGCGGGCGGCGGCTATCTCTTCGCCATGTGCTCCGGCCCCGACAGCTATGACATCGCCCTCGCCGCTGAAGGCGTTGACATCTGCGAAACCATGTTCGACGGCGACCCGATGGATCCGCAAGCCCAAAGCAAACTCAATTACGATAACTGCTTCGCTTTCACCGACTTCAAGATCGAAACCAATCCATACGTATATGAGGTTTCCAACATTGACGTGAACCCTTCACAACATATCCAGAACAAATCCCACGACTATTTCACCCTTTTTGAGTTTTCCGCCAAATGGGATCCAGTTCCTACTATGTTGTGCCAAAACCACTTACAGGTTATTCCCGGATTTATGGGACAGACCACGGCATTCCGTAAGGAACTCATCAAACCAACCGTGACCATTATGGGCGAGTGCGCTTTTTTCAATGAAGCAAGATATATCCACGGAGAATACGGCAAAGGAACCTGGACGTTCTACTCCGGCCACGATCCTGAAGACTACCAGCATCTGGTCAACGACGCCCCCACCGACCTCAACCTTTTCCCCAACTCCGCCGGCTACCGTTTGATTCTCAACAACGTACTCTTCCCTGCCGCTAAAAAACAGCAGCAGAAGACGTAAGACGTATGACGTAAGACGTTAGGGGTGTACCAGCCATTAGCTAAAGACTAACAGCCAACAGCTAAATCCCCGGCAACATATTATATATAAGGTCAACGACTTTGGGACCGGTTTTTGCGGCGGCTTCAAGCACCTCCTCATGCGAAGCCTCCATCACCTTGCCCACAACCCCCAGATCCGTAATCACCGACAGGGCAAAAACCTCCAGTCCAAGATAATGCGCCATGATGGCTTCCGGGACGGTGGACATACCCACCGTGTCAGCTCCCATAATGTGGAACATCTTGTACTCCGAAGGAGTCTCGAAACAAGGGCCGGTGACCCCTATGTAAACACCCTCTTGAAGGAAAACGTTCAATTTCTCCCCAGTTTGGTGTGCCAATTTCAACAATCGGTGGGAATAGACCTCACTCATATTCGGGAAACGCGGGCCAAGGGTGTCATCGTTAGGTCCTAACAACGGATTGGTGCCGAACAGGTTGATATGGTCACGTATAAGCATGATGTCGCCAACCTTGAAAGTGGGATTCATGCCGCCCGCCGCATTAGAAAGAATGACCGTCTTCACTCCGAGACCAGGCAAAATCTGCTGCGGAAATGTCACCACACTCATCGGATAGCCCTCATAATAGTGGAAACGGCCGTTGAAGACCAGCACCTCCACATCGTTCAACCGTCCGAATATCATCGTTCCCTTATGCCCTTGCACAGTTGAAACCGGGAAATTGGGAATCTCCTTGTACGGGATTTCATCCACAATATCAATCTTTTGGGTTAAGCCACCTAATCCGGAACCTAACACGATGGCTATTTTCGGATTTATTGTTTTACGGTTGTTCAAATATCCAACCGTCTCAGCTATTTTCTTTCTTTTTTCCTCGAACATGATCTTTCACTATTTGGTTAAAGCTATCCCGTTGATTTTCAGTGAGAAACTCCACTTCCACACGTATCACAAAAACGGGTAGCAAAGATACAATATTTCTAATATGCTCTGATTGCAAACGCATCCAATCTTTTTCTGTGGTGACGAGCACGCATTGATTGCCTATATTGTTAAAGTGCTGATCATAAACGGCTTGTATCTCTTTTTCAGTAAAAGGATGGTGGTCTGGAAATACGTGATGCCCCACTATGTTATATGTTTTCTCCAAATGATTGATTAAAGGTTTTGGGTGGGCTATTCCTATCAAGATCACGATGTCGTGGACGGACTGTGTGGCGATTTTCTGCGCCGCTGAAGTGACCGGAACAGGTTGTTCATAGCGGAACCGCGTAAAAAAGAGCTGCTGTTGAGGTAAGAGCCGTAGCTGGTACCGCCACACCGATTCGTCTGTGTTAACACCCTCTGGCACTTTTGTCACAATCACAACATCTGCGAATCGGGCGGCACGGGGGAACTCGCGCAACTTTCCTGCAGGCATCGGCATGTCAGGCCGGAACGGGCGGTCATACTCGGTCAGCAAAATATGGAAAGTCGGCCGAAAACGGAGATGCTGGTACGCATCATCAAGGACTATCACCTCTGTGTCTGGGTTTTCTGAGAGCAGATTGCGCACACCTTCTGCACGGTCGCCATCCACTGCCAGAGGAATGTCTGGATGCCGCAAATGGGTCATAAACGGCTCATCACCAAACATTTCCGCATTTTGATTTTGGGAATCTGTCTGTAAAACAGAATGATAGCCTTTGGATTTCCTACCATATCCGCGACTTAAAGCCGCCACGTGGAACTCCTTTTTCAACAACTCAATAACATACTGGGTATGAGGCGTCTTTCCCGTTCCGCCAACCGCTAAATTGCCGATGTCAATAGAGGGGATTGGCGATTCCACACTGCGCAATACTCCTTTCCGATACAGAAATCGCCGTATCGCGGCCACACATCCGAACATCAAGGAAAAGGGTGTCAGCAGCAGTCCTATAATGAGTTTAAATGGCATGTTCAGGAGTTTCGCCGCGTTTCGCCGCCTCACGTTCTTCGCGGCGTTTGCGCGCTTGTTCTTCAACCTCGTTTTCGTAGGCCTCATAGCGCGTGATGATTTTGGTCACCAAATGATGCCGCACAACATCTTTGTTATCCATATAGATGAAGTCTATGCCTTTCACACCGCGCAGGATTCGGTCAGCAAGAATCAATCCTGACTGTTGATTTTTGGGCAAGTCGATTTGCGTTATATCACCGGTAATGAAGAACTTGGCGTTTTTGCCCATACGGGTCAAGAACATCTTCAGCTGCGAGGAGGTGGCATTCTGCGCCTCATCGAGAATCACGTAAGCGTTGTCAAGCGTACGTCCGCGCATAAAGGCAAGGGGTGCAATCTCAATCACCTTGTCCTCCATCATAGCCATCAGCTTTTGCATAGGCATCATGTCCCAAAGGGCATCGTACAAGGGTTGGAGATAAGGGTCGAGTTTATCTCGGAGGTCGCCAGGGAGGAAGCCAAGGTTTTCGCCGGCCTCGACCGCTGGGCGGGTCAGAATGATTCGTTTTATCTGCTTATTTTTCAACGCTTTGACCGCCAAAGCAACCGCCGTATAAGTTTTACCTGTTCCTGCCGGACCCACCACAAACACCATATCGTTTTTCTCGGCGCTTTCCACTAACCGTTTCTGATTCGGGGTGATGGCCTTGATGACTTTCCCTTCGCGTCCATGCACAATGACGTTGGCTTCTGTATTATTCAACGCATAGAAACTGTCATCTTCCATAGCGGTGATGTTGATGATATCCGTTTCCGTTAGCTTCCCAAACTGTTCTATATGCTTCTCAAGCATTGAAACACGGTCTTCAAATGCCTGTATCTCATCATCCGGTCCCGACACTTTCAGCTCGTTTCCGCGCACTATGATTTTCAATTTTGGAAAAATATGGGAGAGAAGATCCACATTGTTGTTCTGAGGCCCAAACATTTCGACTGCAATGCCAGGGTTTACATCTATAATCTTATCCATCGTCGTATTATTCTATAACAAGATAATTTAAAGGATTGATCGGGAAACCGTTGTACCATAATTCAAAATGGAGATGGCTTTTCTGCTTTTCAGAAGAGCCTGTGCCTCCCAATTTGGCGATTGGCATCCCTCTTTTCACGCGTGCGCCTACCGTCTTCAACAAGGCAGCATTATGTTTATATATGGAAATCATATTGCCAGGATGTTGCACAATTATCGTATATCCATCCGTGGAAGTGAAGTCTGCCGCTATCACGACACCATCAGCCACACATGAAACCGTTTTACTGTCAACTGCAACAATATCAATACCATAATGGTTTTGAGAAGCATCAAAAAGACGAGTCACCGCACCCATTGCCGGCGGGTAAATGGAAATGTTGGTGATTTTAGCCTGCTCAATATTAGGGACACTGGGACTCGCGGTAGCATTGTTTTCAGACGTTCTGCTCAAAATCAGCCGGGCATCCTCCAAAATCTCGTTAACGTGCCCAGCACGAGACTTGTCACGCTCCACAGGATGCACATCCGGTGTGGTGTTGACCTCATCATCTTCATACACGGTACCATCCTTACCTTCCAATATGTTTGAAAAAGACTCCATGTATTGCTGGTTCATAGCATAATGTTTCTCCAAAGAATCAACACGAGCGGCAGTCTGCTTGTACAGTTTGTAATCTTTCTGGTTCGTATATCCCGGAATGTAAACCCTCAAAGGTGTCAAAGCAATCAAAATAGTGGTCAGCACAATGATGACAAAAGCAGACAAGATGGACACTACAACCACCTTTTTAATGGTGATGTTCCGTATCAAAAAACTCTGCTCATGCGTGTCTTCATTGGAAAAAACGAGCTCGTATCGTGTCTTCCACTCATTCACAATGATTTTCCATGCCTTTTTTATTTTCTCTAACCTGCTCATTTTTGGTTCATCTACCCTTTTTGCGGTGCAAAAGTAGCAAAAAAAGCAACATAATTCTGTTTTATCTTTTATTTTACTGACAATCAACAACTTGCAAAACACAACAACCAAAAAGGTAAAAAGTATTTGATTTTAGTGTACTTTTATAAAGAAATATTCGTATTTTTGCTGCCCGAAAAAATCAATAAAGTCAAGTATTATGAACGAAAGAGACAACAATGTAAGTTTTTTCAGATTTGAGGATTTAAGAATTTATGCAAAAGCCATGGACTATATTGTCTGGTTATATCAGCAACTGCCCACGAGCGATATGCATTCGAACCAAAAATTCATCCAGAAATCGTTCTTGAAATCTGCCCAAGATATTGCATTAAACACCGCAGAAGGTTCATCCCGAAACAGAACCCAATTTCTGTATTATTTAAAGATGGCGAAAAGTTCTGTACGGGAATGCGTCGTTCACACGGAAATCGCCTCCCAAATCGGCATTTTGAATGAAGAGGCCAAAGAGCACTCCCGCACCGAATTAATGGAGTTGACCAAAATGATCGGTTCTTTGATCGCTTCCCTGCAACGTTCTTCGCTGGGAATGCCTCATTCCGGAAGACCGACGGATGAATCCGACGACCTCAACATTCCTGAATCCGACGATTTCGACGAGATGATCTAATGTCCTTCAACCAATGATTTTCATACAACTTTAAGTTTTTAACTATATGGAATATCTGTTTAGATATTCCTTTTTTAATTTTCTACTACAATGAAATTCTACAGAATCTTTGTCTTACTGCTCTTAATTCCTGCATTGGCATCAGCTAAAACACTGACAAAAGACAAAATAACAACATTAGGCATCCGTGCCTTCCATCAAAAAGCACAGGCCATCTGCCCTGAAGCTTGTACCTATTCCTTGAAATCCTGCCAATTTCTGAAAAGCGACGGGATTATTGATCTGGCTGTTTTGCACTTTGATTCCGGCTTTTTGATTTTTTCGGCGGAAGATGCCGTCTTCCCAGTGCTTGCCTACAGTTTCACCGATGACATCGATTTGGACAATCTCGCACCCGGAGCGAGTCTGTTCCTTTCCCAATACCGTCAAGAAATTGCTGCGGCACGACGCACCCACGCTGCACCCGGCGAACAGGTGAGAAATGCATGGGACGAACTTCTCCACCCAGCCAAAGACGCGGCCGACGAAGTCACCATTGCCCCTTTGCTGCACTCCTCCTGGAACCAGAACAGATTTTACAACGATTTGTGCCCGCAGGACGAAAACGCGCCATCCGGTTATGACGGGAAAGTCCCCAACGGCTGTGTCGCAATAGCCATGTCTCAAATCATGTACTACTACCGCTATCCCGAATCCGGCGCAGGCAGCCACACCAATTACACTGACTACGGCAACTTCCATGTCAATTTCGCCCAACAGCATTACAATTATGATGCCATGTGCGACCGATTGTCTTTCTACAACAACGAAGTAGCCAAATTGATTTTTCATTGTGGAACAGCCATTAACATGATGTATGGTTCTGACGGCTCCGGTGCCTATTCCCAGGATGTGCCGGAAGCCATGTCCTCTTATTTCAAATACAGCACAGATTCATATCATTCATCTAAGCACAACTATTCCTACGGAGCTTGGTGCAACATGCTTAAAGCGGAACTTGAGGCGCTCCGGCCTGTTTATTATTCCGGATATTCTGAAGAGGGTGGTCATGCCTTTATTTGTGACGGTTACAACAGTGACAACTACTTCCATTTCAATTTCGGATGGGGCGGTTCCAGCAATGGTTACTATATCACCCAAAGTACTGATTCTGACGACAATGAGGTAGGCGGGTATGGAAATTGGCAATCTGCCATCTTCAATCTGCACCCACTGGACAACGCCTACCCTTCTTATTGCAATGAACGCCTTCTCACTGCCTCCAACGGCACATTAGAAGATGGCAGCGGCAACAAAAACTACTTGGACAACAGCTTCTGCACTTTCGCCATCGCTGATAAACAGCAATACTCCGTCAACGTCACGCTCAAACAATTCTCCACCCAAGAAGGACATGACTTCCTGCGTTTTTGGAACGGCCATCCCTCCCAAGACAGCCTCCTGCTGGAACTTTCCGGCACAATAACCAATGAGATTTCCCAATCTTTTAACACCGACAGCCTCTACATCACTTTTGAAACGGATGATTCCGTCACCGCAGAAGGTTGGTATCTCACTTTTGAATCTTTGCGCAACGGCATAAGCTGCGGCGCCCATATTTTCCACAACGAAACATCCGGTGTCATTTCAGACAGAAGCGATGAAGACAACAATTACCAAAACAACCAAAGTTGCTCTTGGTCGTTCCGCTTCTCCGACAGTAAAACGGTCATATTCAATTTTGAGGAGTTGAATATCAGTCCTGAAGACCATTTGGACTTCTATGATGTCCGCACTTATCCAAATGTTTTAATTGCGAGTTATTCAGGAAACTCGCTCCCCGAGCCTCTGATTTACAACAGCACGCGGCTTAGAGTCAGTTTCATTGCAGACAACTATCTCAACGCAGACGGATTCAAGATAAATTGGGCGGTTGAAGGAACCGGAATCGAGGGATTCGACATTCCCGTGACACTGTATCCCAACCCCGCTGCTGAAACGGTGCGTCTTTCGTTCACCCATCCGTTGGATCATTGTGAGGTTTTTGTCAGTAATATTATCGGAGAAATCAAATTCTCCCAAACTTACAACAACGCGAGCGACCTCAACATCCCCGTTTCTGAACTGGCTAATGGCATCTACATACTTTCTGTAAACAGCGAAAGTGGAACATGGCATAAAAAATTCATGGTAAAACATTAAACGAAACAGGGATCAAGGGGTCTTATAGGCGTCTTTTAATCAAACAAAAACTTAAAGCAATGAAAAAGTTAATGATGTTGATGAGTATCTTCCTGATGACTGGTTTAGTGTCCATGGAAGCTGTGGCACAAACGCCCAACTCATCCAGAATCAATGCCAACGCCAGCAGAAACGCTGCAACGGCTACTAAACAAAACACCCCTGCCGCATCCGCTCAAGCCACCCGGCAGTACCAAAAAGGTGATGCCCATCTGAACAAAGCGAACAACAACTACCAAAGAGCGCAGCAGAATATGAGCCGTACCCCTTCGACACAAAGGCGCCCGACCACCGCAACAACAAGACCCTCCACTACCACTTCTCGTCCGGCAACCACGACTGCAAGGCCCTCCACTACCACTACCCGTCCAGCGACAACCGGCACAACGGCCAAACCTGCAACTTCGACTGCCACGAGCCGTCCTACGACCACTACCACAACGACCACAAAACCCTCAGCAACTCCCAACCGCCCTACAACTGTGAATCCTACAACAAATGCAACTTCAAGGCAGAACGTTAATACCTCAACAGAAGTTCAGCAGAACGTAAAGCCCAACGCGACAACCAATACCGTTACGAAGCCCAGCGCAAGTGCGAACAATTCGGTCACAGCCAACGCTACTGCAAAACGCGGCTACACGGCACAAGGCCAAGCACAACCCCAGCCGGTGAGCGGTCCTCGCACAGAAGGGAATGCCAATGCTGGAAACGGGAACAAGCCCGGTCAAGGCGGTCACCCTGATGGTCATGGTCCTAACCACGGACACGGAGTACCTCACGTCCCATACGTACACCCGAATCACCACAACTACCACAGCTATATGCACGTCCCTCACCACATCAGACCGGTTTACTACCACGGCACTCCCTACTACTTCTACAACAGCGTCTATTGCCGCTACATCAACGGTCGCTTCGTAATCTGCCGCCCGCCTCTCGGAGCCATCATCGCATACTCTCTCTTCCACACCTGGAGCCCTGTAATTGTGGTCTATAAAAATGTGAATTACTACTACGATGACGGCACTTTCTACCTTCCGTACAACAATAATTACCAAGTTGTAGCTCCTCCGATCGGTGCCCGCGTGGCGGAATTGCCCAGCAACTACGAAGAAATCATCCTGGACAACACCCTCTATTACAAAGTGGATAACGTTTATTATAAGGCAGTTGTGGTCAGCGGATACATTTGGTACGAAGTAGTTTTTGTAAGTTAAAAGATTTTTTTTCAAAAAAGAATGCGCGGTAAGAAAAAAAGTGTATTTTTGCCGCGCATTTGCATTTGCCCTGTTGTGTAATGGTAGCACCGCAGATTCTGGTTCTGTTTGTATGGGTTCGAATCCTATCGGGGCAACAAAAAAATCTGAATCTCTGCTTGAGATTCAGATTTTTTTTGCACTTTTGCGGCTGAAACTTCAATCAGTCAAAAAAAAACATACATCATGTTAGTATTGGGCATTGCCGGTGGATCCGGCTCGGGAAAAACCTCTGTGGTGCAAAAAATCGTCAACCAGTTTCCTAAACATCATGTAAGTGTGTTGTCTCAGGACGCATACTATCGTGACAACGGAGACCTCTCTCAAGAGGAAAAGGAACAAATCAATTTCGACCATCCCTCTTCCATTGAATTTCCGTTACTCGTTGACCACATCAACCAACTGAAAAAGGGAAAAACCATCCCGATGCCCACCTACTCATACGTGACCTGCGCCCGTGGTGAAGAGACCATTCCTGTTCACCCCGCCGAGGTGCTGATTGTGGAGGGCATCCTCATCTTCACCAATCCGGAACTCTGTGACACTTTGGACATCAAGGTTTTTGTTGATACCGATGCCGATGAACGGCTTATCCGCATCATCAGCCGTGACGTCATTGAACGAGGACGCGGGCTTGACAAATCCATTCGCCACTACCGTAACTTTGTTAAACCAATGCACGAACTGTTCATCGAGCCCACCAAACGCCTTGCCGACATCATTATACCCGTAGGAGGACAAAACAACATCGGAATTGACATACTGACAGCCAAGATTCGGGAGACGCTTAAAGGGAAAAAGCTCGAAGATTAAGAAGGTTTTGTAGATTACAAAGACTTAAACTTAGAACTTAGACTATCTGACCTGTTTACTAAACTTTTCACTATTTATCTCATATTCATAAAAAAACTTTATTTTTGTGGCTCAATTTGAAAATTTAGACAAAAATGAAAAATAAAATCTTATCCATCTTATTAATATCTGTTATTCAGATAGTTATTTTTAATACAAACACCATTTCGGCTCAGAAGCTGAAACCTGCAGACGTACCATCGGATGTGGTTCAAACTTTGGAGGAACAATATTCTTACGTGAAAGTAACTGGCTGGATGAAAGAGGGGCAGACTTACATTGCCAGTATCAAAGATGGTGCAACCAACGGAAAGGTTTATCTCTCCGCTGCCGGCGAATGGATTCGCACGCTTTTCACCGTTCCCACTAACGAGTTGCCCTCGTCCATCACCGACTATGTGAAGGCGAATTATCCTGATTATCTCATCAGTATGAGTGCTTTGGAGGAGAAAGAGGATGAGAGCACGCACTACTATTTGGAGGTGAAAGAAGATGCTGTTGGTGCAAAACCGTCAGTGCTCACTTTTGCCAGTTCAGGTGCAAACAAGTTGCTTTCCCGCACAGATCCTGACGATTTTAAGGATCCTACAATGAAACACCCTGACAAGATTGAGCAAGCCAAGGCCGCAGCCGCCGAAAGGCAAGCAGCCAAGGAAGAGGCTGAAAAACGTGAGGCCGCTGAAAAAGCAGCTGCCGAGAAAGCGGCAAAAGAGGCCGCTAAAAATGCTCCAAAGACCTCTGCTCCAGCTGCAAAACCGACCACCACAACCGCCAACAAGCCTGCTACATCTCCAACAAAACCTGAGCAGCCCCAGAAAGAATCCAAGCCTAAAAAGGAGAAACCCGAACCGGTTGTGAAAGACGAACACGGCAACATTGCCATCAAAGCCAACACTGTGCCGGAAATTGTATCCAAAGCGTTGGTTAAAAAAGTGTTACACCCAGCCGAACTCAACTGGTTTCTGGTTGACAGCATGTATATCGCACGCTGCCTGAACCAAGGCAAAAAAACGGCTGTATATATCTCACCTAATGGTATGTGGGAGAAAACGCTCACCATCATGCCAGAGGAATCCGTCTCCGGACTCATGGCCAAGCACCTCAACGATTTCTATCCCGGCTGGAGGTTCAAAAATGCCGTGAAGGAACAAAGAGCGGACAAAGACGACAAAATGATGGTTGAATTCTATGAGAAAGCCAACTATAAAGCCAAGTTGGTCACCACTGTCTTTTTCGACAAAGCCGGCAAACTTATCCGCACTATTGACCCGGATTACGAATTGGGTGGCGGTGCCAAGGAAAGTGAAGAAGACGACGCCCTCAACAAATACTATGAAAAAATGAACATGGAGCTGGACAATGACGATGCTGCAAATGTTCCCGAGAACGTGAAGGCCGCTTTCAAACTGAAATATCCGAAAGTGACCAACGTGGAGTGGAAAGAGGGGAATTACATGGAATATCAGGCCATTTTCTACACTACACGCGGCAAAGAGATCTGCGTTTTCAACAACTATGGTGAAATCGTGGAAACTTGGGTGATGGGGAAAAACGACAATCTCTCCGCCACTATTCAGGATTACCTCAAAAAAGAGTATAAATCCTACAAGTTAAAGGAATTTTACTCAGTGAAACGCATTGCCGACAAACTCAACGCCTACAAGGTCATTATTGTCGATAAGAAGACACAGGAGGAACAGGAACTTTGGTTCAATTTGTCCGGAAAGCCGATTGAATATTAGGACGTAAGACTTTAGATGTAAAACATTGGACTAATTTCGTTAATCGTATGAAATACCTCGAAATCAAACTGGAAATTGAGCCTGCAGACCCGTGGAAGGAGATTTACACCTCGCTGATGGCGGAGGCTGGATGCGACAGTTTCATGGACGGCGGCAACGAAAACGAGCTGCTGTGCTACATCCCTGAAAAAGACTATCAGGAAGATGTCTTCAAGGATTTGTTGGAAACACCGCAGTTCCCGGAGGTGAAGATTTCCTACTCTGTCGCGCCAATGGAGGACAAAGATTGGAATGCCGCGTGGGAGGCCAACTATGAGCCTGTGCTGATTGACGGCAAATGCTACATCCGCGCCCCTTTTCACCCCACAAGACCAGACGCAGAATACGAGATTTTGATAGAACCGAAAATGTCGTTCGGGACGGCACACCATGCCACCACTGCGCAAATGGTTTCGTATTTGTTGGAAACCGACGTGCGCGGCAAGGCGGTGCTTGACATGGGCGCGGGCACAGGCGTGTTGGCTATCCTCGCCACTCTAAAAGGAGCAAATCCCGTCACGGCCATTGACAACGACGAGTGGGCTTATCGCAACGGAGTAGAAAATGCCAAACACAACCGCTGCGACCAGCTGAAAGTCCTATTGGGAGATGCTTCGCTGCTCGGGGACGACAGTTACGACATTATCCTGGCCAACATCAACCGCAATATCCTATTGCAGGACATTCCGCAATATGTGAAATGTATGAACGAGGAAGCGTTGCTGTTTTTGAGCGGTTTCTACGAAGAAGACCTCCCCGCACTGCGATACTGCTGCGCCCAAAACGGTCTCAAATACGTAGATCACAAGGCAAAAGACAAATGGGTGGCGGCAAAGTTTGAGAAAATCTGATTTTCAATCTGTTAGTTTTTGTTCTTAATATCTTGTGTGCAGAATAGCAAACTTTTTGCTATCTTTGCACACCATTTTTCTATGTAATGATGAAGAGATTTTTTTGTGTCAGTTTCCTGATATGCTTGGCGATATTTGTTCAAGCTCAGCGTTTTACATCGTTTTCCAAAGACCCTTCCAAAACCGTGGAGGAGATGAAGGAGTTTTATTCAACAGTACCGAAAGACCGCCAAAAAGACGCCAAGGAGGTTTTGGAAGCCTTTGAACTGATGTGGACCACCCAGATGGATATAGACAACCAACAGGTCTTCATTGAGGAAGCCAACAAGATGGTGAAGAAAAAACACCGTCCGTTCCCCCATTTCCAAAGTTACATCAGCACTTATCGGGCTTTTTTAGAAAGCCAGTATGCCAGTGAAACGGAAACGTGGCAGAAAATCCTGAGCTTCCATATCGGGCAGAGCACTACTTTCTTCCATGACAAAATGAAGATTTACGAACAGTTCTTCAAGGAGAATATCATGAACAGGGGCGACAATGTCAAGTGGGTGGCTATGGGCTTTGCCGACCACTTGGGATTCGACGGGGAACCGTGTTTTGATTTCAAAGACATCGACCTTTGGGGTTATTCAGCCAAGGACAGCTTGATTGTCAGCGGTGTGAACGGGAGATATTATCCAGACAAACTGATGTTCAAGGCAAATGGCGGTTTCATCTCCTGGGATCGCGCCGGTTTGGATCCAAATGTCAAAGCCAAGTTGAAGACGTACGACATAGACTTGCGTTTTCCGAAGGTGGTAGCTGACGATGCGTTGTTCTACTATCCGAAACTGTTCGCGAACCCAATTGTAGGGCGTGTGGAGGAAAAAGCCATACTGCCCACGTCCGAGGAGCGAGCATCCTACCCCCGCTTCATCAGCCAGGATGCAACCCTGCCGGTAAACAACCTCTACAAGGATGTGGACTATGTGGGTGGCTTTGAGATGCGCGGCGCATCCATCTTCGGCACCGGTCATGGCGACACGTTAGCCGTCATCACCATACGCAACGAGGGAAAAGTCATCGTTACTGCCCGCTCCCGCAGCTTCCTCATCCGCCCCACCAACCTGCTCTCTGAAGACGCACAAATATCCCTCTACATCGAAAACGATTCAATTTACCATCCCGCTGCCAACTTCAAATACGACAACGAGAAAAAATCGCTGCTGATTTCCCGACCCAAACAGGGTGTGGGCCGTTCACCCTTCTTCGACTCCTACCACAAACTGGACATGTATGTGGAATCCGTGCAATGGGTCACCACTGAGAAACGCATTGAGCTTAAGCCCATTGTAGGTAACACCAGCGACCAAGCCGCTTATTTTGAGTCGCAGAACTACTACGAAGACGAGGTGATGCACGAAATCGCCGGTTACAACGCAATGAACCCGCTCTACACGCTATGGCAGCTTTTCAACAGTGCGGGCTACGAAGACCTCACCATCGAGGATGTCATCCGCTGGTTCAACAAGCCACCGTTGGACATCAAGGCGATGATGATTGACTTCGCCGCCCGAGGTTTCATTGAATACGACATCAACAACAACCGCATCCACTATCGCAGCAAAATCGCCCAGTATCTGAACAATCAGGTGAAGAAAAAGGACTACGACTACATCAAATTGGAATCGAAGACGCACTACGCTTCGTTGGATTTGGCCACCAACGATTTGAAGATTACCGGTTGCGAGTTTTTTGTCCTCAGCGACCCGCAGATTGTGAACGTATATCCTATGAACGAACTGGTTACGGTCAAGAAAAACCGGGATATGGTCTTCTCCGGGCGGGTCATCGGCGGTCTGTTCGATTTCGTGACCCATAATTGCAAATTCGATTACGACCGTTTTCTCGTTGATATGGATATCATTGACACGCTCATCATGTATGTGGAAGACAAAAACGGTCCGATGGACATGTACGGCGACTACAAGCTGCAACGTGTGCGCAGTGAAATTCAAGAGCTGTCCGGTGTTTTGTACATCGACGTACCAGGAAACAAAAGCGGCATGACAGACTACCCCGACTACCCGATTTTCGAGGCGCGCAAAGGCGGAAAAGTTTTTTACGACCAACCATACGTGTTGGGTGGTGTGTATGACCGCAACCGATTTTACTATGCTGTGAATCAGTTCAGGATTGTGAACCTGGATAATTTCGTGATTGACTCCATGAAATTCACAGGTGCTCTGATTTCCGGCGGCATCTTCCCTGACATTGCCGAACCGCTGAAAGTACAACCCGATTTCTCCTTGGGTTTTGTCCACAACACGACCGGGTTGCCCATGTATGGCACCAAAGGCGGCTACCAAGGTCGCATCAGTCTCAGCAACAGAGGATTGCGAGGCAAAGGAAACATCGACTACATCACTTCGCACACACTCTCAGACAGTTTGGTCTTCTACTTGGACTCCACCAACGGTGCGGCCAACCGTCATATAGTGGATGAGCAAATGGCGGGCACGGAATTTCCGCCCGCGTCCGTCAATGAAGCTTATCTACACTGGGAACCCTATCAGGATCAGATGTTTATACACACGATACAAGAGCCAATGGATTTGTTCCGTGAGGCGCAACTTACGGGTAATTCCAAGATTACACCAGGAGGTTTGTTCGGGACTGGCACTGTGATGTTCAACCGTGCCGACATCTCTTCACGGCTATTCCAGTTCAAGCATCACGAATTGTTAGCAGACACTGCCGACCTGCGGATATACGACATCAGCGGCGGCAAAGATGTCGCTTTCTCCACCGACAATTACAACTCCCACATTGATTTCAAGACCCGGAAAGGTCGCTTCTTAGCCAATGGCGAAGCATCTGAAGTCTATTTCGTTCAAAATGAGGTTAAAGCGAAATCCTCAGAATTTGAGTGGGATCCCATCGACTCCACTATGCTTCGCTTCAAGTGGGACGATCCGCACAAAAATGTGGATATTGACAACACGCCCATCAAAGAACTTGTTGACATGCAGAGCATTGGCAACGAATTGTATGCCGTTGCACCGAATGCCAACTACATGTTCACGGCTGTGAATGCTGAATTTGACTTTGCCAAAAATGTCATTTCCGCACATGGTGTGCGCTACATCAACGTGGGTGACGCGGCCATAACGCCTCTGCATGGCGATGTCACCATACGAAAGAAAGCTGCCATGGACGTTCTGGAGAACTCGCGTATCTTGGCTGGCCGCGACAACAAATACCACGAACTTTACAACTGTACCACCCGCGTGCAGAGCGCCACAAGGTTCTATGCCAACGGCTATTACGACTACATTGATGCCGAGCAACGTGTGCAGACACTTTATTTCGACACCGTCTATTTCATGAAAGAGACATTCGGTGAGGCGAAAATCCCATTGGAGAAGGACTTCCATTTCAGTGACCAGTTCGCTTTCGACGGGCGAGCGGAACTGCACAGCACCAACCCGTTCCTCTCGTATTTCGGTGGTGTGGAAATCATCCACGGCTGCGACTCCGTCAAGCACGCCCGCATGAAAATCCTGCAACAGGTGGATCCGAACAACATTATGCTGCAAGTGCATGACCGTACCAAGGACATGAACGAGCGCAAGGTGGTGGTGGCCATTGCATCCAGCAACAAGACCGGACGGATTTACACGGCTTTTGGCGTTGCCAAAGACGAATTTAACGACGCGGAATACATCAACGTGTTCGGCTACATCACCTACGACAAGGAGACGCGTGAGTTCAAGGCAGCCTCTTTGGAGAAACTGAACGACCCGAGTGTTCCCGGCAACATCATCACCCTCAACACCGACAACTGCGAGGCGCACGGAAGCGGCACCATTGACATGGGTGCGAAATTAGGCCGCGTGGACTTCGTCACCAACGGCACCATTGTGAACTACACCCTCGCCGACTCTGCCGAAATGCACCTCACCACCTCCATCAACTTCTTCTTCAATGAAAAATCCATGGATTTGATGAACAAGGCAATAGAAAAAGCATCATTGGACTTTGTGGATGTTTCTCAAGATGAGGCTTTTGACCTTGCTCTCTACAATATTTTGGGCAAAACGGAATATGACCGTTACCAGCGGAATGTGGCGTTGGGTCAGAACCGCCGTCTGCCGGAAGCCCTGCAAGTGAAATTCCTGTTCTCCAACATCGACTTTGAGTGGGACAAGGAGCAGTCCACGTTCAAATCGCAGACGCGTCTTCCGCTGATTATCTGCGGTGAAAAGACAGTGTATAAGATGGTTCCGGGCCGTATCGTGATTGAGAAACGCGGTTCCCGTAACAGACTCTACCTCTATTTCGAATTTGACAACCAGTTCTATTACTTCCAGTTTGACAACAACGCCGTGTCTGCTTTCGCTTCCGACAAAGCCTTTAATGACGCTATCTCCAGCGTGAAACCTAAAAACAGATTCCAAGCTCCCGACCAAGCCAAGGGACTTCCCTCTTTCACCTATAAATTGGGTAACCGAAGTTTGAAAAACAAGTTCGTGAAGAAGTATTTCACTGATATTGAAGAAGAACCAGAAACTGAAGAGTAAAATGGAACGGATTTGGATAGCGGGACCTTGTGCGGCGGAAAGCCGTACACAATTGTTGGCCACGGCCGAGCAGCTTGCTGAACAAACACGGGAGAAGGGTCTTTCATTGCAGTACTTCAGAGCCGGAGCTTGGAAAGTCCGCAGTGCCCCAGACAGCTTTGCAGGTGCTGGGGAAGCTGCTTTACCCTGGCTGCAAGAAGTGCAGAACACATACCACATTCCCGTTTGCGTGGAGGTGATGAATGCCAAACATGTGGATCTGTGCGCCGAACATGGTATCCATACGGTGTGGGTGGGCGCACGCACATCCGTCAACCCCGTTGAGGTGCAGAAGATTGCCGACGCTGTTAAGCACTCCGGATTCACTGTCATGGTCAAGAATCCGATGATTCCCGACCTGAAGTTATGGATCGGGAACATCGAGCGGTTCCTGAAAGCTGACATCCGGGGCGTGATGGCCATCCACCGGGGATTTCCTGACGTTCAGGAGAACATCTACCGCAACGCTCCTTTCTGGCACATCCCCATCGAGTTGAAAGTGCAGATGCCCGATCTGCCCATCCTCTGCGACCCTTCGCACTTATGCGGGAAAGTGGAATGGATTCCCGAAGTTGCGCAATTGGCGATGAATTACGGCTTCAACGGTCTGATGGTTGAATGTCATCCCCATCCCGAACAAGCCCTCTCCGACGCGGATCAGCAGATGCTTCCCACCAACTGGGCTGACATGATAAGCCATTTGGACTTGCGCAACGACTCGGCAGATTTGGAATTAGTAAAACAACGATCAACTCTTGAAAATATTGACAATCAAATAAGTACGCTTCTCTATCAACGGATGAAAATGGTGGATGAAATTGCGGAAATCAAACGGAAAAACCACATCTCCGTGGTGCAGCCCCAACAATGGCAACAAGTGGTAAAACGCTACATGAAACATTCTGAAGACCCTTATTATCAGGTTTTTATCAAGCAATTTCTCGAATTGTTGCACCAATCTTCCATTGAACGGCAAAAGTGATATTCAGCTATTGGCTGTTTGCTATTAGCTATTGGCTAAAAAAAATAAGTGGGGTTATGAATAATAATAGGTTTAAAGTGTATTTTTGCGGTCTTTTAATTTTTGGCAAAAAATGAGTGAGAACAGAAGCAGGTATAACGGATGTCTTGTGTTTTTGTGGCTTTTAGTCGCTTTTTTGGGCGGTTTCTCCATTGCGCTGCATTGGAATCCTCGCCGATTGAGCAGAAACGGTAACGCTGAGCTGCAAAAGATGAGCGAAGTGATGAGCTACATCGAACGATATTATGTGGACGATATTAACACAGATTCCATATACGGACTGGCTATCAACGCAATGCTGCAAGGACTGGACCCGCATTCCAGCTACGCCACCGCCGATGAAAACAAAACCATGATGGAAACGTTGGAAGGATCCTTTGAAGGCATCGGCATCCAATTCAACATTATGAACGACACTTTGATGGTGGTTTCCGTGATTTCCGGAGGCCCTTCAGAAAAAGCCGGCCTGATGGCTGGCGACCGCATGATCGAAGTGGATGGAAAATCCATTATCGGCATTAAGAATGAGCAAGCTTTCAAGAAGTTGCGCGGAAAAAAAGGGTCAAAAGTAAAAGTAGGCATTTTGAGACCTGGCTTCAAAGAGAAATACACTTACGAGATAACTCGCGGTGTGATACCCACTTATACCGTAGATGTATCCTACATGATTGATTCACAGACTGGTTACATCAAGTTGAACGAGTTCGGAAGCACCACGGCTAAAGAATTCAACAACGCCATCCAGAAACTGAAACGGCAAGGTATGGGCAATCTGATTGTGGATTTGCGCGGCAACGGCGGCGGTTTCTTGGATGCGGCCGTCAGTGTGTGCGATGAATTTCTGGGCAACAAGCAGAAGATTGTCTCTATTGAAGGCTCCAAAATGCGTCCCGAAATCATATATGCTTCCCGAAGCGGTGATTTCGAGCAAGGGAAAGTCGTGATTTTGATTGATGATTTCAGCGCTTCAGCCAGCGAGATTGTGGCCGGAGCCATCCAGGACAACGACCGCGGCACCATCATCGGGCGACGTTCGTTCGGTAAGGGACTTGTGCAGAGGCAGTTCGATTTGGAGGACAAATCCTCAATCCGCTTAACCACTTCACGCTACCACACACCCAGCGGACGCTGCATCCAGCGCGATTATGAAAATGGTACGGAAGCTTACTACGAGGACATTTACAAGCGGTTGGTAAACGGCGAGATGGAAAGCCTCGACAGCATCCACTTGGACTCCTCCAAGGTCTATCATACCCTCAAGGGTCGCACAGTATATGGCGGGGGCGGCATCATGCCCGACATCTTCGTGCCCATAGACCGCGGCGACGACCTCAACGCCTACTACGATATCGCCAACTCCTCGGCACTCATCCAATTCGCCTTCCATTACACTAACGAGCACAAGTCCACGCTGAAACAACAATACCCTGACACGCAATCCTACGTGGCAAAGATGCAGGTCACCGACCAGATGCTGCAACAGCTCATCCAATATTACGAGAAAAACAACAAGAAGAAAGCGTCAAAGATGTCCGCCAACTCTTCCAAAGAGCTGAAGACTTGGTTAAAGGCACTGATCGGCCGCAACCTTTACGGTGACGAGGCATTCTACCCAGTGGTCAATAAAACGGACAAAGTTATTCAGAAAGCTTTGGAAACCATTGGCAATTAGTCCAACATCTCCTATCTGAGTTCGTCCTGACAAACCACAAATTCTACAACAAAAACAGCATGAACTCAATTACTGAACTCATAGGCGCACCGCAAAAAACGGTGCGTTTTTTTGTGGCAGAATATTTTGTATCTTTGCCGCTCATTTTGAAAATATAAATTACGATGAGTCTCGATTTATCAGAACAGGAAATTATCCGCAGAAAGAAATTACAGGATTTGCTTGATTTGGGCATCGACCCCTACCCCGCCGCCACATACGAAGTGAACGCCACCACGGCAGAAATCTTAGAGAAATACCCGAAAGACAACACTCTTTTCCAAGAGGTCAGCATTGCGGGACGTATTATGAGCCAGCGCATTATGGGCGCCGTCTCTTTCTACGTGCTCCAAGATGCCGTCGGCAAAATCCAAGTCTATGCCAAACGCGACGAGATCTGTCCCGGCGAGGACAAGACGATGTACAACAGTGTGTTCAAAAAATTGGACATTGGCGACATCATCGGCGTGAAAGGTTTCGTGTTCACCACTCAGACTGGCGAAATCAGCATCCACGTGAAGGAATTCACCATACTCTGCAAGTCGGTGTGCCCGCTGCCCATCGTCAAGGAGAAGGACGGCGTGGTCTATGACGCCTTCCAGAATCCGGAACAGCGCTACCGCCAGCGTTACATCGACCTCATCGTCAACCCTCAAATCAAAGACACGTTCATCAAACGCACGCTATTGGTCAACACGATGCGCAACTATCTGAACGAAAAGGGCTACCTTGAAGTGGAGACCCCGATTCTGCAACCGCTGTACGGCGGCGCGGCGGCCCGTCCCTTCAAGACCCACCACAACACGTTGGACATGACGCTTTACCTGCGCATCGCCGATGAGCTGTATCTGAAAAAACTTATCGTGGGCGGTTTCAACGGCGTATATGAGTTCTCCAAGGACTTCCGCAACGAGGGCATGGACCGTTTCCACAACCCCGAGTTCACCCAGATGGAGCTCTACGTGCCGTACAAGGACTACAACTGGATGATGGACACCGTGGAGGAGATGGTCGAGCGCATCGCCCTCGCGCTGCACGGCGATACCAAGGTGCAGGTCGGCGACAACATCATCGACTTCAAACGCCCGTGGAAACGCTACACCATGTTCGAAGCTATCGAGCACTTCACCGGCACTGACATTTCTGAGATGACCGAGGAACAGCTCGCCGCCTTCGCCAAGACGCAAGGTGTGGAGGTTGACAGCACCATGGGCAAAGGCAAGCTCATCGACGAAATTTTCGGAGAAACCTGCGAGTCTAAGCTCATCCAACCGACCTTCATCTACGACTACCCGATTGAGATGTCCCCGCTGACCAAGAAGCACCGCAGCAAACCCGGTCTCACCGAGCGTTTCGAGGCGATGTGCAACGGCAAGGAGATCTGCAACGCCTACTCCGAGCTCAACGACCCGCTCGACCAACGCAAACGTTTCGAGGACCAGCTGGAACTCGGCAAACGCGGCGACACGGAGTCCATGGTCTTGGACGAGGACTTCCTCCGTTCCCTCGAAATCGGTATGCCCCCGACAGCCGGCCTGGGCATCGGCATCGACCGTTTGGCGATGATCATGACCAACTCTCCCTCCATCCAGGATGTGCTCTTCTTCCCGCAAATGCGTCCCGAGAAAAAGCAGGAAGTCGCCAAGGATGAGGAATTTACCGCGTTAGGCATGGATGCCGAGTGGATCCCGGCGTTGAAAAAGCTGAACATCCTGACGTTGGAGCATCTGAAAAATGCCAACCCGAACAAGCTGCTGAATGACCTCGGCGGCTTGCGCAAGAAACTGAAATTGGAAATCCCGGCTGCGAAACTGGAGGACATCAAAGGGTGGATTGAGAAAATAGGAGAATAACTGAACGGGGTGGCGAAATCGTCAACCTTTGCATGTCGTACAGCTAGGGAAACAGAGTTCTCCACCTATAACCGTATCGTAGGAGGCGCCGAAAAGACCGGCGTAGGTCATCACGGTCGTATCCACATTCACCGTCATCGAATCCAATTGCCGCTTGATGTCGGGGTTGTCCTTCGCCCACAGATCCAGCAAATCCTGCGGGAGACCGAACCAACCGCCGACAGCGCCCATATCGAAAAGCATTCTCGGGCGGGCAAACGGAATTTTCGTCCACAGGAAGGGTACGTTGCCGTAAACTTTGTAGGGCACCTTGGCGTGTCCTTTCTCCTCTTTGGCGAAAAAGCCC
>JAFXTE010000085.1 GCA_017525245.1 Bacteroidales bacterium | reverse complement strand
TCGAACGGCTGTGACAGCATCGTGACATTGACGGTCAACCAGCACCAAGTTCATCGCGATACGATGTATAAGGACACGCTTTACGCGGGAGTTCCCTACATTACGGAGTTCGCGAACCACGAGTTCACGGTCACGGAATCCGGCGTGCTGACCTACACGGACACGCTCCCCGGCAGTAACGGTTGCGACAGCATCACCACCCGCATCCTGATCGTGGAGGAGCCGCACCACGACACGATCTGCGACCGGACGTTCACCCCGGCGCAGACTTGGCAGGACAACATCGCGGACTACTGCTGGTACGCGAACGGAACGGCCAACTGCATCGCGGGTATGGCTCCCGATGCGCAAGGCTTCTACGAATTCCCGGGTCAGCGGGAGATTGACGGTAGGGTGGTGGATACGGTGTCGTACCTGATGTTGACGGTGAAAGAAATTTCAACGGGCGACACGACAGCCGTTGCCTGCGAGAGTTTCGACTGGTACGAGCATACAGGCATCACCACCTCCACGGAGTTGCTGACCCACACGTTCACGAACGCGAACGGTTGCGACAGCGTGGTGACGCTGCATCTGGCCATCGGTCACAGCAGCACGGGCGACACGACAGCTGTCGCTTGCGAAAGCTTCATCTGGCACGGCATCACCTACACTGAGTCTGGCGATTATCCGTCCTATATGTCCAATTCGTCCGGCTGCGACAGTGTGGTAACCCTCCACCTCACCGTCAATCACAGCACC
Organism: Bacteroidales bacterium; assembly: GCA_017525245.1. Taxonomy (GTDB): domain Bacteria; phylum Bacteroidota; class Bacteroidia; order Bacteroidales; family WCHB1-69; genus F23-D06. The sequence continues at coordinate 53,051 of JAFXTE010000085.1, read as the reverse complement.
TTGAATGTCACTTCCCACACTGATGAGGTTTGCGGTGATGACGGCAGCGTGACGGTGGCGGCAGCGGACGGCCTTGCCCCGATAGAGTACTCCTTGGACGGTGTGACCTACCAATCCTCGAATGTGTTCGACGGATTGTCGGACGGCAGCTACACGATTCATGCCACAGATGCCAACGGCTGCGAGGCCACGACGACCGTGACGATTGCACCGGCCCCGATTGCCATGCTGAACCTCACCTGCCCGCCCACGCACTACGACACGTTGGCGTATGGTGACTGCGTGATGGAAATCTATCCTGCGGAATTCGGCACGCCGACCGCCACGATTTATCCTGCGGAGTGGCCGTTTGAGATCACCAATGACATTCCTGCTGATAATCTCTACTATGAGGGCTCGACTAAGATAACCTACACGATGACAGACCAAGTGTGCGGCAACACGGTGACGTGCGACCAATACATTGTGGTGGTGTTCCCGCAGTGTCCTGACGCTATTGACTGCGAGGGCAATGTCTATCACGGCGTGCGTGTTGGTTGCGACTGCTGGACGCAGACTAACCTGCAGTCCAACTGCTACGGTGAGCCGAACGAGTGCGTGGTGACCGGCACGTGCGAGGATCCGATTCCGTGCGTGTACGAGTATGAGAGCGACCGGTTCCCGGATGTGGATCAGAATGTGGGCATCTACGGCCGACTGTACTGCGCTGAGGCCGCGTTGGACGACAGCGTGGTCAACGAGAACGGTCACATCCAAGGTATTTGTCCTGAGGGCTGGTACTTGCCGACACCGGAGCAGTACGAACAGTTGTACCTGTACGGTGGCGGCACGAGCATTCTGACCGCTGACGGATTACGTTCACCGTTATACTGGTTTGACGGCGGTGGAAACAACGCCACTGGCTTCAGTGCATTGCCGGCAGGTATATATAATGGAGCAACGCAGCAGTACGAGCGAATGACGCTGGATACCTATTTCTGGGCCACGGAGATTATTCACGGCGAAGTGCGTAGTGCAGCATACAAGATCACCTATGATTGTAACGAAATCCAACGGACAGACATTGATTTTGGCTATGGCATTAGTGTAAGATGCATCAAAGAGAAAGATTAGTTTTGTAAAAAAAATAGGGGCGTATCGCATACGTCCCTACAATTTTTTCACGTTGCTAAAATTCCCTAAGGCAAGGTCGTTATTCGTTGATTTTCAACAATCGAGCCTTCAGTGTGTTTTGCAGCAGGCAGGCGGTGGTCATAGAGCCTGTTCCGCCTGGAACGGGAGTGATAGCACCGCATTTCTTGGAAACCTCTTCGTAGAGAACATCTCCGCACAGCCGGTAGCCTTTGGGAAGTTCCGGAGCTTCAATGCGGTGGATACCCACATCAATTACGGTGGCACCCTCCTTCACATAATCGGCGGTGATCATCTCTGGCTGTCCGATGGCAACGATCAGGATGTCAGCGCGTTGGCATACTTGCTTCAGATTCTGGGTACGGCTGTGGCACACGGTCACGGTGGCGTTGATGCTTTTCTGGAGCATCAGCATCGCTAACGGTTTGCCCACGATATTGCTGCGGCCCACAATGACGCAATTCTTGCCATTGGTCTCGATATTGCTCCGTTGGATCAGTTCAATGATCCCGTGAGGAGTGGCAGGCAGATAGCAGTCTTTACCCAACAACAGGTTACCCATGTTTGTAGGGTGGAAGCAATCCATGTCCTTTTCGGGAGCTACACGCGCTGTCACTTTGTCCACGGAGATTTGTTTCGGCAGTGGCATCTGGATGATGTAGCCGTCGATTTCTTCGTCTTGGTTCAGAAAGTCTATTGTGGACAGGAATTCCTCTTCCGTGGTGTTTGCGGAAAGATGGTAAACAGAGGAGATGAATCCCACGCCCTTGCACTGTTTCTCAATGCTGCTCACATAGCTGAGTGCCGCACCATCGTCGCCGGCAATGACAGCAGCCAAGTGAGGGGCTCGTAATCCTTTGTCCAACAATTCTTTAACAGAAAGGGCAATTTCTGTTTTGATGTTTTCGGAAATCAGTTTTCCGTCAATGATAGTTGCCATGGGTCTTTTGTTATTGGATTTTCTGGAGTTCAGCTCTCTTTTCTTCAATGAGTTTTATGATTTCATCCCGTTTTTTGTCGTTTTTATGCAGGTTTTCATTCATTTTGAGAAGGGATTTCTGCATACTGGATTGTGATTTTTGAAGTGATTGTTTCTCTTTGGCGGCTTTGGAAATCTGCTCTTTCACCGTAGGATTGTGCGTTTCGGAGTAGTTCTCCTGAAGTTTGGCGATTTCTGCGGTTTTGGCTTCTACCGTGGCCACGTTGGCTTGCATTTCCTCGTTAGTCTTATTGACTTTCTCCTGAACTTTCTCCTGATCTTTTTCCAAAGAAACTTTATCCTTTTCAAGAGATGCTATTGTTTCTTTTAATTCGTTGATTCTCAATGTTTTTTTATAGGCTTCCACATCGCTGGAGAGAGCTTCAAGGAAAGAGACAATGTTTCTGGATGTGCGGGGGTCATTTGAGAAAGAGATGCAGTTCTGGTTGCCGGTAGAGACCACAAGGGTGACTTGTGTGGACTTGTTCTTCTTTTTACCAACTTCAGTGGTGTTGAAATACACGTCATAACGGGCATCTCCAAAGGCTGGACACGGTTGGTTCATATACACATAATAGCCTTTTTTCTTCGAACCTTTTAATAAAAAATCTTTTTCAAATTTGTTGGCGAGGGTCTGTTCCACAATTTCGGGAGTGGCTTGTGAAATGTTTGTGGAGAATCCGGTAAGTTGGTCTTTACCGAACAATGTGACGGTTTCGTTGACCTTTTGGGCTGATAATGAACCAAATAAGAAAACCAAAATTAAGAATGCAAATAACTTTTTCATTGTTTTATTAATTTTTAAGATTTTGAAATTTCAAACGGCAAAGATAAAAAAATTATTTTTGCCGCCTGAAATGACAATGATAATTGATTTTTTGCGAAAGATGGATTTCCCCGTTTATTTGGCTCCGATGGAAGGGGTTACAGACGGTGCGTTCCGTCGTATTTGCAAGGAATATGGAGCGGATGTCCTGATTTCGGAATTTGTTTCGTCCGATGCTTTGTCACGGGACGTGGAGAAAAGTATCCGGAAAATGGATTTCACAGAAGGGGAACGCCCATACGGTGTACAAATCTTTGGCAGCAATGAAGCAGCGTTGGTCTCAGCAGCACAGCACGCGGCGGCTTTTCATCCGGATTTCATCGATATTAATTGGGGCTGCCCAGTCAAGAAGATTGTGAGTAAGGGTGCGGGAGCCGCTATCTTACAGGATATACCGAAGATGGTAGCACTCACTTCGGCGGTTGTCAAGGCGGTGGATTTGCCTGTGACCGTGAAAACCAGGCTGGGGTGGGAGAGTGCCGACAAACCCATTGTGGAAGTGGCGGAAAGACTGCAGGATGTTGGAATCCAGGCGATTGCCATACACGGGCGAACCCGGGCTCAACAATATGGGGGAGAAGCCGACTGGACGCTTATCGGGGAGGTAAAGAACAACCCCAGAATGCATATTCCTGTCATTGGAAATGGTGACATCAACAGTGCCGAAAAAGCATTGGAATACCAAGCACGCTACGGTGTGGATGCCATTATGATTGGCCGTGCTGCCATTGGTAATCCGTGGATTTTCCGTCAGATTAAGTCGCTGAGGAGCGGCGAACCTTGTCAGGAACCCGATTATGGGGAGCGGGTCTCTTTGGTTATGCGTCATCTGCGCGAAAACGAGCGGGAAAAGGGGGAACGGGTCGCTGTAATCGAAATGCGCACCATGTATGCCGGTTATTTTCGGGGAGTCTTCAATTTCAAGCCAAAACGTATCAAATTGATGTCAGCGACCACGCTGAAAGAATGCGAAGAAATTTTACACGGATAGAAACTTTTTTTTCCGACTTTACATAATTTTTTATATCTTTGCCACCTTATTTTGTAAATTAAAGTGGGATAGGTTTTGTTGTGTTTCACCCACTTTTCTGCAAAAAGGAAAATAGGCTTGAATTATTATATAAAAAGAGATATATTAAATTGATTGTCAATATAGTAGAATAATAAAAAGCATAAAAATATGAAAAAGAGATTACTTGTTCTTTTGGTCATTATGTTTCCAATGTTGCTGTTGGCGCAGCCAATGGATACCTCTACTGTTTATAGGGAGAATTTCGAAGGTGATTCTGTCAAGATGACCTCATCCCATTTGCCTGCAGGCGGCGGAGCACTTGGCGACTGGCGACTTGTCGGTCCGGATCAAACGTATGAATCCACTTGGAACAATTTACCGTTGTATAAGTCGCCGGTTCATTCCTTCCACTCACCGGTATATTCTTCAGCTGGTAACTCGCAGGCATCCACAGATGCAATACCGCTGTCATCACCAGGTCTTGATGTCAATTATGTGTACATTGATTTCGACCATATTTGTAAGGTCAACTACTTGGACAATGCCACTTTGTATTATCAGGTGGCCGAAGGGTTTGACGAATATGGGAACTACAACTGGGGACAGTGGAAAATGCTGAACTTTGCCAGTAACAGCGAATTCTATTATGGAGATGCGAAAAGCACTACTAACGCTGCTTTCAGTGGTGGCGCCCTGTCGGATAAAATGTATTCCATCTGGAACTCAAACTCCCTCACGGCTGTTCCTAACAACGACACATGGTGGCGTCATGAGATGATAGACCTGACCTCAAAGATTTTCGTCGAGGGAACCAACCCCACCCATTTCCGTTTCCAGTGGCGTTTGAACAAGACTTCCCCTTCCACGTCAGGAACCGATGTCTGTGCAGGATGGTATATTGACAATATTTTCGTCCGCCTCTCCAATTGTGAGTTGATTCGCCCGAAAATCACTATGGTCGCCCCCTTCTTCTATAACACTAACAGCTCCTTTACCAACAATGTGGGTCCTTACACTATCAAGGCCACCCTTTTTGACAATGACACTATTGAAACCTCTCTCGTCCAGTTCAGCTATGAAATCAACAGCGGTTCGACGGTCATTGTCCCGAATACTGACGCTTTCACCAGCAATGTGCTGAATGCCAGCGGCCACACTATCCAGGCACAGTGGGTGTTGCCCAGCATCTGTTATCAGGATACCATCTACTACCATATCTATCTGGAGGACACCCACGGAAGCAATACCCGCTTCGACACATTCCTCGTGGCACACCATAACTACACCGATATTCACCAAAATGATATTCGACTTGATAGCCTCAATTCGATGCCGCACTGCCTGATCACAGACACCGCGCAGAACGTCGTAGTTTATTTTACTAACCGAAGCGATGCTATCAACTCGCCCGGTACATCTACCATGACTTCGGGTACGTTCACGATAGAGGTTCGTGACGAGAACGGCGCGTTGTTCCACACCAACACCTCGTCTTGGACCGGAGACATCTGTTTTGACATTCCGTCCTCACTTTCTTTGGGCTCGTTCGCGCCGAGGCATGGTTATAACTATGTGACCGTCTATGTGAACACCCGTAACGGACAGACTGATGGTTTCCACGCCAACGATACTATCCGGATTGCCCCCTATTCCTGCGACAGCCTGTTGCGAGGAGATTATACCGTGGGCGGAACCAATCCCGATTTCGCGAATATGCAAGCGGTCAAGGAAGCCTTGGACTTCTGCGGTCTGGGTGGTCCGGTTGTCTTCCATCTGCGGCCGGGTACTTATACCGACTTTGACTTTGACGTGAACTATATCGGACAGTCTGCGGTGAACACCATTACCTTCCAAGGCGATGACGTGAATACGGTGATTGTCACTAACAACCAAACAGATGCGGGTGCCAATACCTTTGGTGCCGTTACTCTTGTGAATGTGAAGGATTACATTTTCAAGAACCTGACCATACAAGGAAATGAAACCGCAACACCTTCCCGTGGTGTGGTTGTGCGCGGGAACGGAAGCACCAACATTCTTTTTGAAGGTTGTAAAATCACGGCATACAACACCCATTCCACAGATATAACCAGCAGCGCCGTCAGCCGTACGACAGCTGTCCCCAACACGGCCGCTTTTTATCCCGACACTATAACCATTCGCAACTGTACGATAACGGGTGGCAATTTCGGTGTCCATTATGTGGGTTCCAATACCCGCAAAAATATGGTTACTATTGAAAGATGTAATATAACTTCATGTTATAGAGGTATTTATACAAACTACACCAATGGTTCGATTACCAACAACCATATCAAACAGGTGAGTTCTTCCAACCCGCAGAATTTCACCGGCATTTATTCGAACTACCCGGTGGGAGCCGACATTAACAACAACACTGTGGATTCTGTTCTCAAGTTGGAATACGGTATCTATTTGGGCAATGCCGCCAATTCAGCGGATTTCTATGTCCGTAATAACCGTGTCCATGTGGGCAACGGAACTGCGGGTATCTATCTCACCGCCAGCTCTTCCACGAACAATATCACGGGTTACCTGTATAACAACGAGGTGATTCTCTATCCGGTGACTGCTGCTAACAGTTATGCAGTGCAAATCAACAACAGCAATGCTCTCCAGATAATTAACAACAGCTTCTTGGCAAAATCGGACGCTCCGTTCAGCAATTCCGCGGCATTACATATATCCACTACTGGAAACCAAGCCACCAGACTGTATAATAACTTGTTACTGAATCAGGTGGTTTGCAGCGACCGCACGGATTATCCGCTCTATTTGAACGGTACAACGAAAGCTTCGGGCCGTTATAATGATTTCATTTCCGGTTCTGGTGTTGTGGCTTACAAAACTGTGCCGAGAAACACTGTCGCTGAACTGGAGGCTGCCGATACGACGCTTTCCCACAGCATCTCTTATCTTCCTCCTTTTGCAAATGTCACGCAGTCGTTGCTGCCCACCTCTTTCACTGAATTGGAGTGCTGGCGCAACAATGCTGTTCTGACAGATATTCGTGGAATCAACCGTTCAGAAGTCACCTACATGGGTGCGTATGCGGATGCAATCCCCTCTATTGACGCGGCTCTCACTGCACTGGTGAGCCCTGCTTTAGGCGAATGTCCGCAACCGTCGTATGACATCGCCGTCGCCATCACCAACAAAGGTGCGCAAACAATCAACTTTGCCAGCAACCAAGCGGTCATCCACCTGCACTCCACAGCCATGAACCTGGATCAGAACTTTACAATAAATACAGGTTCTGTCACGGCTTTGAACAGCATTACACAAGTGCTGCTTCAGAACGTGAGCATCCCTGCGAACCAAGCGGTGGATTTCCAAATCATCATCAACACTTCAGGCGACAACAACCATAGTAACGACACGTTGAGTCAGGTGTTCGTCTTGGAAACGATTGTTCCTGACTATGAAGAGGATTTCAGCAATGGTACACAACAGACTTGGACTATCCAGCAGATTTCCGGCGCCGGTAACTGGACGTTCCAAAACGGAACAGGCGTGAATCCTACCATAGCCCCTGTTTACGGTATAGGCCGTCTCTTCTTCAACTCCAAGAACTTCAGCACCAGTACGGTGTCGCGCGCTATCTTGCCGGTGGTGACCTTGACAAACTCAGTGAATCCTATCTTGGAACTGTGGTTTGCACATGACAACACCTCTAACAAACCGGATGAAGGTGTTACAGTGAAAATTTCCACCGATGGAGGTGTCACTTATACGAATCTGATTCCGCAAGGTCAGACAACAGCGCTTCTGAAACGATACAAACAGACGGCAACCACCCCGGAATGGCAATTATATACCTTTGACTTGGCCAACTACGTGTCAAATGAATGTGTCTATATAGCCTTTGATGCTGCCGCCAAGGGTGGTAATAACATCAATATCGACCGCATCCGTGTACGTAACCTCTACGATAACGATGTGTCGGTGACCAAGATTTACGGTGCTGGTGAAACCCCCACCGAATACTCAATGCGTGGCGTGGTGAGCGCTTTGGTGAAGAATGAAGGTGCTTTGGGTCAGAGCAATGTGCAGGTGTATCTGAACGTGGTTGGCGCAACCGAGCAATGGCAGGATACCTTGACCATACCGAGTCTCCCCTATAATACCGAAACACTGATCACATTCCCTGATCATCAGTATAATGTGCAGGAGGTGAAAGATGTGGAAGTTCGTGCCGCCGATGACCAGCACAATATCAACAATACCCAGCATTGGCGCATGGTGACTACACAGAACGCCGCCACTATTGCGGACACGACCACGGATATTGTCCTTCTCGGTGACTATACCAGCATCATCCGTCCTTGTGTGAGATACAAAACCAACGAAGAATTGGCTGTTACGGCGGTGAAATACTATTATGACCAGACTTATATTGCCGATCCCGAGAATGGCTTCAAGGCGTTTGTGGCTGACGCTGCAGGTAATATTCTCGCAACCTCTGAACTCGTGGACTTCAGCACGTTACAGCAAGGTGCATGGAATACGATACCCATCTATAACTTCGCATTGACCAACACCATCGGAGAATTCTATGTTGGCTTGGAAATGTTTGCCCACGGTAACTATCTTGTCGCGCAGGTGGAATCCCCGCTTCGCGATTCAACGTTCTATTATTTGCAGAACGGCACGTATGTTCCACAGACGAGCGGTCGTTTCATGATTGGTGCGGTGGTGGACACTCCGTTCGTGCATGATGTGGCTCTCCTTGAGCTTGCTCATCCTGTCACGAACTGCGATTTGGGTCATGAACACCTGAAAGTGCGGATTACCAACAACGGTACTGCGGACATTGTCCCGCCAATTCAGTTGCACTACACAATTAACGGCGGCGCAGTGGTCACCGAGGCATTTACCGATACGCTCCATAGCCACGAGACCACACTGTTTACGTTTGCCAGCGATTATGACTTCACGAATCATCTGATTAGCTACGATTCCAACTATATCATTAACGTTTGGTCCACCAAATTGGCTCAAGATCGCCTGACGTTCAATGATTCGTTGAATGTTTTGGTCGTTTCCCGTGGAAAATCCCCGCTGCCGATCGCACCTGATACAGTAATTGTGAACTACCATACTTCTACCACACTTTCCGCCCAACTTCCTGCTTCCATTCAGCAAGGGGTCATCGGATGGTACACAAGCACTGGTTACGAGTCATGGAATCTGTTAGGCTACAGTCCTACCTACACGACTCCACTCATCTATTTCGACACCACCTACTATGCTACGGCTAACCCAGGCACCGTTGATGATGTGATTGTGGGTACGGGTACAGCTTCCGGAACGGACCCGTTTACATTCAGCAATGGATACTCAAGAGGTCGTGTCCTCTATCTTGCGCAGGAAATTGGCGCGTATGGTACCATCACCTCATTTGCATTGAACGTGAAAACCGCCGCCAATGCTGCCGGAGCTGACGGTATCCCAATGAAAATCTATATGAAATGCACGGAAGATAATGTTTTCAACTCCACGAATGTCAATTGGGAAGATGAAATCAATAACGCTACTTTGGTGGTGGATGACCGTGTGTTCTTTGACCAAACAGGCTGGTTCTACTTTGATATGGTCACCCCGTTCAACTTCAATAGCGGCAACTTGGTGATCTTTACGGAAACTAATTGTGCAGATTACTGTACGGGCACAGGGTCGCAGTGCAATAACTGCGGACCCTATGTGTCAGGTTCGCCGACAACCGGCTATCCGTCGTTCGCCAAGACAAACTCTCCGGCAGGTACGACCTTGTGTCAGAAGAAAGCAGGTAACTCTGAATCGCAAATGATAGGTGCATACAGTAATGTGAATGCTCGTCCCAATGTGCGTTTCACGGTAGCCAACCTTGAATGCGGTAGCGAGAAGGTTCCGATTCGTCTGCATGTACCCGACATCCCGACTTACGATGTTGAAACTCAGGAATTACTGGAGCCTGTGACGGGTTGTGCCCTGTATGACGAACATATCAAGGTGCAAGTCAAGAATATGCTGAATATTTCGGTTCCCGCCAACAAAGTGGTTGTACACGCGGTGTTCAACGGCAGTGAGATTACGCATGTGGTGGCTGAGGAGTTTGCCCCTGAAGAAGTGAAGATTGTGGAATTCTCCACTCCGTTTGATTTCAGCGCCCCTACGACTGACATTACTTTCAACTATACTATATATACTACGTTAAATAATGAAGCTGTCGTTTACACAGGAAATGACACCATTTCCGGTAATTTCGTGTCCTGGCGTACGGCTTATCTGCCTGACAGCATTGTCTATATGGGAACTTACACTAATCCGTATGACATTTTGCAACCTGATGACAGACCAACCGACATCAACCAGTATAATTTCTACGCGAATGAGACCGACGCTACGCCCATCTACACCTCCACGACAGCACACCCGTATTACACGACACCAGATTTGTATGATACTGCTGTTTATTGGATGACGGGAACAACGAAAAACGGTTCTGCTGCACAAGGCAACCATAACTGTGTGACAAAACGCATCAAAGTGATTGTCAATGTGTTTCATCCTCAATATGATTTAAGCACGGACGAGTTGATATATCCTGTATCTTACCAATGTCTTACTTCTTTGAACCCGAACCTTCAGGTATCGGTTACGAACCAAGACACTGCTTCAACTTCTGTGATTCCAGCGGGTACATTTAATTTGAACGCGCAGTTCACGGGTTCCGCCAACGTCAACGGTGTCAGTCTGATTAACGATCCTGTCGCTTCATTGGTTCAGGATACCATCACCTTCGATAATGGTATGAACCTCGGCTCCTCCACGCAGAACAGAATTTACCAATATGTGATTTATACAACTCCAGCGGAGGCATCGATGCCGGTATATACGCTTAACGATACCATTTACGGTACCATGTACATTCCGGCACTGCCTGTTGCGCCACAACCCTTGACTTATACGGTTCCTTACGGTGGCACGCAGACGGTCACGCCCGGAACTTCCGCTTTGAACTACTTCTATTTCTATGAGAATGCTAACGATGAACAGGCGATGGCTGAAGGTAGCAGCTTTATCACAGAGCCGATTTTCGCGCCCACTACTTACTATTACAGCGGACGTATTGAGTCTGACGGCTTCAATGCCCCAGTGATTGCGGGTACGGGCAATGATCATTCCGATGTGATGTTTACCTTTAGCAAAGGACATTCCTACGCTAAGATGCTCTACAATAAGGAGGACATGGGCGGTGCAGAAGGTCGTATAGACAGCATCTTCTTCCAGGTGAGTACGGCCGAAACTAACGGCATCCCGATTCCGATGAAGTTCTGGTTAAAGGATACCACTAATGTGCAGGCCATTGCTACGGGCAACAAGAGCATTAATTGGGCGGCAGAAACGGCCGACGCCACGTTAGTCTTTGATGGGGAAATTGCTCTCGACCAGCAAGGTTGGGTCGGTTTCGCCGTGACGGGCGGCTTCGATTTTAATGGCGAAGGTTTGCTGCTGTTCGCTGAACATGACTGTGGCGGCAACAGCTGTTTGAACACCTACGGTATCAATCCCGTGCCGAAATTCTCGAACAGTTCGACATCAGGAAATAGAGCCTACATTTATTCCAATAACAACCCGGTGAGCGGAGCTCCCAGTTTCTCAGGAAAGAATAAGCGTGTCAACACGAAGTTCAAGATGAACTACACCTGCGAGTCCCCGAAAGCCACGATTACCATCAACACCACGGTGCCTCAACAAGACGTGGGTGTGGTGGCCATCACTGCACCTGTCTCGCAGAGCAACAGCTTCACCGCCAATGAGAACGTGACGGTTACACTGCAGAACTTCGGCTCTCAGGCCGCTTCCAACATCCCGGTATCCTACCAATTGGCCAACGGTACCCCTGTGACGCAAAACTACAGCGGTTCAATCGCTTCCGGAGCTACGGCTACCATGACGTTCAACACTCAAGCAGACCTGACCAGCGTCTATCTCCCGACACCTTTCAGCGCCTACACAGCTCTTACGGGTGACACTTATCCCGACAATGATACAACCACAATTCTGTTGAGTGCCGAGGATCCCTGTCCGTCACGCCCGCTGTCAAGCCATGATGGTGCCCACATCACCAATGTTACTATGGGCTCCCTTAATAATGGTACGGGTACACCTTACACGAATCATTCTGCGGCTCCTGGCGATGGTATGTACACTGACTATACGCAGACGGTCGCGCCTGTGACACTGATTCTTGGTCAGGAATACGCGCTCTCCGTTACGCATGCCTTCACGGCATCGACAACGAAGACTGTCCATAAGAAAGCCTACATTGACTACAACCGCAATGGTGTCTTCACCGATCCCGGTGAGGAGGTGTTCTCATTCCCGTCTATTCCGGCAGGTGATACAAATGCTGTCACTACCGGCTTCGTGAATGTGCCGACCACTGCGACTGCTGGATACAGCCGTATGCGTGTCATCTGTTCCACCGTCGCGTTGACATCAAGTGGCAATAATGCCAATAGTCCGTGCGGCTTTTTCAATGGAGACGGCGAGACAGAGGAGTATGCCGTGCTGCTGAGCCCTCCTATGGAGGTTGATCTCGGTATCCCTGTAATCCTGCACCCCGATGGAGAGGTATGTGCCGACACAAACGCTATTATGCGTATCAATGTCCGTAACTATGGTACTGCTTCCCAAACATTGACTACGGACAATCCGGTGACCCTCACCGCAACAATTACAGGTGCTGTTCCGGCTACATATACCAAGGTGGTTGATAATGCCACGTTGTCGCCGAACAGTGAAATCACAGTGGAAATCCCGAATGTGAATCTGAGTGTCCCGGGACAATACCATGTGGATGTAGTGCTCACTTACGCTGGTGACCAGTACATGACAAATAACACGCGTGGCATTGATGCATCAGTCTCTAATATCCCTGTTGAGCAGCTGCCGTTTGTGGAGCCGTTCAACCCGCAAAACACCGACTTGACCAACCCACAGTTGGCTGCAGGTTGGGAGGTTACATCCGAAGCGAACAACTATGTGTGGAAAGAGACGGTGGGAGCGTCCGCACACAACAACACGGGTGGCGGCCCTGCCCATGACCACACTTTCGCAGGCACTTATCAAGAGAATCTTGGTGGTTATGTCTCCATTCCTGGTCAGAATAACAATGCCAATTCGGGTATTTACAGCAAGTGGACATCCCTGACCAGCGGCTGTATTAACATGCACTATCGCAACGGATACCCGTCGGAACTCAACTTCTACAAGTATTTTGCGGATAAATCCGGTGCTGATTTTGTGATGCGCGTGGAGACAGGTTCCGGTAGCCATTACCAAACCATCGCTCAGTTTACCAAGGCTGATGGAGGTCAGATTGGCGGCAATGATGAATGGAACGACACGCTCCTTGTGCTGCATACAGTCGATGAGGTGGCTCGTCTGCGCTTCACGGTGACCAACCAGTATAAGCTGATTGATCCGAGCATTGATGACATTGACCTCATTGTCGGCAGACCCGACATGGCGGTGAAACGCATTGTCTATCCGGAACCCGAGTCTGACACTACTGGATGTCTGGGATTGAACAGTATTATGAGTCCAGTCGTAGAACTTTACAATAACGGCAATTCTGCAGTGGAGGCTTTCGATGTGGAATTCAAGGTGGGTGTCGGTAATGACATCGTCACCGCGACAGAACACATCACCCATCACCTGGAGCCCGGCGAATCATTGGAATACACCAGCACCAATGAGTTTGTGGTCACTGATCTCACTCATTTATGGCAGGTGTGGGCTACTGTAATCATCCCGGATGACAAGTATGAATACAATAACAACAAACGTGTTGTCACTTGTACGGACGTGAGCGTTCCGGAATATGAGGGTGAAAATGGTGTCAATCTTGGTCAGAATGAGCCCAACCCGGCGGTGACGGCTACGCGCATCCCGTATTCAATGCCGGTGGCGGGTAAGGTTTCGTTTGAAATCACCACAGCTGACGGCAAGGTGGTTTACACCACGACAGAAGAAGCCGAAAGAGGCGACAATTACCTTGACATCTCTACGGCGAATCTCTCTAATGGTGTTTATTACTACACGTTGCGTTATAAGGATATAGTTTTAACCAAGAAGATGGTTGTCGAAAGATAAGCCGCTTCTTAACAGAAGAAGCTACCTTTCGGGGTAGCTTTCTTTTTCAAAAAATAATGAAGAATCAGTTGCTTACGGCGTTATGCCTGATATGCGTGATGGCCGCTTGTGCGCAGAATAAATCTGCAGAGCCGTTAAAATCTTCTATGTCTGGAGATTCTGTTACGGAATTGCGCACGGGTGCCGAGTGCATGGAACGTTACTTGCTGCTTCTGAATGGCAAACGCGTGGCTCTGTGCGGTAACCAAACCTCTGTGGTCGGGAAAACCCATTTGGTGGATACGTTGCTTGCCCGTAAGGTAAACTTGGTGAAACTGTTCTGTCCGGAACACGGTTTCCGCGGACAGGCGGAGGCGGGCGCGACCATTGCTTCCGGTAAGGATCCGCTTACAGGGCTGCCCGTGGTTTCTCTTTACGGAAAGAACAAGAAACCGACCGCCGAGCAACTGCAAGACATCGACATTCTGCTCTTTGACCTGCAAGATGTGGGCTGCCGTTTCTATACTTACATCTCCACGTTGCACTATGTGATGGAAGCCGCTGCTGAAAACCATATCAAGGTCATCGTGCTTGACCGCCCGAACCCGAACGGTTTTTATGTCGATGGCCCTGTGTTAGAGCTTGAATATAAGTCGTTTGTGGGGATGCACCCCGTGCCGGTGGTCTATGGCATGACGATAGGGGAGTATGCCCGGATGATCAACGGGGAGAAATGGCTCGCCAACGGCATCCAGTGCGATTTGGAAGTGGTTAAGCTGGAGGGTTATACTCACCAGACCCGTTATGCGCTGCCTGTGGCCCCGTCCCCGAATCTGCAGACCGTTGAGGCGATATTCCTCTATCCGTCACTCTGTTTGTTTGAGGGTACGAACATCAGTGTGGGACGCGGCACCGAACATCCGTTCGAAATGTACGGGGCACCGCAGCTGCAGGTCGGCGATTATCGCTTCACCCCGCACGCTATTCCCGGAGTGTCCGAGAATCCTCCGTTTAAGGACAAAGAATGCCGCGGGCTCCTGCTTCACGACGAGGCTGTTAAGAATATGAACGAGCCTGGTCGTTTCAATCTTTCCTACCTGCTCACCGCTTACCGAAACTACGCCGACAAGGAACAGTTCTTCCTCAAAAACGGATTTATCGACAAGTTGGCTGGCACAAGCATGTTGCGTAAGCAGATTATGGCGGGAAAATCGGAAGAAGAGATTCGCGCCTCGTGGCAACCCGCCCTCGAACAATTCAAGAAGGTGCGGGCGCGGTATTTGTTGTATGACGATGAGACGATGATGCGATGAAACGATGAAAATTTAATCGTAAAATATTGACGAACAGATAAATATCTTAATATAACAAAAAAAGTGAAAATAGATGTAACAAAATGAGGGGTTGGTGCGACAGAGAAAAACGAAAGGGAAGATATATTTGTGATAATTAGTAAAGTATTAAAATATTCAAATATGAAAAAGACAGTATTAACAATGGTGATGATGGGTGCGATGCTCATCAGTTTCGCTCAGCAGCATATTCCAATGAGCGAGTACTATGTGACTCCCCAGTTGTCGGAGGAACTCACGGCCGCCAAAGTGGAGGATTTGCGGGCGAACAATCCGGCTGAACTGGTTCGCGTGAATTACACGATGTTTAATTACGCCACAGTGATAAGCAAACTTTGGGATGGCAACTTCCAGCAAATGGGTACGTTGGAGCAATATCTGCCTAAGGGTATGACCTATTTGGAGGAAGATATTATCCAAAAGGGCTATGTGAACCCCTACAAGTGGAATCTCCCGCAAGATGACTACCGCTACAACCTCTTCAAACTGCGCCGCAGTGGTTATTATGTGGTCGTGCTACCCAAGGTGACTTGGGAGGAGCGACTGAATGCGCATTTACATCAGTATGGTTTTTAAGAAAATTCGGGAAAAATGAAAAAGATATTATCTCTCTTTGCTTTATTGTGTGGTGTGTTTGCCATGAATGCCCAAGTGATCACCTTGGGTGTGAGCACGCAGACTTCTGTGACAGGTTGCTCCGTGTCAGTCTATGACAACGGTGGTCTGAATGGAAACTACAGTTCCAATATGGACAACTATGTCACCATCTGTTCCAATGACGCGAATAATCACTCCGTGCGTGTGAATTTGGATCTGGCGTCGTTTGATGTTGATTGTTCGGATACGCTGTTCATTTACGACGGTTCCTCAATCAACGACCCTCTGTTGGTGGCTTTGACAAACTGCATCACAGACTCCATTACATCACCCACATTGTCGTATGCCGCTACGGTATATAACACTTCCGGATGTTTGACTATCCGCTTTAAGACAGACGCTTCTGCTGAAGGCGCCGGTTTTGCCATCACTACAGACTGTGTGCGTCCGTGCCAGCGTATAAACGTGGCGATAGATACAACGGCTTCCAGTAAAATCCCTCATCTGGAGGATGATGGTTACCTGTATTTGGATGTGTGCCCGTATGATGTCATCCATCTTGTGGCGCGCGGTGAATATCTGGACAATGACTACAGTTATCATCAGGATGACGCCACCTGTACGTTCCATTGGGACATGAGTTGGGAAGTGATTGATTCGTTGGGCGGTAATGCAATTGACTATCAATTCCCGGAAGGCCGTGGTTACGATGTGGCCATCAGTATCTCAGACAGTGCGGGCTGTGAGTCTTATATCCCTTATACATTCCGTGTGCGTACTTCTTCCAATCCGATTCGCGAGGTGCTCGACTTCCCTTCTGTCTGTTCCGGAAGTGAAGTGGAACTTACGGTGGGTTATGACTTTCTTTCTGCTCTGCAAGTTGATACTGTGGGTAGCGAACAGGCTACTGCTTTGTCAGTGACGGACACCATCTTCTTGCCCGATGGACAGCCTTGTGGCAACCCGCCGTCATGCTCATATATTTCTCCGGTGACCTTCACCAGCTTCTCTCCCGCCTCAACCATCCAGTCTGCCAATGATATTCTGTTTGTTCGAGTCAAAATTGAGCACTCCTTCATCGGCGACATTTGGATTAGATTAACTTGCCCGAACCAACAATATGTTTCTATCTTGAAAAAGATGAGTGGTGGTTCTTCCAGTTGTTCCAGCCAGATTCCAGCATCTGAGTGGGGATGGAATGGTTCAGGTTCAGGAGGTGCCCATTTTGGAATTGTTATCGATGATGATGGGGCAAGCAATAAATGTGACCCCAATGATTCTCATAATGCTATGGGTACCCCTTGGAATTATTGCTGGTCAAATGCTACCAACCAAGGTTACCAGTATGCATCGGGGAACTATGTGTATAACACTTCTTCAATCAGTAACTCTATTGTGGATTCCACAAATGTGGCTGCTATGACAAATGTTTATCATCCTGATGGCTCTTTCGCCAATCTCATTGGTTGCCCGATGAACGGTACGTGGAGCCTTGAGGTCATGGACGGCTATAGTATTGATAACGGCTGGATGACCGAATGGGAAATTGCCCTTGATCCCGCTTTGCTGCCGCAAGATTGGTCATACCAAGTGCTGGTTGATAGTGCATGGGTGGTAGGCCCTGGTGCCAACGGCCCCACCGTTATCCCGGATTCCGCCGGTCAAATCGAATACACGATTTATGTGCAGGATGAACTGGGCTGCATATATGACACGGTCAATCACATGGAAGTTGTAGGTCATCCTGAACCCGATCTCGGTCCGGATTTCAACATTTGCTACGGTGATGTAACCATATTGGATCCCCATTACAATCAGGATGGTGCAGAAGGACAAACTACAGCTTATCACTGGAATACTGGTGATGATACAAGAACAATTGAAGCTTTGACAGCCGGTGACTATTTCGTGCATATAGCCACGACAAGCGAGTCAGGATTGACTTGCGAGGGCAGTGATACCATCCATCTTGACATGTTCGAGAAACCCATATTCAATTTTGAGCTTCCTGAGCTGTCTGGTTGCGCCCCGTTGAACCTTCGTATTGAAAATAACTCCACTCCTGCAGGCAGCTCGTATGAGTGGTATATCCTTACTTTTGATGATTTCGGCAATATGAATGTGGCCTACAGCTCAACGTTGGAATCTCCCACGTTCCAGTTGAAAGACCCAGGTGTCTATTCCGTGGCGGTAAAGGTTGTCACGCCGGATGGCTGTCGGGATTCCATCACGATGTATAACTACATCACGGTGAATCCGCAGCCCATCGCCGAGTTCGAGGCTGATCCCGCAATCTCCATGTTGAGCGAAAACGGTGGTGTGGTCAATTTCATCAATTACTCCGATCCATCCATTGTGATGAGTGACCAAGGTAGCTTCTACTGGGATTTCGGTGACGGTACCATTGATTCCACTCATTTCGATGATCCGCATACCTACAACACTTGGGGCGATTTCAACGTCACCCTTCATGTGGAGAGCAACTCGGGCTGCTCAAGCGAAATCACTCATACGGTGGTTATAGAACAGGATCTTATCTTCCCCAATGTAATCACGCCTAACGGTGACGGTATCAACGATGTGTTCGCTATTGAGAACTTGAACACCAATATCAACGTGGAGGATCCTGATGGCTACAGAAACAATCGTCTGCTCATCCATGATCGTTGGGGTAACAAAGTCTATGATGCAAAGAATTACGACACATACGCCAAGGATGGCACAATTTATCCTGGCAATATGATGTTCGATGGTTCCGGTCTCTCGGATGGTGTGTATTATTACTCTTTCCAATATAAAGGAAAAGCGAAGACCGTCACCTATAATGGTTCGCTTACCATCATAAGGTAGTTTTAGTGAATATTGTACGCAAAACGGAGTCGTTGTTTTACGATTCCGTTTTGTTTATACATTTAGAGACGCAAAATTTTGCGTCTCTAATTTTATTCTTACTTGTTGCCAATCAGGAAATGCAACCGGTTGAACACGTTGGCTTCCGATGTTCCCCCGTCGAAATCAAGGAACAGCAGGTTCACATCGGGGTAGAGCTTCCGCATTTTCTTCTCTATACCCTTGGATATGATGTGGTTGGAGATGCAGGCGAACGGCTGCAGACTGATGATGTTCTTCACCCCGTCTTCTGCCAGCGAGGACATTTCCGCCGGAATCAGCCATCCTTCACCGAAGTTGGCCGCCATGTTGATGATGCGGGAGGCCAATTTCGCCTCGTGGAACATGTCCGCGAAGGGACGATAGAATGGGAAATCCTGACAGACTTTGTCGTAGGATTTGGCATAGCGGAAAATGAGTTTATAGACCACATCGGTTAAGAAGAGCGGCAACTCCACGGGCTTGATGTGGTTTTCTTTGTTGATGTGGCGGTTCACGAAGCTGTTGATGAAGAAGTTGTAGATGGACGGAGCCACTACCTCCACCCCTTGCTCGGCAAGCCAGTCCAAGACGTTGAGGTGCCCGAAGGAGTTGTATTTGATGTAGATTTCACCCACCACGCCCACTTTCGGAAGTTTCTTCCCGGTGTCGATGTTGGCGGTGAATTCAGCTACCGCCTCCCTCATCAGACGCTTCATGCCACGGTAGTCGCGGGCCTCAATAAGCGGGAGACATTTGTCGATGTACTTTTGGTGCAGTTCTTTCGCAATACCAGGTTGTTTTTCGCGCGGTCGCGAGGCGTAGTAGATTCGTGACAGACAGTCAGCATAGAGCATTGCGTTGATGCTGGGAAGAGCCAGATCTTTGGCATTGAAAGTGAATCCCGGTTGCTCGTTGGCTAAGGTGTTGCCCAAAGCTAACGACAATACCGGCACATTCTCGTAGCCCGCCGCCACTAAAGCTTTCTTGATCAGCATGATGTAATTGGTGGCACGGCACTGACCGCCCGTCTGCGTGATAATGACCGCTGTTTCGTCCAATGGATACTTCCCGCTGCGCAAGGCCTTCAGCAGACTGCCCACCACGATGGTGGCGGGGTAGCAGACCTCATTGTTAGCGTATTGCAATCCCAAATCAACACACTCTTTGTCGCCGAGCGGCAGGTTGATGAGGTTGTAACCAGCCATCTTGAATACGGTCGGGATAAATTCGGAATATCCGCCGGCAAAATAGGGCCCGATGATGGTGCGGCGACGGTCGGCATCCGTGAAGGGTGGGGTCGTGATATAAGGTTTGTCAAGCTTCTCTTGTCGGCTGAACTTCAGACTCTCCACCATCGAGCGCACGCGCAGGTGCAAAGAGCCGATATTGTTGACATCATCGACCTTCAGCAAGGTGAAACTCTTGCCCTTGCGGTCAAGGATGTCATGGGTCTCGTCGATGATGAAGGCGTCGGGACCGCAACCGAAGGAGGTGATCATCATGAAATGCACGTTGTCGGGACTGTTAGCCACATAGTGCGCCGCTTTGAAGACACGGTTGGGGTAGGTCCATTGTGTTACGGCCATCAGCTCGCGATAGACAGCGGCATCTTCTTCGCCGGCAACGTACTCCGTGACCACATCAATTCCCATGTCGGCGATGCAGTCAGAGACTTTGTGCTGGATGATGGGGTCGGAGTGGTAGGGACGCCCGGCCAGAACGACCACCATGCGGTTTTCCTTCCGGGCTTTCGCCACGACTTCCACCGCCTCATTGTGCAGCTCCTCCTGATATTTCCGTTGCGCGATAATGGCCGCATCCACGGCTTTGTTGGCTGTCTTGCCGTCTATTCCTAAGGTTTTGAGGTATTTGACACAACTTTTCCGCATAAACTCTTCATTGTTCATCGAAATGATGGGTTCATCGGTGGGAATGCCAAAGCGCTCCTCTGTGTCGATGGCGTTGCGCACCACATCGGCATATCCGGCCACGATGGGACAGTTGTAGCTGTTGCGAGCCTGACTGTCATCGGGGGACTCCATCACGATGAAGGGGTAGAAGATGCGGTCCACTTTCTGCCGAGCAAGGTCGAAGATGTGGCCGTGCATCAGCTTGGCGGGGAAGCAGATGTTCTCGCTCATCACCGTGTGGATGCCTTTTTCGTACTGCTTCATCGTGGAAGGGGAGGAGAGTACAGTGCGGATTCCACAGGTGCGGAACATCGCATGCCAGAACGGGTACAGCTCGAACATGCCCAATGAGCGCGGGATGCCAATGACGGGCTTTCCTCCTGACTCGTTCAGTATCGGACGCTGGAACAGCATCTTCAGCCGCCGGTGGTGCTGGTTGTAGCCTTTCTTCTGTACTTCCGAATGGTTGGTGTATATCTTTTCGCAGTTGTTGCCCGCATAGAAAGTCTGTCCGTTGGAGAAGTGGTACTCCAATACGGTACAATGGTTCGGGCAGCCGGGGCAGATCTGCTGCTTGTTCTCGAATTGCTGAATGGAAAGCAGCTCGTCAAGGGTCATCACCTTGGTGACCGCCTGTTCGCGAGCATAGAGGGCGCAGCCGTAAGCACCCATCAATTCGGGGATGTCGGCGAAACGAACGTCCTTGCCGGTGAGCAGTTCCAGTGCGCGCACCACAGCCAGATTCTTGAAAGTGCCGCCTTGCACTACGATGTGGTCGCCGAGTTCCTCAATTTTTCGCAATTTTAACACTTTGAACAGACAGTTCTTGATGACGGAATAGGCGAATCCAGCGGAGATGTCTTCGGCGGAAGTGCCCTCGCGCATGGCCTGTTTCACTTTGGAGTTCATGAAAACAGTACAACGGGTGCCCAAATCGTAGGGATGTTTCGCCTCGCATGCAATACGGGCGAAATCGGACACGGTGTAACCTAACATCTTGGCGAATGTTTCAATGAAGGAACCGCAGCCGGAAGAGCAGGCTTCGTTGATTTCCAATCTTCTAATAGCTTGATTCTCAACAAAAATGGCCTTCATGTCCTGACCGCCAATGTCAAGGATGAAGGAGACATCGGGAGAGACTTTCTTCGCGCCGAGGTAGTGCGCCATGGTCTCCACCACGCCGTGGTGCAGCCCGAAGGCCGTTTTTAACAGATTTTCACCGTAGCCGGTGACTGCGCTGTTGAGGATGTTCGGTTCGAAATCGTGCTCCTTGCAGGCTTGCGCGAACCGTTTCAATGCCCCATGGAACGCCTCGAAGCTGTTTCCGTTGTTGGAGCTGTAGTCGGAGAAGAGGATGCGCCCCTCACTGTCCAAAACCACGAATTTGGTGGTTGTGGAACCGGAATCAATGCCGATATAGACCTCGTTGCTCTTCACCTCGTCCCAGCCCACACGCTCCACGAAGAAGTTCTGCTTTTCGGATTTCCATTTCTCAAAATGCTGTGCGTCTGTGAATAGTGGATCCAAACGGTTGGATAGCAGTCGGGATTCATCGCCCATAGCTTGGTTTTGGATGGTCTGGATGAACTGGGCGACGGGAATGGGGTCGGGACAAGCGGTGCGAGCCATGAGTGCGGCACCGTGGGCGGGCACCACACGCATGTCGGGAACGTTTACGCAATCGTTTTCCGTAAGGTGCAGGTTTTCAAGAAACACTTGTTTCAGTTTTGGCAGGAATGCGAACGGACCGCCGCAGAAAAACACGGGGGCTTCAACATCCACGCCTCGGGACAGTGTGCCTAACACTTGCAGACACACCGCATGGAACACTGACAGCGCAACATCTGCCTTGCTGACGTTACGGGCCAGCAGGTTCTGGATGTCGGTCTTGGAGAATACGCCGCAGCGCGACGCGATGGGATAGACGTGTTCGGCTTGTTCGGCCAGCGCGTTCAATTCGGAGGTGTCAACATTCAGCAGACTGGCGGTCTGGTCGATGAAGGCGCCGGTGCCACCCGCGCAGTTGCCGTTCATGCGGATGTCGGGCATCCGGTCTTTGTCGAAGAAGATCATCTTGCTGTCCTCACCGCCAATGTCAATGAAGGTGCGGGTCTGCGGGAACGACTCCTTCACCAAGGTGGCGGCGGAAATCACCTCCTGCACGAACGGGAATCCCCACAAGTCGGCGTAGCCCATGCCCACCGAACCGGTGACGGCCACCTTGACCATCTTTTCGGCGAAACGCTCTGCCACGGGTTTCAGCACCGTTTGAACGGTCTCGCGTACATTCATGTTGTGCCGCTTGTAGTCGGCGTGAAGGACTTTGTTGTCAACATCCAGCACCACCAATTTCACCGTTGTGGAGCCGATGTCTATTCCTATTTTTAAGATATTATTCATATTTAAAACTGAGGCGCGAAAATACGATTTTTTAAGATTTAGAAATTAGTATTTGGAACTTGGGGAATTAGTCTGTTTAGGATGAGGGAAATGTTTTCATTTTTTCTTTTTTCATAGTAGTCGTTGTCGTTTTTCAGGCATTCGGTTTTGTACAGGGTAGGTGCGGTCAAGTGGAAAAAGAGATTCAAAGCAAGGATGTCTTCGAGGAGAGTTTGTGCGTCCATTGAATTAATGGAACCCGCAGCAGCCTCAGCATTGAGATGGTCTTGCAAAATGTTCGATATGCGAGCGATTTCTTGCTGCGCTGTCTTTTTGATTTCCTCAAACAGTTCGGGATGCCGCTCCATTTCTTGAAATTGGAACCGCAGATAATCCACATTTTCTTTGACAAAGTCGAAATGGTCTCCGATGATTTTGCGCAGTTTGTCTGTCACCGAGTCGTTGCTGTCATCCCAACTGACCAAAACGGCTCTCCTAAGCAACCCGATTTTCTGTTGTACCACGCATTCAAAAAGTTCTTTTTTTGTCTTGAAATGATAGTAGAGCAACGGATGCCCGACCCCTGCGCGTTCCGCAATTTCCAGGATTCGCGCACCGTCATACCCTTTCTGCACAAACTCATCTTCCGCTGCTTCGATGATGGCTTTACGCTTGCTATCTTTCACAATGTCTGGCATATATAGATTTTTTGCATCAAAAAACTGACAATTTTGTCAGGGCGCAAAAATAACAATTTTTTGAAACCGAGAGAATGGTGTGGAAAGAGATATTAACACCTATTTGTAATTTTCCCATAATTATTAATAAATTCAACGTGAGCGTAATTCAATAAATGGTTAAAATTGCTGCTGGATTGGTTTTAAATTACATAATTAAACGGACACCGACAACAAGCGATAATGGTCAGAGGGAACCATAACGGTACTTCAATCTATTAATTGTTGGCGTTTGATTGCAAAATCCCCATTTTTGGGGATGCTGTGATTTGTACAAAATTGCACTTTTGCGTCTTGGGACGTGAGACGTAAGATGTTTGTTATTATCCTAAGAGTCATAAGTCTAAAGTCATAAGTCTAAAGTCTCAACACACGTTTCACGTCTTGAGAAAGCCAATGATAAGATGAATAAAGTCGAAAATGAAGAGAATGTGTTGACACTCGCCGATGTGAAGACCGGCGAGTATGGTGTGATTGTGCGCATCACGGGCCACGGAAGTTTCCGTCACCGTTTGATGGAGATGGGGTTCGTGCGCGGCGAAAAGGTGAAGGTTATCCGTAACGCCCCTCTGCATGACCCTATCGAATACGAAATTATGGGCGGTCATGTGTCGTTGCGACGTATTGAGGCCAATCGTGTTGAGGTGGTACCCGTCACCGAAGAGGTCGCCAACAACTACCTCTTCCATGGCACTGTCACTGAGGAAACCGAACGCATTCTTGGCAAGGTTGGCAAAACGATTAATGTCGCCCTTGTCGGCAACCCCAACTGCGGCAAGACCTCCTTCTTCAACCACGCCACGGGTATGAGGGAGAAAGTCGGCAATTACAGTGGCGTCACGGTCGATTCCAAACTCGGCTATTTCAAATTCAAGGACTATACCATCGCACTCGCTGATCTGCCCGGTACCTATTCCCTCACCGAATACACCCCCGAGGAACTCTATGTACGCCAGTATATTATGGATCAGCATCCCGACATTGTGCTCAACATCGCCGATGCCTCCAACCTCGAACGCAACCTCTTCCTTACCACGCAGCTCATTGACATGAACGTGCCCATGGTGATGGCTCTCAACATGTATGATGAACTCGAAAAGAACGGTGACCATCTTGACTTGGATACCCTTAGCGAGCTTTTTGGTTTTCCCATTGTCCCGACGGTGTCTTCAAAGGGAATCGGGATTCAAGAGGTTATGGCCAAGATTGTGGATTTGTACGAAAACTTGGAACAGCATACCAAGCATATCCATATTAACTATGGGGTTGATTTGGAAAAATCGATAGACCTCATCAAAGAGGAGATGAAAGAGCATCTGGATCTCTCGGGTGCCTATTCAACCCGCTATCTGGCTATCGAGATGCTTGCCGGTGACAAGGTGATTTCCAACTTGGTGGGAAAATATGATGATGACGGCAGTGTCGGCAAGGTGGCCGATGAACAGCGGGCGATTATCGAGAAGCGTTACAATGAGGATGCCGCCACAATCGTCTCCGGAGCGAAGTATGGATTTATTCGCGGTGCGCTCCTTGAGACCTTCACACAAGGAAAAGACCGTAGCAAACAGCCAGCCTATTCTGTTGATAAGTTGTTGACGAACAGATGGTTGGGCTTTCCTATCCTGATATTCTTCCTTTGGTTCATGTTTCAGATGACGTTCACATTGGGCGCTTACCCGCAGGCATGGTTGGAGAGTTTCTTCGGTTGGCTCGGTGATGTCATTACACGTGTCATGCCCGACGGCATGGTCAAAGATTTGCTTGTGGATGGTGTTATAGCAGGTGTGGGCGGAGTCTGTTCGTTCCTCCCGAACATCCTGATACTCTTCTTTTTCATCTCCGTGTTGGAAGATACCGGCTATATGGCCCGCGCGGCCTTTATCATGGACAAGCTGATGCACCGTATGGGGCTTCATGGCAAGTCGTTCATTCCTTATATCATCGGTTTCGGCTGCAGTGTGCCCGCCATCATGGCCACGCGCACGCTTGAGAACCGCAAGGACCGCATCCTCACTATAATCACGGTGCCGTTTATGTCCTGTTCGGCGCGGTTGCCCGTATATCTGCTGCTGATTTCCGCCTTTTTCACAAAACATCAGGGGCTGATTCTCACCTCCATCTATCTTCTCGGAATTATCATGGCGGTAGTCACTTCGCTGATTGTCAAGAGAGTGGCGTTCAAGAATGTGCGAGACCAGTTCGTGATGGAACTGCCTCCCTATCGTATCCCGACGTTCCGCAACGCCGTAATCCACATGTGGGACAAGAGTGTACAGTATCTCAAGAAGATGGGTTCGGTGATTTTGGTGGCCACCGTGATCATTTGGGCATTGGAGTATTTCCCGCATCGTGGTCCGGAACTTGACCGTTATACCGAGCAGATAGAGAGGGTAGGGGAGGACAAAACGCTCACAGAGGCGGAGAAGTCCGCGCAAATTGCGCAGTTGGAGCTCGACCGTTCCGCCTGCCAGATTGAGAATTCGTACATTGGCCGTTTCGGCAAGTTCGTGGCACCTGTTTTCCGTCCCCTCGGTTTCGATTGGCAGATGGGGGTTTCTCTCATCACCGGTTTCGCCGCCAAGGAGATTGTTGTCTCCTCGATGGGTGTCCTTTACCACAGCGATGCGGAGGCCGATGAGAACTCCTCGGCGTTGCAGAAAAGCCTGCAGAACCATACATGGTCTTCCGGACCTGACATAGGAAAACCTGTCTTCACTCCGTGGGTGGCCTTCGGGTTCATGGTGTTCATCCTGCTCTATTTCCCTTGTGTGGCTGCGTTGACTGCCATCAAGAGGGAGGCGGGCACCGGCTGGATGCTTTTCAATATCTTCTATACCACTGGGGTCGCTTGGCTTGCTGCTTTCGCCGTACGCTTGATTAGTTCGATCGCTGTTGGTTGTTAGCTGTTAGCTGTTGGCTGTTAGCTGTTGGCTGTTAGCTGTTGGCTGTTAGCTGTTGGCTGTTAGCTGTTGGCTGTTAGCTGTTGGCTGTTAGCTGTTGGCTGTTGGCTGTTGGCTGTTGGCTGTTGGCTGTTAGCTGTTAGCTGTTGGCTGTTAGCTGTTGGCTGTTAGCTGTTAGCTGTTGACTGTTAGCTGTCGGCTAAGTTGTAACATATATATATGTATGTCGTATATAGTCAATGATAGCAAATTTTTTTTTGAAAAAAAACACAAAAAAAGATTTGCTATTCAAATAATTTATATATTTGCAAGTTGATTAAAAAAGAAAAAGTAAAGCGTGTAATGAATTGTAACTGTATGGTTAACAAACGTTTGACTGATTTTTTGCGGATGGTTGTAGATACAGCTTTTTGCGCAAAAGTTGGCCATTTCCCGTCAAATGACGGAGTGGGGTGTGCTTTTTGAGTCGGTCGGAAACAGGTGGATCATACTTGAAAAAAAATGAATAATTAATAAAAAAAATAAACGAATATGAAAAAAAACTTACTGATTATGATGATGGCGCTTTTTAGCGCAGGTGTGTTGTCAGCACAAAGCGGTTCCGTTGGCATTTTCGGTTTCAGCGGCGGTGCGAGCAGCAATGATAACACCACGGTAATTTTGGGACAGGCTTTCGCCTTCCAGGAAACAAATGGCGGATTCGAACTCTGCGCAGGTGCGGCCGAGGCCCAACTTGAAATAGGCCATAAGGAAGTTGTCACCCTAACTCCGGATCAGGACTACACGATTGCAGGCTGGGGAACTCTCACAGCCCCTGTGGAACCCGGTAACTATAACTTCTACAAACTCTACACGGATAACGCCAATTACGACTCTGTGTGGGCGTATGAAGTCAGGAGACTGGATTGCGAAGGCACAGTTGCTGACTATGATGGTAACGACTACGAGATGGTCGGTGTCGCCGGTTATTGCTGGACAAAATCCAACCTCAAAGCCTTGCACTACACTGACGGCAGTGAGATTCCTGTGGCATTGGTTTACAATTTAGCCCCGGATAATGACGTGGACGCAAACCTTGGAAATTTCGGCCGCCTTTATACATGGTATTCCGCAGTGAATCTTCCTGAAGGAAGCACTGACGCTTTGTCCGCTGGTTATGTACAAGGTATTTGCCCGGATGGCTGGCATATCCCCACTCTCGATGAAATGAACGCCCTGGTAGCAAAACCGGCCAACGAACTTAAGGAAGCTGACGCTGAATATTGGCTTACCCCCAATGACAACAACAACGCTTCCGGTTTCTCCGCCCGCGGCGCTGGTAAGGCTATCGTCGGCGGCAACCCTGCCTTCATGACCCTCCGCGGCTTCACGGATTTCTGGAGCGTTGAGAAAAACGCCAGCGGTCTTGGCAGAGCTCTTGAAATGACACACTATTGCGCACATCCTGTTTACGACTACAGAAGCTCAAACCTCGGCCTCAGCGTCCGTTGCGTGAGAACAGAAAGTGATGGCGAATAATTTTAATCCTGAGTAATAATAAAAAAAATAATAACAATGAAAAGAATAATCACACTTATTTCGATGTTCCTGCTCGCAGGCGGCATCTTGATGGCGCAAACAACGACGCCAAAATTGAGCTATCAGGTAGTGATTCGTGACGGTGGCAATAATTTGCTGGTCAATCAGCCGGTTACGGTGGATGTCAACGTTTTTAACGCTGCGGACGAAACAACTGCATTGTACACGGAAAGCGGTCTCAATCTTGAATCCGATGCGAACGGCCTCGTTGTCGTTGCATTCGGTCAAGACGTTGACTGGCAAGCTTTGGGAGTGGATTGGATGACTTCCAAAATCCGTCTTGACATTGATTACGGCACTGGCAATTTCACACACTTTGTGCCGGTCTTCGCTGTCCCCTACGCTTTGCAATCCCCCACTGGAGAACTTCTCACAACAGATGAAATTGTGAATTACATCAGCAGCATCAATTTCAATAATGACATGAGAAAGATCCTGAATGCATACCACAATAACACCTATGGCCTTGAAGATGACTGGGTGGATACATTCAAACATTATCTGATGAGCCACCACGAGAAAATTAAAGAAATCGTTCTCAGCTATGCTCCAAGAGTTACGGCGGAAAACATTTATAGTACATACAATACGGTTACGGCAAACACAGCTGCCTATAACAAAGGTGTTGAGGTTATGTCAGACTTCGCAAAGGAAAATATGAATGTGGCTCTTGAACTGGCATTGTATTATATCGAACATTACACGTCAGATTATAATGCCGATGTGAATTCTTTGGTTAATAAAATAAAGGCCAATACCGACGTTTATCCTTATATCAAAAAATTCGTGGAAGATACTTTTGAGGAGTATCTTGATGATCACGGTTACGTTAGAAAGTCTGATTGCCCGGAATTTGATATTTGTCACTAATCAAGTATAATATTAATAATTAAAACATAAAGAAATGAAAAAAATTTTAGCTTTATTGATGATGTTCCTGATTTCCGGGAACTTCGTGTTCGCGCAAACGAGCACTACAACCGCAACTGTTCAACCCAAGCTGAATTTCCAGGCTGTTGTTCGTGATGCCGAGAACCACTTGGTCTTTGACAATGAGATGAATGTGGTGATTAACATCACTTATGGTACCGAGGTTTATTCTGAAACCCATGAGAGTGTTACTACTAACCAAAATGGTTTGTTGAACGTCATTATCGGCGGTGAAGACGCTACTAATGTGACTGGTTCTTTGTTCAACGTGGATTGGAGCATTGCTACCATTGAGGCTGTTATTACCTTCACCCCTAATCCTACTTTGAATCCTGATGGTTCTGTCACAACTTACCCTGAAACAACTGTTACGGTTAATTCTGAAGTGACTGCTGTCCCTTATGCTTTGCAGACAGGTTCCACCCAACTTAACACCGATATGATTGTGAATTATATCTCCGGTATTAAACTGGGTGAGAATGGTACTCCTGACCAAAAGAGGGATGTGCTCTTGATTTTGGATGCTATCCGCAACAATACACATGGTCTCAAGGACGCTCTGAAAGACACGATTGTGGAATACATGAAGACCCGCATGGACATCGCCAAGGAAGTCTTCCAATATTACCTCAGCCATGCAACTGCTGAAGATGTTCAAAACACGTATGACGAAGTGGTACTCAATCCTGAAGCTAAAGCCGCTATTCTTGAAGTGATCAAGACCTTTATCAAGAATCATGAGGCAGATGCTATTGACATTGCTAAATATTATGCTGAGCATGTTACTGCAAGCCAATTGCTTCCTCTCTATCACGCTTTTGAAGCAAATCCTGCATTAGTGGCTGAAGCCAAAGCTTTGATCAAAGCTCACCTCCGTGAATATCTTGATGATCATGATTATGTTACAACAGAAGATTGTCCTGAAGTTGAAATTTGTGCTATCGCCAACCAGAGCTTAACGGCTTGTCCTGCTGGTTTTATTGGCGCAACCACTTCCACTATCAATGATGACGGTGATGTTGTTCTCACAACCGCCATCAACAATCCTGATTCATGGAATTACCAAGCTAAATATGTCTATGAGTTAGAAGGTGAAACGCACAAAGTAAATCCTACGAAAACTACTGGTAGTATTTCCGCAACAATCGGTAATCAACCTGCTGGTACTGTCGTTAAGCTGGTTATCTATATTTATGGTCACCACGAGTGTGATATGGAAGAAGTTGTTTACACATTCTAATAGTTTCCACACCAAACAAAAAGAGAGCGGTATCAACGATACCGCTCTCTTTTTGTTTAAAATCAGATTATTGTGTGTGATTATTATTTCTTCCAGAAATGGTTGGTGATATCTTCCGAATGACCATTTGTATAGCGGTAAAGCCGCTGGTTGGTGGTGCGTGAGTTCAGTCCACCGAGCTCGGCACGGTAACCGCCAATTTTGATGTAATCGAAAAGGTTTGCATATCGTGGAATAATGTCATTGCCGGAGTACCAGGCCACTTTTAATTTCGTGTTTTGGCGCAGATGTTTGGCCAGGGTTGCCACATCTTTTGGCTGACGGTCACCCCCCATGAAGCATACACACGTAATCTGCTGTCCGTATTTGGACAGCAATCCGTCTAACGTGGTTGCATCTAACGTTTGTCCGATATTGTGGCGCAGGTGTGGACTATGGCATCCCACACATCGGTGAGGACAATTGGTGATGTTCACCGCGAGTGTCACCTCATCGGGTATCTCTTGGAAAACAATATCGTAGTTGTAGTACTTTAGCAAAATGGTTATTGGTTATGGGTTATTGGTTATTGAGGGGTTATATTGGTTGGAAGGTTAGAAGGTTGGAGGTTTTCCGAGACAATGAAAGCATATATAATCATATTACGCAATCAACAAATCGGGCAACCCCTAATAATTATCCATTATCAATTATCCATTAAAATGTTCATAGTGGCGGCGGCCTGCTTCCTCTTGGCGGGCTTGTGAGAAGCTGCTGACCCGTTTCATGTAGCCGATGACGCGGGTGAGGTAGTCAAGGTTTTTGCTGTGGCATTCAGGACATTCGTGGAGATAACGTTTGTCGATATGTCCACAGTCGTTACAGACGGTGTTAGGAATGTTGAAGGTGAAGTAGTTGCAGCCCTCCTGCGCGGCCACGCGGAGCAATTGGCGATATTGAGCCTGTGAGAGGTGCTCCTCAAGGTTGGCATGAAGCGCCGATCCACCTGTGAGGTGCTCAATGTAGCGTTTGCCATGCAGCCGGAATTTGTCGATCAGGTTCAATGAATCGTCTTCCACGCGATAGAAATAGCTGTTATAGCAGTCGCGGGGCACGCGGTATCCGTCTTCGCGATCCCACTTGGCGTGTTTTACGCCCACGTTTTCTGCGGGAATCATCTCACAGTTGAAGAGGAGTTCTTTGCTCTTGTATTGGTGGTTGTATTTCTCAATCAGACCGAGTATGTCCTCCACGAATTTCTGGTATTGAGGGTTGTCATCAATGGGAATGCTGAGAAATTCAGCAGCTTCCACCAGACCGTTCACACCGATAGTGAGATACTGGCGGTTGATGGCAATGTAACCGGCATCAAACAACGGAAGCATTCCCTTGGACTGCAGGTATTTCAAGTTTTCGTTGTATGCGATTTGTACTTTGTGCATCAGGTCGATGACTTCACCGATGAATTGGAATTGCGGGATGTTGTTACGGCATTCGTACTGGATGCAGCGGTTGATGTTGATGGTGAGCACACTCTTGGAACCCGTGGAAACGCCACCGGCACCGAGGGTGTAGCTGAAGCCGTTGTCCTGGATTTCGTTGCGCAGGCGGCAGCAGCTGCTCAGGGAGTCGGCGTTGTCGCTTACGTAGGTGAAGAAAGAGTGGCCGGCAGCGTACATCTCTGCAGTGAAATCGGCATATTCAGTGTCAATGATATCGCCGTCTTTGGAGAGCAAAGCCATGGTTTCAACGGGGAAGGTGAGCACGGAACGGGTGCGTTCTTGGTTAAACCAGCGCATGAAACGCTTCTGCAGCCAGCTCAGCGAATCCCAAATCGGCTTAGTGCCGTCGGGGAATCGGAATTCACCGAAGAGGCTCTCGAAATAGTAGCGGTCATAGTAGGCCACGTTCCAAAACACAGACTGGAAGTTACGTGCTCCGGTGGGTTGGTTGATGGAATAGACCACTTGCTCAAAGCAGTCGGTAATCATTTTGTCGATGGTGCGTTGCCGCACGGATAGATCCACCACTTTGTCGCTGTTTTGGTAGTAGTCGTCACCGTATTCCTTGCGGATGAAATAGTCCATGTACATGAGGAATTCCGGGGTGGCGCAGGCACCGCTGAGCATACTGGAAACCATGAAGACCATGTTGATGAAGCCACCGCAATAGGACTTGAGGTTTGTGGGTGCGGAGGCGTTGCCACCGATGCTGCGTGTGCCGTCTAAAAGCCACGGGTACATGGTGATGGAGGCGCAGTAGTTGGCGATACTGGTCTCATCGTTCTTGTAGATGAAATGGTTGTTGAGAAGATACAAGTATTTGTCGGCTAATTCCTTGCCGTATAGATCTTTGATCTTGTCGCAGAGCAGCCTGCGGTT
Organism: Bacteroidales bacterium; assembly: GCA_017525245.1. GTDB lineage: Bacteria > Bacteroidota > Bacteroidia > Bacteroidales > WCHB1-69 > F23-D06. The sequence goes on along the minus strand of JAFXTE010000085.1, from coordinate 20,106 downwards.
GAGGCGGATGAAGTTCGATTTGGGGAGTTCGCCGATGAGGGTGGCGATGTTCTTGCGCTCCACATTGGCGTTGGCATCGTACTTGCTACCGGTGGCGGCGTTGGAGGCATTGCAATAGTTGATGAGGAAGTCCAACTTCTCCTTGACTTCCCGGTCTTCGTAATGGCGTTGTCTGTACAGGATGTAAGCCTTGGCGACCTCATAGTAACGTTCAGCCATAAGGGATGTTTCCACTTGGTTTTGGATTTCCTCTACGGAGATGCCGTCATGGATTTTGAGACGGCTCATGACGTTGATAAGCACCTCCTGTGTGGCAAAGCTGTTCACGGAGAGGAATGCCTTGGCGATGGCGTTTTTGATTTTTTCGGCCGAGAAAGGCTCTCGTTTGCCGTTTCGTTTGATGATGTACAGTTGATCCATAAAATGGTTAAGGTTTTGGTTGTTAATAAAAACAGCTCAGGGAAGACAATGGTCGGTGAGTCACCGCTATCGTTTGCTCTTAGTCCCGAAAGCCACGAACGCAGGTTACAGGCAGGTCTTCTGGCTCGTTCCCGCTTTTTTCCGCCTTCCCGACAAGATTTTGTCAGTGACTTATTGGAAAAAGCGCAAAGTGGAACTCACAGCTACGGGTATAGCCGCTGATTCTCACAGCGTTCCCTATTAATCCGTTCAGAACCTGAACCCGCGCAAAAGTAATATTTCCCGCCGATGGTTTTCATATCTTTACGATTATTTATAAACAAGGTTATTAACAATGCTGATAATCAGATGTTTGTGTAACGGAACGAGGAGTTAAGGAGTATAGGAGTCGATGAGGCGATGAAAGACCGATGAATTTCTCATCGCTTTATCAAAAAAATTGTACCTATGCGGTTAAATATTATAAGGTGAGTAAAAAGATGCGAAAAAAACGGGCTGGGGTTGTTTTTCCATTTGTCAAATAATTTAAATTTACAGCAATAAAACAAATCGCTTGACAGATTCATTCTGTATCCGAAATTATCGCATCAGTGGTAATTAAGAATTAAGAATGCAGAATTAAGAATTGATTGTGTTTCGTTAATTCCTGTCCTTGCGAGTCTGAGTTTCCGTTTGGCCGGTCTCTGTCTCGCTTTTTCGTTATGGCAGTGGGGTCTGGAAATGCGTGTTGTTTTCGGTAGGGGAGGGAGGCCAAACGGAATGGTGCAATTGCTGTTCGAGACGGTTTTCTTGTCCGGTGCGTTCGCGAAGACAACCGCGTTAGCGGTTGCATGTCTGTGGCCGGATTGGGGGCGCGAATCCATCATCGGACGATGGTGCAGTTCCGGGGTTCGCTAAGAAATAAAATTAATAGTTAATTGTAAAGAAATTATTTGTAAGAAATATTTTATTTTTGATTGATGGTGTTGAAAAAAGTGTATTTTTGTGGCGTGAATTTTCTTGTTAACGAAAACAAAAATGTTAGATATGGAAAAAGAGAATCAGATAGAAGAAGCTCGCAGATACGTGGCCAATGCGGAGGAGGTTATCAAGAAGGCTGGGTACGACCCCGAGATGAAACGTTATACGGACGGCAAATATGTCAAGATGGCTGGAAACACGCTGTGGAACGGATGTTTGATCGCGCTTGATGCGTTGCTCGATATAAGTAGGCGCAAAGGCCGTCCTGACATCGACAAATACAAGGATGCTGCTCGGAAACGCGACAAAAAGCTGCTGGCTTATATTGTGGATGGCTATGAGACCATGCACCTCCACATGGGTTATGACGGTACAAAAAACAAAAAGACTTGTGATTCGGGTTTCGAATATGCCAACGCAATCATAAACTATTGCGAAAAGTTACTTCCTGCGACAGTCTGCGCGTGACGATGAGGCGATGAGACGATGATGGGCGATGAAAGGGTTTCCCCCTGCTCTTGCGGGTTACCTTGGCCTTGACCCTCTTCCCTTAGCCTGTTGCCTATTGCCTATTGCCTGTTGCCTAAAAAATGTATCTTTCCTCTGAAATTGTAGAGACGTTTCATGAAACGTCTCTACAGCGTCAATTTCATCTGTCTGTGTATATTCATAATTTATGTACCTTTGCCGCCAGTTTTTTGAATGTATTAATGAAAATCATAAATCAATGAAAAAATTATTCCTTCTCGTGTGCGCGGCGGCATGTATGATGGCCGTTCAGGCGCAAAACATCACCAAAGACGGTGGGTTGACCATGCAGCAAATCGGAGCGCTCCGCAGCTCTTTTAAGGCCGATCCGACCAACAAAGCGTTGCGCAATGCTATCAATGCTAACGAAATCAACAAGTTGGCGCAAAATTATGACAATAATACCGCTTTTGACGCTCATTTGTCGAACACCGTGCCCTCCAAGGCCATCACCAACCAGGAGTCGTCAGGACGCTGCTGGATGTTCACTGGCATGAACGTGCTTCGCAACAAGGCCATCCGTAAGCACAACCTGCCCGATGATTTCCAGTTCTCTCAGTGCTACACGTTCTTCTGGGACCAATTGGAGAAGGCCAACCTCTTCCTGCAGGCGATTCTTGACAATCGCGCCAAATCCATGACGGACGAGACCGTGCAGTGGCTTTTCAAGAACCCGCTCAGCGACGGCGGCCAGTTCACCGGCGTGGCTAACCTGATGACCAAATATGGCGTTGTCCCGAAAGATGTGATGCCTGAAACTTACAACAGCAACCACACCTCCAAGATGTCGGAACTTATCAAGCTGAAACTTCGCGAGGATGGACTTGTTCTTCGTGAAATGTCCAACAACAAAGGAGTTACGGAACAGAAACTGCAAGCCACAAAGATGGAGATGTTGGAGACGATTTACCGGATGTTGGCCTACACGCTTGGGGAACCCCCGACAGAGTTCACTTGGACGCAGCGTAACGCCAAGGGCGAGGTCGTGAGCACCGAAAAATATACCCCGATGTCCTTCTACAACAAATTCGTGAACGAGGATTTCCGCAACTATTACATGATTATGAACGACCCGACCCGCGACTACTATAAGGTTTACGAGATTGAGTACGACCGCCATGTGTATGACGGTGAGAACTGGAAATACCTGAACCTGCCGATGAATGAGATTGCGAAAATGGCCATCGCCTCTATCAAGGACAGCACGATGATGTATTTCTCCTGCGATGTGGCGAAGTTCCTTGACCGCGACAAAGGCTACATGGACGTGAACAACTATGATTATGGTTCTCTGTTCGGCACCACTTTCGGTATGGACAAGAAACAGCGTGTCAGCACGTATGCCAGCGGCTCGTCTCATGCCATGACTCTCTGCGGCGTGGATCTTGACGCCAACGGCAACCCCACGAAATGGATGGTGGAGAACAGCTGGGGAAGCAACCGCGGCCACAACGGATTCCTCATCATGACCAATGAGTGGTTCAACGAGTATATGTTCCGTTTGGTGGTGGAGTCCAAGTACATCCCGAGTGCCACGGTTAAACTTTTCGACCAGAAACCTATCATGTTGCCCGCTTGGGATCCGTTGTTCTCGTTTGAGGAATAAGCGATGAACAGAGGATTAGAGAATGAGATGATAAGATAAGATGACAAGATGATTATGAAAAAGGTAATAACGATTTTGATGTTGGCGGTTTTTGCCGCGAGCGGTTACGCGCAAAATGCAGATGACATTTGTGGGATTTTCCATTCAAGAGACCCGTTTTCAAAGGAGGGATCGCAATGTGAGATTTATAAGGCCAAGGATGGCACGTATGAGGCCAAAGTGGTCTGGGTGGAGAACCCGAAAAAGAAACCGCATCTTGGTCTGGTATTTATGTCGGGATTGACCTACAATGCCAAGGATAACGAATATCAGGGCGGGAAGCTGAAATACCCAGGCAAGTCTGGAACATACAAAACCTATATCCGTCTGGTGAACGGTGGGAATACCTTGAAGATGCGCGGCTATCTCGGTGTCTCGTTGTTCGGCATGACCGTTGACTGGACCCGAGAGTCGAAAGTTCGGGAACAAAAGTAAAAAAAAACGCGGCAATCGCCGCGTTTTTTTTTGTTATCCTCTGAACGGGAAATTTTTACCCGGGTAGATGGCTTGGCTGCCAAGCATCTCTTCGATACGCATCAGCTGGTTGTATTTGCAGATGCGGTCGGTGCGGCTGGCGGAGCCGGTCTTGATTTGGCCGGTGCCGAGTGCCACGGCGAGGTCGGCGATGGTGGTGTCCTCGGTTTCACCGGAGCGGTGCGACATCACGGCAGTGTAGTAGTTGCGCTGCGCGAGCTGCACGGCGTTGATGGTCTCCGTGAGCGTGCCGATCTGGTTGACCTTGATGAGGATGGAGTTGGCCACTTCTTTGTCGAGACCCATTTGCAGACGCTTCACGTTGGTCACGAACAGGTCGTCACCCACGAGCTGGCAGCGGTCGCCGATGGTGTCGGTGAGGAGTTTCCAGCCGTCCCAGTCGTCTTCGGCCATGCCGTCCTCGATGGAGATAATCGGGTATTTGTCGCACCAGGTCTTCCAATAATCGACCATTTGCGCGGGAGTCATCTCCTCGCCGGTGGACCATTTCAGTTTGTAAAGGCCTTTCTCGGTGTCAAAGAACTCGGAAGCGGCGGGATCCAGTGCGATGCAGACATCCTCTTTCGGTTTGTAGCCGGCGTTTTCGATAGCTTGCAGGATGACTTCGAGAGCCTCCTCGTTGGAACTGAGGTCGGGGGCGAAACCGCCTTCGTCACCCACATTGGTGGAGTAGCCGCGACCTTTGAGCACTTTCTTGAGGTTGTGGAACACTTCGGAGCCCATGCGGACGGCCTCCCGAAAAGTGGGAGCACCGACGGGCATGATCATGAACTCTTGGAAGTCAACGCGATTGTCGGCGTGGGAGCCGCCGTTGAGGATGTTCATCATCGGGACGGGCAGCACATTGGCATTGCAGCCGCCTACGTAACGATAGAGGTCTTGGCCGGTCTCTTGTGCGGCGGCCTTTGCGGCTGCGAGGGAAACGCCGAGGATGGCGTTGGCACCCATGTTGCCCTTGTTTTCTGTATCGTCAATTTCAATCATACGGGCGTCTAATTCAGCCTGGTCGCTGACTTCCATGCCCTCCACAGCTTCCGCGAGGGTGCTGTTCACATTCTGGACGGCCTTAAGCACGCCCTTGCCCATATATCTGTCTTTCTGACCGTCTCTCAATTCCACGGCTTCGTGCACGCCGGTGGAAGCGCCGGAGGGAACGGCTGCGCGACCGAACGCGCCCGCAGCGGTGTAAACGTCAACTTCAACAGTAGGATTTCCGCGAGAGTCCAAAATCTCTCTTCCGTAAACTTTAACAATCTGACTCATAGTTCGTTTGTTTTAATCTTGTTGTTTTTATAAAAGAATGCAAATGTACATAAATTATGAATACACTCAGACGAAAGAAAAGGCTAAGTAGAGACGTTTCAGGAAACGTCTCTACTGTTATTAAACAGTAGCAAAGGCACGAAAACGGCGAACATCATGAGGCCGGCTTGGGAACTGAGCGTGTCTTCGACCAACATGGAGAGGAACAACAGCAGGAAGAGCGCGAAATAGACGAATGTGATACGGCTTCTCAAACCTGCGAATGGATAGACGAGCAGGAAACAGAAATAAAGCATCGGAATGATGCCAGCAGCCATCCAAAAGGTGAGGAACTGGTTGTGGCTGCCGCGATTCATTCTTTTGTCGGCGATGGGGGAGTGTTGAATTTCCAGTTGCCGGTCCAAGGCTGCGCGTTGTTGCCCGACGCCCACTCCGAGGAACCAGTGTTCGCGGATAATTTGCCAGGAGGCACGCCATAACTCGATGCGTTCCAGTATGGACGATTCGTTGATGATTCCGTATTTCTTGTAAAGGCTTAGCCCGAAATAGGTCTCATAGAGTGCGCGTCGTAAGTTACCTTTGTGCCCATAATAAACATTGGCTGTTTTGTGCTCGATGTTGCGGATGTCTTGGTCGCTGAGGCTCATCACCGCCGCAGAGTCTTTGCGCATTCCGAGCGAGTTGAGATAGCGAATCAGTGTAGCGGATACCCGTTCGTCAAACATCGTGTCGGAACGCATTGTCCAGGCGGTTTGCAGCTCTTCCTTGCAAACGTAATGTCCGATATAATGTCCGTTTTCCACCATCGGGTCCTCTTCGAATGAGTATGAATTGCCGGAAGCAGTCAACGCGGACCGGTCAGGTGCGGCATCTTTCACGTGGAAATAGTCGTAGGTAATATATATTGTATAGAGGGTTGCGGCGGCCAAAAGCACCACCAAAAATCCTCCTAAAGCCCATTTTGTCTTGTTATTCTTTTGGTTTTCAATAAGATATATTACGTAGCATAAAGTAATTGCCAGTAGGATAATAATACCGGATAGGGTTTGGGCATAGAGAAGATATGAAAGTAATAACGAGCTGATTATAAGATAGATAAATCGGAGTGGCGTTTTGCTGTTTAAGGGATGGAGCAAAAGATGAAAGCAAAAGACAATGGAAAGCGCAACGCAGAGGCTGAAGCGGATGTGGTCGATAAAGCGCGACATCTGCCGGATATTGTCAAGAATGTGGGTTCGGGCATAAGTGAAGTTCCAGCAACAGCCGAATAAAGTGGCTGCGATGAAGACTATGAAAATGTTTCGTAATTCTCTGTTTTTGAATGGTTTGGAAGTGATTATCACTAAAGGGGACAGTAGCAGCGGCAGTTTGGCGAGCATCTCAACGCCAGCGGCGCTCCAGTCGGTTACGCGGATGAGACCGATGGCATAGACGAGGTAGAATGCGACAAACCAAAGTCCTTGGCGGTTTTTGCGAAGGCGTATCTGTTTCTCGCGCCAGTTCCATTCAGCTATCCAGTTGAGCAGTAGCAAGAAGGGTGCCAGCCCCATAAGGAAGTGCGACATCGGCACCGCCGCCGCCACCGCCATTGTGCCGAGCAGGTAAAAGGTATGGTGAAAGCGTTTCCGGCTCATGCCTTATTTTTTCGGGGAGAGAATGGCTTTGTAGCGGCTTGGGTCGAGCAGCACCGATTTGGCAGTTTCGATGTAGCTGTCATGGTGCAGACTGTTGATGAGTCTGCCGGTGCTGTAGTAGTAGCGCGAGACGATTTCCTGTGTGAGAGCGCGGGCGATTTCGGCCTTATGCGTGGTTAGGTCTTGTGTTTTGAGGTTCTCTAACTGGGTTTTCAGTTGGTTGTAGGCGGTTTGGATGCCTGAAAACGACTTTTCTTTTTCGGCCGTGGTCTTCAGCTCTTCCAGCTTTTTCTCCAAGGCTGTGGTGTAATTGTACTTGTTCGTCTTCAGATATTGCAGGAATTCGTTGTAAATGGCATCATCCACAATGAATTTGTCGGCTTCGGCAATGGTTTCGTGTTTGGCGCGGTAATCGTTGGCGAAGTCGAATATGGCTTGCTCTTCGATAAGGGCGGACAGCACCTCGGGAATCCGTTCTTCGGGAACAGCCACATCGGGTTCCACACCACCTTTGTCATAGACAGTCCTTCCGTTTTTGGTTTTATAAGCAACAGCCAGAGAATCAGGAATCTTGTAGCCTCCTTTAGTGGTGTCGCGGTCGAAATACTCGATGTTCTGCACGCAGCGGCCGCTGGGGATGTAGTATTTCGACACGGTGATTTTCATGCTGGTGTTGTAGTCCATGGGATAGACCTTTTGCACCAGACCTTTGCCGAAGGATTTCTGTCCCACGATGACGGCGCGGTCGAGATCCTGGAGGGTTCCGGAAACGATTTCAGAGGCGGAGGCACTGTGTTCGTTCACTAACACCACGATGGGAATGTCTGCATCCTTGGCATTGTTCCTTGTTTTGTAGATGCGGTTCATCTCGTCAATTTTCCCTTTCGTCTCCACCACAGTGATATCTTTTCCCACAAATATGTCGATGATGTTGACAGCTTCGCCTAAGAGGCCGCCTCCATTCTCGCGCAGGTCAAGAATCAGATATTCCATGCCTTCCTCCTTGAGTTTGTTGAAGGCATCCAGCACTTCGCTTCCGGCTTTTTCGAGGAACTGGTTGAGCTTGATGTAGCCCACTTTGTCTCCGAGGATGCCGGAGTAGGGGATATTGGGTTGTTTCACCTTCTCGCGTTTCACCTTGAAAGTCAGGTTCTTGTTGTCGGTCGGGCGGAACACTTCCACCGAATAGGAAGTTCCGGGTTGTCCGCGCATGGCGAGGTTGATGGCCTCAATGTCGCGGTTTTCCGAAGATTGGCCGTTGACGCTGAGGATGCGGTCACCGATACGCAGACCGGTTTTTGCGGAGGGTCCATCCTCCACCATGTCGGTAACAACTATCTGTTTGTCAATGTTTTGCAAGGTAACGTCCACATCGCCCGACTCGCTGGTGTTTCTCATGCGGTAGGTTTCGATTTCGCCCTCGTTGTAATACACAGTGTAAGGGTCAAGGCTCAAGAGCATGGCTTTGATGGCGGTCTGGGTGAGTTCGCCGGGGGAGATTTCGTCAGCGTATTTGTCGTTCAGCTCGTTGAGCACGCTGATGAAAATGTCAACGTTTTTGACGATTTCAAAATCGTTCTGGGCAGAGATGGTTGTGAAAAGCCCGGAAAATGTGAAGCAAAGGATGGATATGATTGTTTTTTTCATAATTCTGTGTTAAGATTTACCATGAATGCCTACTTTTTTGCCGAAGTTGAAGGCCAAGTACCCTGTGAGGTAGAATTTTTTGGCAGGGTTGAAGGCCATTTGCTGAATGAAGGGGAACACCATTTGGATTTGCACCCCAACCTCAAGGGACAGCAGTTTGTAGTCGTTTTTGGAAAAATCGAAATTAAGGCCTGTTTTGGCGTAGAAGCCGGGTCTCACGATGGTTTCCATAATGCCGGTGAACATTTGGGCGCCGCCAAGGATGTTGTTGAGGTTGTGTTTGTCGGGGTTATACCGTACAATTTCCGAGAAACCGGTATTATAGTTGAGCACTTCCACATAGTTGGGGATGCCGATGCCGAGGGCGGGACCCGCGGAAAGGGTGTAGTTGACCTGCACTCCACCCCAATAGGGTTTCAGGTGGATGGTGCGCTGATAGCCGTAGCCTCCTTGCAGGAAGAACAGCGAGTAGAGTTGCCCATAACGGATGGGACGCACGTTCTCATAAATTGCGTTGATGGACCGAATCGATTTGGGGTGCTTGTTGGACATCAGCTGCACCTCCCAGAAATGCTTGTTGTAGAGATCCGGGGTTCGTCCGTGCTGGAATCCGACACCGAAACCGGCCGTGTGCGCGAAAAGCTGGAAATTCCACTCCTTGGTGGTTACGTCGTGGTGATACTCCCCGACATTTTGGGCGTTGGACAATACAAAAGTACCCGCCAACAGCAATGCAAGCAGGAACTTCCGAATGGGTTGCCGCCCAAAATCCGTTTTCCGCATGGGAAACGCACGCTAATTCATGTTGTCCGGATTCTCAACCGGCATATTGTAGGAGTAGTGGCCGTAAGCGGCGCAACGATGCTGGGTGTCACATGCTGAAAAAATCAGGATGGAGCCTAAAATAAGAATGCCTAATGCGATAATTTTTTTCATTGAATTTCGTTTTTGTATGAAACGGCAAAGATACGATTTTATTGGATGAGTTGGATGTTTTTCTGAAATTTAATGGTTGGCTTGCCTTCGGTCAAAAAATCACCCCGCACTTCGTCAAATTTGCTATCTTTGCACCTTGTTTTAAAATATCAATGATATGAAGTTCAGTGAACCGATAACCCGTCTTTTCCAACTGGTACTTTTGGCCATTTCGGTTGCAGCTTGCAACACGGGCGAGGGTCCCGGCGGAACCGGCTCCATTGAGGGTACTGTTTTCAAGGTGTTGCATCCCGATGATAACTACAATTTGGAGACAGACACGGTGCTGGCCGCCAAAGAGGATGTATTTCTGGTCTATGGCACACAGCAGTTCTACGGGGATGACGAGGAGACTGACCACACTGGATTCTATAGGTTTGACTACCTTCGTCCCGGTACCTATACGGTTTATGCCTATTCGACTTTGGCGAGCGGGGAACGCACGGCGGTGTCACAAACCGTTGAGGTTCAAAGGGGGAAAACCACGACGGCACCGAATATCTACATCCATGATGGCAAAGCTTACGGAACGTCCATAGTGAAAGGTCACATTTGGGCGTACTATATAGACAAAAACGGCAACGTGATTTCGCAGGGCTGGGCTTACGGGCAGCGTATGTACATCCAGCGGCAGGGCGAGGACTTCCCCTGCGATGATGTGCGCGCGGGCATGGACGGCGTTTTCGCTTTCCAGAAACTCTCCCCTGGCGACTATACCGTTTTCACTCTCAGTGAAGACGAGGATGAAATCCCGTCCGTGGTTTCCAAAACCATCTCTGTGGCGGAATCCGATCAGATTTACTGGATTTCGGACACGATGAGGGTGAATGTTAAACCGTGAGACGAGGACGAGAGGATGAAGGTGCGGATAACCCCAAAGTCATAAATCATACGTCATACGTCAAATTTTTGAAAGAACAAACAAACGTAAAAATGAAAAAGATAATCATATTGTTGGGTTGTATAATACTCTGTGTGTCAGTTTCTTTCGGGCAGAATTCAGAAAAGCGTGAGCAGCGGAAAAACATGACTGTGAAGACGTGGAAAACCCCTGTAAAAGGAACCAAGTATTTGGATCATGTCACTAAATATGATGCCAAAGGGCGAAAAGCAGAGGAAATTGAGTACAATTCTTCCATGATGACAGCCCGTATCGTTTACGAGTACGATGCGAATGACCGTGTGGTGAGAGAGGTGGTGTATGACGAACGCAACAAAGCCTCACGCATCCATAAAATTGAGTATAACGCTGACGGTACTAAAAAACGTCAGCTGAACTACAATGCAAAAGGTAATTTGTTGTCTGTCAGGGAGTACGAATATATTCGCAAATAATGGACGCGTTGGAGCATATACTGCAGTCGATGGAACCCATTTCGTTGGAGAAGATGAGTTCCGTGAAACTGATGAACCGTGTGGACAGCAAGTTCCCCACGAATAAGGAGACACTGCTGCGCATGGCTCCGCGTTGGGGCGAGTATTTCTATGTGCAGGAACATGAAGGTCAGCGAATTGCACGTTACCGAACCCTCTATTTCGACACATTGGATGCTGTCACATATACAATGCACCACAATCGTCGGTTGCGGCGGCAGAAAATCCGGCAACGTATCTATGTGGACTCCAATATTGCCTTTCTTGAAATTAAGAACAAAAAGAACACGGGGCGCACCAAGAAAAAGCGCATTCCCATCCCTATGGAACAATGGGGTGAGCTTTACAATAGCCAAGAGTCCGCTGATTTCATTCGAGAGAGGGTCTGGGTGACCGACCAACAGCTCACCCCCCGGCTTGAGAATGCTTTTCAGCGCATCACACTGGTGAACAAGGCCAAGACGGAGCGCGTCACTATTGATTTCGGCATTACGTTTCATAATCATGTGAGTGGTTTTGATGCCGATGTTTCTGATTTAGTGATTGTTGAGGTGAAACAGGACGGTTCGCTGCCATCCAGGTTCAAGGATTTGCTTCGAGCCGCCCGTGTGCAACAGAAGGGGTTGAGCAAGTATTGTTTGGGAATGCTTCTGACCGATAATAATTTGAAATACAACCGTTTCAAGAGTAAAATACGGTATGTCAATAAATTAACGAATCAAAATTATACAATTAAATCTTTGGAGAAATGATACAGAGTGATTTGGACTTGTTTGACCCGTCTATCGCAAGCGAGTTTGCTGAAGAAGGAGCCGGTCTTTTTGGCATCCCTTGGTTTGATGGACCGAGTTTGTGGCAGATGCTGCTCCGTTTTGCCCTCAACATGGTGGTTTGCTGGCTTATTGTGGGGCTATTGTATTATCGGAAAAGCAAGCGCCGCGACTATTACTTTACTTTCATGCTCTTCAGCATTACGATTTTCTTTTTGATTTTCCTGATGGACAATGTGAAAGTGCAGATTGGATTCGCGTTGGGTCTGTTTGCCATTTTCGGGATGATCCGCTATCGGACGGAAACGGTGCCAATCCGCGAGATGACCTATCTGTTTGTGGTTGTCGGCATTTCGGTTATCAATGGTTTGGCCATGACGGTGAGTTACGTTGAATTGTTCATCACCAACCTGCTGATCGTTTTGGCTGTTTGGCTGTTCGAGTCAATTCACAGTAAAACGCATCTCGAGTGTAAAATCATTGTTTACGAGAAAGTCGCGCTTGTTCATGCTGACCGGGAGAACGAGCTGATGGCGGATTTGAAATCCCGCACCGGACTCGACATCCGTCGTCTTGAAGTCGGGCACATTGATTACCTCAAGGACATCGCATACGTGAAAATCTATTACGCCTCCGACAAACCCGAAAACACGATTAACCAGCTCACCAAAATCCAACGAGATAACGTCTTCTAATTCTGCATTCCGCATTATGAATTATGAATTAAGCAAGAGGTGTTTGATTATCTTTGTGTTGTTGTGTGTGTGCAGTCGTGTTTGTGCGCAGACGTTCACGACAGGCGGGGTGATAGGTGCTGATTATGAGTTAAAAATCCTAAAAGGTTGGCATTTCAACTTGGAAGGGGAAGTTCGTTTCGACTATAATTTCACTCACTACAATCGCGCCAAGCTGGGGATTGGCACAGACTACACTTTCTGGCGGAAGCGGATGAAGGTCGGGGTTGAGTACAGTTTCCTGAACTACCACGATAGAGAGGACCAGTTGTTTGACAACCGTCACAGAATCAAGGGATTCGTCTCGCTTGCACCGAAATTCGGGAATTGGAAAGTCGGATGGCGGTGTATGGCGCAGACCACTTTCCGGGATAGACGTCACGGATCATATAAGTTCAATCCGAAAACCTATCTGCGTAACAGATTGTCGGTTGCGTGGTCTATTCCACAAACCGGCTTGAAATTGCACTGCTCGGAGGAGTTTTGGTGGCGGCTCTACAAACCCGGAGACAATATCGTTGATCAACTGCGTACCATAGTCGGTTTGGAATACAGTATTAACAAACGCTACTCGTTAGATTTTTTTGTTCGCAGCGATAATGAAATACAAGTTAAAAATCCTGAAAATGTGCTATATTTCGGTATAGCGTATTCGTTCAAATAATATGGAAAAAACAAACGTAACCACTTGGGAATCTTTTGCTTCCGGTGCGAAGCAGTTTTTAAATGACATCATCTTCCAGTATGTGCCAAAGCTGATCGTGGCGGCTATCGTGCTGTTTGTGGGCTGGAAACTCATCAATTTGCTGAATCGGGTGATGAAACGCGCCTACGACCGGCACAGGGTGGATCCGTCGTTGCAAGAGTTTTTGCACTCGCTGATTGACATCCTCCTGAAGGTGCTGCTCGTGATTACCGCGATGGGCATCATGGGCATCCAGATGACCTCCTTCATCGCCATTTTGGGTGCGGCAGGCGTGGCCATCGGCATGGGGCTGCAAGGGACCTTGCAGAATTTCGCTGGCGGAGTCATCATTCTGTTGCTCAAGCCGTTCAGGGTTGGCGACTACATAGAACAGGGTTCGTATGCGGGCTTCGTGGATAGTATCCAGATTTTCAACACGACGTTGCGCACGTATGACGCCCGCAAAATCATTGTGCCGAATACAGAATTAGCCACCAAGTCCCTTGTCAACCATTTCAACCTGCCGCAACGGCGTGTGGCCATAGACGTAGGGCTGGCATACGGGATGTCGGTGGAGAAGGCCAAGGAAGTGATGCTGCGTGTCGCCGCCGAGAACCCGTTGGTGCTGAACGAGCCCAAAGCACCGTTTGCCACATTGGAGAATTTCGGGGACAGCTCCCTCAATATGCGCCTCTACGCTTGGACCCTTCCCGAAAATTATTGGACCACTCTCTATTCACTCAACGAAGGTATTTACAACGCATTCCGTAAAGAGGGACTGGAGATTCCGTTCAATCAAATGGATGTGCATATCAAGAATGAAGAAAAACCAACCGCTAACGGCTAACAGCCACAAGCCAAAAAATCGTATCTTTGCCGTCCAAAATTGTTAACGATGAATACGACAAGACAACAAAAAATCTCAGCCATGCTGCAACGCGAGCTGGCGAACATCTTCCTTGTAGATAGCCGCAATGTTTACAAATGTATGATCACGGTGACGAAAGTGACGGTGACGCCTGACCTCTCCATCGCAAGAGCATATCTAAGTGTTTATAATACTCAAGATAAAGAGTTGATTATCAATTTAATAAAAGAAAACACGAAAGATATCCGCTATCGTTTGGGACAGCAAATACGCAACCAGATGCGCGTGGTGCCGACACTTGAGTTCTTCCTTGATGACACCCTCGACTATCTGGAGCATATTGATGAACTTCTGAAAAAATAGTGGCTTCGAAAGCGCATAAAACAGCCTTTTTCCTGGCGTGGCGTTATCTTTTTTCCAAAAAAGAACACAATATTATCAACGTCATATCGGGAATCTCCATGATTGGCATCATGGTGAGTACTGCCGCGTTGGTCGTTGTGCTGTCGGTGTTCAATGGCATGAGCGACATCATCGGCGGCTGGTTCAATGCACTGCATGCAGACTACGAGGTTACGTTACGCGAGGGCAAGTCGTTCTCCGTGGATAGTTTTCCTACCCGCCAGCTACTGGAAATTCCGGAAGTGAAGGCGGTCAACGAGATTGTGTGCGACCTCTCGCTGGCGAACTACGATGACCGTCAGGAACTCCTGTATCTCAAAGGAGTTCCTGCTAACTATTTCAGAGACAATCATTTCGATAAAATGCTGATTGACGGTGACACGGCCTTATGGAAGATTCAGGAACCTTGTGCCGTTTTTGGGACAGGAGCGGCCGGTATGCTGGAAATCAATCTGTTAAGCTACAATTTGGTTAAATTGTATTATCCCAAAAGAACGAAGAAGAATTTCTCCAATGCCGCCGATGCGTTTAACACACGCTATCTGATACCCAACGGGGTGTTGTGTACGAATACCAATTATGACGAGAACTACATTTTTTGTCCGATTGAGTTCGTTCGCGAACTGATGAATTACGAAGGCGAGGTGACATCCATTGAGATTCAACTGAAGGAAGGGGTTAACGCGGAAAGATGCCGTGCCAGAATCATGGCCGTGATTGGTGACAAGTATCGGCTGAAAAATGTTTACGAGCAGGAGGAATCGCTGTATAAAACCATGAAGTCGGAGAAGTTCGTCATTTACCTGATTCTGGTGTTCATTTTAGTCTTGGCGGCCTTCAACATCATCGGGGCGTTGGGAATGCTGATTTTGGAAAAGAAGACAGACACTGCCGTGTTGTTTAGTATGGGGGCATCCAAGTCATTGATACAAAGAGTGTTTGTCTATGAGGGACTGTTGGCTTCTGCATTAGGCGGATTGGCGGGTACTGTGTTGGGAGCTTTGATCTGCTTGTTGCAGCAGACGTTCCATATTGTCAAGCTGGGCGGTAGCGGTTCACATTACATCATACCCTATTATCCGGTGCAAATCAGATTGACCGACTTGCTCATAGTACTTCTTACAATATTGGTAATTAGTTTGTTGACATCTTTTATTCCGGCTTATAACTTGAAAAAATCAAATTTGTATCGTAATACTGCATTATGAAGAGATACCTGATTATACTTGTGACCATATTGTCGGCGGTTTGCACATTTGCGCAGACGGCGATAGGGGAGTTCCGTTCCCATGTTTCGATGAACAGCTTCCTCTCGGTGGCCGCTGATGACGAAACGGTCTATGCGGCTTCGAACAATGGCCTTTTCCTTTTGGACAAAACCACGATATATGATGCGGATCCCGAGTTTTCCATTTGGACCAAGGTGGAAGGTCTTTCGGATATCGATATCGTGAAAATACACTGCGACAGGGAAAATAATGTGATGATTATCTGCTATGACAATGGAAATATAGATGTGATCAGGAATGACAAGCTGGTGAATATTCGCGATGTGAAAGATAAATCGATGAGTGGTTCCAAACGGCTGAAAAACTGCCGTACGTTCGGAAACATAGCCTATCTTGTCTATCCTTTCGGCATTGTGATGATTGATTTGGACAAACTGGTGATTTCAGACACTTGGTTTACCAAACGTGAAAACCAAGTGGTACCTACCGATGTGCTGATATGGAATCAGCAATGCTATGTCTCTACGGAGGAAGGGCTGTTCAGCATGTCCGTGTCGTCTCCGATGATTTCGGATTTTTCGCAATGGGAGAAGTTAAAGCCATGGAATGTTTCACAGTTGGTTCAGACTTCAGGCAGACTATTTGTGGTCAAGGAACATGTTGCGGAAATACAGGGCTCACAAGACTCTCTGTTTGTGATGTCGCCAGACGGATGGACTTTTACAGGGAAAACCAGTAGTTCCATACCTTATCTGACAAATCAAGGGGACACGACGGTGGTTTGTTATTGGGATGGCGTTGAACTGTTGGATGTGGATGCGGAACGGTTGTATTACTCTTCATGGTATGAGGCGGGATATTATCCGAATGCCCGCGAGGGTATTCTTGACGGGCAGAACATTTGGGTGGCGGATCATTCTTATGGGTTGGTTCAGATTAACATACCCTATTTCTCTCGTCGCTTTTTCAAGGCACCGGGTCCGTATGCGGATTATGTGGAGGGGCTGGCAGCCCAAAATGGGGTTGTCGCGGCTGTCCACGGTTCCAGGAAAGGTTCCACAGCATTCTCGCCGGCCTACCACCATCCCGCTGTAAGCTGGTTCCAGAACCAGACGTGGGCGTATAACAGCGAAGATTTCCTGACCTACGACACCAACATGAGAACTTACGATCTCACCACTATTGCCATCAACCCCTTGGATGAGACGGAATGGAGCGTTGCCTCTTGGGGGAACGGTATCTTCAAATGCAAGAATCATCAAGTGGTGGCGCACTATAACGCCGCCAATTCTTTGCTGGATTCTGTCAGTGACGGGAAAACGTTTGTGTCAGGGTTGCAGTACGACAGCAAGGGCAACCTTTGGATGACAAACAGCTACAGCAACAAAATGTTGAAGATGTTGGAGCCCAAAGGTACCTGGCACGCGTATAATATCACCGTGGGGGTGGTGTCGAACAATGTCAACGAGGTGGTGGCGGAGCAGCTGTTAGTGGACTCGCACGGCTACAAGTGGGTGAATTTTCCTCGCGATGCGACCTATAACCGGTACCATTTGATTGCGTTTTCCGACAACGGAACATACGATAATTATGGCGATGACAGGCTTGCGCGTATCGACATGAACGTGGCGGCAGAGGTCAGTTCTTCATCGGTTTATTGTATGGCGGAGGATTTGGACGGGGAAATATGGATTGGTACGGACAAGGGGGTCAAGGTGATTTATTATCCGGAAAAAGTGTTCACGGGGAACAGCTATCCGAGGAATATTCTGCTTGAGCAGGATGGATATGTTTCGGTTTTGTTTGAGTATGAGCAGGTTACAGCCATTGCGGTGGATGGCGCCAACCGGAAATGGATAGGTACCAGCAAGGCGGGAGTCTTTTTGATGAGTGAAAACGGTCAGGAACAGCTGCTGCACTTTACGGCAGAAGACAACCCGTTGTTTTCCAACCAGATAGAATCTATTTGCATTGATCAGCTCTCGGGTGAGGTCTTTTTCGCTACGGCCAAGGGGTTGGTGAGTTACCGGAGTACCGCAACGGCTGGATTTGAGACCTACGAGGAAAATCTGGTCTATCCGAATCCGGTGCCGCACGGCTATGCTGGTATGGTGGCAGTCAGCGGGTTGAAATCCAATTCCTTGTGTAAGATAACAGATAGTGCAGGCCGGTTGGTCTGGCAGGGTTACAGTCATGGCGGACAATTGGTATGGGACGGAAAAGACCATTATGGCAACCGTCCTGCCACTGGAGTTTACTATGTGATGGTGTCTGATGAGGACGGGAAAGAGAAGATAGTGACCAAGTTTGTTTTTATCAATTAATTGTAAAAGGATAAGATGCTTGTTTCAACGCCAGGGATAGTGATGCATGCCACCAAATACGGGGATACTTCGCTGATTGTGAAAATCTTTACACAACAGCAAGGGAACCAGTCTTTTATCGTTAAAGGCGCATTCCGGAAGAACAACCGTTTCGCCGCTTCCTATTTCACACCGTTGGCGATGATGGACATCTCGTATGATGACCATAGCAAGGGTTCGTTGAAGTATCTGAAGGACATCGCCCCTCGGCAAACGTCCAAACCATTGTTCTACGATCCGGCAAAAAGCTCCATATTGCTGTTTTACAACGAGATACTGTATAAGATGTTGATGGATGCCGGAGAGGATGAGGTGCTGTTTGATTTTCTGCGTAAGGAAATAGACGGGGTGCATGACGCTTCCGGCAATCTTGCGGAGCTACCGTTGCGTTTCCTGCTGCGGCTGTGCAAGGTGATGGGTTATTTTCCGGAGGACAATTACTCCGCCACAAACAGCTTCTTCTCTATGCAGGAATGTCGTTTTCAGTCGTATTATGTGGAAGATGCCGGCATTATGAACGGGAACGAAAGCACCTATTTGCATCGGTTGTTAAGTGAGGAAAAGCCTGTTCCTGCAGAGAGAGGGCTGCGTGCCGCTTTGTTGAAACAGTTGGTTGCCTATCTCCAGATGCACAACGAACAAATTCACAAAATCGACTCTTTGGAAATCCTCGCTTCTGTGCTGCACTGATTGCGCAATAGCGGTTTTTTATAGTCATCAGTTAAAAAAAAATATATTTTTGTACCCAATTTTTTAAGGCAAAAGGCAATTGTTATCAGGCAACAGAAAAGCCAACAGCTAATAGCCAACAGCCAATAGCTAAAAAGTCAAAGTTATGAGAATAGGAATGACAGAAATCATCATTATCGCCCTTATCGTGTTGTTGTTGTTCGGTGGAAAGAAGATTCCCGAGCTGATGCAAGGTCTTGGGAAAGGGGTGCGCTCGTTCAAGGACGGAATGAACGGCAAGGACGATATGGACAAGCAAACAGGAGAGGATCTCAAAGACAACGGAAAAAAGACCGAATAGATGTCCGATCCGGGGGAGAACAAGTCTTTTTGGGATCATTTGGAGGATTTGCGCGGCAGTCTGATCAGGATTGTGATTGCTGTTTTGGTGTTCTCCACGCTTGCGTTTTGTTTCAAGGATCTGTTGTTCAAAATTGTACTGGCCCCGAAGGATTCCTCCTTTTTTATGTATAAACTTTTCGGTGGCGGTGATTTCTCCATCCAACTGATGAATGTCGGGCTGACTGAGCAGTTTATGATTCACTTAAAAACCGCTGTGGCGTTCGGTGTTCTGATGGCGTCGCCCTACATTATATATGTATTGTTCGATTTCGTCCGACCGGCCTTATATGAAAAAGAACGCCAACATTCAGTCGGAATAGTCCTTTCATCCTATCTGATGTTTTTGGTCGGTGTCGCTGTCAATTATCTTTTCATTTTCCCGTTGACGGTTCGTTTTTTGGGTACCTATCAGGTGAGTGACCAAGTCCGCAACATGCTGACGTTGCAGTCCTATATGGATACGTTGTTGATGATGAGTCTGGTTTTCGGGATTATCTTCGAGATTCCGGTGGTCTCATGGCTGCTGGCACGTTTCGGCCTTCTCAAGGCGGAGTATATGACCCGTTACCGTCGGCACGCCATCGTGGCCATCCTTGTCATCGCGGCCATCATCACCCCGACCGGCGATGCGTTCACGCTGCTCATAGTCTCATTGCCGATATGGTTGTTGTATGAGCTGAGCGTTGTGATTGTCAGACGGGTAAATCGTTAGATTGGTTTTCCCATCGTCATTCAAACTAAACTCTAAAGTACCAACACGCTTCCTGTCAATTTCCGAGGTAGTTCGTACTTGTTGCGATAATAAATAACGTAATTGTAAATCGCTTCGTGGTGAATGTTGCCGTTCACCGTTCCATCCCATTGGAAGTATTTGCTGGTGGAGCTGAAAACCAAGGTGCCCCATCGGTTGTAGATATAAACGCTGAAATCGTAATCACTAATTAATTCGAGATGAGAATCGGGGATGCGGAAGAAATGATTCTCTACGGCACCGTTAGGGGAGATGGCATTGGGGAGCAGAATCTCATGTTCGCAGGGCTGGA
>JAFXTE010000084.1 GCA_017525245.1 Bacteroidales bacterium | reverse complement strand
TATCTGATGCTGCGGTATAAGATTCAGAATTTCAGCGTG
This sequence comes from Bacteroidales bacterium, assembly GCA_017525245.1. Lineage (GTDB taxonomy): Bacteria > Bacteroidota > Bacteroidia > Bacteroidales > WCHB1-69 > F23-D06. The sequence continues at coordinate 11,219 of JAFXTE010000084.1, read as the reverse complement.
TGGTTCAGGGTGTCACGGACGCACTACCTGGACAGACACAACATCAGCAGCGGCTTGACCTATATTGACAAGCCGCACAAGACGGAAGTAAGGGTGCAGGGGATGTACAGGTTTTAGGGGGGAGGATAAGAGGATTAGAGGATGAGATCTTTGACGGAGTCGTGGATGTCGAGCACTTGGGCGATGCCAAGCAGGACCTTGTCGATTTTGTCCTTTACGAACTCTTCCGACTGGATGAGGCGGAGATTCGGGTGTTTTTCCCACGCTTTGATGAGGTTGTCATCGACTTGGATAGCTTCTGCGAGGGTCTCCTCCATACGGGCGGAGTTGTTGCTGAGGGTGTAGCTGTTCGGGGCACCTTTCGCGCTGGTGCAGAGGTGGAAGACTGCCTTGTAACGGTTCAGCAACTCCTCTTCAGTATGACCGATTTCGCGAAGCAGACGTTGCCAATCTTCGGGCGTCATATAGGCCGAAAGGTCCATGGCGCCGCGGTCGTTGATGATGAGCGCGGGTTTGCCGGTGGCCTTCGCGATTTCGTAGAAGGAATCCTCCATCTGCAGCAGGAAAGTCATCATGTTGCGGTGAATTTCGAAATAGAGGTGAGGATCCTGGGTGAGGAACTCCGCCCCCGCCTTGATGAACAGCGTGGCCGCCTCGGGCAATGTGAACACGGCGTACCCCAACTTGGAGAAGAACTCCTCAATACGCTCATTTGTAGTGGTTTTCCCGGCACATGGGCCGCCGGTGAGCACAATCTTGGTAATCATACAGTTACACTTTTCTGGATGGCGGCGCAAAAATAACAAAATTCTCAAAAAAAATGTAACCTTTTGGTTTTTTTGCATCATATAGATGGAAATGTTATTTTTGCAGCGTTGTTATTCACATAGTGATGAATAACGGACTTCGCATCATTTGTGGAAGCAACGCTAATCGTGAAACGTAGAAGTCCGATGCAGTGGAAAATGAAAAAACTTTTGGTCTTTTTATTGACTTTGATCGGTTTTGCCTCGGTGTCTTGTGATCGCAGCGGAGACTACGAATCGTATTATGGTACCGTTAATGTGCCATACGAGGAGAAGACTGCTGTGAACGACAACAGTGCAACCCCCAGCCCCTATGGGACAGATATTGATGATGTCATCACTGAAATCCCTACGGAAGAATGAAATTAGGATTCCGAAAACGGCTGGCTCTGAATCTGTTCGCCAAGTACGGGCAGATTGAGGTAAAGGAGCATAAGTTGCGGCAGCTATTCTGGGAATCAACCCTGCGTTGCTGCCTCAACTGCAAGCACTGCGGCAGCGACTGTACTGCCACAGAGACTCATCCCGACATGCCGTTGGAGGATTTCTTGAAAGTGGTGGATGAGCAAATCACCCCGAATGTGGATCCGCACCACGTCATGGTCATCATCTCCGGTGGGGAACCGCTGATGCGTAAAGACTTGGAAAAGTGCGGGTTGGAGCTATACAAGCGCGGCTATCCGTGGGGATTGGTCACGAATGGGATGCTGCTCGACCGAAACCGTTTTGACAGACTGCTCCGTTCCGGTCTGCACAGCATATCTGTGAGTCTCGACGGCTTTGAAGCGGAGCACAACGCTCTGCGCGGCCATCCCGAAAGTTTTGATCGCGCATTGAATGCTATCCGCATGATCGTACGCGAACCGTCGGTTAAATACGATGTAATTACATGTATCACTCCGGCCTTATTCCCTAAACTACAAGAGTTCAAGGAGTTCCTGATAGCAGAAAAGGTGACGCATTGGCGCATCGGCACCATTTTCCCGGCGGGCCGTGCAGCCAACGATGTCACGCTGCAGCTGACAGACGCGCAAAAGAGAGCGTTGTTCGAGTTTATCCGCGACACGCGCAAGGAAGGACGCATTAACGTGACTTTCAGCTGTGAAGGGTTCTTAGGCGAATTCGAAGGGGAAGTGCGCGACCATTTCTACTGGTGCATTGCGGGCGTGAACGTGGCGAGCATCCGCATCGACGGCAGCATTTCCGGCTGCACCAGCATCCGCCACAACTTCTCGCAGGGCAATATCTACCAGGATGGTTTCTGGGATGTGTGGGAGAACCGTTTTGAGCTGTTCCGCGACCGTTCGTGGGCGAAAACTGGGCCATGCGAGCACTGCGAGGCGTTCAAATACTGTTTGGGCGGTGGCATGCACCAGCGCGGCGATGACAAAGAGCTGGTGGACTGTTTGTATTTGCATATTCGTGGCAATGGGTGATGAGATTTGCCAGATATTTTTTTCAAAACCTTTAAATTTAACCCAAAATGAAAAAATTATTGTTATTTCTGATCTCCTTCTTAGGAATTTTCAGTGCCTGCCATCGGGAGCCCGTAGAGCCCACACCTGGCGACTGGAGCGGCGACAGCAACGTGTGTCTGTATGGCACCCGCACAGCGGTTTACGAACCGAAGACCGCGGCGGATGCAGTGGTGGCTGCGGAGGGAAAACGAGAGTCAGCAGCCGTGGAGGAAAGCGTTGGATTGGGCGAATAATGCGTTTCTTCGCCCTTATTTGTTTTTTCATTGTTTCAAACAAAAATCTTTATGCATCAAAACAAACTATTAATCAAGTCTTATTGTCTCATCCTTGGGCTCTGTTTTCTGACGGCCGGTTGCCAGAAAGAGGGCGTGTATAAGCCGGGGAAAAAGATTTCAAAAATCTTCACCACGTATGAATCTGGAGAAAAGAGGTTGTATCAGACTTGGAATTGGGACGGGGATTTGTTGAGTTCCATCTCTTTTTTTAATGGATCATCCGAACTGCGGTTTCAATACAACGGCAAGCAGTTGAGTGCTATCTATGAATTGGGTGGCACCAACCAGTACTATCTTTTCCATTATGACAAGAAAGGGAAACGAATTGATTCCTTGGATGTTTACACGGATTGTCTTTCCCTTGATCCGAATGTTCGTCGTTTAGCCCATTATGTTTTTTCGTATAATGCGGACGGATTGATTTCTGGGTATGAAGAAGAAGTGTATGCACATCCGAGTTGGAAAGACAGTAACGAAGCTCTCCGTTTGGTACTGCAATGCGCAATTCCCGGTCTTCCAGATATGGCTGCACAGAAGCTTGCCAAACCGCGCTCACAAAGCAAAGGCGATGAGGAGATTTGGGACAGGATTTCCGTATCGTTCACTTACCAAGGCGAAAATGTAACCGAATGTCATATATTGACGAATGATAGGATAGAGGAAAATTACACGTTTACGTACACTGACTACCTGAACCCATCACACAAGCTGTTTCAGTCAACCAATTTTTCGGCTTCGGGCTTGTACAGCAAGAATTTGGTCAAGACGTGTCATTATGAGAATATTTGGGATTCGGATCCAACAATGAACCTTTACGAGGATATGGAATATCAGTATGAAATTGAGGACAATTATCCGGTGAAAACCACTTGCAACGGTACGATTCATTATTATGTCGCTCCAGAATACACAGAACCATTCACACATGTCAATTATTACGAATATTATCAATAACTTTAACACAACAGTTATGAATAAACGCTTAACAAACAGAATGTTACAACATAAAAGACAGATGGTCGTGGTTTTGCTCACTGCTCTGTTCACAATGCTGACAAGTGCTTGTCAGAAAGATGGCGTTTACAAGCCGGAAAAGAAATTGTCCAAGATTCACTTGGAGACAGATTATTGGCAACGGGATATGATTTGGAATTGGGACGGGAATTTGTTGAACTCCATCAAGGTCAACTATTCCGATGACTATAGTGATGTCTTTGAGTTTGAATATCAGGGTCAACGGGTGAAAACTATCATTTGCTCTGACATTTCAGGGTATAAACCTGTCAAGTACTACCATTTCCACTATAACGGGAGACATTTGTCCTGTATTGAAGGTGTTCAAGACACGAACAATGAGGAATTTCCGCAACGTCCGTGCGCCAAATACACCTTCACACACAATGACCGAGACCAAATCACGGAGATTCAAGTTGAGCTATATGGAGAGAACAAGTCTGCGGACGATCCTTTGACCGAAATTCTGTCGATGGTATTGCCCGGGCTTTCCCTTACGGACGCGGAGAGAATTTATCAGACACAAACTGAAATGCCTGCCCCAAAAGAATTTTATAAAAGAGTGATTACCCTTGCATACGAGGGTGATAACGTGAAAGAATACCGTATTGACGATGATAATAAGGAATACGTTTATCTATTCCAATACACGGATTATCCCAACCCAATGTATCGTTTTTTCAGCGGCAACTACACCGATTTGTTTATGCCATTCACGTTTAGCTACAGCCGTAACCTGCCGTCTTCAGCAGATATTCAGTATTACCACGAATGGGCTGGCTCAACAGATGTTCTTAACTACCATAATGAATACCATTATCAATTGGACGAAGACGGGTATGTCACAGATTCCCAATACATTGGAAACGAAGAAAACGGGATTGTTGTGACCTGCCGGTACGAGTATGTAAAGTGAGAAACATGTTTTCCGCTACCGTTCCAGCACCACCTTCGTCACCGCGCCATTCCCTGCCTGCACGAAATAAACGCCACCGGGACAACGGGCGAGATCGATTTGTGCGGTCTGTAGGGGCGAATAATTATTCGTCCCTACAACCACGTCTATCATTTTTCCATACACATCGTAAACGCGGATTTCAGGATTTGACAATGGAGAATCCGAAGTCTGGATGTGGAGGATGCCGTTCGTGGGGTTCGGCCAGACCTGCAGTTGTCCGGTCTTGCGGTCGGGAATACTTGACGGAAAGCTGTGCCCCGTGAAAAATTCGTAGAGAATTTCCTTGTACCCAACGTCATGTTGGGTACTGTTATACCAGTTGTGGGTGCCGCCCACCACCTTCAGCAACTGCAGATCTGTGCCACAGTTGTAGGTGTAGCGGATGAAACGCAGACCGTCGTTCTTAAGGTCGGGGAGCGTGTCGATTGTCGGATCCCCGCTGCAGCTGTTGGCATTCTGCCAGTAATCCATGATAGCGTCCACCCCAAGACCGAGGTTCATCCCAAAAGAGGAAGAATAGCCGTTGTAGCCCACCACGTTGTCGCTGGTGCCGTGAATGTGGAGCATCCGCACGGGCGCGACAGGGGTCAGGGAGGCCTGCGCGGTATAAATTAGACCGCTTATGGGCGCACATGCGGTGATTCGATCGCCGTGCTCGATGGCCATACGGTGCGTCATGAAGCCGCCCATGGAGAAGCCTGCGAAGAAGACACTGTCGGGGTCGAGCTGGTATTGAACCGTCAGCGAGTCGAGGAGGGCCATCAAGAATCCCGCGTCGTCAACATTACTGTTTGTCATCCCCACATTCCACATGTTGCCCATGCCTAAATTGCGGGCCTGCGGTGCCACAATCACCCACCCGAACTCCTCGGCTATTTGTCCGAAGTTGAGCATCTGGTCGTAATTCGTGATATTGTCGCCAAGACCGTGCAAGAAGAACAATACGGGGAGTGTTCCGTTGTGATTAGCCGGAGTGCGCACAATGTAGTCGCGCTGTACGCCCTGCCAAAGGAAATGGTGTACCTGCGCGGAGAGTCCGCCAGTCAGTGTCATTGTCAACAGGATGATAATGGTTAGTCTTTTTTTCATTATAAATATTTTTTTCGGCAAAAGTAATATTTTTTTCACCCCATTGTAGTATTTGCCTTTCTTTTTTCGTTATTACAATTGTGAGACCGAAGGATCCTTTCGAAGATATGCTCCATCGCCATCGAGGGCTGCTGTTTTCGCTCTGTCGGCATTATGTCCGCCGGGGGCTGGAAATAGATGACCTGTTGCAGGAGGCCACAGTGGCATTGTGGCGCGACCACGAGCGGCTACTCTCTTTGTCGGGGATTCCTCAAGCGGCGTTAATCTGGAAGATTGGGCGCAATGCTGTGATTGACTGCCTGCGACGCGTGAAGGAGACAGAGGAGCTCCCCGAGAATTACGAAGCCGTAGAAGAAGACCGCAGCCTACTTAGGGAACTGCATGAGCGGATTGCACTGCTGAACGAGCCTGACCGTTCCATCGTACGCTTGCAATTAGAGGGCTACGATTACAAGGAGATTGGCGAGCAAGTGGGAATGACAGAAAAAAATGTGAGCGTACGATTGGTAAGAATCAAAGAGAAATTAAGAAAATCAATGGTTATATGACAGAAAACGAATTTGACGAATTATGGCAACGGGCTGAGGCCGAGAGCTATAGCCAACGGCTGGCAAAGGAATACCCTGCTTGGCGAAGGAAACAGAACCGCATCGTCACCGTGGTAACATCTTTGGTCGTCGTGCTGGCTGTGGCCGTGTCGCTGTTTACCATACAGCAACGCCAAATCCGAACGTATGAGAAAGTGTATTGCAACCGTGTCGGCACCGCTGATGCACAATGGGCTGACCTGGCCGCAGAAATGTTGATGGAATAATGAAAAAACTGTTAATCATATTGTTGATGCTGCTCCCGTTGGCAGCCATGTCGCAAAGCGCACTGTACAAGCAATACGCATCACGTCAGAATCTCACTGTGGCGCAAGTAAAGGGTTTTAAACTCAGCGACAAAGTGCGTGTCGATGTTGTGCTCGTGGTGGCGGACAATGATGCGTCGTGGGAGCAGCTCAAGAAAGAGCTCGACATCCGCGGCGAGGAAGGTTCCGTCAGCTGGCTCGGTGAACTGGCGCAGCCTGCCAAGCGCACAAAGTGGAGCGGCAAACCGCTGCTGCGCGTGGTGGCCTCGCACGGTCGCCGCACTGTGGGCTTCTACCGCCTCGATACGGAGGCGCAATATGACGCCCTCTTGGATTATCAATTAAATAACATGAAAGAGAAATGAAAAAGATAGAGTTTATGAAAACGACATTGAGATTCACCGTACTGATGACGGTGCTGGTGCTTGCCTTTGTGGCCTGCGATGATCCGAACAAAAAACCTGCTCCTGGGGTCGACAATACTCCTAAAGAGCGGGTTATCGTTTATAAGGTCGGACAAAACGAAAGCCGGCAGTCGCTGGCGACGGAGGGCGAATGGGATGCTCTGTTGGACGTGCTCTGCAATCAGGCAAAACAGGGCAGCGAGGTAACCTTCTACAATATGAAGCCAAGCATTTATCACCCAAACAAGCTGTCTTACGGTACCAAGGCTTCCAAGACGTTCAGCACGTCCAACCAAGATGAAATGAAGTCCTGGATGAAGGAGATGGAGAAAGAGGGACGCACCGTCGTGGTCACTTACAGTAACGGAACATGGAACGGGGTGGCCTACGCCTCGGCACCTCCGGCAGCCACCATGGCGAATATTGTTGGAGAATGGCATTTCAGTCGTCTGGTAATTAAGCCGATGGATGCCGACGGACAGTTACAAGAAGGGGAAACCTTGATCCCTGATTTCGATGGCGGATCCTTGTTCTATAATTTCTATGAAGACGGAACGATGTCTTTGACAGTCAACAATATTGACGGGACATCCTACATCGATAATTCCACTTGGAGTCTCTCGGACGACGGCAAACTCTGCAGCGAATTGCTCCCGAATGGCGGTGGATGTTGGGACATCAACTGGATCTCCGCCAACACCTTGGTGCTTTCCCGTCCCGACTTCGGGACCGAGGATGGCGACTTCCTCTATCAATTGGAATTTGACCGACAATAAAAAAAAATTTCTTGGATGTAGTTTTTCACTTTCTCGTTACGTTCTTACAATAGATTCTTTCAGTAGAAACAATTAAACCTATTTAATAATCAATCAAAGTAAAAATCAAAAAGTATGAAGAAAAACATTTTTGCAATCGTAGTCGCCGCTATGGCTCTTTTCATGACCTCTTGCGACAAGACCCCCATCACCCCCGATAATGGTGGAAACGTTAACCCCCAACCTAGAGTGACGGTCACCTCCGACCTTATCGGCACTGACTGGACTACCGCCCTTACCCTCAACGACCTGCTTACGAGCATGGGTATTGATCTCAGCGGCATTGTTTGCAGTGATTCAAATGATCTCAACGCTGAGGTCATGGGTATCAATATCAACTTCGACGACCAGTATGCGCACATCACTTTCAGCGACAATGTGGTTGTCCTCAATGCCATGGAAATGAACGGCGAGTACACAATGGAGGAGATTGAGCAGATGGATCTTGCATACGTCTATGACGGCACCACCCACACCGGCACCCTGACCGCTGTCGGCACTGACGAGAACGGCGACCCCATCGACTATCAGATTAATTTCACCTACAGCGACAACGACGACACAATCACCATCAACTTCCAGTTCACGGATGAGAACGACGCTGTCATCAACTTCCCGATGGTGTTCCAACGCAACGAAGTGGAAGCATAACCGTTATCCGTACATACAAATTCAAACGGCATCCGTGGAATTCTGCGGATGTCGTTTTTTTTTATGGTGTGAAATAATATTTCTCTGAGAAGAATCATCCCTTTATTTTAACTGTTAAAAATCGAATAGTTAGAATTAATCTGTGTTCGTGTAAAAACTCACATCACCTTGCGTTCATACTCTAATCCTTCAGGATGCCCGAAATTAAATAGCAACCCTACTTTCATTTTCGTGGCTTTTAGGTAATTATATACTTGGACGCGATTCCAATCATCTAATTCCATCACCGCCTTAAGTTCGACTATAATCTTATCGTAACAAATAAAGTCCGGACGGAACCTTTTTTTCAATTTTACCCCATCGTAATAGATTTCAATTTCCGGTTCACGTACAAAAGGAATGTTCCTTCTTTGAAACTCTATTTCCAATGCCTCTTGGTATATTGGCTCAACAAAACCTGAACCAAGAACATTATAGACACGCATAGCAGCTCCATTAATTGCGTAAGTTTCTGATTTGTAATAAAATTCCATACTTTTTCGTTTTCAAACTTTATAATTATTTTTGTTTTTTCGGCCGCAAAAATACAAAATAATTTAATACGATAGATAATTTTTTTTAAATACACCGTATTCGTCTCAATGGTGATGTACTCTTGGTAATATTCGATTGCCGATAATTCGAACGCGGATTTCACAGATTTACACAGATGATGGAATGTATGTCTGTGTATAATATTTGTGTCTATCTGTGTATCTGTGTATCTGTGTATCTGTGTATCTGTGCATCTGTGTGTATCTGTGTGCATCTGTGTTCGTGTAAAAAGATCGCATCACCTTGCGAATAGGCAAGAGCTGCTGGCGGTATGTGGTGTTAGTAGTTAGTCTGCAACGCAAATCGTGCAATCAACGGTTAAAAACGAGAAACAATCCATAGTCCTGCACTTGACGATATGCCAAAAGCAGGTCTCCAACCATCAGAACTGGAAGTAGATAAACGGCTGCAAGTCAGCGGTGACGAACTGGTAGAGCACGAAGACGGCCGCCACGACGATGAGACCCATCAGCCAAAGCGGGAGCATGGCGAAGTTGATGCGGTACCAGCGTTTCCAACGGTCAGGAAGCCAGTGGATGAAAAAGCAATTCTGCCATTCCGACATCTTCTTCCTCTTCTCAGGGATGCTGATTGATTTGTCAGCATTTGTGACCACGTCTTCCATGATTGATTTCAGAAAACGCGGCAGGTTGTTCTTCATTAGGACAGGCTTGCTGCGATGGTGTAACAGGTTGTCTTTGATAACCAACGCCACAGTGTCCGCCTTGTCTTCCATACAGTCGACCTGCATCCTAACGCTCTAATTCCGTAAATTTGTTTCATTTTTATTACTGATAGACAACCAAGTCGTTGCTAATAAATAGATCAGCAATGATTCTGATTCGCAACTATTACGTCTTGCTCGTCTGGAAGATCGCCTCCGCCGTGGCTTTTGGCTTTGATGCACTCGCTGGAAACAGAAGAAGGAGTTTGTGGAAATTGTTTTTGAATAAGTTGATGGAACCCTAAAAAAATATTTTTCAAAATGTCATGTAATATTAAAATTTTTGTATTTTTGCAACTGAATTAAAAACAAAATACTTTAAGAAATTATGGCAAAACCAATTGAAGCAACCCCAGTATTGAAAGGAGACGATGCGTTTGAGTTTGTCTCTGAAATGGAAAACGGCACAAAGGCCTCTGAAGAGGAAAAGAAAAGTGTTGAGCAAGGAGCATCTTTCCTTGAATCAATGTTGACTTTCGTTTTCTAACATCCTTTTTATGAGAATAATACGTCTTACACCAAACTATAAATTTGGTTCTTTTAACTGTGAAGAGCCCGACCTAAATGATTTTTTGCTTACAGATGCAAAAGAGTACGCATCAAGGCTGTTGGCAGTCACATATCTCATTGAGTCCAATGGTGACGTTGCAGCTTTTTTCTCTATATCCAACGACCGTATCTCATTGTCCGAGAGCGACAAAGCAACATGGCGTCGGATTAAGAGTGCCTTCCCTCACCGCAAACATCGCAGTGACTATCCCGCAGTCAAAATTGGTCGTCTCGGAGTGGACTATCGATACAAGGAACAAGGGTTGGGCTCTTCCATTCTAAACTTTGTAAAAAAGGCTTTTATTACGAATAATCGCACAGGATGTTGTTTTGTGACTGTAGATGCATTGCCTTCGGCCGTGAACTTTTACAAACTCAACGGATTCCATTTACTGCGAAAATCTGATAGAGAAAATGCCGAAACAATTCCCATGTATTTTAATCTAACCCGCTTGGTATAAATATGTTAAAATGAAAAACAACACTGTGATTATATGACAGCAGCTACAGATGCCTATGACACAAAGCAATTAACACCTACTTTTTGTTAAAAACGATAAGCAATCCATAGTCCTGCACTTGACGATATGCCAAAAGCGGGTCTCCAGCCATCAGAACTGGAAGTAAATAAACGGCTGCAGGTCGGCGGTGACGAACTGGTAGAGCACGAAGACGGCCACGACCACGATGAGACCCATGAGCCAAAGCGGGAGCATGGCGAAGTTGATGCGGTACCAGCGTTTCCAACGGTCGGGGAGCCAGTGGATGACCATGCCGAGAACGAACATGATGAAGACGAACTTGTAGTTGGCGATGATGTCGGGGATGGCCGCGACGTTCCACTGCCCGCCGATGCTGTTGACCATCGCCTTGGCGGTCTCCCACGCCGTCTCGTTGGCAGTGGCCGGGTCGAGGTTGGAGCCGGAACGGAAGAACAACCGCGTGAACGAAATAAAGACAAACGTCTGGATGATGCCCCACGTCTTGTCTAACCACTCCACCGTCGTGT
>JAFXTE010000083.1 GCA_017525245.1 Bacteroidales bacterium | reverse complement strand
AAAACCCTTAACGCCACACTCATAGCCAATACCTTCAGCTACTTTGTCGGGGCACTATTGATTACACTGTTGGTGATGTTTTAGGTACTTAAATATACGTATGTGTGTCATTTGGGGAGTATGACGAACGGCTATCGGAAATCAGATTCTACCCCGCGCGCCTAAGCACAGAGGCGGGGAGCGCAAAGGTGAAGCAGTTAAGAATAGTAGATAACAATGAAATAATACGTGAAGATACGAGCGATATGTGAAGATAACTTTTTGTCGCTAACCTACTCTTTTTTTTGTTTCCAATATTGTAACATTTTTTGTATTTTTGCGCCTTGAAAAAAAACAAGGCGATGAACATTGATGTTGAATATCTCGAAGAAGCTCAGTCATATATAGATGCTATACCGGATAAGGCAAGGAAAAAACTATTCTACAATATCTCCTTGGTGAGTATGGGAGTCGTAGATTCCCGGATTTTCAAGAAATTGGGCGAATCAAGGATATGGGCGAATATGAGAGCAACGAGTACAGATTGCTTTCGTTTTGGGACAAAACACGGTCTTCGATTGTAGTGGCAACGCACGGATTTGACAAAAAGACCCGAAAAACGCCAAAGCAAGAGATTGAACATGCAGAAAGTATTAGAGACAACTATTATAAAACACGAGAAGAAAATGGAGATTAAGACACACAAAGAAATGCTCGTCAAATACATTGGCGAGGTCGGCACTCCTGAAAGAGACGCTTTTGACGCGCAAGTGCGAGCAGGAGTGGAGGAATATCGCATTGGAGAGGCCATCAAACAGACTCGGAAGAAAATCGGATTCACGCAGCAGCAGCTGGGAGAGCGTATGGGGGTGAAACGGGCGGAAGTATCCAAGATTGAGAGCGGGCGAAGCATCACCTACAGCACCATCATGCGGGCTTTCAAAGCTCTCGGCGCAGAGACCGCCACACTCGACCTCGGCCGTCTCGGACGTGTTGCCCTTTGGTAATCGGAAGAACATATCTACCGTCACACCGCACACATCCATATCCAAGCTACATTCCCTTTTCCCACGTTAACAATCCAATAAAAAACAATGAGAAACCGACTGATTCTGATTTTTGCGTTGAGCCTGTGCTTTCTGCAAGGCTTCTCCCAAAAGTCCTATTTCGGCGGAGGTGTTGTATTCGGCAATACATTTTCAGCGATGTCTGCGGATAATATTCCTGGTTATTGGAAAACAGGAATAACAGCTGGATTATTCGGCAGTGTAAAACTTGTTGACAACTACAATGTACGAATGTTGCTGCAGCTGGACATGAACTTCACCATGAAAGGCACCCGCTCCAAGCCAAATTTCGGTGTTAATGGATTGGCACGTAAAGACAAGCATTCAACGTCTTTAGGCTATATAGAATTTCCGCTTCTATTACGCTTTCGCTTTAATAGCATTAAAACTGACAATGATGGAGTATGGCTTGATTTCGGTCCATCAATCGGCTTTCTGCTGTATCAAAGAACAGTACAACGACACCATATCAGTACACCTGCTGGCACTGCGAGTTGGAGCGATGTGTGGGACGACTATTATGGCCTCAATCGGTTTGAGTTTTCTTTTCTTGCGGGCCTTTCCTACGTCTTCAAACGTCACCACGGCCTGTCGCTCCGTTTCAGCCACTCCCTCATCCCGATTGGCACCCCCGAACAAGAAGTCACCACCGGAATCCTCAAGAAACACTACAACTCCACGTTCTATTTTGTGTACTCGTTTCAGTTTTGATCCGGCTCTACCTCGCGCACGTGAGCACGGGGCGGGGTGATGTAGAGACGTGCCATGGCGCGTCTCTACAACGATCCGCATATGATATAATTACATTTTAGAGGCGAATGATTATTCGACCCTATTTGTTGCATATCGTTTATTTTATCGGAGGTTGCCAAAAATAATCGGCATTGTGGGTGATAACAGCCCAATCTCTGGAATTTTCGTATGTTGATGGCGCTTCGTATGTTGACGGTGTTAAAACCACGTGTTTATTCTTCACATATCTGTATCTGCTCTCCGGATTGAAACAATAATTTGTCACGCAATCAAACCAATATAGGTTTTTAGCCATATAGCCCTCCAGATAATACTCTTTTGTCTGCTTGTTCTCATAATTCCAGTTAGCATCCTCGTTCAGGAAAAGAGGCCGACCGTCAATTAGTCTCTCCCGCACTTCCGGGATGCTCAAGAAATTACCATTTTCGTCTTTCACGTATGCTTCGAAAGTGGGGTCTATCCAAATCCATTTCTGATATTGTGACGACCAAACCGAATTGATGACGTGGCAATCCTGATCTTTCTCGTCGTATGGCATACAGGTCACATATCGCGACGGTATGCCCATCGAAAGATACATCTCATTCAAAGCAATGGCCAGATGACGGCAATTGACACCTTTTCCTGTTGATTTGTGATAATTGTAGATATCGATAGCATCAAATTCACACAGCGCAAAATTGCCCCCATCGTGCCGGATAACTTTATGAACGAAATGAAGGATATTCAGGATCTTGGAAATCTCATCACCGTCACCGGCAACGGAGTCCAGATCAAAAAACTGTCTGACATTCAACAAACGATAGTCTCCAGAATCCTGATAAACAAATTGCGGCAGCGAATCGTTGTCATCTTTGATATAGGCAGACGAATTTTGCAAAATCGTCAATCGGTCATATTGCTTAATCTCTTCAAGTAAGGATTTGAATTTCTTGTCTTCTCTGATACTCTCAAAATCGCTGTCGTTAAGCATATTACGATAATCCTTGTAACCTACGCGTATGGATTTTTCCAGTGTTTCCAATGCCAGTTTCTTTTGTGCCGTCAATGCGTAGCAGCATGCAAGATTATAATATACATCGGCTGTCATTTCTTCCTTGTAGATCCTAGCATCCACCCACTGACTGTCAATAGCAGTTGTGTCAAAGAATGTGACAAGTTCTTTTAGATGGAGAATCGCCTTATCGAACTGTTTATCTTTGTAAAAGTCATGATACACATCATAAATCTCATCATATTTTTCAAAAAACAAGTCAATATCCCGCTGAGTCTTCAAAATATGCTTGTCTAACTGCTGGGACATACAAACGTGTCCACACGACAGTAAAAGTACAAGAAAAAAGATTGTCAGTCGTATATTTTTCATATTCATAATAAATAACGTTCACTTTTTATTAAGACGCAAAAAAACATAAAAGGGCCACAATTAGGTAAACGACCGCAAAGATACATTTTTTTACGGCGGACATACTATTCATCGCTTAATTATGTAAACTCAAGTCGTTTGGAGTTCTCTTACTGCACTTTAAATCCTATCGGATTGTCCGGTTCCTTTTTCTTCTCGCGTAGCTGATCCAGCGCATCGTTGATCACCTCGATTTGCAGGGCAAGCTCGCTGTTGAATTGCGATAGTGGTTTTAAGATGCCATTTTGGCATCTTAAAGCGGACAACACGTTTTCCTATAAAGATCCGGCTCTACCTCGCGCACGTGAGCACGGAAGCGAAGAGCAGGTTGGTGCGGGTGCATCCGTAAAGCAGTGGAGATATGCACACTCACCGCCAAAATCTTCCAAAATATCAGGTTGCTTCCCCATTATGTGGGCACCTTTGACTTCGCACATTTTTTACAATTTGCAATTTTTATATTGGAATCTGCAACTTTTATATCGAAAAATGTTGTTTTTATATGTTTGATTTTTAGCAAGTTATATTAATTTTATCCTTGTTTATCTCAGAATGATTTTGTATGTTTGTCGGCGGATCATTTAAATAATTTGAGATGAAAAAAGAAAGTTATTCTGATGAACCGAGTATGGTTAGCTCGCACGACATCCACATTGACGGGGATTATGCCGAATGGATTGCCGAGGTGAAGCACCGCTACCGTTCGGCACAGGTAAAGGCTGCCGTGAAGGTGAATGCAGAAAAATTGCTGTTCAACTGGCAGTTGGGACGCGACCTTGTGCAAAAGAAGGCGGAGGAACGATGGGGCAGTGGTGTTGTGGAGCAGGTAAGCTTGGATTTGAGGAGGGAGTTTCCAAATGAAAAAGGATTCTCCGCTCCAAATTTGTGGTTCATGAAGAAATGGTATCTCTATTATACAGAAAAGGGAGATTGTAAAAGAATCCAACAATTCAACGAAGAAATATATTCGCCTAAAAATCAAAAAGATATAATTCTCTACCAACTTGGTAGAGAATTACAAGATGGAAAAATGCACCAAGTTGGTGCAGAATTTCCATTGCCTTTTGCGTTGGTTCCCTGGAGACACCATGTTGAGATTATCACGAAATGTAAATCCATAGACGAAGCACTGTTCTATTTGGGCAAAACCATCGAACAAGGTCTTAGCCGCGATGCCCTCATCAATTGCATCAAAGCCAACCTCTACAAACATCAAGGGAAAATCGCTAACAACTTCAGTGAGCACTTGCCAGTCTTGCAGAGCAAACTTGTCCAGGAGGTATTGAAAGAAAACTATGATTTCGGCTTTGCTACTGTCACACATGAGATTTATGACGAGGACGAAATGGAGGCGGCTCTTACCCGAAACGTCACAGACCTCCTGCTTGAAATGGGAACAGGTTTTGCCTTCATAGGCAAGCAGAAAGAAATCATTGTCGGTGGACATTCACGAAAGATAGACCTTTTGTTCTACCACATCCGTCTTCGTTGTTTTATCGTATGCGAGTTGAAAGCCAAGCCCTTTGAGCCTGAATTTGCCGGCAAACTGAATTTTTATGTCAATGCCGTTGACGAATTGGTGAGAACTCCCGATGACAACCCAACTATCGGCCTTCTCATCTGCTCAGATATGAATAAGACAGAAGTGCAATGGTCGTTCAAGGGTATTACAACTCCGATTGGTGTGGCAACATACAACAACATCCGGATCAAGGACGTGCTACCTACCAAAGAACAATTGAAAGAACGAATGGAGCTACTCCAAAAAGAGATGCGAAAGACAAAGATGCTAATGAATAAAAACAGATGACTTTCGGCTGTAGGAGATCCGGCTCTACACTAGCCCCGTCATCATCCTTTACAACCCAAAGACAAAAAGCTCCTCATTCCACCCAAGTTTTCCTTCCCATCTTACGTTTACATAATAAAGAACCACCCTTAAAAATGTAAGATTATGAAATGCAAACTCCTATTCGTGTTGTTAGGGCTCTGCGCCACCGATGTGTCCGCGCAGCACCTCACCGTCAAGAATTACCAGGAGAAAACGCCCCCGCCCGGTATGGTCAAGATTGCGGACAACGTGTATTGCGACCAAGCTCATATCACTAATGTCGATTGGCTGGAATACCTCTACTGGTTGGAACATATCTACGGGAAGGAGTCGGCCGAGTACCGCGCCGCACTGCCCGATGAGCAAATCATCCGGCAGCAGCTCCCCGACAGTATCGCCAAGCACTATTCGAAGCATCCTGCATACAAGGAGTTCCCCGTGTTGGGGATTTCGCCGGTTCAGGCCCGCGCCTACTGCGAATGGCGCACCGACCGCATCGCCGAATGGATGCTCGTTCATCTGGGACGGAAGAAGTTCTCCTCCAACCAAAGTTCCGACAACTACTTCAGCGTCAAGAAAGACGGGATGCCGACGGATTTGAAGGTGCTTTACTTCTTCCTGCCAGAGGGCGTTGAAACGCGCTATGGCTTCTCGTGCTTCGCGGAGTGGCGCTAGTGTCGGCGAATTTTACGAATTATGCGAATTCTAAGTTAGTGCGATTTTTAAGTTAGATCGAATATTAGTTAGAGCGATTTCTAAGTTGGTACGAATTTTAGGTTAGAGCGAAAGTAAGGCCTTAATAGCTTCAACATTCGGACGGTGGTTCCAAAAGTCTAAAAGTGTATCTTTGCGGTCTGAAATCATCACGAAAAGTGACTAAAAACCGAAAAGATGCGAATGAATAATCCGATAAAAGCCATTACAACGGCTGTTTTGTTGCTGTTTGCGGCACTATGGTAGGCACCGGCACAGCGATTGAGCGACCGCTATTTCGGCATCTCTGAACAGGATTTTGTCGATACCCTCAAGATCAAGATGTGGGACGGGGCCATCATTGTGCCCGTGGAAATCGAGGGGGAAACCAAGAACCTGATGTTCGACACAGGTGCCGGGACAGGGTTCTGGATAGGAGAAGAAGAGCCGTGGATGCAACCGATGGGCGCCAGTATCACCACACGTGACGCCCAAAACAGAACGAAAAAGAAAGCGATGATGAAGATTCCTTCCCTTAAAATGGGACATCTCACCATCA
>JAFXTE010000009.1 GCA_017525245.1 Bacteroidales bacterium | reverse complement strand
TTGTTCAGCAGCTCCCAGTCCAGCGTGACGCGCTCCACGGCGTTGCCCGTGACGGTGATGTCCGTCACGGCTTTCACGGCGGTGTCCGCATAGGGGATGGTGTAGCTCTTCCTGGAGTAGTAGTCGCGGATAACCGCCGCCGTGTCTATGTCGGCGGGCATGGTGACGGGGTACGTCACCAGGTACGGCGCGGGGAAGAAGACCGTGTCCGTGACGTGCAGCGTGTCCGTCCGCGTGACGGTCGTGACACGCACGGTCTCGCCGCGCCCTTTGCAGCTGCGGTGGAGCAGGGCGAAAATGACAACGGCCATCATCACGATGGCGAACCACTTCCAGTCGGCTTTCATGGCTATAGGGCTTTGAGCATGTTGTCAAGCTCCACCTGCGGGTGGACGTCGCTCTTGTCCTGCCTGTAGGAGGCGTGGGCGAAGATGCCTTCGCTGCCCGTGAGGGCGCGGGCTGTGACGTTCCAGATGTCGCTCTTGTAGTTGGGAGATATGTGGTGGGTGTCCATGAGGTGGCGGAGCAGATCCTTGAGGGTCGCCAGCTGCGCCGTGGTGTAACGCTCGTAGTACTGGAAGCCCCGGTATTTTTGGTTGGAGCAGTACTCGTAGATGTTCGGCACGGCCTTGCACTTGAGGTTGGGGACAACCTTGCCGTCCTTCCTTGTGACGGGGTAGAACTTCCCGTCAGTGTGCTGTACCAGCGCGCCCCAGCTGTCCAGCTCAATGCCGATGGCGTGGGGGTCGAGCTTGCGGTAGTTGAGGCCGAACTTGGCGAAGTGGTGGGTGGTGAGGCCGAGGTGGTACGCCCAGTACTTGTCATCGAAGCATCGGTGCAGATGCCCCTCGCGGCTGATGACGTAGGCGGTGGCCACCCGCTCCGTGGTGTGCAGCCACCACGACATGTCGCCGTTCACGCTGTCGCCGGAGACGGTGTGGTGCAGCACTATCTGTCTCTTCTCGGTCGCTTCCCGGACATACTGCGTGTCGGGAAAGTTCCAGTCCTTGTATATCTTGATCATTGTTCTTTGGTTTTGGTGGTTTTGCTGTGCCGCTCAAGCCGTCTTTCGAGGGCGGCGTTCCTCTCAATGATGTCGAGCAGGGCTTCAAGGATGCGGTAGTCGGTCAGCTGCCCTGTCACCACGTGATAGACCTTGCTGACGCTGCAGCCGAACTCGTCGGCCAGCACCCGCCCGTAGCCGTGCGGCAGGAACCGCCGCAGCTCCTTACTGATTGCTTTTCTTTGTGCCATGTCTTTCTATAATATATTGTATGAATAACACGGTGAATGCCGCAAGTTTGGCCGCCGCTACCAAAAGCAGCGGGGCGAGTGCGAACAGCCATCCTTTGGTCAGCCAGCCGAGGGCCTTGAGGATGACCAGATAGCCGGACAGCAACAGCAGCTGGTTATTCAGCTGCTTGATGGTTTTTTCCATTTTTCTCATTCTTATCTCGTTTTAACAATTTGTCCGCAAAAGCGATGTTGCGTCTCTTCTCCTCTTCCTTGGTCTCCTTTCGGAACAGGCGTTTGTCCGTCATGTCCGGAATCACTTTTCTGATCTCTTCTCCGAGGTTCATGTTAAGGAGATAGCAGTTCGGAACATTGTTCGAAAGGTAAGTTTCGACAGTTCTTCTGTCTTTTATGCCAAAAAACGACATCAGAATTTGTCTGCCTTCCGCGCTGTTAAGCAGCTCAATTGCTTCGTCTGAAAACACTAATTTTTTTTTACTCATAAAAACTGTTTTTTAGGGTGTTAATCCAAAAAACTTATGTATTTTTGCAGCAAAATTTGTAGCAAAATTTGCTGCAAGTTTTGCAGCAAAAAATGTTTGTAACTTGCTGGTTGCAAGATAGTTATTTTTTAAATACAAAAAACAGTCAGGAAAATTTTTTCCTGTTGCGCTCTTTGAAACGATAAAACGGAAACGCCGCTTTTGCTACGCAAAAACGGCGAAACCAATACACTGCTAACTGATTGAAAATCAGTTATTTTTATTGCTTTGTTTCGGGACAGAATCGGAACAAAACAGAACTCGACTCGGATTCTATGAAAAATGTAAATTATTCACATTCAGTATCATAAAATTTCAGCGGCAGGTAAAATTGGCGATACCTCTAATCGTCGGTTCGAATCCGACCTGCCGCCCGAAAAAGAGTTGAGACGCACTGCAGTGCGTCTTTTTTTTTACAAGAAGAAACCTCTATGAAAAAGCTCGTATTACAAATAGCTATAACACTGACCATTAGCTTTTCTTTCTTTTCCCTTCTCGCCCAGCCGGAGATGCAGCGTCCCCAACAGACCGCCCACACCACAGGCACTGTGATGGGAACTATTGTGGATGCCCACAACGTGCCGCTGCAATATGCATCGGTGAACGTGAAGCGCGTGGCCGACTCCGTGACCGCCCAGTTCGGACTTACCGACGAGGCCGGAAAATTTCTCCTTGAAGGAATCCCGTTCGGGGAATATTTCGTGGAAATCCAGTATGTGGGCTACCACAAATCGACTTCGCCCGCCTTTGAGATTTCCAAGAGCAATGCCATCTATCGTATTCCAAAGTACAAGATGACCGACAAACTCACCGAGTTGGGTGCTGTCGTGATCCGTGCGCAGAAAGACGCGCTGCAGACCAATCTTGACAAGACGGTCTATAACGTGGAGTCGAACATCAGTGCGCAGGGTGCTTCCGCCGTGGAGGTGCTGGAGGAGATTCCTTCCGTACAGGTTGACATCGAGGGTAACGTGAGTCTGCGCGGCAGCGAGAACGTGACCATTTTGGTAGATGGTCGGCCCACGAACCTCACCCTCGACCAGATTCCCGCCGATATGATTGAAAGCGTGGAGGTTATCACGAATCCGTCGGCGCGTCTCGAACCCGATGGCATGGCCGGCATCCTAAACGTGATTCTCAAGAAGAAGAAAGAGTCGGGATTCAACGCCATGTTGCAGGCCGGCGGCGCGATGGCGTTCGTCTATCACGACAAGCACATCCCCTTCATCAGCGGCTACAACGCCGGATTCAGCTTCAACTACCGTTACGACAAAATCAACATTTTCTTTAACTACGGTTATCGCGGGCACGCGCACAAGAACGGAGGCACGCTCTGGCGCGACTCCTGGCACGATGCCGACAGCAGCCACCTTGAACAGGACAACTTCGGCGAACATCGCGGCGGTTTCCACAACGCCAACCTCTCCTTCGACTGGTTCATCAACAAATACAACACCATCACCTTCGGCATCAACGGCAACTTGGGCAACATGCGCAATATGAGTGCGCTCAACTCTTTGACATACAATTTCTTGGACAACATTAACGACACCACTTTCTTTTACGAACGTTACGGACAGAGCCGTCGCACGTTCAAGAGCATTGAAGCCAGCATCAACTACAAGAAGACATTCCTGACGCCGGGGCGCGAACTAACCGCCGACCTTTTCTTCACGCAGCGCGGCGGCACGGCCATCGACAGCTTCAACCAATACTCGTTCCTCGACGTTCCCGACTTTTTCCAAATGACGAACACTATTGAGCAGAACCGCAACGCCACCGCACAGGTCGATTTCGTGACGCCCGTCGGCAACGGCGGACGCATCGAGACCGGATACAAGTTCTCCTACCGCGAAGTGGGACAGGATTATTCACTCTTCGACGGAGTGAACAGCGCTTTGGCGACAGAAGTTCTCAGCCAGCGTAACGACTTCACCTACTACGAGTTCCTGAACGCCGCTTACTTTATCTACTCCAACACATTTTGGAAGAAGCTGAGTGTACAAGCCGGCTTGCGCGGCGAAATTGCCAACACCATCTCCGACCTGCGCAGTGCGGATACTGCCTACCATTTCAACTACTACAGCCTCTTCCCCACCCTGCACCTCAAATACGACATCACGCCGAACCACACGCTGCAGCTGAGTTACTCGCGCCGCGTGTCGCGTCCGCGTATCCACCAACTCAACCCGTTCGTCAACTACTCCGACCGAGAGAACCTGTCGCAGGGCAACCCCTATCTAAAGCCCGAAATTGCCAACTCCACGGAATTGGGTTACATGTTTAACAAAAACGCCACCACCGTCACCCTCACCGCTTTCTATCGCTTGAGAACCAATATGATAACCCGCTACACAGAGATTCTGCAAGATCCAGTAACCGAACGTTTCTACACGATGACTTCCTATCAGAATCTCAACAAGGGACACAATTTCGGGATCGAAGGCTTCTTCAGCCAGCGGGTCAAGAAGGTGTGGAAGGTGAATGTTACCGGAAGCTTCTACCGCAACATCATCGAAAGCAACGACCTTTTGGACGAGAACCTCTCCCGCGACTGGGTGTGGACGTTGGGACTCGACCAGACTTTCACTGTGGGCAAAGATTTCGACATCCAGCTCAATTTCCGCTATCGTTCCCGTACACTGACAGCCGGCAGCATGGGCTGGGGCACCGGCGGCGTGGGACAGGGCCGACGCTCACCAAGTTACCGCGCCAGCCTCGGTATCAAGAAAGGATTCTTCGATAACAACCTGATTGTCAGTCTGAACGTACGCAACCTGCTCTACTGGATTCCCGCCGTGCGCCGCACTGAGGTCGAGTCGTGGTCCGGTCTGAACGAACCTTCCGGCTACTACTCCTACAGCATCCGCGAGAACGACGGCAGCCGCATCTCCATCAACCTGACCTACAAGTTCAACAACTACAACAGCCGCAAGCAACGTATGAGCGAAGACGAGTACGGCGAGGGCGAAGGAGAATGATACGGTTTACGATTTGCGATTTGCGATTTGCGGTTTGCGATTTGTGACTATAATTTAAAAATATGGACAACAGATATCCTTTGACAGTTTTTCACGACAACAGACCAGTGGTCATTCACGATGAAGCGGAATGGACACGTTTCGCGCAAGATTTCCGCATTATCCACGCCGCCGGTGGTATCGTCTCTGACGAGAATGATGAAATCCTGATGATTTTCCGGTATGGATGCTGGGACTTCCCCAAAGGCAAGGTCGAGTCCGGCGAGGACTGGCCGACAGCCGCCCTGCGCGAAGTGCAGGAGGAAACCGGACTGCATGACATCACCCTGCAGGAACCCCTCCCGAACACCTATCACACTTACACTCTGCACGATACACCGATTTTGAAAATCACCCACTGGTACGCGATGCAGGCCCCGGAACAGTCGCTTGTCCCGCAAACCGAGGAGGACATCAGCCAAGCCGTGTGGGTGGCACGAGAGGAAGTGGCGGAAAGGCTGCGCGATTCATATTTGTCACTGCGGGAGTTGTGGGGGCAGTTAGCAGTTAGTAGTTAGCAGTTAGTAGTTTGTAGTTTGCAGTTTATATGAAACGATCATTTGTTTTGTTGAGTGTCTTTTTCATATTAGCGGCGGGAAGTCTTGCTGCGCAAGACATTTCGGGCTACTGGGAAGGCAAAATCGGCATCACGAAGACCGACTCCCTGACCGTGGGGCTTCAACTGGACTATCGGGCCGACACGCTCTATGCCGAATTGGACAGTCCCGACCAATACTACTCGGGACAGCCGGTCTCGAACCTGCGGTTCGTGGACTCCATGCTGTCGTTCCAAGTGCCGGACTTCAAGTTGAGCTACGAAGGGCGGATTTCCGTTGACGGACAGCAGTTTACAGGGGTGTTTACACAATACGGGAAAAAGTTCGACTGCGTGCTGTCGCAGGGTGCGGAACGGAAGCTGTTCCCGCGTCCGCAGACACCCAAACCACCCTACCCTTACCTGACGGAGGAGGTCAACTTCCGCGACCGCAGTGGCAAAAAGCCTCTGATTTACGGGACATTGACCCTTCCGAAAACGCAGCCCAAGGGATTGGTTATCTTCATCAGCGGATCGGGGTGGCAGGATCGCGACGAAGCCATCTTTTCGCACCGCCCCTTCGCCGTCATCGCCGACACGCTCACCAAGGCCGGTTTCGCGACCTACCGTTACGATGACTTCCCAGCGGCCATCTTCCGCAAATCCACCACCTACGATTTCGCCGACGGTGTGCGGCTGATTTTAGACTCCCTGCTGCAACGCAAAGAATTACAGAATCTTAAAGTCGGCCTATTAGGTCACAGCGAAGGCAGTCTGGTAGCCAGCATGGTAGCGGCCGACGACCCGCGCATCAGCTTCACCATCCATCTCGCCGGAGTAGCGCAACCGTTTGAGGAAATCCTGCTGTACCAAAGCGAGGCCATCATGCGCGTCTCCAGTGAAATGACAGAGAAAGAGATCCAGAACAGCCTCGCCATCAACAAGCGGATCTACGAAGTCATCAAGAAGAGCAAAAGTACTGACGAGGCAATGACACGTGTCGGGAAGTTGTGGGACGAGCTCTCCGCCCAGCTCAGCGACGAGGAGAAAGCCAAGTACAACATGACCCCGGAGAACAAATTCACAGCCATTCAGACGTTCAGTTCCCCATGGTTTTACACTCTTTTCCACATTAGTCCCCAAAAGTACCTGAAGAAGATAAAAACGCCCGTGCTGGCGATTTCTGGCGAAAAGGATTTGCAGGTAAAGGGAATTGAGACGTTCATCAACATGCAGCGATACCTGAAAGAGAATCCAAAGAGCGAATTCCAACCGATGCCGGGGCTGAATCACCTGCTGCAGCCCTGCACCACGGGGAGCCCTGACGAGTACGGACACATCGAAACGACAATCGCTCCTGAGGTGCTGGAGAGTATTACGAGATGGTTAAAAAATCTTTGATGTGAGTAGGAATCACCCAAAAGTCTTACGTCTCATATCACACGTCTTACGTCTTTTTGACACGTGAACCTTTAAAAGTGAATCAAAATTTTCACAATTCACAAAGAAAATGTATTTTCGCAGTCTAAATCCGAAACAATGAAAAAAATTCTTTTTGCAACCTTAACGATGGCACTGGTATTGTTCAGTGCCTGCAACAAACCTGACCCCATCGAACCCGAACCGCCCACTCCGGGCGAGGACACTACGGTGGTGGAGGAGCCCAAAGACAACATCTATCAATTCAAAGTGCTGGACGGCAATGGCGACAGCGTGTCATTGGCGCAATACAAGGGTATGGTGATTCTCGTGGTGAACACCGCGACACAATGCGGCTACACCCCACAATACACGCAGTTGGAGCAGTGGTACCAAACTTACAAAGACCATGGTTTCGTGATTCTCGACTTCCCCTGTAACCAGTTCGGTGGTCAGGCACCAGGAGACTATGACGACATCCATGATTTCTGCACCGACAACTACAACATCACCTTCCCGCAGTTCGCAAAAATCAACGTCAATGGGGCTTCGGAGTCGCCACTCTACACTTGGCTGAAGAGCAAAAAGCCCGGCAAGATTCAATGGAATTTCACCAAGTTCCTTCTAAATCGCGACGGCGAAGTGGTGGAACGTTTCGAGCCAGGGTTCTCGATGAACCAAGTGGAGCAGGCCATCGCGGCCAAGGTCGGCGAATAATCGGCATTTGGTCGGCGAATTTCACGAATTATTCGAATTAGTTTAGTCGGCGAATTTTGCGAATTTTGCGAATTAGTTTGGTCGGCGAATTTTGCGAATTTTGCGAATCAGTTTAGTCGGCGAATTTCTCGAATTATCGGCTGTTAGCTATTTGCTTTGGGCTTTCACTCGCGAGAACCCTCAACCCTAAACTCTAAACTCTCAACAACCAATAACCCATAACCCTCAACAACCAATAACCCATAACCCTCAATAACCAATAACCCATAACCAATAACCCATAACCAATAACCATTATAAATTATCACATTTTATCAACAACCGCACTCCGCAATGATAGAATTTTATACCTTTGCCGTTTCATATTAATTGTATAATCCAAACTCCAATAATATGCGGAAAGTTATACTATTGACGGTTTTAGCCCTCTTCTTCTGCGGCAGCGTTTTTGCGCAGGAGAACAAAACGGAAAAGAAGGGCAAGAAAAAACAGAAGACGGAGGTCACGGTTGACGGAGAGAACCCTGCGGACAACACCACCGTTGTAAACGAGGACTCGGATGACGATGACATCGACAACGGTGGTGGGCAGTATGTGCCGAGCCTGCTGCACAGCAGTGCCGATGTTTATACCAACAACACCTCCTACACGTTCAGCATCGCCTATTTCCGGATGCGCGGTTATGACAACCGTTATCAGGGCGTTTTCGCCAACGGCTATGAGATGAACAACATGGTGACGGGCCGTGCGAACTTCTCGCAGTGGGGCGGTTTGAATCACATCTTCCGCTATCCCGAAAACATCACTGCTCTGAACATGGCGACTTTCGACTTCGGTGATATCGGCGGGGTCAGCAACTACAACCTGCGGGCCAGCAACTTTCGCAAGCAGGTGCGCGCCACCTACTCGCTTTCGAACCGCACTTACACCAACCGCATGATGCTGACGGGCAGCACCGGTCTCACCCCCAAGGGATGGGCATTCACCGGCTCTTTGTCAGCACGTTTCGGCAATGAGCTGGCCTACGTGGACGGCACATCCTACACGGGTTTTGCAGGCTTCGTGGCTGCCGAGAAGAAAATCAACTCCCAACATTGGCTCAACCTCGCGGCCTTCGCCTCCTACATCCAACGCGGCATGCAGTCGAACTCCGTGCAAGAAGCATACGACCTTTTAGGCAACAACTACTATAATGCCAACTGGGGCTGGTATCAGGGCAAACAGCGCAACGCCCGTGTGCGCACGCAATGCGAGCCCACCTTCCTGCTAACGCACAACTACAACTCCGCAAACAATAAGATCAACGTGCAGACCACCGCAGGACTCTCCTTCGGATTCAACAATACCACCTCCCTCAACTGGTATGATGCCCAGGACCCACGTCCCGACTATTACCGTTACCTGCCGAGCTACCAGATTGACGGCAAGGACACGGCACAAGCCTACTACGTTGTGCTGGCTTTGTGGCAAAACAACGATCAAAGCTACACCCAAATCAACTGGGATCACCTCTATAACGTCAACCAGACGGCCGCGCTGCAAAACAAACGTGCCCAATACATGGTGGAGAACCGCCGTTACGACCAGCTGACGGGCGGTGTGAGCACCAACCTGAACTGGTCCATCAACGAGCACTGGAAACTTTACGCTGGTGCCTCCGTGAGCCACTTCAAACAACACAACTACAAAACCATCGCTGACTTGCTCGGTGGTGCCTACTGGCTTGATGTCGATAAGTTCTCCGAAGGCGACTTCCCCGCCGACCAGAACGTGCAGTACAATGACCTGCTTCACATCGGCGACTCGCTCCACGAAGGCGACATTTTCGGCTACAACTACGACTACCACGTCTTCAAACAGAAAGTCTGGAGCATGGTGAAGGCCACCTATAATCACTGGGATTTCTATTTCGGGCTTCAGTTCGGCGCTTCGGAGCTGTGGCGTTACGGTCACATGCAGAACGGCCGCTTCCCCGACAATTCATTTGGCCGCTCTGCGATGCGCACCTACATGGACAACGGCGCGAGAGCCGGTGTCACCTACAAAATCAACGGACGTAACTACATCGTGCTCAATGGTTTGGGTGAAACAAAGTCACCGAACATCCTCAATTCGTTCCTCTCACCTCGTATCAACAACAAATTCGTTGAAAACCTGACATACGAAACGGTCTTTTCCGGCGACCTCTCATACGTGCTCAACTATCCGGTAATCAAGATGCGTGCAACCGTCTTCGGCACGAAAATCAACAATTCCACACGGCTGATCAGCTTCTACAACGATGACATGTCGAGTATGGTCAACTATGCTATCTCAGGTATTGACGAGCTGCATGTCGGTGTGGAAGCCGGTGCTGAGATCAAGTTAGGCAGCATGTTCTCGCTGATTTTGGCGGGCACATGGGCTGACTACCGTTACACCGATCGCGCCCACGTGACGATGAATGCCGAGAACGGTGTCGATTTCGACGGTCAGATGGAGCGCACGGTCTATTGGAAGAACTTCCATGTGGCCGGCACGCCGCAAGTGGCCGCCACCGGTGGACTCAAGTTCAACTACGACTACTGGTGGGTGAACATCAACTGCAACTGGTTTGATAAGATTTACTGCGACTTGAATCCCGAACGCCGTACAAGCACTGCCCGCGGCTCTCTGGACGAGAACTCCGAACTCTATCATCAGGTTGCCGACCAGACCCGCCTGAAAGGACAGTTCACGATGGACGTGTCCGTGAGCAAGTCGTGGCGTATTAAGCACAAATACAACATCGGTTTCAACGCCAGTGTCACCAACCTGCTGAACAACAAGAAACTGGTGACAACCGCGTGGGAGCAGTACCGCTTCGACTATACCAATTACAACGTCAACAAATACGCCAACAAGTATTATTACGCTTTCGGAACCACGTTCTATTTGGGAATCAACTTCCAGATGTAGGCTATGAAAAAATAATTCATTGTGCAGCCTCAAAGAGGCAAGACGCACGAAGTGCTAATAACCCCACATAAGCGGAGCGCAATGTGGGGCTCCACCAAAAGAAAAAAATAACCAATATGAAAAAAATAGCGATAATAGTAATTGCACTCGCAACCATCCTTACCGGCTGTAATCTGGAGCCCGATGTAGCCCCCATGCCGACCTTCGTCGGGGAGGCGAACACCACCATTGCCGAATTGCTCGCCATGCATGACATCGGCTCGGAGGATTCCTTCGACTCCATCCCCATGGGGTCCAACATCATCATCTGCGGGTATGTCACCACATCCGATGAATGGGGCAACAACTACAAGTACCTGAACATCGAGGATGAGACCGGCGGCATACAGATCAAGATTGACAACAAGGCTCTGTACAACAAGTACAAAATCGGGCAGAAACTCTATGTGAAATGTGACGGACTTGTGCTGGGCGATTACCGCAAATTGCCACAGCTCGGTCTTTGGGCCAATGGCTCCATGCAGGCTATCCCGTCGTTCAAGACTTACCTCTACATCTTCCCCGACGGTGCTCCCACGGGCGGCTTCAACCCCATCGACATGACCACCATCCCTTCCGCCAATGACATTCCGGCGACCAACTACAACCGGCGGGTGCGTCTTATAGGGGCCACCTTCGTGGAAGGCGGAATCGCCACTTTCTCTGATCCCGGCGCGGCCACCAGTCACGATATCAAGATGTCTGACGGCACCACCATCACAATGAGAACCAGCAATTACGCCACCTTCGCCAACGAAACACTGCCCGTGGGTACTGGCGAAATCACCGGCATCCTCACCCGCTACAACAACTACGTGCAAATCGTCATCAACAATCCTGGCGATTTGGTGGGATTCACCATTCCCGTGGAGCGGCAGACCGTATTCAGCGTCAACTACGCCAATGCTTTCAACGAAGGTTGGAGCCAGACCGGCACTGGTAACGACTGGCAGACGATGGTCAACAGCAGCTTCAGCGGCTTCTACATCACTCCTGTAGCAAATCAAGACAAATACTTGATTTCCCCGGCCATTATCCTGGACAACATCAACAGTCCCGAGCTGAGTTTCACGCACCGTGCCCCGCAAGGCTTCGATCCCAACACCTTGATGTGCTTTTACACGCTCGACTACACCGGTGATGTACACACCACCCAATGGATTCCGTTCAACCTTTCCGCAGCATCAGGACAAACCGCCTCCAATAACTTCAGCACTGAGCTCCCCGAAGGTACCCAGTCCACCAATTTCCGCCTGATGTTCCACACCACCTCCGCCACATCCGCCTGGTACCTGTCGGACATCAAAATCACGGGGCTGGTGCAATAGCGTTAGCAGTTAGTAGTTAGCAGTTTATACGAAAAGGCCCAATATAATAAACATCGTTCATTGAGCAGCCTCGAAGAGGCAAAACGCACGAAGTGCCAATAACCCCACACAAGGCGATAGCCGCAGTGTGGGGTCAGAACAAAAAAAAACCAAACAAATATGAAAAAAATAACGACAATCGCAATCCTAATCGCTACCATTCTCGTCGGCTGCAACCGCTGGGAGGAGCCCGAGTTGATCGCTCCCGCGTATGACGGGCCCGCCGCCAACAAAACCATCGCCGACATCAAGGCGAAGCACCCGTCATTAGGCAACGGCACACAAGACTCCATCTGCCGATACGATGAGCAGTTCATCGTGAAGGCCGTGGTGGTGAGTTCGGACGAAGGTGGCAACTGCTACAAGTATCTCACCATCCAAGACGAAACCGGCGGCATCGAAATCGCCATCGACCGTTCCAGCCTCTACAACGAATATCCCGTGGGGCAAACGGTCTATCTGAACTGCTCCGGGTTGATTGTGGGGGATTATCACAACAAGTATCAAATCGGCTGGGTTTACCAAGGTTCGGTGGGACGCATCGCTCCCGCCGCACTCGACCGCTATTTGAGCAAAGACGGACTGCCTGACCTGAACAACCCGTTGGTGGCACATCCCATCGAAATCAAGAGTTCCAGCGATCTCTCTGCTGAAAACGTGAACTGTCTGGTAAAAATTGAAGGTTGCAAATTCGATGCCGCTGACAACGGACTTCCTTTGTCAAATAACGACTTCACCACCGACCGAATCGTCACGTTCAACGGTGCAAGTTTGACGGTGCGTACCAGTAACTACGCTTATTTCCGCAACACCATCATTGATGCCAGCAAGGAATACACCCTTTATGGCATCTTGAGTGTCTATAACTCCACGTACCAACTCACATTGCGTACTAAAAACGACATCCAATTCTACACTGCCCCGCAAATTGAGACGCTTGCAAACCTCACATTTGACGCGAACAGCTTCACCTCCGGCGGATGGTCGCAGTATCCCGACAATCAGTCGTGGAAATTCCAGGCTTACAGCGGCAACAATTTCGTCTATCACAACACCACCACAGAAAACTGCGACGACTGGCTCGTCTCCCCGGAAATCAACGCAGGAGATGTTGGCAACGCCCTGCTCTACCTCGACCACCAGAACAATGTGGGCGGCAGTCCGGCGACCTACTACCAAGTCTATTATTCCACAACCTATAACGGCGGGGATTTCAACGAAAGCGACTGGACAGCCTTCAATCCGAACCTGAACAACTATCCGACAGCCTTCGGATTAAGCAACGGATTGAACTTGAGTGCTATTGGGAACCAGAAATTCCGCATTGCGCTGCGCTACCACAAGAACGGCACAGCTGACGGCACGCGTTGGGCAGTGAGAGGCGTGAAAATCCTGAAAGAATGACATTTTTCATAAGTATGCGGTTTTTACGCTGACATACCTTTGTCAACAGAAAATTCATGGTCCATGTCTTTGTTTCATTACAAAAACATGGACCATGAATCGTTTTAGTCTATTTTCTAACCATTATTCCCAAAGGCGTAAGACCTAAAATTTTAAATTCCCGACTTTCATAAAAAAAGAGTATCTTTGTACGCTTGATTTTTGCTCTTTGTTTCACCAGCCAATCACTCGTAAACACCTGACAATAAAATGGTTAAAACAAAAACCAATAAACAATGAGGGGTGAATAATGATTGCCAAAAGGTGATTTTGGGTTTTTGGGGCAACAATCGGTAATGATTAAAGGATTATAGTAAATCAGTTATAATGAAAAACTTTGAAATTCACACATTAGGATGCAAGCTGAACTTCAGCGAGTCGTCATCAATTGCGGCAGAGCTGGAAAAGCGCGGTTGGTCACAGGGGGGTGTCCCCGAAATCATTATTGTGAACACCTGTGCAGTGACGGGATCTGCTGAAAAGAAGACCCGTAACTTGGTTTCCAAGCTCCACCGCGAAAATCCGTTGGCTGCCATCATGCTCATCGGCTGCTACGGAGCCCTCAAGCCTGAGTTGCTTGAACGTTGGGCCGGCGTGGACAAAGTCTTCGGCAGCAGCAACAAAATGAGCGTCGTGGACTATGTGGCCACCCGCGAAGTGAAACCTACCCCCAACTTCTTCGCCACCTATTCCATCCATGACCGTACCCGCTCGTTCCTCAAAATCCAAGACGGCTGCAACACCCACTGCACTTACTGCACAGTGTGGATTGCCCGAGGAAAAAGCCGCAGCGACACCATCGAAGGCGTGCTCAAGAACATCAAAGAAATTGCCGACCAAGGCGTGCATGAGGTCAACCTCACCGGCGTCAACATCGGCGACTTCGGACGCGGCACCAATGAAGATTTCACGAAACTCATCAAGGCCATCGTCAAGCAGAAAGCCATTGAGCGCGTGCGCATTTCCTCCCTCGAACCCGAATTGCTCACCGATGACATCATCAAGTTAGTGGCCAAGAACGACATCCTGATGCCCCATTTCCACTTGCCGTTGCAGTCGGGCTGCGACCGCATCCTCAGCGAGATGCGCCGCCGCTACACCTCTGCCCAATATGCCGAAAAGGTCCAGAAAATCAAGAAGCTGATGCCCGATGCATGTGTCGCATGCGATGTCATCACCGGATTTCCGGGTGAAACCGACGAGGAGTTCGAGGAAACCTACAATTTCCTGTCGGAGCAGCCCATCAGCTATATGCACGTTTTCAGCTATTCGCGCCGTCCCCGCACCGCTGCCAACATCATGGAGAACCAGATTTCCGAGGAAATCAAGGAAGAACGCACCCAACGTCTCATCGCCCTCTCCAACGAGAAGAAACGCGCCTTCTACGAACAGTGCGCCGGACAGGAACGTCCTGTTCTGGTAGAATCGCAGGTGAACGACGACATGCTTTCCGGTTTCACGGATAACTACATCCGCGTCCAAGTGCCTTACAGTGAAGATATTATAAACACTATCCAAACCATCACTGTAGATCCATGCCGCACCGTGTTATAAGACTGCGTAACGGTCTCAGGCTGCTGCACATCCCCACCGCGTCCCCCATTTCCCACTTCGGCATCCTCATTGATGCCGGGACCCGCGACGAGCCCGGACAACATCCGGGACTTGCGCATTTTGTGGAACATACCATCTTCAAGGGCACGGAAAAGCGCAATGCCTACCGCGTCATCAACCGTATGGAAAATGTTGGCGGTGACCTGAACGCCAGCACCTCCAAGGAAGAGACCGACTTCTACACCTCGTTTCTCTCCCCTGACTATCCACGCGCCGTTGAACTCCTCGCCGACATTTTCTTCCATGCCAAATTCCCCCAGAAGGAACTGGAGAAAGAAAAAACAGTCATCTTCGAAGAGATAAACTACTACAATGACAGTCCCTCAGAGCTGATTTTCGATGATTTCGAATCTTTAATGTTCCACGGGCACGACATGGGGAAGACCATCCTCGGCACCAAAGAAAGCGTGCAAAACATTCACCGTGAGGATATTATGGACTTTATCGCCAAGAATTACACTTTGGAAAACGTAGTTTTAGCTTCAGTAGGTAATATTGACACAGGAAAATTGGTGAGGCTCTGCGAAAAACATTTCGGCAGCCGAAGCATGACACAAGGCAGCCGCAAACGGATTCCTTTTCAGGACTACCGGCCTCAGACCCGGAGCGTGCGCAAATGCACCTCACAGACCAATGTGCTTACCGGTACACCGGCCTACGATATCCGCCACCCCAAGCGTATCCCGTTCATGCTGCTCAACAACATCTTGGGAGGACAAGGGCAAAACACCCGCCTCAACATGAGTGTTCGCGAGAAAAAAGGTCTCGCCTATACCATTGAGTCTTATTTCAACCCCTTCTCCGATTGTGGCCTCTTCTCCATCTATTACGGTTGCGATGCCCATGAGCGAGAACACTGCTTGAATCTGGTACACAAAGAGTTGGAGAAATTGAAGCGGCAAAAATTAGGTTCATTGCAGCTTTACTACGCCAAGAAACAATATATCGGACAGCTTGCGCTTGCGCAGGAGAGCAAACTCAACGAGCTCCTTGCCGCCGGGCACATAGCCCTGTTTTACGACGAGGTATCCACCATGGATGAAGACATCAGCACCATCGAGAGCATCACCGCAGAACAGCTCTGTGAAACAGCTAACGAAATTTTCGACCTTTCCCATTTTACCACTCTCGTTTTTGACCCCGAAGAAGAATGATTTCCTTGTATTCCAAGAATTTAGAGAACGCTGTCAATGAAATCTCGAAGCTGCCCGGCATCGGGAAGCGTTCTGCTTTGCGGCTCGCGCTGCATCTCATCAAGCAGGACGAAGCCAACGTGACGCTGCTCACCGACCGCATCAACAAGTTGAAAAGCGAGGTGGTTTTCTGCAAACGGTGCTATAATATCTCCGACCACGAGATCTGCGACATCTGCGCCAATCCCAAACGTGACGGCGGGGTCATCTGCGTGGTGCAAGATATCCGCGATGTCATCGCCATCGAAAACACGCACCAGTACCAAGGGGTCTATCACGTTTTGGGCGGGGTCATCTCCCCGATGGACGGCATTGGCATCCAACAACTTACCATCCAGCAGCTTTTCGACCGTGTGGAGCACGAGCCAGTGAAGGAGGTCATCCTTGCCTTGCCCGCCACCGTAGAGGGCGACACCACCAATTTCTTCATCTACAAGAACATCCAGGACAAAGTCCCGACCATCACCACCATCGCGCGCGGCATCGGTGTCGGCGAGGAACTCGAATACGCCGACGAGGCGACGTTGGGACGGTCACTTATTGCCCGAACAGAGTTCGAAAGAGCATATAACCGTAATGTAAAATGAAGAATGTAGAATGAAGAATATTATTGTTTTTTTCGTGCTGAAATTATAATAGAAGAAAGGATTCGAACAAGTTCTGTACAGTCTTCATACATACTTTCGAAGGCTTTTTTACCGAGATACCCACTCTCAAATAAAAGTTCAAGCCAATAGCATGTCTCATCCGCCTCTTTTAACGCTATATTCATCTTCGTAATAAAATCAGGCTTCGTCTGACCACGATTTCCTTCTCTTACGTTCGCTCCAATACTTGTTCCGCTCCGCAAAATTTGCTTAGACATAACATACTCCCTTTTCTCAGAACGCAAATACTTGTACAGTCCAATGACCCTAAGCGCAAACGCTTTACTTTTAGTCAAAATCACATTATCTGTTTTCATTATAATATTTATTTTGTTAAACATACAACCCACAACGTCCAACAAACATTATTATTATACTGTAAAAAAAACTAAAAAAATTATAACTTTTTATCCTACATTCTACATTCTTCATTCTTCATTCTACATTATGAAAAAGTACAACTTCGACGAAATCGCCCCCCGCAAGGGCACATTCTGCGTGAAACACGACATGACCCCGGAGGTTTTCGGGACGGATGATCTGCTGCCGATGTGGGTGGCGGACATGGACTTCAAAACTCCGGATTTCATTCTGGAGGCAATAAGGAAGCGGTGCGAGCATGAGGTTTTGGGCTACACCTTCGCGCCCGACGGATACAAAATGGCCGTGCTGAACTGGTTTCAGAAACGTTACGGCATCGCCACGAAATGGAACCGCATGCGTTTCGTACCGGGCATTGTGCAGGGCTTTGCCTTCGCGCTACAGACCTTCACGCGACCGGGCGACAAAGTGCTGATCACCACGCCCGTCTATCCCCCCTTCATCAACGTGCCGCATCGCACGGGAAGAGTATTCGTGAGCTGTCCGTTGAAGACGGAAAACGGCCGTTTCACCTTTGACTTCAACGATTTCGAGCGCAAAGCTGATGGATGCAAATTGCTGATCCTCAGCAATCCGCACAACCCCGGCGGCACGGTATGGACGAAAGAGGAATTGTCGCAGGTGGCCGACATCTGCCTGCGCAAAGGCGTGTTGGTCATTTCCGACGAAATCCACGCCGACCTCACCTACCCGCAGTTCCGGCACACCTCATTCTCAACCGTTTCAGAAGCCGCGGAGCACAATTCCATCACCTTCTTCGCGCCAAGCAAGACGTTCAACATGGCGGGGCTGGCATCGTCGGTATGCTATGTATCTGACGAGAACATCCGCAAGGAGTTCTTCGGCTTCCTCGACCACAACGAACTGTCATTGGGGCACATCTTCGGCTATTACGCGGCAGAGGCCGCCTTCGCGCACGGCGAGGAGTGGCTGCGGCAGCTATTGGAGTATCTCCAAGGCAACATCGACGCTGCGGAGGCTTATCTGGAAGAGCATTGCCCGGAAATCACCTTCATGCGTCCGGAGGCCTCTTTTCTGCTGTGGATGGATTTCCGCGCTTGGAATCTCCCGCAGAAAGAGTTAGTCCGCAAGTTAGTCTATGATGCCAAAGTGGGTCTGAACAACGGCACGGACTTCGGTGCGGAGGGCGAAGGGTTCATGCGGATGAACATCGGCACAAACCGCGAAACGGTGTTGGAAGGACTGCGGAGAATTGTGTCTATTTCTGATTTATAGAGACGTAGCGCACCACATCTCCGCCAACAGACATTGAACTTTGAACTTTGAACCTTGAAACAACAAAAAAACCGTTCATCAGAACGGTTTTTTTGTTGGTGCCCAGGACAAGAGTCGAACTTGCACGGGAGTCTTCCCACTACCCCCTCAAAGTAGCGTGTCTACCAATTCCACCACCTGGGCAAATGGCGCGGCAAAAATACAATTTTTTTGATACGGTGTATCACTTTCAAAAAAAAATTTTTTATGTCTAAAAAAATCGTATATTTGCCGACTAAAAATATTATAATGGCTCAGAAGAAGGTTTTATTCATCACACCCGAGATATATCCCTATTTTCCCGAAGGGTACATCTCCAATATCTGCCGGTTTCTGCCACAAGGAATACAGGAGAGAGAGAACGAAATCCGCACGTTCATGCCGAAATTCGGCTGCGTGAACGACCACAAGCACATGCTGCACGAGGTCATCCGACTTTCCGGACAGAATATCATTATTGAGGACACCGACCACCCGTTGATCATCAAGGTGGCTTCTCTGCAAAATGTCCGCATGCAGATTTATTTCATAGACAGCGAGGACTTCTTCAAACGGAAGACCCAATATTACGATGCTGAAGGTGTTTTCTATGCAGACAACGACTCGAGGGCGATCTTTTATGCCAAAGGTGTCATCGAGACCGTCAGGAAGCTGGGATGGGATCCCGACATCATCCACTGTCACGGCTGGATTTCCGCCTTGGTGCCGCTCTTTGTCAAAACCGTCTATAAGGACGACCCCCTGCTGCAAGGCACGCAGGTTGTCTTCTCCATCATGCCTGACGAATTCCCCGACAAGTTCTCGGCCAATTTCGCCAAAAAGCTCAAACAAACCAACATCCCTACTGCCGGACTCAAGCATTTCCGCAAACCCGGCTACGACCAAATCATCCAAGCTGCCATTGACTATTCAGACGGTATAGCCCTCACGAAAGACATCAAGAAAAGACTTCTCACTTACGTCGAGAAATCCGGCAAGCCCGTACTCCAACATCCCGACGACGACAACTACGTGGATATGTACGATGAATTTTACGATGAACTTCTGGCTTCCAACGCAAACGAATCTTTTTAATGAAAAAATTATTGACATGCACCTTAGTGCTCCTAACGTGCATCCTGCTCCTCTCCTGCAAAGATGAGCATACAAGCATCGGCGAGGACATCCTTGGCAACCTTGTGGACACGGAGTTCACAGACACCATAACCCTGCAGGCGTTTTCCATTTTGGAAGACACCATAAACACCACCAACACCTCTGCCAACATTCTCGGGCACATCTATGACCCCGTGTTCGGGAAAAGCAGTGCCGGCATCTTCACCCAACTGTCGCTCAGCGGATCCGCCGTCAATTTCGGCACAAACCCGGTCGTTGACTCCCTCATCCTGACATTGCAATTGTCCGGTTACTACGGTGACACAAACTCGTACGTTGGAATCCGGGTTCACCAACTAAACGAAGCCCTGGATTCGCAAACGAAATACTTTCAGAACAGCACTGCAAGCTTCGACCCCACCCCTCTCAACTATAACCTTACAGGCTATGCAATCAGACCCAATTCCTCAGTTGTGGTGGACACCAGCGTGCTCAACGCACACCTGCGAGTACGACTCTCCGACCAGTTCGGCCAATATCTGCTCAACCACCAGAATGACCTTAACAACAGATTCAAGGATTTCTTCAAAGGATTGTATATCAACGCAATATCACACACAGGGAATGACGGTTATATGCTGATAACGAACATGAACAGCGCGTTGAGCGGCATGACACTTTATTATCATAATGAAGATGGGCAGCCGCAACGTTACACATTCGCCTGTTCCGAAAACTGTGTCCGGTTTACGCACTTCGACCATGCTTACTCCATGTCTGTAAACACGGACTTCATTCAGGAAGTGTTGCAAGGACAAACGTCTTTAGGTGAGCAGGTGTTGTTTGTTCAAGGAGGAGGTGGTGTTAAGACAACTATCACTTTCCCCTATCTGGAGAACGCCTTTGCCCAATACGACAACAGAGTCGTCATCCACCGTGCGGAGCTGGTTGTCACAAACGCCGATCCAGATGAAAGAATCTATACCCAGCCTAACTCGCTAACCCTGCAAGGAATCCGCAAATCAGACAACGCGACCCGATTCTTGCCTGATGACGACTATTACACCAGCATCAACTATTTTGGAGGCACCTACGACGCTTCCAAGTCTGAATACCGCTTCAGAATCACCAAATACGTACAACAGCTTATACTGCAGCAAAACGACTGGTCCAATTCCGTGTATCTTCTCGCACGTGGTTCTGCAGTACGCCCTAACAGGCTCATATTTGAAGGCACAGACCCGACTTCCCCGTCACGGCTTCGCCTTGAAATCACCTATTCGAAATATTAAAAAAACATAAAATCTTACCATTATGTGTGGAATTGTAGCTTATTTAGGAAACAGAGACGCATACCCGATTCTCATCGAGGGGTTGCGGAAACTGGAATACCGCGGATATGACAGCGCGGGAGTGGCCCTGATGCAGGGCAACACCATACAAATGTATAAGAAAAAGGGACGTGTGGACGAGCTGGACAGCTATTGCTCAACAAAAGACACTCACGGACACACTGGCATCGCACATACCCGCTGGGCCACACATGGCGAGCCGAACGAGGAGAACGCACACCCGCATATCGCTGAAGACGGCTCTATCGCCCTGATCCACAACGGCATCATCGAGAACTATCTCAGTCTGAAGAAAGGACTTATCGCCGATGGCTATGTCTTTAAAAGTGAAACCGACACGGAAGTGCTGGTCCATCTGATCAAAAGCGTGCAACAGAAAGAGAACTTGGATTTGCCCGATGCCGTAATGCTTGCATTGAGTATGGTGGAAGGCACCTACGCTCTGGCTATCCTCTCCGTTGACAACCCAGACCAACTGGTGGTCGCGAAGAAGGGCAGCCCTCTGCTCATCGGCACAGAAGGGGACGAATTCTTTGTCGCTTCCGACGGAGCACCCATCGTAGGATTCACCCAGGATGTCGTCTATTTGGATGACGGCGATGTGGGTGTCCTTCGGCTGGGACAACCCATCAAAATCAAGAACATTAACGACCAGCGGCATCTGCTCAAACGCCCCGCTTTCCACAAGCTGGAGCTCACGCTGGAACAACTGGAGAAAGGCGGTTTCGACACCTTCATGCTGAAGGAGATTTTCGAGCAACCCAAAGCCGTGCGCGACAGTATGCGCGGCCGCATCAACCTGAAAAAGGACGTGGTCTCCCTCGGCGGCATCATCGAATACGAGCAGAAGATGCTGAATGCCAAGCGGTTCATCATCGTGGCTTGCGGCACCTCGTGGCACGCGGGACTGGTTGCCGAGTACATTTTCGAAAGTCTTGTGCGCGTCCCCGTGGAAGTGGAGTATGCCTCCGAGTTCCGCTATCGCAACCCAATCATCAATGAGGACGATGTGTTGATTGCCATTTCACAGTCGGGTGAAACCGCAGACACACTCGCTGCCGTCGAAATCGGCAAGAAACATGGCGCAACGGTCATCGGCATCTGCAACGTGGTGGGTTCCACTTTGGCACGCGAAACCATGGCCGGCTCCTACACCCACGCGGGACCAGAAATCGGCGTGGCATCTACCAAAGCCTTCACCGCTCAGGTCACCGTGCTAACACTTATGGCTCTCAGCCTTGCCAACAAGAAAGGCACCATTTCCAAATCCCACTATCACCAGCTAATCAGCGACTTGGAGTCCATCCCCGACAAAATCAGCCAAGTGTTGGAGCAGGAGCAGCATATTCAGCGCATAGCCCAATATGTGGCGACCAAGCCCAACGCCTTGTTCCTCGGACGCGGTGTGAATTATCCTGTGGCATTGGAAGGCGCCCTAAAACTGAAGGAGATCTCCTATATCCATGCGGAAGGCTATCCCGCCGCTGAAATCAAGCACGGTCCTATCGCCTTGGTTGACACCACGATGCCCGTCATTGTCATCGCCACCGAACAGGAGACTTACGACAAAGTGGTCAGCAACGTGCAAGAGATCATCGCACGCAAGGGCACCATCATATCCGTGGTGACAGAAGGCGATGTGGATGTCAAGAAAATGTCAAAATTCTGCATTGAAATACCCAAAACCGAAGAATTGCTCACCCCGTTGGTAGCCTCCGTGCCGCTTCAGCTGTTGGCCTATCATGTGGCCGTCATCCGCGACTGCGATGTGGACAAGCCGAGAAATCTGGCGAAATCAGTGTCGGTGGAGTGATATGGTTGTTGGCAGTAGGCTCTCTATCCGTAGAAGAAAAAAGTGGAATATTTAAACTTGTTTATATCAAAAAAAAGTGTATTTTTGCCGCTCAAAAATTTGAAGTGCAAGTATAACAATTAAAAGAAGATAACAATGTCAAGAGTTTGCGAAATCACAGGGAAAAAAGCGATTGTGGGTAACAATGTTTCTCACTCTAACATCAAAACGAAACGGAAATTCAACCCCAATCTGCATACCAAAAAGTTCTATGTTCCTGAACTGGACGAGTGGATTTACCTCAAGGTCTCCGCACACGGTATGCGCAACATCAACAAGAAAGGCATCTATCAATGTCTGATTGAAGCCAGCGAGAAAGGTATTTTATAATCTTTCCTGTTGATACAAAAAAAAGGACTGCTGTTTCCATACAGCAGTTTTTTTTTTCTTAAACACAATAAAAAGTGCATTTACACGTATTGTGTACCTATGTTTGAATTGAGACGGAACATTCTCCTTTTTATTATAACATTCTTATGCTCAGTATTTTGTATTGCGCAAAACGCTGTTGTGAAGGGAGTGGTCTTGGATAATTCCGGCGAGCCGATTGAAAACGCCGTTATCCGGGGCACAGATTTCGACCAGCAGACAATCAGCAATGTTCATGGCCAGTTCAGCATTTCCGTTCCTTCAAACCGCGACATCAAGCTGCATTTCCAATCTCTTTGTTGTCAAGACACGCTGATTTCCTTCCATCTGAAGCCTAAAGAAACTGCGACTGTCAATGTCATCTTGCACATCACGGGTGACATTATGGAAGAGGTGGTTATCAAGAGCGAGAAAAGTGCTCTGGGATACGTGCAGGTGAACCCGAAGCTGACCTTCCAGCTCCCCTCCCCCACCGGCGGCATGGAGTCGCTCATCAAGATGCTGCCCGGAACCGCTTCGAATAACGAACTCAGCTCGCAGTACAACGTTCGCGGCGGCAATTTCGATGAGAATCTTATTTTCGTGAACGGCATTCAGATTTACCGCCCGTTCCTCGTGCGCAACGCCCAGCAGGAAGGCCTAAGTTTCATCAACAGCGACCTCACCGGGAATGTGACGTTCTCAGCCGGCGGATTTGACGCAAAATACGGTGACAAGATGTCTTCTGTGCTGGATGTCACCTACAAAGAGCCCACACGCTTCGGAGGCTCCGTTTCTGCCAGCCTCCTCGGTGCCACAGCCCACGCTGAGGGCAAGGTCAACAATTTTTCCTTCCTCATCGGCTTACGCTTCAAGTCAAACGCCTACTTGCTGAAATCCATGGAAACATCGGGCAACTACAAGCCCCGCTTCTTCGATTCGCAATTCCTGCTGAAATGGGACCTCACACGCAAACTGTCGTTGAGTTTCCTTGGCAACCTGTCTTACAACTACTATCTTTTCCAACCTGACAGTGTAAGCACCCGTTTCGGATCTGTCGGCGATGCCGAGATGCTGCGTGCATTTTATGAGGGACAGGAAGTTGACCGCTACCAGAACTATTTGGGAGGCCTCACCCTGCGTTATCATCCCGACGAAAAGAATGATATCAGGCTGATTCTTTCCTCTTATTTCGCCAAAGAGAGCGAAACCTACGACATTCTTGCACAATATTGGCTGAACGAAATCCGCTTTGGGGCTGATGGAAATGCGGAAGTCGGTGACCAGTTGGGCTACGGGAGCTATCTGGAACACGCCCGCAACCACCTGGCCTCGGTGGTGTCCGCCACAGACCTGCAAGGAACCCACAAGTTGCCCTACCACAATCTCTTGGAATGGGGGGTAAAAGCACAAAACGAATACATCAAGGATGATATCCATGAGTGGACGATGATCGACTCATCCGGTTTCACACTGCCATACATTCCCACAATACCAGGCGAAATCGTCGTTCCCAATGACCCTGCCCGAGTGCTTGATTTCGGGGAGGGCAACTACCTTAAAGCCCATAACTTATTGAATACATGGAGGTTCACAGGCTACATACAGGACACTTGGAAAATTGACGGCGACAGTCTGAACCGTTTCACT
Source organism: Bacteroidales bacterium (assembly GCA_017525245.1). Classification (GTDB taxonomy): domain Bacteria; phylum Bacteroidota; class Bacteroidia; order Bacteroidales; family WCHB1-69; genus F23-D06. The sequence goes on along the minus strand of JAFXTE010000009.1, from coordinate 38,050 downwards.
CTCACAGGCGGTCTCCGTTATCACTTCTGGACCTACAACACGAAGGAATTCACCGTTTCACCGCGGCTGGCTTTCGTCTATAAACCGAGATGGCGGCACGACTGGCGTTTCAGCATCCGTTCCGGTCTCTATTACCAGCCGGCATTCTATCGCGAAATGCGCTACGCGGACGGCTTGCTCAACCCCGACATCCGCTCGCAACGTTCCGCCCAAGTGGTGGCCGGCAGCGAATACCGCTTCAACTTGTGGCGCAGACCATTCAAGTTCACCGCTGAGGCATACTACAAATACCTTGACCGTCTGATCACCTACAATGTCAACAACGTTCAAATCATCTACAGCGGTGAGAACAATGCCAAAGGCTACGCCACCGGTGTTGACTTGCGCATCAGCGGCGAGTTTGTTCGTGGTCTCGAATCATGGTTCTCCGTGTCGGTGATGAAAACCATGGAGGACGTGATTGGAGACTACCGGACTGATGCGGACGGGAATCAAACGGAAGTCGGCTACATCCGCCGCCCCACCGACCAGCGTTTGCAATTCAACCTTTTCTTCCAAGACCATATTCCGAGTTTCCCGCAGTTCCGCGTACACCTGAACTTTGTCTTTGCAAGCGGTCTGCCCTACGGACCTCCGAAAATGGCTCCGGCGTGGCGCGTTTTCAACAGTCCCTGGTACCGCCGCGTGGATCTCGGACTTTCTTTCATGCTTCTGGAGCAAAGCCGCGACCGGATGAAACACAAATCCGCCTTCCTGCGCAGCATCAAGAACGCCGGCATCTATGTGGAGGTCTTCAACTTGCTGGGAATCTACAACGTGTCATCCTACATGTGGGTGACCGACATCTACAACAACCAGCGACCGGTGCCGACCTATCTGACAGGAAGGTTGATTAACGTGAAATTAATGGTGGAATTCTGACAATTTATTCCCCCAAAAGGGATCAACATATTAGTCAATCCGGGGCGAAAGATGGGATAAATCCTTCAACAAGCCGGGATAAGATTTCCGCAAACAATCAGTATCATTTAGTGATGCTTTTGGTCCGAAGAGCAGAAAGGCCATTGCCAACCGGTGGTCGTGGTGCGTGTCAAAAACAGGACGAGCATCAGCAGGACAGCCCTTTCCAACGATATGCAGTTCTTCGCCTTTCAATTCAATATCCGCGAAGGGTTGTAATTGAGAGACAATTGCTTGCAATCGGTCCGACTCCTTTAGCCGCAGATTATGGACATTTAGAAAGGTAATGTCGGCGGGAAGAAGTGCCGCCAACACCGCCATCACCGGCACTGTATCAAGATTGTTGCGCACATCCAAAACCATTTTTGGCATTTCATTCAAAGGTTCCGCATGAATTTCAATACACGGTGGTGTAGAGACGCAAAATTTTGCGTCTCTACAAAATTCCGTATCCGTACCAGAAACGGACATATTTAACATTCTGAACCATTGAACAATAGCCGAATCCCCTTGTACTGAATCCAAGGTAAGCGGAGAGAGTGAATATTGGTTTTCAGGATGCAGACGGGCATAAGCAAACCAGAAAAGTGCGGCACTCCAGTCGCCGGGTGCGCCAATGGGGATTTCGGGAACTTCCAACCCCGGAATTGTCACGGGCCAATCGCGGGTGCAAGCCAACGTCATTTGCAAATAGGGCAACGAAGGGATGTCCGTAGTGGCGAGACACAGCGTTTTGAGACCCAGCAGTGGAGCCGCCAACACTAATGCGGAGGCCAGCTGCGAGGACTTGGCGGCATTGATGGTTAAGGCCAATTCGTTATCGGTATTAATATCGTTTTTACCTTTTATCAACCAACCAGCCTCCACTCTCTCAATATCAGCGCCAATTCCGCGCAAAACGTCCACCAGAGGTTGTATCGGTCGTTGCAGCAGTCGTGGGGTACCCGTAAGCAGCCATCTGCCCGGCGTTGCAACGAGAAGCGGCATCAGAAACCGATATGCGGCACCACAGTCCTCCACATCAACCAAAACAGGATGAACTAACGGTTTCCCCATTTGTTGAGACGCGAAATTTTGCGTCTCAACAAATCCAGCAGTAAGGGTCTGCAATGCGCGGCACACAATCTCCACATCGTGACAATCCCCGTCCGAAACAGAGGGCAATCGCCCCTGAGACACAAACTCCGACACTATCTCACGAATGCGAAGACTCTTATTATAAGGAAGTTGTATATTATACCGCATCTCACTCTTTTATAGGGCAAAAGTAATTTTTTTTGTTTATTTTTGCAGCCGCTTTTTTAAGACGTAAGACGTAAGACGTAAGACGTGAGACGTGAGAGATGAGAGATGAGATTTAAACACAAATTGAAAATCGAGAAAAAATGAATAACGGACAAATCGGGATAGGCGGATTTAACATTCTACCGAAAGGCGTGAAGAATCTGCTCATTATCAACACTTTGGTTTTCTTTGCCACTTTTGTATTCGCCCGTGCGCACATTTGCGACTTGAACCAGTGGTTGGGACTGCACTACATCAGCGCCCCCGATTTTCACCCGTGGCAGTTCATCACCTACATGTTCATGCACGGCAACTTCATGCATCTCTTTTTCAACATGTTTGCCTTATGGATGTTCGGTGCGGCGGTGGAGAACTACTGGGGCACCAAGAAATTCCTCATCTATTACCTGATTACTGGCATTGGCGCGGCCTTCACGCATTACGTCATAACCTTCATTGAAATCGGCCCCGCCATCGCCCTTTTCAACCAGTTTTTAGATGCGCCTTCCATTGACACATACCGTCACTTGGTGGAAAACAACCAAATCCCGCAGTTACAAAGTACTTTACAGAACAACTATGGCGTGTTACAACACAACCCGCAGTCACTGAACGAACTTGTAGCCGTCACCATGACATTGCAGGACAATTATTTGAACAGTTTCGTGCTGATCGGTGCTTCAGGTGCAGTTTACGGAGTGCTTCTTGCTTTCGGCATGATGTTCCCCAACTCCCCGATTTACATCTATTTCCTATTCCCCATCAAAGCAAAATGGTTTGTGGTGTTTTACGGTGCCATTGAGTTGCTCTACGGGGTGATGGGTACCGCTGACGGAGTGGCTCACTTCGCCCATTTGGGTGGCATGATCTTTGGCATACTGCTCATCCTTCTTTGGCGAAGACATAACAATAGAGGGGAAGGCGAACAGGTCTTTTATAAAATGTCGGATCATTCCAACCGAAATCGCGATTGGAAATGGCCATTCAGCAAAAACAGGGAAAACTCCCCGAAATCAAAGTATTATGTGTCACGAGAAAGCGGCCGTCCACTCTCGGATGAGGAGTATAACGCAAATCGTCAGGCAGAAAAAGAGCGGGTGGATGAAATTCTGGATAAAATCTCCCAAAAAGGATACGATTCCCTTTCCTCGGAAGAAAAAGAGTTTCTGTTTCATTATTCAAAGAAATAATGGCTAAGAAAAAAAGCAACAGGCTGAAGGCGTTAGGGAAATTTTTGTTGTTTGCGGTCACTATAGTGTCCGCAATAGCATTGTTGTTCTCTTTTTTGGCCAAGATTTTCCCGCCCTCATTCTCCAGAACAATAGCTTACTGCGGACTATTGTTTCCCTACCTGCTTATCCTCAACTTTATTATCACCGCAATATGGTTAGTGGTGGATTTCACATGGGCGTTAGTCCCAGTTGTCATCATCTTATTGAATGTCAACAATATAGACAAACATTTTCAACTTAGGGGGACAGGAAAGCCCGAAGTATGCACCAACTGTCTCAAAGTGATGAGCTACAACGCCAAGGCATTCAACATATACGATAAAAACCAGAAATCACTGAACAAACAGTTCATTCATTTCCTGCAAAATGAAAAGCCCGACATCCTTTGCATTCAAGAATACAGCTATGACAATTCGGGAAAATCGGGATTCAGCTCCACCGAAGAAATCATAAATGCGCTGAATGTCAAAGACAACGAACGGACACACAAAATCCTGCTTCCTTACAAGAACAAATTAGGTTATCAGTTCGGCATGGCGATTTTCAGCAAGTACCGCATTGTGGACGGTGGTTTTGTGGAGACATCCGATTCTTCAAGCAACAAGTCGATGTATGTGGATATCCGTTTCAACAGTGACACCATCCGGATTTACAACATCCACTTGGCTTCCATGCATTTAGACAGCACCGATTATGAGACAGGCAAGGCGATTTGGGCGGGTTCCTATGATTCCACATTCAACAACAAAGCCCTAAAGCTGTCGAACAAGATTTCCATGGCATACGTGCTGCGACAGCATCAGGCCAAAACGGTACACGAACATATAAGCGAATGCCCCTATCCGGTGATTCTGTGTGGCGACTTCAACGATTCGCCTGCATCCTTCAGCTACAATAAAATCATGCACAACCTAAAAGATGCCTTCCGATGCAGCGGCAAAGGCACCGGAACCACCTATATCGGCAAAGATTTCCCTTCCTACCGCATTGACTATATTGCCCACGACAAGCAGTTCAACGATTTCCAATACACGGTTTGCCGCGACCTTGACATTTCCGACCACTACCCCATTTACACCTACATCTCGATTGTAAAGAAGGATTGATTAGAAGGTTAGCGGGTTAAAGGTTTTATCGAAGGGCATTTTCATATAGATGTTCCCATTGGCGGGCTTGCTCTTTCGCGTCGAAAAGTCCGAGCGGGTGAAGACGCATAATCTGCTGCTCAATGGTTCCGAAAAGGTCGCTGACGTTCAGAATAGTTTTCGCCAGATCATCAGCGTTCTTCGGATTGACTGCGTATCCGGCCTGTCCCTCTTTGAAAACACCATCGCAAATTCCATTCGGAGCGTACAGAACCGGCAACCCTTGCGAAAGCGCCTCAGCATAACGATGCAAAGTCTCCGCGTGAGGCAAGATCAATATGTCATGACTTCGGTAAATGTCGCGCAATCCTTCGAAGGAATCCGTCTGCAGAGTCTTGAAACAGTCTGACTTGAGGGCATCCGCTAACATTTTCTGACGATAACGTCCATCCACAACATCTTCCGGAGTTTCCACCGCGGTCAACGCGACAGGATAGTTGCGCTTCTGCAGCTTCTTCATGGCATGTAGCATGTCATCTAAACGACTCTCTTCAACAAAAGGTCCAACGTAGAGTAACTTTATGTGTACCAATGCTGTAGGGGGATGAATATGAAGATTTTCAAGCCAAGAAGATTCCAACGGCTCATACAGGAGAGAGGATTTAGCAAAGACCGTATTTGCTACTTTAGAAGGCAAGTGCTGGGCCAGAAAGTCCTCCTGCGATGGAGAGGTGAACACCACTCTGGCTGTCTCAAACAGCACATTCTCTGCATTCTTTTTGTTGAAGACAAATAACTTACGATATGAATCCAAATCGCTTTGCGCCACATCCACCACGTATGGAATTTGCTTTGCGCTGGCGTATGTGTACGCCGCCTGCCCGCATCCGAACCATCGGTGCGCATGAATCACATCGGCACAGCTTTGATATGCCGCCATCTCTATCGGTGTCACGTATTGGTGCTCAATCGTTTCAGGCATATATTTCGCCACACGTTCCACACGAGTCCGATCTTTCTCGTTTGATATGATATGTAATATTTTCATCGTTCGTTCATCATTCTTTCATCGTTCGTTCATCGTCATTCGTCCCAGGGTCTTCTCCGCGCTCACCCCTGGCTACCGAGCTCTTGCCCCTACGGGGCTGCTCAAGGAAGTTGTTTTACCCCCTGCCCCGCGGGCATCCCCCAAAAGGGGGGAATGGTCCTTCGACCGTATCATTTTCCATTCTTCATTCTTAATTCCTCATTCTTAATTCTTAATTCTGAATTAACGGCAAATACACCCCCTCGTAATACGGCTTCAGCTCCCGCGTCGTCGTGTGGTTGTGCCAAAGGAACACAAAATCACCCTCGACGTCAAGGCAGCGTTGTTTCAGCCGTTGCGTTAGGGTGTGAGCCTCTTCCACGGAGAGTTTCATATAGTCGAACAGGGTGCCGTCCATGACGATGAGCGGGTGTTCGATGATGTCCGTGACTTTGTCGTGGCGAACATCGTAGAGCGGGTACGGATGGCAGGTGCCGCAACGGAAGCCGCACCGCTCGGCGAAACCGAGGGTATAGTCGTCGGTGATGCCGGCATCTCGCCACAAATCCAGTGAATGCAGAAAATATTCATCGATATAGAGACGGGCTCGGAGGTAATGCTGGCGGGAACAAGTGACATTCCGTCCAAAAGGGGCCAAATGTTCATCCAACCGTTCCTGCTCTTTTTGCAAAAGCCCTGTCTCGTCTGCACTTTCGTAACTACCGTGCAAACCTATAATCCCTTGCTCTTTGTCTAGATGCTCCCATACCCGTTGCAAGCGTACATCGCGGATGTCGTATGTGGCATCATTTTCTCCTTCATATAGTGCTTTGAAGAAGAAAACGGGTTCAAGGCCAGCGGCATGCTCCCGCGTGGCGAATTCCATAATCGCCTGAATATAAGGGTCTTCAAAATCATCTGACATCCATTTGCGATATTCTTGCAACGATTGTTTAACTATGACCATGTCCCGACTAATCAGCATATCTCTCCCGAAAATGGACTTCCAAGCCTGGAAACGGTTCTTGAAACGGTACAGGATGTCGATGTCATGCGTGGGCACGATTTTAGGCTTGCGAGGTGATGGCGTGAACATCTCCGGGGAACAAGCACACAAATTCCTGCGCAAAATCATCGCGTACTCATCCACAATCGGAATCTCTACTAAATTGTACTTCTGAACAAGGCTATCTTGATAAGAGAAACGCCCGTGAGCATCGGTCTCATCCGAGAAGAACTCCTCATATCGCGACAAAAACGCGAAGGAGGGCGTAATGATATCAAATGGATTATCTTCAGGACCAAACAAAGGAATCTGTCCTGTTTCTGCCACATTATTGACAAAACAAGGCTTCATTTCCCCTTTCAAAAAGGCTTGCCACTGCGCATCATTCATACGAGGCATCGTAATCGACGCTTGACCAAAATGTACGCAATACCCTGATTCCAAGACTTCTATGTTAAAAAAAGAGGTATCAAAGCCGGGTAATGCGACTTTAAGAAGTTGTTGGAATGTATAGTTAATGGCATTTTGGCAAATCATAACATCATCATTTTCATTTTGTTATGATTCGATGATTCCGCCGCCCACCAAGTCGTCGCCCTCATAGAAGACGGTGCTCTGTCCGGGCGTGACAGCGAAAACGGGTTCCTCAAACAAGACTTCCACGGAGGTATCGTTCAGATGGCGGAGCGTGGCCGGCGTGCCTGCACTGCGGTAACGCGAACGGCAGGTCACCTTCATCCCGTCCTCAAAGTCTGCGTATTTCGTCATATTCAAGCCGGAAACGACGCAGCAGGTGTGCTGCAAATCCTCCCGCTTGCCTAAAACCACGCGGTTCGTATCGGGCTGCAGAGCCACCACATACGCCGGTTCACCCAACGCAATGCCTAACCCTTTGCGCTGCCCCACCGTGTAGTTGTACAGTCCCTGATGCTTCCCCACCACTTTTCCATCGGTGGTCACGAACTCGCCGATGGGCATACGTTCCTGCAAATCCGGGACTTCGTCTTGCAGGAAATGGCGATAGTCGTCATCGGTCACGAAACAAATCTCCTCGCTCTCCTTCTTCTGCGAGAGCTTCACAAAGCCGTGGTCCGCCGCAATCTGCCGTACTTCCATCTTGGTGAGGCCGCCCAATGGAAACAATGTCCGTTGCAGCATTTCGGAGGTCAACTTCCAAAGGAAATAGGTCTGATCTTTCTGGGTGTCAACGCCTTTCTGAAGGTAATAGCGGTCGCTGGATTGCGCGATGCGGGCGTAATGGCCAGTCGCGATGTAGTCGCAACCCAGCTCGTCGGCCATCTCCAGCACCCTACCCCACTTGATGATGGGATTGCAGAGCACACAGGGATTCGGTGTCCGGCATTGCAGGTATTGGTCGATAAAATCCTGGATAACGGTTTTTCGGAAGAGGTCGCGGACATCGAGGATATGGTGTTCGAAGCCGAGTTTTTCGGCCAGGTGTTTCGCCTCGAAGATGGCATCCACGGAGCAGCAGCCCTTCTCGCGGGCGATGCAGCTCTCCGTAATTTGGTCGAAGGTGCGGAAGGTCACGCCGATCAGCTCGTAACCCTGCTCTAACAACAGCATGGCGGCGACACTGCTGTCAATGCCACCACTCATGGCCATAAGCACGCGTTTGCCCATTGCCCGCGTATTTTTCTGCTATTGAACAACCACTTTGCGGACAGACTTGCCTTCTGGTGTATTAACCTCCAAAAGATAGAGGCCACGGGAAATGCCATTGAGATTCAACTGCATCTGGTTTGCACCGGCAACTCCTTCAATCGCATTCTGCTGTAACACCTTGCCTGTCAGATCCAAAAGCCGTGCGGCGACCTGCTCTGCCTGTGTCAGTGAAAACTCAACAGTCAAGTGGTCAGTGGCGGGATTCGGATAAACGGTCAACTCCTCGACACCATTATAATCCTCAACAGAGGCAATAGCGTAAAACTCCATGTCGAATCCTTCACTCTGATCCCAGTTGTCACTGACGAAATTCACGCGCATCTTCTTGAAATTCACCGTATAAACGCCTTCGGGTTGTTCGTAGATATCGAAACGTTTGTATAAGGTTGGCGGATTTGTGGCACTGTTATAGACATCTACAAAATCCCCATAGCCGAGGTTGAATTTCGGGAAAGCGAAAGCATAGCCGCTGATAAAGTTGTGGGTCACATTCCATGTGCAATTGGTTTCGGGCAAGTAGCTATCGCCCACCTGCGAGCCATCCGAAAGAGTGGCGTTCCATACATTCGGCAAGTTGGTGTAGCTGTCACAGGTACGTACGGGCAGTGTGGAAGAATAGGAAATCAGGAATCCGTAATGGTCTGTATTATCGGAATTTCCGACAAATGTAACCAAAACGCTGTCCGCAAAAATTTCATATTCTTGTGTAGGCACAACATTACCCGTCACAGACACTTTCACCCCGCTTTCCACAGTCGGGCCATTGTAAATAGTCACATAATCGCCGTCCTTGAGATCCAGACGGTCAAAATAGAACTTGTAGGAATCCGCACTGGGAACCGCCACCATCCAGGAGCAGTCGGGGTTTGATTGGTAGGGTTTCGTGGTGGGGGAACCGTCAGCCACATAGCCGAAACTGGCCGTATTGCGCTGATGTCCCTGGCAATAGTGGTTTTCCACCACCGCAGACGGATAGATGTTGATCAGTGCTTCGGAACCATAGTCGAAATGCGCGGCACCAGCCACAAAGTTATCAATGGCGTAGAAAGCGTTCGATGCACCGCCCCATCCATAATTTATATGGAAAAGGTCGTTCTCGTCGTATCCATCCAAAACGTATGCATGACAGTTGGTGAAACTTTCCGAACAACCGGAATAATAAACCACTCGACGATGGTCCACCTCGTTTTTGAGAATCTGGATATATTCCGACACCAGGGTATCCAAATAAACGCTGCGATAATAAGCTGCGATATTCTGGTCATACTTGAAAATGGAAACCAGCTTTTCTTTGGCCTTGTCCGTGTTGGCACCGGAACCGTCTGGAGTATAACCCATTTGGATGGCCACACCGAAATGATACGCCAATTTGGCAATTTCGTTAGCATAACTTTGCGGTTCGTCACACATGGCGTCATAATGGTAGATATGTTGGTTGAAATTAACCACCTGGCGCGGATAGCCCTGCGGGATGTACGTGGACGAGCCTACGCCATGGTCCGGATAACGGTGATAGTTCATGATCTGCGCACAAGCTAACGCCACGCACCCGTTCGGCACTCGATAGTCGTAATAGGCACCGGAGTTCACATCCCAAGGACAATATGTATTATAGTACTTGTTCTGGTTCCAACGGGTGGTCAACAACGGGCCGACCTCGTTGGAACGGTAACCTTTGGAGTCAAACTCCTCAGAAAGGTAGCGTTCCCATGCAGCGGCAGCCTTTGGTTTAGCATCCCAATGCTCTTTTTCCGCATAAGCAATCTCGCTTTTGTAGAGATAGAAGAAAGTCTCTACTGGCGGTATCATCTCGAAATCGTTGTCAAAAGAATAGGCCAGAATGGGAGGAGTGGTAAGCGATGCGGACACTATCACGAACCCCGTTTCCGGCAACTGGAATCTGTACAACGCTGTTTCGCCATTCTCCTGCGAATAGACTTCGGCTAACTTGACATTTTCCGCCATCGCCGCACGGTTTTTATCCATCAGGAAACGTTGGCAAACCAGCGTCGCCTGGCTTTCAGAAACGCGTTGGGCAGACAACTGACAAATCAGAATCAATAAAAAACTGAATAATGATATTTTTTTCATATAGTAAATAATTTTATTTGCAAAAAAGCCTGCAAAAATACAAAAAAAAAACAACTACCAAACAACGAATTCACATCTTGTTTCAACTATACCCTTGCTCCCATCAGGACCACCACAACTACTAACTACTAACTGCTATAGGGTGCCACATCATACCCCACAAACTCACCTTTCAAGTACTTGAAGTAACCACAGACGGCCACCATGGCTGCATTATCGGTTGTGAGAGAGAGCGGAGGAAGGAAGATGTTGCGATGGTAACGGCGAGCGAGATCGGTCATGGCGTCTCGCAATCCGGAGTTCGCCGACACACCGCCGGCCAACACCAAATCCTTGCAATCACACTCTTTGAACGCCTTCTTCACCTTATCTGTCAAAGACTTGACAATGGCATACTGCATCGAAGCCGCCAAATCGTGAATGTTTTCCTCAATGAAGTTCGGGTTCTCTTTGAGCTGGTCGCGTACGAAATACAAGAATGAGGTCTTCAACCCGCTGAAGCTATAGTCCAAACCGGGCAGGTGTGAGATGGCGAACTGGAACCGTTTCGGGTCGCCCTCCTTCGCGTATTTGTCGATAACCGGGCCGCCAGGATAAGGCAATCCCAATATCTTGGCTGCCTTGTCGAAGGCCTCGCCCGCTGCGTCGTCGATGGTGCCGCCGAGCTTGGTCATGTCGAAGTAGTCGTTGACCTGCAACAGCAGCGTATGGCCGCCTGAAACGGTGAGGCAGAGGAACGGGAACTGCGGCTTCGGTTTTTCCTCACCAGGCATATCCAAGAAATGCGCCAACACGTGCGCTTGCAGATGGTTGACCTGCACGAGCGGAATGCCCAATGTGTAGGCCATTGACTTGGCGAAAGAGTTGCCCACCAACAGCGAGCCGAGAAGGCCTGGACCGTTGGTGAAAGCAATGGCCGAGAGCTGCTCTTTACCGATGCCGGCGCGTTTCAACGCCGTGTCAATCACAGGGATGATGTTCTGCTGGTGCGCACGGGAAGCCAGTTCCGGCACCACCCCGCCGTACTCCGCGTGTATTTTCTGACTGGCAATCACATTCGACAGGATGACGTTATTTTCAATCACTGCCGCCGAGGTGTCGTCACAGGAGGATTCTATTCCGAGGATATACATTTTTTTGTAATGGTTATTGGTTATGGGTTATTGGTTATTGAGGGTTATGGTTAGAAGGTTAAGAGGTTAAGATGTTAAGAAGTTAAAAGTTTCACGATCATGAAAGTTTATAGGGTTTCATCATTATGAATTATGAATTTTTCAAGAATGTCCATTGCGTTCTCAGGGAGCATCGGCTCCGAAACGCGTTTCTTGCCTTCATAGACGCAGACGAGGCCATTGGAGGCACCCACGATGCCGTAGTCGGCGTCGGCCATCTCGCCGGGACCGTTCACAATGCAGCCCATGACCCCGATTTTGAGACCAGGATAGCCTGCAAAACGCTGTTTCACAGCCGAAAAGACTGACTGGATGTCGTATTGCGTGCGCCCGCAGGAGGGACACGCCACAAATTCCGTGTTCAGGATTTTGATGCGGCAGGCCTGCATGATAAGAGATTCGTAATCAGCAATTTGCTTTTCGCTGAAATGCGGATTCTGCAGCTGGAGGTTCTTCAAACCATACTGGAAATGAGCATAGCCCGTGGCCGCCGCAGCCCGACAGTACCAGCTTTCCTCATCCTCAGAATTATCATCAAAAATCAAGGTTCCATCTTGAATATTCAGATTTTCAACATCCAGATTCTCAATTGCATGCAACAATTTATGGCCAAACGGTGATTCGTTCTCGGGCGGCTCAGTGAGGGAGACGCGGACAGTGTCGCCGATGCCCATCAGCAGCAAAGCACCAATGCCCGCCGCCGACTTCACCCGACCCTCTTTATCGTTACCAGCTTCGGTGACGCCAAGATGCAGCGGATAGGACATGTTCCGTTGCAACATGCTGTCGTGAAGGAGTTTGGTGGCCGTCATCATCGTCAGCACATTGCTCGACTTCATGGAAATCACCACCTTATGAAAATCATACTGTTCACAGATTTCCAACCATTCGAGGGCCGACTGCACCATCGCCTCGGGGGTGTTGCCGTAGCGGCTGACGATGCGGTCGCACAGCGAGCCGTGGTTGATGCCGATGCGTAGCGCCGTGCCGTGTTCCTTGCAAATCTCGAACAACGGTTTGGCACGCAGCGCCATACGCTCGACCTGCGCGGCATACTCGCTCTCGGAAAGGTCGAGTTGCGAGAAGTTACGCTTGTCGGTGAAGTTGCCGGGGTTCACACGGACTTTGTCCATGAACGTGGCCACTGCTTCCGCCACTTTAGGGTTGAAATGCACGTCGGCCACAAGCGGAATATCGCCGTAACCATCTGATTTCAACCGCTTTTGTATCTCCTTCAGCGGTTCCACCTCCTTAAGGGATGGCACAGTGAGACGCACCATCTGCGCCCCCGCGTCAATCATTCGCTTGCACTGCGCCACGGACGCAACCACATCAGCCGTATCCGTGTTCGTCATTGACTGCACCACTACGGGAGCGTTCCCGCCTATGGTAACGTTGCCTATTTGGAATTGTCGTTTGCTGTTCATTTGTAATGGTTATGGGTTATGGGTTATTGGTTATTGAGGGTTATTGGGGTAGAGGTTAGAGGTTAGAAGTTAGAAGTTAGAAGTTGAGGTAAGAGGAGGATACTACACAAAACAGCATTCATCATTCAGCATTCAGCATTCATCATTCAGCATTCATCATTCAGCATTCATCATTCAGCATTCATCATTCAGCATTATGAATTATGAATTATGAATTATAAAAGCCTTGCGCCTTCAGCGGTACCTGCACGTTGTCACCGGTGATCAGCTGATAACCGGCAGCTTCCTCTTTTATATAGCCAATAATGGAAACATTCTCCACTTTCTTGATCTTCTCGAAATCGGCTTGCTTGATGGTGAACATCAGCTCGTAGTCGTCACCGCCGTTGAGGGCCGCCACGGTATGAACAATGTCCAAGTCCTTGAGGGTCACGAAGGTAAGTTCCGTCATCGGCAATTTCTCCTCAAACAGGACGCACCCTTTGTGAGATGCCTTGCAAATATGCATGGCAGCGGCGGCAAGGCCATCCGTGACGTTGGTCATGGCGGTAGGAAGAATCTCCTCGCGGCGCAAGTTCTCAATGATGTCGATGCGCGGTTCGGGCTTCAGCTGGCGGCGCAGGAGGTAGTCTTTGCCGGAGAAGTCGGGTTGTGTCCCTGGGTTCTTCTCAAACACCTTCTTTTCGCGCTCAAGGAGCAACAGACCGGTGTAGGCCGCCGCGAAATCCCCTGACACACAAATAAGTTCGTTTTCCGCTGCGCCCTTGCGGGTACAGAGCTGCGCAGAGGCACATTCCCCAATCGCAGTCATGGAGATCACCAGTTCGCGGGGCGAAGTGGTAAGGTCAAGTCCGGCAAGGTCAGCGTGTACTGTCTCGCAGCAGGCTGCCACGCCACTCAAGATTTCGTTAACCATCTTCAAGTCGAAACGGTCTGACACGGCGATGTTGACCATCAGCTGCGACGGCACCGCATTCATGGCGAGCACATCCGAAAAAGCAATGGTGGAGAGCTTGTAGCCCAGATGGCGCAATGGAAAGTAAGTCAAATCGAAATGGACGTTCTCAACGAAAACTTTCGCGGACGTAACCATCTGATTACCATCCGGTTCAATCACTGATGCATCGTCCCCCACAGCCACTACGGTGGAGCTGTTCTCCTGTGGGAAATATTTCGACAACTCCTTAATCAGCTCATATTTGCCGGGCATTTTCACCGGCTCGGAAGTAGCGTTTTCTGCCATATTCAAAAATTTGCGGCAAAGGTACACAAATTACGAATACAGACAAGCAAGTGAAATCATTATATATATAGCAAACAAAAAGGCATAAAAAAAAAACGGTCAGAAAAGACCGTTTTTTGTGTCCCCTCAGGGACTCGAACCCTGGACCCATTGATTAAGAGTCAATTGCTCTACCAACTGAGCTAAGGAGACTTTTTCCTTTGCTTTTGCGGCTGCAAAAATACATTTTTTTTCTATTTTTGCAAAAAAAATCGCAATGAAAATTTACACACGTACAGGAGACAAAGGAACAACCTCATTATCAGATGGTTCACGCATTTCTAAGAGTGATATTTTACTGCATGCATACGGCACTGTAGATGAGTTGAACAGCTTTATCGGGGCTGTGATTTCGCAGAATCCGGACGAATTTCTGACAAAAGTGCAAAACGAGCTCTTCGTGGTCGGGGGCATGTTGGCCACCCCTGTGGCGAATTGGGAGAAATACTGGAAAGTGGAGCGGCTCGCGGAATTCACGAAAGAATTGGAGCAAGAAATTGACCGCATGAGCGCGGAGCTTCCACCGATGCGCGGGTTCATCCTGCCGCAGGGCAGTCGCCTCATCGCCGACACGCACATCTGCCGCACCGTTTGTCGCCGCGCCGAAAGGTATGTGGTGGCCATAATGGAAGAGGAAGAGGCCTATCAAAAAGTGCAAGTTTTGCTGAACCGACTGTCCGATTTCTTCTTTATTTTAGCCCGATTTTTCCACCAAAAAGAAAACATTTTTGAAACTCTCTATCAATCAGGTAAATAAAATTTTTAAAAAAGGTTGACTTTTTCGGTTTAATATTATACTTTTGCGCCCTCAAAAAACAAACCATTTTTTAAACGTAAAAACTATGTATTGGACATTAGAATTAGCCACCCGATTAGAAGACGCCCCTTGGCCGGCGACACGCGACGAATTGCTGGACTATGCCATCCGCTCCGGTGCCCCGATGGAAGTCATTGAAAACCTGCAGGAGATCGATGACGAGGGTGAAACCTACGATTCCATTGAAGACATCTGGCCCGATTACCCTTCCAAGGAAGACTTTTTCTTCAACGAGGACGAATACTAAAAGCTAGTTTTTGATAACTTTATTTGGTGAAACGATGAAAGCGCGCTAATATGGCGCGTTTTTTTTATTCAATCCCAAGAATCTCCATCCCCACCTCGCCGGCCGGAGTCTTGAACGTGACGGTTTCTCCGACTTTCTTGTTCATCAGCACCTTGCTCAACGGAGAAAGAAACGAGATTTTGCCCTGCATGATATTGGCCTCATCCACACCGACAATCTGGTAAGACGCAATTTGATTGGTTTTCAAGTTCTTAAAGCGGATTGTCGCCCCGAACGCCACATCATTCTGCCGTTGCGGGTCGTAGTCGAGGACACGGGCGGAATGTATGCGCTCCTCCAACAGACGGAGCTTGCCCGTCAAGTAGTTGTTGTTCACGCGGGCGTCGTTGTTATCCACGCCCTCGTACTGTTTGCGTTCGTTGAGTATCTCTTCACGTTCGGCCTTCAGCGCCTCCAATCCGGCGGTGGTGACGAAATTCTCCACTCCGGGCGGCAAAAACGCCCTCGGCGTCAGCATCGGGACCTCTTCCTGGTCGCCCTCTTTGACAAATCCTCTGCTCATAGTCAGTGTTTTTTGAAAGGGCAAAGGTACAATTTTTCTGAACACACAAAAAAGAACGAAATCATACAACATTTTGCCTATTCCCCCAAAAAGTATTTTTCCTCTGAAAATGTAGAAACGTTTCATGTGTAGAGACGTTTCATGAAACGTCTCTACAGCGTCAATTTTATCTGTCTGTGTATATTCGTAATTTATGTATTTTTGCCGAAAACTTCGAGATATGAAAATAGCCCTTTTTGCAGCTGTAAAGGAAGAGGTACGTCAGATCAGCGAAAAAGTCCATCTGACGGGCATCGGCCGGGAGAACGCCACACAGTCGATGCTGGATTTTATGGACAAGCACCGCGATGAAGAGTTCACGGTCATCAACATCGGCACGGCGGGTGCGAACACCGCCCCTGTGGGAAGTCTGCTGCATATCACGGAAATCGTTTCCGGCGGCAGGGATTTCCTCGACCACCCGATGCTCACCGACACTCCCCCAGCCTACTTCCCGGAACTCCAAGGAGCCAAACTTTTCTCCTCCGACTGCTTCGTCTCCCCGAGAGTCTATTCTGCCGATTTTCTGAAACAGCTGTCTGAAAAAGCTGACTGTTTCGACATGGAATCCTCGGCGCTTTATACCGTTGCAAAGCATTTTGGGAAGCCTTACCTTTCCTACAAGATTGTCTCAGACCATTTAGACGTTGACCTCGCCACCTGGCAACAACGCGTCCACGATATTTCCGGCACGCTCAGCGAGTTTGTCCTGCAATTGCTGAAGGAGATTGAAAAACGGGAGGAGCTGATACTGCTGTAAAGCAGAACTAATCTTACGTCCTCAGGGATTACGCTTTAGCCCGCCATTTTTTGTATCTTCGCGCCGAATTTGTTATGACGTTAGAAGAACTTAAAAAGAGATATTATCGTGCTGAATCAGAGTCGCTTGTGCATTCGTTGAAAGCCAATGCCTCTGATTCGGTTATTGCCATAAATGGCGTAAAAGGCTCCGCACTCGCCTTCATCGCGGCCCCCGTGGCCGAACAAATCCCCAATCTCCAACTGTTCGTCTTCCGCGACAGCGAGGAGGCCGCCTTCTTCTACAGCGACATGGAAGTGCTGCTCAACGACCGCAGTAACACCCTGCAGGACAAGAGAGTGCTCTACCTGCCGTCGTCTTACAAGCGCAACAGCCGCTGGAGCGAGACTGACTCCTCCAACGTGAAACTCCGCGCCGAAATCCTCCACAAACTGTCGATGCCCGACGCGCAACCGCTCATCCTCGTTTCCTACCCCGAAGGCGTGGCGGAAACCGTTGTCACCCAAGATTATATCGACCGGAAATCCTTCTCCGTGAAGCGTGGCGAGGAAATCCTCACTGACGATTTCCTCAACAAACTCTACGAATTGGAATACCTGCCCGAGGACTTCGTCTATGAGCCTGGGCAGTTCGCATGGCGCGGTAACATCTTCGACATTTTCTCCTATTCCGAGGAATATCCCATCCGTATCGAGTTCGAGGGCGACCGCATCGACTCCATCCGCTTCTTCAATCCCGAAACGCAACTCTCTGTGAGAGAGGTGGATCAGATCTACATCATGACCCCGATTTCGCAGAAGGAGTCTGGCGACGGCGAGCGCGTGCCGCTCTTCTCCGTGCTGCCGGAAAACACGGTTGTATGGCAGATGCACGCCGCCAACATCGCCTCCACCATCCACACGGCCTATCAGGATATTGTTGATAACGAATATTTTGCCGAAAATGAGATTCCCCTTATCAACAAGAAGACCTTCCTGAAAGAGGTGGCGAATTTCCAGCGGGTGTATGTCAACACCACTGAGATCGAATCACCTTCTTTCTCGTTGGACTTTAACATGCAGCCGCAGCACGACTTTGACAAGAGTTTCGACTACCTGTTGCTGGAATGGATTGGGAATCTGGAACATGGCATCCAGAACTACTTCCTGTCGGAGACGCAGTCGCAGCTCGACCGTCTCTACAAAGTGATGCTCGACATCCTCGGCAAGTACAACCGGCAGAACGACACCGCGTACAAGATCGAGCAGCTCTACACGCCGTTGCGCGAGGTGCTGCACGAGGGCTTTACCGACGCGGACCACAAAATCGCGCTCTACACCGACCACCAGTTCTGGAACAAGTTCCAGCGGATGGTTTTGCGCGACCGATACAAGAAGAGCGAAGCACTGACACTCAGAGAGATATACGACCTGCAACCCGGCGATTACGTCACCCACATCGACCATGGCATCGGTGTTTACGAGGGTTTGCAGAAGATGCAGATGGGCGACAGCACGCAGGAGGTCATCAAAATCAGCTACAAAGACGGCGACACGCTCTACCTGAGCATCCACGCGCTGCACAAAATCAGCAAATACGTCGGCAAGGAGGGCACGCCGCCGACCATCCACCGACTCAGCTCCGGCAGCTGGGAGAAGCTCAAGGAGCGTACCAAGAAGCGGGTCAAGGAGTTAGCCATTGACCTGATCAAGCTCTACTCCGAGCGCAAGGCCAAGAAAGGGTTCGCCTTCTCGCCCGACAACTTCCTGCAAAGCACGCTGGAATCGTCGTTCATCTACGAAGACACCCCCGACCAGATCAAAACCTTGGCCGAGGTGAAGGCCGACATGGAGAGCGACCATCCGA
This sequence comes from Bacteroidales bacterium, assembly GCA_017525245.1. GTDB lineage: Bacteria > Bacteroidota > Bacteroidia > Bacteroidales > WCHB1-69 > F23-D06. The sequence goes on along the minus strand of JAFXTE010000009.1, from coordinate 19,528 downwards.
TGGACCGCCTCATCTGCGGCGATGTAGGCTTCGGCAAGACCGAAATCGCCATCCGGGCGGCGTTCAAGGCCGTGTGCGACAGCAAACAGGTGGCCGTTCTGGTGCCCACCACCGTGCTCTCCATGCAGCACTACTACACCTTCAGCGAGCGTTTGGCCAATATGCCGTGTAACATCGCGTATATCAACCGGTTCAAAAGCACGAAAGAGATCAAGGAGACGCTGAAGAGCGTGAAAGAGGGCAAAGTCGATATCCTCATCGGCACGCACCGGATTTTGAGCAAAGATGTGGTTTTCAAGGATTTGGGGTTGCTCATCATCGACGAGGAGCAGAAGTTTGGGGTGGCCGCGAAAGAGAAAATCCGCGAGATGCGCACCACCATCGACACCCTCACCATGTCGGCGACGCCCATCCCGCGCACGCTGCAGTTCTCGCTCATCGGGGCCCGCGACATCTCCGTGATCACCACTCCCCCGCCCAACCGCCAGCCCATCGACACGCAGGTGCACGTCTTCGATGAAGACATCATGCGAGACGCTATCCAGTACGAATTGGACCGTGGCGGACAAGTGTTTGTCATCCATAACAAAATCCAGAATATCAAAGAATTAGCGGGATTAATTCAACGATTGGTTCCGAAGGCGCGTGTGGCCATCGGACACGGTCAGATGGAAGGCGACCAGCTCGAGAAGATCATGACGCAGTTCATCAATGGCGAGTACGATGTGCTGGTTTCCACCACGATTGTGGAGTCCGGTTTGGACATCGTGAACGCCAACACGATGATCATCAACGATGCGCAAAACTTCGCGTTGAACGTGTTGCACCAGCTGCGCGGACGTGTGGGCCGCAACAACCAGAAGGCCTACTGCTACCTCTTCATCAAGCCGTGGGACACCCTCAACGACCAGGCGCGCAAGCGGTTGCAAGCCATCGAGCAGTTCAGCGACATCGGCAGCGGCATCCACATCGCCCTCCGGGATTTGGACATCCGCGGTGCCGGCGACATCCTCGGTGCCGACCAAAGCGGCTTCATCAACGAGATGGGCTACGACATGTACCAGAAGATCCTTAACGAGGCCATCCAGGAGATGAAAGACGCCGGCGACGAGGGCCTTGGCGACCTGCAGATGGCCGACAACAGCGCGTTGTTGCGCCGGGAGTGCTCGTTGGAAACCGACATTGAGGCGCTGTTCCCCTCCACGTACATCTCCAACGTCACCGAGCGCATGAACCTCTACAAGGAGCTGGAATCCATCCGGGATCCGCAGAAGCTGGAGGATTTCCGCAAGAAGATCACCGACATTTTCGGGCCGATGCCGCGCGAGACCGAGGAGTTAATGCAGACCATCCCGTTGCGGATGCTCGCCGCCGACCTCCACTTCGAAAAGATCGTCCTGAAGAAGAAGGTCTTCCACGGCTACTTCACCGGCAACTCACACTCCCCCTACTTCCAGTCCGACGAATTCGGCAAGTTCCTTTTGTTCATGCAGGCGAACCACCCGGTGGTGCAGCTCAAGGAGGCCAACCACAAGCTGGTCTGCAGCATCCACAACATCCCGACGTTCAAGGCGGCGTATCATTGGTTGGGGAAGATGGAGCAAGCAGTTAGGAGTTAGGAGTTAGTAATTGGCGGTTCCCCGTCCCTGCAAGCGACGTATTCGTCGCGCCGAGTGAAAGTTTTCGCCCTGCCGAGCCAAAGCAAATTATTGCTACTTTTGCACCTTGAAACAAAAGAAAAACTTATGAAACCTAAAGACAAAAGACCTCTGCCGAAGGCACACCGCCGCTGCCTTCAAAACGACTACCACGGGCGGTGCATCTACATGATCACATTATGCACAGAAGGGCATCTCCCGATATTGGGCACACTGGAAGGCGACTATCCTGAAGCCGCATTCATCCGCCCCACCCTGCTTGGAGAAAAGGTTTTGCAGTGTTGGAAAGACATTCCCACATTGCAGAAACAATTTGCCGCGAAGAAAAGTGAGCGCACAGGCGAGAAGTGCCAGCGCAACATTTCGTTGATAGCCGCCCAACTTATGCCCGACCACTTCCACGGAATCATCTTTGTGAGAGAGGAGATGGACATCTCCGTGGGAGATGTGGTGAGAGGGTTTATGGTTGGCTGTACAAAAGCTTACAATGCCCTGCTACCCACACCTCCTGACGAGAAGCCTTTGAAACCGTTATGGGAAAAAGGTTACCATGACAGGATTCTGCGCCACGCTGGGCAGCTGCAAAACATGATCAACTATGTGTGGGACAATCCTCGTCGGTTGATGATGAAACGACAGCACTCCGACTGTTTTGCTGTGCTTCGGAATGTCAGATTTGGAGGGCATACGTTTTCAACAGTAGGCAATCTGCATTTGTTGGATTATCCTCTTCGCGCCGTTCATGTCAGAAGCAAATGGTCGGACTCGGAGAGGCGGAACTACATGAACCGTTGTATCGTGAAGGCAAGACAAGGAGCTGCGTTGATTGGCCCTTTCATCAGCCCGTGGGAAAAATTGGTGCTGGAGGCCGCTTTGCGGGAAGGGCTGCCGGTGATCCAGCTCGTTCCTAACGGTTTCTCAAACTACTACAAGCCCTCAGGTGGTTTCCTCAACGCCTGCAGTCGAGGAAAAATGCTCTTTATGACAGAGGCCACCTCTGAAGACCCCTTCTCCAAACGAATCACGCGCGAGGAGTGTGTCTCGCTGAATGCCCTTGCCGGCGAGTTGGCCTCGCAACAATCCGGCTGAGCTCCGTGTGGATGGTTGGGTGGCGGCGCGACGAATACGTCGCTCGCAGGGACAGATATGGGATTTGGGTGAAAGTTCCCTGCTAATTTGTGGCAAGACCAGGTAAACCAAAGCGAAAAAATGTTCTTCATCTCAATTTCACGTTTCATTTTATTCTGGGTGGCGAATGAAGCTCTGTAATTTCTTTTCTAAAGATACAACAAAACGGGGTGGTTGTCAAGAGGGATTGTCAAAAAAATGGAGTGTCGGTTGAAAGGGAATATCGCACCACCCCACTGACACCAATTGTCAGTACGATTTTCCGTCCGTTTCCGACAAAGGAAAGCAAATATTTTTGTACTTTTGCCACGTTGTAGGCATCGGGCCAAAGACGGATGGGCGGCTACACAAAAGCACTGACAGCAGTGGTTTTTGTCGCAATTGGCATCCCGACCCAATCATCGCTACACAACTGACAAACGTAAACTAAGGCAGAATGATAATAGACAACAATCAAAGCTACGGCTCCAACCCGGACATCAAAACGGTTTGGGATTGCATACTCTCCTATACCGACCCGTCCGCGAGAGTCGGGCGGATGGACGTTGTGACGGGGTTCTTCTCCATCGCGGCACTCCACCTTCTCTATCAGGAACTTTCCGAGGGCAACTCTTACAGAATGGTGTTGGGGGACATTCACGACATGAAAAGGGACGAAGACTTCTTGAAAAAGGCCGTGAACCTGCTACAAGGGGACAGTGATTTGGAAAACGGATTCCAACTCTCTTACTACGCAAAGAATGCCGTGGCCTTCCTGAAACGGGAAACGGTGAAAATCCGCACCATCAACAATGCGTTCTGTCACGCCAAAGCCTACATTTACGAAGACAAACTGGATGCCGTACACGATTATGGCATCGTGGGAAGCTCCAACCTTACCGAAGCCGGATTGGGCAGGAAGGAAAGTGCAAACATTGAGCTGAATATGGTGGAGACGGGGCGCGACAATGCCACTGTCAAGGAACTGAAACAGTGGTTTGATGACCTATGGAAAACCGTCGCATCCTCCCGGATTGCGATTCCGACAGAAAACGGCAAGACCAGACAGGAGGATGCCAAAACCTACCTGATCAATCAGATAGAACAACTTTTCAAGGCATATACCCCCGAACGAATCTACCATAAAATTCTGTTTGAGTTTTTCAGGGCGGACATCGAAATGAACGAATCGCTGGAATACCGCCGCGACATGGAATTTCTGCAAAAGTCGAAAATTTGGAACACCTTGTTCGATTTCCAACAAAGCGGTGTGGTGTCTTTGGTGAAATTGCTAACTCAGTACGGCGGTGCCATTTTGGCTGATGCCGTTGGTTTGGGTAAGACCTTCTCTGCCTTGGGCGTGATCAAATATTTCCAGAACAACGGCTATCACACACTCATCCTCTGCCCAAAGAAATTGCGTAACAACTGGCTGAAATACCGAGTAAACGCCAATTCCCGATTTGAAAAAGACCGGTTTGAGTATATCGTTCGTTCCCATACGGATTTGCAAGAGAAACGTTTGGACAATTACGGTGACGGAACTACCAAGGCTGCCATTCAGGCTTTTGACAAGCTCCTTGTTGTGGTGGATGAAAGCCACAATTTGCGAAACGACAAATCCTGTCGCTACAAGATGCTTTTGAACGATATCATCAATGAATCGGCACGTCTGGGACATACGGTCAAAGTGTTGCTTTTGTCGGCCACGCCCATCAATACGGGATTGATAGACATTCGCAACCAATTTAATTTGATTGGCTATCAGGAGAACAACCATTTCTACAAAGAGTTCAAACTGCCTGCTGTTGATTCAGATCCTTTGCGCAGCATCTTCCAACAAGCGAACAGCAAGTATTCAGAGTGGGCAAGAGAAAAGGAGCGCAATGTGAACACGCTGCGAGAGAAGCTCAGCCACGTGAACCACTTTTTCAAGCTGACAGATCGAAAATACCACAACGTAGCGTAGTTAAAATAAAAAGTAAATAATCATAAAAATGAATAAGACCGAACAAAAACATTTCGAAAAACTCCAAGAGAGCAGAAAAGAGGATCTAAAAGTCTTTTCAAAGCCGGAGAACAGAGGTTTCCTGACAAGTGTGATTGACAAATATACCGAATCAGCACATTTTATCTACGAATTGCTACAAAATGCAGATGATGCTTGTGCCACAAAAGCAGAATTTAGATTAAGTCACGAAGGATTGACTTTTGTACACAATGGGAAAGAGCGTTTTACGATATCGGATCCAGACAAGATTGTTGAAGACCAAGAGGCCGGCAAATTAGGTCATTTGAATGCAATCACATATACAGGCTTCTCGACAAAAGACAAAGAAGGTACCACAAATAAAATAGGGAAGTTTGGTGTTGGTTTTAAGGCTGTTTTCCAATATACTGACACCCCTCATATCTATGATGATTGTATTTGTTTCAAGATTGAGCACTTTTTTGTGCCGTACCTTATTGAAGATCTGCAAGAAAGAAAAAAAGGTGATACTTGGATAACTCTTCCTTTCAACAAGGTCAGTCAAGATAAAGATAAGGCATATCAAGAAATCAGCCATAGACTGAAACAATTGGATAATCCATTACTTTTTCTTCATAATCTGAAAGAGGTAAAATGGAAAGACAATGAGTCTCATGGAAAATACTCTCAAAAAACAAAAGAGGAAATTAACATATTTGGAGTAAAATGCGAATTCCTTCTCTTAGAGAACACCTCGGAAAACAAACGAGACCGCCTCTGGATGTTTTCAGAAGAAACCGAAATTGATAATCGCAAACTTCCATTATATGTCGGTTATTATATCAAAAATGGCAAAATCGATACAGAAAACAGATCGAACTTGTATTGTTTCTTCCCAACCAAAAAACAGTTGGATGTATGCTTTATAATGCATGCACCTTTTGTATTAACAGACAGTAGAGAAGGTGTTCGAGAAGTGTCAGACAACGCGTATTTGTTTCATAAGCTGGCACTTCTGGCGGCAAAATCATTGGTTTGTCTAAGAGATATAGGTCTATCTAAAGAGCACAAACCACTTCTTGACGAGGCACTGTCAAAAATCATTATCACCAATGAACCGGATGCTAAAGAGCCGTTGACATATTTTTATAGCGCGTTCCTGCAGACTCTTCGAGATGAAAATCTTTTTCCTAGCCGCCAGAAGGGTGTATATTTGCCCGCATCTAAAGCATACATTTGCCCGCAAACAGAATTGAGAAAATTGTTGTCCAAGGATCAGTTGACAACTTTGACAGATAAAGCGGCTGATTTTGTCTTTGACAATGTCGTGATAGCCTCCAACGATATACCTTATTACGAAAAAGTGGGGGTTGGTATTTTAACTCCAAGTATATTCGGAGGAAAGATTAATTCGGCATTTCTCAAAAATCAACCCGTGGATTGGCTGAAACAGTTCTACAAATATTTGTTAGAACATGCCAAACCATTATGGAAGAAACAAGAAACAAGATATGGTACAGCCCTGCGACCGATTCTGACCAACAAACCCATCATATTGCTTGAAGACGGTCGTTTTTCTTCCACCATATTAGACGAAATTTACATAAGCAATAAAGGATTGCCAAATACACTACAAGTAAATCAGGAACTTGTTCAAGATGAAGATATTAGGACGTTTTTCAAAGCGTTTGGCCTTAAAGATGAACCGGATGTGATAGTGCATCTCCAAAAATCAATATTGCCCGTTTTCAAGAATAATTCGATATCTATTGACGATACAGATTTTTTATGGAGAACATTAGAACTTTTCGCTCAGATATACGCACAAAATACTACTGATAAAAATGAAATACTTACTTGTATAAGAAAGGATTGGAAAGCTGTTGGAATAAACTGCAAAGGAGAAAGAAAACTTTGCACTATAAATGAATTGTATGCAGATGATATTGAATTGAAAAGGTATTTTGTTAACAACTCGAAAATAATGTATTTCGATTGGGCTTTCTACCAGATTGAAAAGAAATACGAGAAAGCATGTTCCGTTTTGATTTCGGACCTGGAGTTGCCTACTATTCCTAAAGTGTTGATTTCAAAAAGAACCGAATGTGGTACAGACTATCTGCATTCATACACCTACAAACGGAACACTTGGAATGAAGATTTAATTTCTCCATATAAGGAAATTCTCAGCAAGGTGATTGATCAATTAATGGAGCGGTATGAGTATTGTCGTGATATTCATGCAACATTTAATGATTTTAAGCTTGAGGGGCTCGGTGTGGCGATTTTAAATATCCGATCAATAGAGGACAGTGTTCGCATTTGGAATTATATTGCTAAAGTTCTTCACAATCATAAAAATTCGAATCCCTTAGAAATATATTGTGAGTTTAAATACAAACCACCATACGCACGAGACTATAGCTATTGTCAATCAGAATCTAAACCATCTTTGTTTCTTAATTCGATAAAAACTTCGGCTTGGGTATATAACAAAGTTGGAGAAAAATGTTCTCCTGTGAACTTATATGTTGAAAACATTGACAACAGGTACGGTGACATAGAAAAGCTCGCTGAAATATTGGGGATAATCCATTCCCCAAAAATTGAAGATGAAAAACATCTTGAACAATGTTCTGAAGAAACAAGGCAAGAGGTTGAACTTGGAAGACAACTGAAATCTTTAGGCCTAGGCAACTATGATCCCAGTTATTTGGCTGAACTAGTGAGAAAAGATGAAGATGCAAAACGGTTGGAGGAGTCCGAACAACAGAAACGAAGACAATACATTCCAAAAAACACACCCGATGTGTTTCAACGAGAACCGCAGAAAGAATATTCTGCCGAAGAATTGTTTGACAGGAAACCTCAACCTATAGCGCATAAAAATGCTCCCCAAACGACACCAACGGATGTGTTAGAAAAAATAGATCTGGAACAACAAGAAGAGCGTGAAGAAGCCGAGCATAAAAAAGAGTTGAGAAACATAGCCTTATCTTGCGACAAATATTCTTTCCTATGGTACAAATCATTGTTGGAATTGGAATTTCTTAATAGTGGTGAAGCATCATACGGAAAAAAGGGGGTTAAGATATCATTTAGAAAAATGGAAGCAGAACAGGGCAGTGGCAGGATGATCATCCTGAAACAGCCGTCTAAGCATATTCCACAAGCATTGGAAGATTGTGGTGACATTACTGTTAACTTTCATTTCAACAATATTGATAGAAAGTGTTTGACTTTTGAAGTGGCCAATGTAAAAGATTACACATTAAGACTGAAATGCAAAAACGAATCGATGGATGAAGTAGCTTTCTTGTTGAACAACTCTCAACATCTGGTGAGAGCAGATATTGACACTGGCTTCCCAGTTCAATTGATTGACAAACTGCTTAAAGCTTACGAGGATTTGCCGTACGTGGATGCACATTCGTTTAAAGGGAATATTAATCGTGATTTACATTTTGTTTTTGGCCCTCCGGGAACGGGCAAAACAACACATCTTGCTCAAGAACTCAAGAAATTGATGTCGAAGGATTTCTTGAATCCGACCACCCGAAAGAGCAAGATTTTGGTCTTGTGTCCCACAAACAAAGCATGTGATGTGCTCTTGCAGAAAGTAGAAGATGTATGTACCGCTCTGAAGAAATGAACAATTTTGGTCGTTTTAAGGCTACGGGTGAGGAAAAACTTGAACAATATCTTTGTGACACAACCCTGCCAATTCTTGATTTGGAAAAAGTTTGTGTTGTCTCAACAATGGCTCGATTCCATTATGACGGTTTTGATGACGCCGATCTGAAAGAAGTTGATTGGGATTTTGTTGTGATTGATGAAGCGTCAATGATTCCGCTTGTGTATATTACATACGTAATAGACAGATGTCCCCACGCTAAAGTTATAATAGCAGGTGACCCATTTCAAATAGAACCCATTGTGCATGAGGAACTTTGGAAAGACGAGAATATATATACAATGGTTGGATTAAACGATTTCACTAATCCTAAAACGGAGCCATGCCAGTTTGAAATTACCAATTTGATAACCCAGTACAGGTCGGTTCCGACAATCGGAGAAATGTTTAGCCACTACGCATATAATGGAGCTCTGACTCATAATCGGTCTAAAGAATCACAGCGCAAATTGCATCTTGATGATTTGAAAATTAAGCCCATTAATTTTGTTACATTTCCAGTGAAACAATACGAAACTTTATATCAATCACATCGATTGTCCACTTCAAATGTTCATATATATTCTGTTTTGCTGGTGTTTGAATTTCTGAAATACCTTGCCAAACAGATTTCAAAGAATCATAAAGAAGAATTTTATAAGATAGGAGTCATTTGTCCATATCGTGCGCAGGCTGAGATGATTAACAAAATATGGGAACAACGCACAAACAAAGCTGAGAATGTCGAAGTGTCTATAGGGACGGTTCACGGTTTTCAAGGAGATGAGTGTGATATCATCATAGCGGTTTACAATCCTCCCGCATCAGGGATGAAAATGATGGCCGACAAAACATTTATGAACAGGAAGAATATTCTAAATGTTGCGGTGAGTAGGGCTAAAGACTATCTGTTTTTGTTGATGCCCAATAAAGAGTATGATTGTTTCAATAATTTAGCTGAAATTCGAACAATTGGAAACATTGTTGTGGAAAATCACCTTGATTGTGCAATGTTCACAACTGACTACTTGGAGGTTGTATTGTTTCATCATCCAAAATTCATAGAGGAGAACTCCTTTGTGACCACCCATCAGCTGACCAACGTTTATACAGAACCCTCTACAAGATATGAAGTTCGAATTGATGAGAATTCTGTTGATGTGCAATTAGGTTTTGACAATCTGAATACCTTTTTTAGCACAAATTAGAAAAACACATTGACGATGACTCAAAAAAGACATCATTATAGAGTAAATATGTTCAAACAAACAATAACCATTACACTCTTTTACCCGCAGGCGGACACGAGCGCGTGGGAGACGGAGATAGACTTCCTCGTTTACAAGCTGTACGGGCTGAGCTACGACGAGGTGCTGGTGGTGGACCCTGGGACGGGGATAACGAGGGAAGAATATGAAAGGGGGTAGCGATATGGGGAAAATCATTTATCAAATAGCATTAGATTGTTCAAAGTATGCATCAAAGAATGTTGCATATTTTCAAAATAACCAAAATGGCCGTACATGGTTCTCCGTAATGGGTGCTGACAAACAATATGAGATCCTGCTTTTGACTCTGTGCGACTTGACCAAAGTCAAATATCCATTATTATCTGATTCTTTGAGAAAACACGTGTTGCAATACGATTTACATCCAGTCAAACATCAAAGTGCAATTGATGAATTGGTGAATTATATCCTGCATTCAGAGGAAGATTCTTTAGACTGTCCAAAATTCTTTATCAGCCACTCTTCTGATGATGCACTAATAATAAAAGGGTTTGTTGAGAAAATATTACAACTAGGTTGTGGATTTAAAAGAACAGATATTTTTTGCACGTTGGACCATACAGCCATACGCACCGGCGACGAATTCAGAGATGTCATTATCGACAAAATGAAGAGGTGTGATTATATATTATGCTTTGTGTCAGACAATTATAGAAAGAGCGAAGTGTGCCAAAATGAATTAGGTGCTGCATGGGCTTTTGACTACAAACGGGTACTTCCATTTAAGTTCCCTAATATAGAGTTCAAGGAGATTGGTTTTTTGAATGTGGTCAAACAGGCTGCTGATATCACTGACAAATCAAAACTGGATGAATTGTACGGTGAACTATGTGAGCATTATGACATTCAAACAGATTGGCGGAATTTTAATGAACAGAAAGATGCTTTTATTGAGTTAGTAAATACTGTTATCTCCAAAGGTAGTGAAGTACAGAACACATAGATAAATAATATGAAATTACAACTTTGTGCAGAAATAGAAGGACAATTCCTGTTAAAAGAAAAAGTGACAGCAAAGTTTTTTCCTTACGAATTTGTTTTGTTTAGTAGGGGTGAAAAACGCTACATTAGTGTCACAAAACCTGTGAAAGACTACGTAGGATATACTCCGAAAGTGTTCTTTAAAGATGGACTTGTCCATATAGAAGCAACAAATCCTGAAATATATAAAGACTTGGAAGATTGGCTATATTATATTGAGGCACTGGGGTCTTTTGATTTCGAAGTGTCTAAAATCCATATTGATGAATTGGAAGTAAACTGGATTTGTGAGAATGACGAAGAGATGGGGTTGATTCCTATCACTTCTTTAAAAAGAAAAAGGCAAGAAAGAGAAGCAGAGAAGTATGTGACAGAAAATAACTTATCTAATATTGTTATATTTAGGAGGATGCTCCCAGAGGCTCATATTCCGTTCTCTTATTATAGACAAGCAAAGGCATTCTTTGATGACAACAATTACTATTTTGCTTTCATAAACTTTTTTATGATGTTAGAGTTTTGTTTTGCCGGTGGTAAATTCCTGAAAAAAGATATAACAAATAATTTTAAGAAGTCTAATCTTTTGAAGCTCTGTGTCCTTTCTGCTATTTCTATGATTAAGGCTAATGAGCTTAGTGGGAACTATTCCTGGCTATTGTCCGAATGCAAATCAAGAGAGAAAGAAGTGAATTATGAAGGAATAATTTATATCCTTGTTGAATATCGAGGGCTGCTATCACATGCATCTGAACGTTCGAAAGCCTATTTGTTTAATGATTCTAAGCTAAGACCTTTGGCATTTATAACAAGTATGATATGCTTCTTGTTATGTGGTTATATTCAGGTGTATTCATGCTCAAACGAGGAGAGTAAGAACCAAATGATGCTAGAGCGAATAAATAAACTTAAGATTGAACTTGGATGGAATTAAAAAAAAGTTTTAAATGCTGGTAAACCACCTTGAAAACAGAGGGCTGTTGATGTCATAATTACACTATTGAATCGTTTGAAAAATATGATAGAAGTAAGAAATATTACAGATTTCAATGATTATTTGGAGTCTTTGCTCATTCAAAAAGAGAGCGATGACCTGGAATTCAAAAGTGCTGCCGGTGGTTTCCCTGGAAGTTTCTGGGATACTTATTCGGCATTTGCCAACACCGATGGAGGAACAATCGTGCTTGGAGTACAGGAGAAAAGGGGGAGATTCTTTATTGACAATCTCACAGAAGAGCAGATAGAAAAGTATCGGAGGGACTTCTGGAACAACGTCAACAATCCATCCACCATCAGTCTTAATCTGATGCAAAAGGAAGATGTTGTCATCGGAAACTATAAGGGCTTCGCCTTTATGTTGTTCTTCGTCCCTCGTGCCCCGAGGGAACTCCGTCCTGTTTACAGAACCAACGAGCCATTTAAGGGTACATACAAACGTAACTATGAAGGTGACTACAGATGCACGGAACGGGAGGTTCAACGGATGTTTGCTGACGCTGACGACTCTCGTCCAGCCGATAGCCGCATACTGAAGAACTATACCATAGAAGATTTTGATAAAGATGCTCTGGCGGGCTACCGTCAGCTATTCAAGGTGTCACATCCTGACCATCCGTGGCATACTCTGAATGACTTGGAACTACTACGCATGCTTGGTGGCTACCGCAAAGACCGACAGACGGGAGAAGAAGGATTTACCGTGGCTGGCCTTTTGATGTTTGGCAAAACACAGGCGATAACCGATGTGGAGTGCATGCCGCACTTCTTTCCCGATTACCAAGAGCATCTGACAGAGGATGAAGACATCCGATGGACCAATCGAATATGTGCTGATGGAACTTGGGAAGCCAACCTTTTCAATTTCTACCAACGGGTCTTACCGCGACTACAAGCAGCACTCCCAAAACCCTTCAAATTGGAAGGAAACATACGACAGGAGGAAACTCCTGCACACGTAGCCGTGAGAGAAGCTTTGATAAACCTCTGTATTCATGCTGATTATTCAATCAACGCCTCATTGGTGGTTCGCCATGAGTCACACCGTTTTGTGTTCTCAAACCCAGGCACGCTATTGGTATCGCTTGACCAATATTATACAGGTGGTGAAAGTGTATGTCGTAATAAATCGTTGCAGAAGATGTTCTCGATGATTGGTGTGGCCGAGAAAGCAGGCAGTGGTACTGACAAGATAATGAAAGGCTGGAGGGAAACAAACTGGCGGTCGCCCAACATCTATGAGCAACAAGAGCCGGACAAGGTGGTGCTGATTATGCCAATGGAGTCTTTTTTGTCTGAAAAAACAAAAGCCAAGCTAACAGAGAAATTTGGTGCCCTTGCAAGCAGCTTTGATCATCATGTGTTATCTATTCTGGCATTGGCTTGTGATGAAGGGGCCGTGACTAACATGAGATTGAGATACTCTCTAAATCTACACAAATCGGAAATCGCCAATATACTAAAACTAATGACGCAAAAGGGTCTTCTCGTATCAGAAGGATATGGAAGAGGCATGCGTTACATCCTGCCTCAGAAGGGGCCAGACTTCTTAAATATGGCAACCTTGGAGTTAAATGTTGCAACCTCCGATTCTAATGTTGCAACCTCCGAAGGCACAAATGAGGCAACCTCGGAGGCAAATGTTGCAACCTCCGATTCTAATGTTGCAACCTCGGAGGCAAATGTTGCAACCTCTATAAAGAAAAGGATGTCGCCCGAGGAACTACAGTCCCTTATTATGACTATTTGCAATGAGTGGATTTCATTGGAAGATCTATCTGTCAAGATAGAGCGAAACTCTACTTATCTTCGAAATCATGTTATTCCATTGATGCTTGCATCTAGGAAGTTACAGATGCTCTATCCAGGAACGCCCAATCATCCAAACCAGCAATACAAAGTATCCGACTGAAAAACGCAAGTAAGAATAGTCACGCAATAAAACAAGAATAAATCATGTCACGATTAAGCGATTTATACAAGGCAATGGAGACATTGCGGAAAGAAGGCCTCTCCCTGAATGAGGATTTGGAGCGGCAAGTAAGCGAACTGGAGGAAAACATCATCAAAAAAGAGATTCTTCCTGTCGTCACAGAAACCATCGAGCCCGCGCTGAAACAGGTTCAGCGAGATTTGGTGCTGGTGGTGGACTATCACCCTGGCGAACCTATCAGCGTGGCATTAAGCCGCAAAACAAACATCACCACCTTAATTAATGCAAAACGTCTTGAAGCTGATCCAGAAGTGGTCCATAAAGTAGTAGGTCCTCATAAAGTTAAGAGGACAAACATCGCACCGAGGACCGGACTCTGTGTCACTCGGAAAGACGGTTCCATATTGCAAGAACACGACGCCGCATCAACGTTTACGACTGCCATTATCGAAGCCGGCTTGCAAAATGTTAGAGCTTTGGGGTTAATGTTCTCCCATTTTAACATTGTATCTACCACCGATACTCCAAAAAACGGACGAGTGCCTCGAAAAGTCGCTCCAGGCTTGTATGTCCATACTCACAGCAGCACGATGGACAAAAAGAAAATGTTGGATAGAATCAACAAGGCACTTGATATGGGATGGACTGTGGAGATTGTCAAATGAAAAGTCTGCCATCATCACCACCCACACCCCTAACCACCATCTTATGAGCACAATAGAAAACATATCCCTCCACCTTGTGGGGAATTCCGGAGCGGCGGAAGGAGTCGTCCTGGCGCAGGGGGCACTCAGCCTTTCTGACAGCGTGCGCGAGCTGCTCACCGACTATTTCCTCTCCCCCTTCTCCTCCGAAGAACTCTTCGAACTCTACCACGACAGCGGCATCGAGTTCAATGTGGTCTATGGCGCGGCGTCAAGGATCTTCGACAACCCCGAAACGCTCCACGAGCAGTCGGTGAACCTCGCCAAACACCTCTACGAGCAGAGCTCCCACCCGAAAATCAAGGGCGGGGAGTTCTACACGGTCTATTTCCGCGACTGCCTCGTGGACGGCGACACCGTGGATGCCGTCGGACTGTTCAAGTCGGAGAACAAGGACACTTTCCTGCGGGTGCTGCACGAGGGCGGCAACTTCAACCTCGAAAGCGAGCAGGGCATCAACATCAAGAAGCTCGACAAGGGCTGCCTCATCTTCAACAAGGAGCGTGAAAACGGCTATGTGGTGGCCGTGGTTGATAACACCAACCGAGGCATCGAAGCGCAATACTGGATGGACGACTTCCTGCACGTGCGGCAGCGCAAGGACGGCTACGCGAACACGCAGAACGCGATGGCCATGGCCAAGAACTTCGTCACCAAGGCGCTGCCCGAGCAGTTCGAAGTCTCCAAGGCCGACCAAATCGACCTGCTGAACCGCTCCTTAGAGTTCTTCAAGGAGAACGACACCTTCGAGATGGAGGAGTTCGCCAACGAGGTCATCGAACAGCCCGAGGTCATCGAGAGCTTCCGCCAGTACAAACGGAGCTTCGAGGAGGAGAACGACGTGGTGATCGACGACAGCTTCGACATCTCCGACTACGCCTTCCGCCGCCAGCAACGCTCCTACAAGCGCGTCATCCGCCTCGACCGCAAGATCCAGATCATCATCGACGGCAACCGCGACCACGTGGAACAAGGCGAGGACGAGCGCGGGAAGTACTATAAGGTATATTATCAGGAGGAGGAGTAAGTGTGTGGACAGAGGATGCGAGAATGCGATGATTAGATGATACGATGATGCGATGATTAGATGATTAGATGATTAGATGATTGGATGATTATGATCATTAACGAACCCACCTGGCTGTATATCGCGGCGCACTCGGAAGACGACGTGGCCCGCCTCGCCCTGCACCCCGCCAAGGACCCGCAGGTGGATATGGCCGTGGCGCTGCAGCAGATCGCCGGGCGGCAGAAGGCCAAGGAGAAGCTGCCCGAATGGTACGCCACCGAGGGCGTCCTCTACCCGAAGAAGGTCTCCATGGAGCAGTGCTCGTCGTCGCAAACGGCTGAATATAAAGCCTCCCTGGTCGAAGGGGAATCGTTCGCGGACTTCAGCGGCGGCTTCGGGGTGGATACTGTGGCCCTCGCCAAAAAATTCGCAAACGGCTATTACGTGGAGCCTCAGGAGGAACTCTGCGACCTGTTCCGCCACAACAGCAACCTGATGGGCGTCCGCAACATGGAGGTCCTCAACGGCACGATGGAGGAGCACCTGGCCGCCATAGAACCCGTCGATACAATCTACCTTGACCCGTCGCGCCGCGACACGCACGGGCGGCGCGTGGTCTCCATCGCCGACTGCACCCCCAACCTCCCCGAATGGAAATCCGCCCTGTTGGAACGCTGCAACACCCTGATGGTCAAGCTGTCCCCGATGATCGACATCTTCCAGACATTGCGGGATTTACCCGAGACGTTCGCCGTACACGTGGTTGCCGTGGAGGGCGAATGCAAGGAGGTGGTGTTTTTGTTATCCCGTGACAATTTCCCTGTTAACGATATTCTCCGTAGGGACGCGATTTATCGCGTCCGCAATTCAGACACGATTTATCGCGTCCGCAATTCAGACACGATTTATCGCGTCCGCAATTCAGACACGATTTATCGCGTCCACAATTCAGACGCGATTTATCGCGTCCGCAATTCAAATCCAGAAACGGACATAATCGCGGATGGAACGGATTTGTTAAACGAAACAACGGACGCGATAAATCGCGTCCCGACGATCGTGGCCGTCGATATTGGCAAAAACGCGATCTCCCGCGTTGAAACCACCTTGGAAACCGAACGCTCCACCCCACCCCGCATCGCCACGGAATTGGGCGCCTATCTCTACGAACCCAACGCCGCCGTGATGAAGGCGGGCATCTTCAACGCCCTGTCGCAACAATTCCAAATCGCGAAATTAGCGAAGAACACCAACCTGTTCACCTCCGACGAACTCCACGAGGATTTCCCCGGCCGCGTCTTCCGCATCGAAGCCGTCCACGAGTTCCACCCGCGCAAAACGGCCAAGGAACTGTCGCACCTCGCCAACGCCAGCATCGCTGTACGCAACTTTCCCCTCTCGGCTGAGGAATTACGTAAAACATTGAAAATCAAAAACGGAAATGCGTGCTATCTGTTCGGATGCACTTTATGGGACGGCAAAAAGATCATTCTCCAGACCCAAAAGAAATAGGGCGAATAATATCGCCCCTACATATTGCGGGCGTATGCAATACGCCCCTATTCAGCATTCAACATTCAGCATTCAGCATTGATAATCACCTCCGACATCACCCGGTAAATCTCCCTCAGCCGATCGTCCTCCAGCGACTCCATCTGCTTCCGCATCACGTTCTCGTCACCACGCATGGCCGGACCCGTCTGCGCCTCCGCCGGGGTCATCTGCGACACCTTCTCAACAGTCTGGCGCAACAACGGCAACAGAATCTCGAACGGCAACCCTTCTTCTTTCAGTAACTTATACGCAATCCGATACATTGCGTTGCTGAAATTGCAGGCAAAGACCGCCGCCACGTGCATCTGCGCGCGTTGCGACTCGGAAACCTCGTAACAAGTCGGCGACAACTCCTGAGCCAGTTCCCACATTATGGGCTTTTGTTTTCCCACGAAGTCTGATTCTAAACAGAGAGGCACATCCAACCCACTCATATCCTGTGACTTGGAAAATGTCTGCAACGGATAAATCACCCCGTAACAGTCGGCATAATCCTTCAGGCACTGGCAAGAAACCGTACCCGAAGTCATAAAGGCCATCGGCAGCTTAAACGGCAACTGCGGCAGTATTTCATCGTAGGCTTTGTCCGCCAAAGCAAAGATAAATATCTGGTTATCAAGGCTCAAGTCCTTGACATTGTCGATAGCTTCCGCACCGCACAGGTCGGCCAAAACGCGGGCGTTCTCCAACGTGCGGCTATAGACCTGAGTAATCGGGAAGCGCGACGACCCTTGCAGCCGCTGCGCCATCCAGGTGGCCACATTGCCGGAACCGATCAGCGTAATCATCAGTAGGTGAATTTACTGCCGCCCAAGAACTCACGGAGGATGGAGGTGCCGGGCAGGGAGAGTTCAGGGATGGTCTTGAAGAACATCAGCAACTTGATCAGCCGTTGTGCCTCCGCATACTCCGGTGCCGTCTCGGGCACGGCGTGCAGGATTGGCAGTGCGAAAGGCTTCAGCACCGACAACTCGAACACCAACGACGTGTTGATCATCACGTCGGCGTTCTCCTGGAACGGGAAGATGTTCTTCTCTTCGCCGCGACGCACACTCGGCCAACGGCGTATCGTATCAACCGCCGAATAACCGCGGTAGTTGAAGTCACGCACAATTCTGCGAATCAGACGGTTATCGGAGGTCGGAATCGGATTCTGGCGGTCCAGCGACAGGGAGGTCAGTGCAGAGACGAAGATCTTGAATTTCACATCGTCAGGCACTTGGGCGGTCAGCTCGGGATTCAGACAGTGGATGCCCTCAATGACGAGGATGGAGTTCTTGCGCAACTGCAACGTGTTTCCGTTCCACTCCTTCTTGCCCAACGCGAAGTTGAAAGTGGGGATTTCCACCTGTTCGCCCGCCAACAGCCGTTTCAGCGTGTTGTTGAAGAGCGGCAGGTCGATGGCGTGCAGGTCCTCGAAGTCGAACTCACCGTTCTCGTCCTTCGGGGTGTCGTCACGTTCCACGAAGAAGTCATCAACGGAAATCTGCACCGGATAGTAGCCTAATACAGCCAGCTGCACAGACAATCTGCGGCAGGAGGTGGTCTTTCCTGAACTCGATGGCCCGCTGATCAGCACCATCTTCACATTCCCGTTCTGGTAAATCATGTCGGCCACCCGCGCCAAATGTTTCTCTTGGTAAGCCTCCGCCACCAAAACACCGGCCTGGACCATCTGTTTGGCACTGGTGTATTTGTTCAGGTCAGAGACATACGGCACCCCCATGGAGGCCACCCACTCCTTGTCTATCTTATAGACGGAGAAAAGTTTCGGATAGGTGCGCGTCTTCGCCATCACCTTGATATTCTTCTTGGAGGGCAGCTTCAGCAGCAGCCCCTCCTCGTATTTCTCTAATCCAAAGGTCGTTAGACAGCCTGTGGAGGGCACCAGAAAACCGTAATAGTAATTGATGCTGTCGTCCAAGTGATAAACAGAGGTGTAGATGCGGTCGCGGTTCTTGAAGAACTCGTACTTGTCCTCCAGTCCGTGTTCCTGGAACGCCTTGATAGCGTCGGACGTGAGCATCTCCTCGTGTACGAAGGGAAGGTCGCGTTGCACGGTATCCTTCATGAAGAGGAACAGCTTGTTGGCTAACTGCTCGGTAACCGGGCCGTCGAGGTGCTCTAACGTGCAGTAGCGGCCGCCGGAAATGGAGTGCTTGATGCAGAGTTTCACCTCTTTGGGAAGCAGTTTGTCAACCGCATGGAACAGCAGGAAGAAGAGCGAGCGCATATAGCCGTTGCGCCCGTAAGAGCTGTAGTAGTCGAAAAACTGGATCTGCGCGGGCTTGGTGATGCGGAACGACATGTCGCGCTCCTTATTGTTGACTAACGCCCCGAGGAAAGGCATTTCCGGGCTGTATTTCACCTTGAAAAGATCGACAAACTCCTGCAGGGTGATGCCGCAAGGAACTTCAACCTTTGTGTCTATGTTTTTGCAATATACGGGGATTTTATTGTCCATTTTCTTTGTAATTTTAGAAAAGCAAAAATACGATTTTTTTTATCGCGGAACCCGACCAGGGCTTACGCATCAACTTTTTTATTTGGGCGAGCCGGCGCGGTTTAGGGGGCGACGCTTCTAAGCGTCGCAGACACACGTTAAAGAGGCCCATGTCAAGAAACGCCAGTTCCTGAAACCGCGCCGTCGGGCTATCC
>JAFXTE010000082.1 GCA_017525245.1 Bacteroidales bacterium | reverse complement strand
TAACCAAATATGCAATGAAACTCGCAAAACCGGTACCAAAGAATAATATTGTAATAAGGTAAATTCCAATTTAGCAAACAACAAACAACTACCAATATGAAAAAAGTTATCATAATTTCAACCAGTCTCCGTCCCGGCTCGAACAGCCACGCGATGGCGGAGCAGTTTGCCAAGGGCGCGGAAGCCGCCGGGCATCAAGTGGAGTTTGTCTCACTCAGAGGCAAGGAAATCAAGTTCTGCGTCGGCTGTCTGTCGTGCCAGAAGACGGGTGCGTGCGTCATCAAGGACGACGTGCCGGCCATCATGGAGAGCGTGCTCAACGCCGATGTGGTCTGCTGGGCCACGCCCATCTACTACTACGAGATGAGCGGCCAGATGAAGACCCTCATCGACCGTATGAACGCGATGTACCCCAAAGATTACAAGTTCCGCGACGTCTATCTGCTGACCACCGCGGCCGAGAACGAGGAGTTCGTGCCGAAGCGCGCCGAGGGTGGCCTCACCGGCTGGATCGACTGCTACGGCAAGTCTGCACTCAAAGGCCACATCTTCTGCGGCGGCGTGGGCGGCCCGAAAGAGATTGCTGGCAACGCCAAACTGCAGGAGGCGTTTGAGATGGGAAAACAATTTTAAAAACAAAAATTATCAAACAGAATAATAGCTTATGAAACAACCAATAAAAACCACAGAAGCCATCTTCCCGATGCCCGTTTTACTCGTGGCCACTTACAACGAAGACGGCACCATTGACGTGATGAACGCCGCATGGGGCACCATGCTCGACCGCGAGCGTGTAGCCCTCAACCTCACCGAAACTCACCGCACGGTGGAGAACATCAAGCGCACTAGGGGATTCGTCATCCACATCGCCGATGCAGCCCATGTCGTTGAAGCCGACTGGTTTGGCGTGGTTAGCGGTAAGAAGGAACCTGAAAAGTTTGCCAAGAGCGGTCTCTCCGCTACTAAGTCAGCATTGGTAAACGCCCCGATTATCAACGAACTGCCTATCGCCATTGAATGCGAATTCATAGAATACCAAAGCGACGACACGGGTCTTGGTGTCATTGGCAAGGTGCTCCAGACCTCTGTAGAAGCCGACAAGATGAAAGACGGCAAGGTTGATATTGAAGCACTGCAAGCCATCACTTTCGATCCTTATACGCACGGCTATTACCAAGTCTCGAAACGCGTTGGCGAAGCCTTCAAGGACGGATTGAAACTGAAGTAATCATTGGCGACCCAAACTAAACAACAACATGCGCAAAAGCCTGATTATTTTAGCTCTTATGACTCTTTTAGCATTGCCGTCCACGGCACAGATTGACCTGCACAGCCATGCCGTCACGCAGGGCTACCTCGACTACATCAAGGCCAACGGCGCCGAGATGGACGAGGGTTTCCCCATCCCCAGTTGGGACGCGGAGAAGCATATCGCCTTTATGGACAAGACCGGCATCCAAACCGCCGTGCTGACGATGCCCGCCCCGCAGCCTTTCTTCGGCGACGCGGAGGCTTCGGCGGCGGTGTGCCGAAAGTACAACGAGGAGTGCGCCGCGCTGAAAGCTCGCTTTCCGGGGCGTTTTATGTTCTGCGCCGCGTTGCCCCTGCCCGATGTGCCGCACGCCTTGGAGGAGGCACGCTACGCCCTTGAGGTGCTGGGCGCCGACGGCATCAAGTTGGCCACCAACAGCTACGGGCAGTACCTCGGCGACCCCGCCTTGGACACGCTTATGGCCTACCTCGACGCGCAAAAGGCCGTCATCATCCTGCATCCGCACAAACCCTCGGCGGTCAACGCACAGCTGATTGCCGATGTGCCGCTGGCAAGCTACGAATATCTGGCCGAGACCTCGCGCGCTATTCTCAACATGATAGCCCACAATGTGCTGGTGCGCTATCCCAACCTGAAGGTGGTGGTGCCGCACTGCGGATCTTTCCTGCCCAACGCCCTGCCGCGCTTCCGTTCGCTGCTGCCCGTGATGGTGAAGCAGGGCATCATGCAGCCCGTGGATGTCGATGCCAACCTGTCGCGACTCTACTACGACCTTGCCGGTGCACCCACCGACGATGTCCTTGACGCGCTGCTCACCATCACCACGCCCGACCATATCCTCTACGGCAGCGACTACCCGTATGTGGCCGAGCCGGTGCTCATCAGCGGCAAGCAGGCCTTGGAGGGGCGTCTCGCCTCGCACGGACTGGACCCGCAGGAGATCTTCACCAACAACGCCCGCCGGCTGTTCGGCGAAAATGTGCCGCTTCGCACATACGGCGACAAAATTGTCCGCCTTGCCGAAATAGAGGTGGTGCCGGAGTATCTGGAAGAGTATCTGGCTTACGCCAAGGAAGTCGGGGAAACCTCGGTGAAAGTGGAGCCCGGCGTGCTGACCCTATTCTCGATGCAGACCAAGAAAGACCCCTGCAAAATCTACATCTTGGAAATCTACGCCGACAAGGAGGCCTACCAGAGCCATCTCCAGACCGCCCATTTCAAGAAATACAAGAAGGGTACCGCCCAAATGGTAAAAGCGCTGAAACTGATCGACACCAAGCCGATGGTGGGGATGGAGATGATAGGGATAGAATAACAAACAAATCAAAAAGAATATGAAACACACCCTTATGGTTTTCGCCGCCGTCGTTTTATTGGCTGGCTGCAACAAGACTACAAAAACTAACAAAAATATGGACACATTGACTTTCAACGAGCAGCAGGCGGCGGCAATGTCGGCCATCGCCTGCTATGAGGCACAAGGCGACCTGATGTCGCTGGAATCCGCCATTCACAATGGTCTGGAAGCCGATTTGACGGCCAACCAGATCAAAGAAGCACTCTCCCAACTCTATGCCTACACGGGATTCCCGCGCTCACTCAACGCACTGGGCGTACTCCAACGCGTCATCGGTGACAGGGAGGCAAAAGGCGTGAAAGTGCTCCATGGAGGCGAGTCCACTCCCCTACCCTCCAACTACGATGCCCTGAAACAAGGCACCGAAGTGCAGACCAAGCTGTCGGGACAGCCCTTCGACTACAAGTTCTGTCCCGCCGAGGATTACTACCTCAAGGCGCACCTCTTCGGCGACATCTTCGCCCGCGACCTGCTGACCCACGCCGACCGTGAGCTGGTGACTGTCAGTGCATTGGCCGGTTTAGAGGGCGTGGAGCCCCAGCTTGCCGCCCACGTGCGCGGCGCGCGGAACATGGGTCTTACCGACGCACAGCTGCTCGCCATCCCGAAAGTGCTGCAGGAGCGTGTGGGCAAAATGGAGGCGCATCGCGTCGCCGTGGCCATCCAGCAATTGGGTGTCAGCGACTCTGCCAACGACCACATCGCCAGCGATATATACGTCCAGAATTACGTTGATTTGAAGTCGAGCTGGCGGCGGGGCGAGCCGAACACCGCCTACGCGCAGTACTTCATCGGCAACAGCTATCTTGCGCCCTACGACGGCGGTATGGTCAACGTGAGCTTCGAGCCGGGTTGCCGCAACAACTGGCACATCCACCACAAGCAGGTGCAGGTGTTGGTGTGCGTGTATGGCCGTGGCTGGTACCAGGAATGGGGCAAACCCGCCGTCAAGTTGGAACCCGGCGTGATCATCGAGATTCCCGAGGGCGTGAAGCACTGGCACGGCGCCGCCAAAGACAGCTGGATGCAGCACCTCACCTACCACAAGGACGTGCAGGAAGGGGCCAGCAACGAGTGGCTGGAGCCGGTAGATGACGAAACTTACAATAAAGTGAAATAAAACCAAACAACAATATGACCAACCTCGAAAAATGCAACGCCGGTATCGAGTACTCGTATGCCGATGAGGAATTGATTACCCTCAAGACCGAGGCCATCCGGCAGTGCGAGATCTTCAACGCCATTGATGGACGTGAATACGTGGCGCAGTATCACCAGTTGCAGCAGATGCTCGGCGCAGTGGGCGAACGCGTGTGGATTGCCAAGACCTTCAACTGCGACCGTGGCAAGAACATATTCATCGGCAACGATTTCACCGGCAACCACAACCTCACCATCCTCGACATCCGCGAGGTCCATATCGGCAACCATGTGATGATTGGCCCGAACACGCTGATCACCACGGTCGGGCACCCGCTTTCGCCAAAGAGCCGCCGCGAATACCACGCCTTAGCCAAACCCGTGCGCATCGGTAATGACGTGTGGATTGGCGGCAACGTAACCATCCTGCCTGGCGTGACCATCGGCAACAATGTGGTGGTGGCGGCCGGCGCCGTGGTCACCGAAGATGTGCCCGACAACACCTTGGTCGGTGGCGTTCCCGCAAAAGTCATCAAGACCATCGAGAATGATATTTGACCAGAAAAACCTTTCTTTTCGTGAATTCAATCAGATAAAAAACGATATGAACGACAAAACCACCGGAAAAGACTATGTAGGCAGCGACGACCTCTACGCCGACGTGCAGCGCACCATGCGGCTCTGCGCCGAGATGAACAGCGGCTACCACACGGAGGCCGAGGTGCGCGGCTATCTGCGAGAGATCACCCGCAGCGAGGTGCCCGACACCGTGCGCGTCTTCCCGCCGCTCAACATCAACTACGGACCGGGCGTACGCTTCGGCAACGACTGCTTCCTCAACTTCGGCTGCACGCTGTTGGCCATCGGCGGCATCACCATCGAGGATGACGTCTTCATCGGGCCACACTGCGTATTAGCCACCGAATACCATCCCGAAGATCCTGCCAAGCGCCACACGTTGCTCACCAAGCCCATCGTGGTGAAACGCAACGCCTGGCTCGGCGCCGACGTGAAAGTGCTGGCAGGCGTCACCATCGGCGAGAACGCCATTGTGGCCGCAGGAAGTGTGGTGACGAAAGACGTGCCTGACAATATGGTGGTAGCTGGAAGTCCCGCCAAGGTAATCAGACCCATCGACCCAAACAAGAATGACTGACGGAAATATCAAACTATGTGTGGACAATAACAACTGACCGCCGCAAGGGGTTGAAGTGCCCTTTGCGGGCGGTGATATTTTGCCTGCATTCCAAAATAATGCGTATCTTTGCAGCATCAATTGAAACCAATAAACTGAAATAGCAATGAAAAAAATCGCATTCATCATGGCAGCACTTTTGATGGTAAGTCTGAGTGGCTGCGCACAAGAAAACCAAACCCAAAATCAAGGAAAGGAGAACAAAGAAATGAACAAGACTTTAATCGTTTACTTCTCGGCCACTGGCACCACCAAGGCTGCCGCACAGAAATTGGCCCAACAGTACAATGCCGACCTCTATGAAATCACCCCAGAGGTGCCGTACACCGATGCCGACCTCAACTGGCGCGACAAAAATTCGCGTTCCACGTTGGAGATGAAAGACAAGAGCTCACGTCCCGCCATCAAGGGCCGTTGCGAGAACATCGCCGACTACGACACCGTGTGGATCGGCTTCCCCGTGTGGTGGTACACCGCCCCCACCATCGTCAACACCTTCATCGAGGCCCACGACCTCAGCGGCAAAACCCTCAACGTCTTCGCCACCAGCGGCGGCAGCACCGTCGATGGCTCATACAACGACCTCAAGAAAGCCTATCCGCAGTACAAATGGGGCGAGAAGAGGCTGATGAATTGAAAATTGAGAATTGAAAATTGAAAGTTTTTATAGAATGAGAAAAGTAGCATTATTGGCAATTGCGGCATTAATGCTTGCCGCTTGCGGAAACAAAAATCAAGAACCAAAACAGGATAATATGAATCAGGAACTGACTCTGACTCAGGAGTGGGACAAGGTGTTCCCGCAGAGCGACAAAGTTGACCACAAGAAGGTCACCTTCAAAAACCGCTTCGGTATCACGCTGGCGGCGGATATGTACACGCCCAAGAATGTCACAGGCAAACTGCCAGCCATCGCCGTGAGCGGTCCGTTCGGTGCCGTAAAAGAACAATCGAGCGGCTTGTATGCTCAAACGTTAGCTGAACGCGGCTTCATCACTATCGCCTTCGACCCATCCTATACGGGTGAAAGCGGCGGCGAACCTCGCTATGTGGCTTCGCCCGACATCAACACGGAAGACTTCAGCGCCGCCGTCGATTTCCTAAGCCTTCAGGAAAATGTGGATGCCGACCGCATCGGTATTCTCGGCGTGTGCGGCTGGGGTGGCATCGCTCTCAACGCCGCCTCTCTCGACCCACGCATCAAAGCCACCGTGGCAACAACGATGTACGATATGAGCCGCGTGTCGCAGAACGGCTACCACGATGACGGCGACAGCAAAGAGGCGCGCGATGCGATGCGCAAAGCTCTGGCCGAACAACGGCTCACCGACTATCGCAACGGCTCGTACGAACGTGCGGGCGGTGTGGTGGAAGACCCGACCGATGCGCCGTGGTTCGTCCAGCAGTATCACGCATACTACAAGACTCCGCGTGGCTATCACGTCCGTTCGCTCAACAGCAACGAGGGCTGGAACAAGACTTCCATCCTGCCGTGGCTCAATGCAGGCTTCCTCAAGTTCACCAACGAGATGGACAATGCCGTGCTGATTCTGCACGGAGAGAAAGCCCACAGCCGTTATTTCGGCATCACTGCCTATGAGAACATGACGGGCGCAAAGGTTGATTTGCAGGGACAAGACGCCAATTTGCAACCGCTGAACAAACCTCTTGCAGAGCCGTTCATTGTCACTCGCGGCAACAAGCAATTGTACATTGTCCCGAATGCCACCCACTGCGACCTATACGACGGCGGGGAAGGGAATTACATTCCGTTTGATTATATTGAAGAATTTTACAAAGCGAATCTGAAATGAAAAAAGTAGTCGTTATCTCCACCAGCCTCCGTCCTGGTTCCAACAGCAATAGGCTGGCGGAGCAATTTGCCGAAGGGGCGAAGGCCGCTGGCAACGAAGTGGAACTCATCTCGCTGCGGGGCAAGGAAATCAAGTTCTGTATCGGGTGCTTGTCATGCCAGAAGACGGGCGCCTGCGTCATCAAGGACGACGTGCCGGCCATCATGGAGAGCGTGCTCAACGCTGATGTGGTCTGCTGGGCCACGCCGATCTACTACTACGAGATGAGCGGCCAGATGAAGACCCTCATCGACCGTATGAACGCGATGTACCCCAAGAATTACAAGTTCCGCGACATCTATCTGCTGACCACGGCGGCCGAGAACGAGGAGTTCGTGCCGAAACGCGCCGAAAGCGGTCTGATGGGCTGGATTGAATGTTATGAGAAATGCAGCCTTAAAGCGCATTTGTTCTGCGGCGGTGTTGGCGGTCCGAAAGAGATTGAAGGCAACGCCAAGTTGCAGGAGGCGTATGAGATGGGGAAGAAGGTGTGAATTTCTAAAGTTTCGCAGAACCCCAAACACCTGCTGCGCTACATCTCCGCTGTCTGTTGCCGCCTTCTGTGAGGACAACTAACACACTAGGCCTCCTCTTCATCAAGCACATGGTGAAAAATGCGCATCATTATTATCACCCTACACAATAATCTGCATTTTTTAACGTATTAATTAACGTATTTACAAATCAAAAAACTAAAAAAATGAGACACTTTGCCTTTATTGCATTGACAATTTCAATGTTTATGAACCTTTGTGCCTGCAACCACCACGATGACAAGCGGCCTATTACCTTT
Source organism: Bacteroidales bacterium (assembly GCA_017525245.1). Lineage (GTDB taxonomy): Bacteria > Bacteroidota > Bacteroidia > Bacteroidales > WCHB1-69 > F23-D06. Next base: position 9,432 of record JAFXTE010000082.1, on the reverse strand, counting down.
AGCGAGCTACCCCATAGTTCACAAACCTTTGTGGAAACATATTTTTCGGACAAACAGGTGTCCGCAATCTTTAGAGAGAGCCATGGTGAGAATGAGTACGAAGTGCTTTTCAGCGATGGAGCGCAAATAGAATTTACCAGCAAAGGCGACTGGGATGAGGTGAAAGATCGCGATGAGGATGGCGTACCCACCGGTTTCCTGCCCACAGCAATGGCGAACTATGTTGCCACCAATTTCCCCGGAGTCAACATCATTGAAGTTAATAAGGAACGTTCCAAATTCGAAGTAGAACTCAACAACGGCGTTGATTTGGTGTTCGACAAAAATGGAAATTTCCTCCGTTACGACGACTAACGCAAAAACTAACAGTCAGTTAGAACAAGCATTGTAAACATTTGATAGGCACCGCCATAATGGTGATGTTGCCGATGTTTTTGCGTTGTGTTTCAATTCACCCATTTCGGGCATGTGGAATACACCGACAATGTCCCCGTGAATAAAAAAAACATCCCGCGGGTGCGCACGGGCATTGAGAAGGTTCCCTACTGGCCGGTGTATGGCATCAAGATGCTGGCACGGATGGGGGGAAAGAGAAAATGACAGGGAATTTTATTTGAGATTTTGTGTCTTTTCAGACAAATTTTTCTCCCCATTAAACTTTCAAAAATCTTCCCTATCTAATATCCATCCTTTTTCGGGGGAATTTTATTCACATTTATTACTGATTTTTATGAGAAGAACCTTTACCCTCGTTCTCGCACTTCTATTGTGCGTGAACCTGATTTATTCCCAAAACCAGCGTATTGTTTGCGACGAAACCTGCAAAATAGAGGCGGGCTTTGATACTGCCCAGAGTAAAAGCGGCGGGAATTATGCCGTAGTGTCGCCCGTCGGACGCAGCTCCGTGAAAATGATTCAGCAGGCGCCCCGCTTGGAAACTTTGGAAGGAAAAACCATCGCCATTGTGGGCGAAAGCTTTATGACGCACGTCACCCACCCCGAACTCAAACGCCTGATTCTCAGGAATTACCCGACCGCCAAGGTTATCCTGCTGGATGAAATCGGCGAGGCGGGACCGTTTCCCGCGCCCGGTGTCACCCGCCAGCGCAAGGAGGAGTTCGAAGCCAAGCTGAAGTCGATGCACGTGGATGCTGTCATCGCGGGCAACGGCGGCTGCGGTCTCTGCACCCCGAAAGAGACCGGCTCATGCCTCACCGCCGAATATATCGGCATCCCTTCCGTCATTATTGCCGGCCCCGGCTTCGCCGACCAAGCCTACTATACCGCCTACAACAATGGCGTACCGGTGATGCGCGTGGCCGTCTATCCCGGCGCATTCGCCACCCACACCAACGAGGAGCTGATCCGCAACACCCGCGAGGTGCTGTGGCCGCAGATTGTGGAAGCCCTCACCAAACCCATCACGCAGGAGGAGCTGGACCGCAGTGCCAGCCGCGACCACGGCGACCTCCGCGACGATGTCTTCTACGGCACCCTTGATGAGATAAACGCCTACTTCAAGGAGAACAACTGGAGCGACGGTCTCCCCTTCATCCCCCCGACTTATGAAAAAGTAAACGAGTACCTCAAATACACCGACTATGCTTGGGACGAGGTGATTGCCACGCTGCCGCCCGCCCACCGCAACACCACCACATGGCACGTGGCCGTCAACGCGGTGATGTCGGGCTGCAAGCCGGAGTACATGCCCATACTGATCGCCCTCACCAAGGCGATGGGCGACGGCAACTTCCGCCGCACGCTCGCCAGCACCCACGCGTGGATTCCATTCTGCTGGCTCAACGGTCCCGTGGCGCGGCAGCTCGGCATCGACAGCGGTCAGGGGCAAATCAACGAGGAGGGCAACGTGGCCATCGGCCGTTTCATGAACCTCGCCATGATGAACCTCGCCGGCTACTACGTGAAGCAGGACCGTATGGGCACCTTCGGCTACCCGATCTCATGGTGCATGGTGGAAGACGATGCCGCCTGCCAGCGTGTGGGCTGGAATCCCTACCACGTGCAGCAGGGTTTCAACATGAACGACAACACCGTCACGGCCAGCTCCACCCTGCTGTGGGGCAACAACATGGCACCCTCCACCACCAACCCCGAGAAGGTGATGCAGCTGCTGGCGTGGGATATCACCGAGCGTTGCCAGTTCGCCCTCGGCAGCGGCCGCCAGTTCACCAACCGCACCATCCTGATGACCGAACCCGTGGCCGCCACACTGGCCAAGAAGTACAAATCCACCGAGGCGTTGGATAAGACCTTGGTGAGTGTGGCCCGCCGTCCCTCCAAGGAGCGCGCCTTCGCCAACTACTATGCCAACCCGGGCAGCGAGAAGGACGGTGGCGAGCACACCTTGAGAGAGTACAGCGCCCACATCAAGAAGGCCGAGCACGCCGCCATGACCGACACCCCGCCGTGGTACGACAGCGAGGCCGCGCAGATCAGCACCATCCCCACGATGCAGGCCAATATGACCGCCTATCTCATCACCGGCGATGCGGCCCGCAACAAGATGCAGACCATGCCCGGCGGCGGCTGTGCCACCGTGAAAATCGAGCTGCCGAAAAACTGGGATAAGCTGATGGAAGAACTGGGGTATCAGCCGTTGAAGGAGTTCTATATTCGGTAGAGACGCGCCATAGCACGGCTCCACAATGAAATGGCCCCCGCCCTCGTCGTTAAGATGGGGGCGGTTTTTTGTTTTTTAGGGTGGATGGTAATGTGCGCGGGAATCGTAGGGGCGAATGATGATTCGCCCCTACGGGCCGTCGCAATCCAACCTGCCCAAATTTGCGTAATCCACGGTCAATTAGTCGCGTGTCTTCAACACGCCTTTTATCGCGGGTGGTCGCCGTCCCCCAGACTGCACTCCACTTCGTTTCGTTTGTCAGGGGTTACTGAGATGGTGTGCCTCTGGCACACGAGATAAATGCGGTGCGCAACCAGCAGGTCATCCTCGACCGCGATCTCACGGAATTGGACCGACTGGAAGCGAAGCCTGAGCGACGGCAGGTAATAAGCGATAAATTGTTGATTTATTTTCGAAACCTATTGTTATTCAAAATATTTTCTGTATTTTTGCAGTGTTTTCAGTATGTATGAAAATGCTACAAAAATGAATACAGAAATCACTATTGCGGGAAAGAACTATCAGCTGGAAAGCATTGGCAAAAGAGAACTCCGACAGGTTTGGGTGGAGGCAAGAACTGCGTTCCACTTCTATGCCGTTACTTTCAAAGACTGCGATTTCGTCCTGCTTGAACCGAAACCGTTGCAGAAATACACTCCTCGCAAGTTGAAACTGACGGCCGAACGGCTGTCCACAATTCTTGGGAAGCCCATTGCATTTTTGTTTGAGAGTTTGCCCTACGTCGAGCGCAACCGGCTTATTGAGCAGGATGTGTATTTCATCGTTTCTGGCAAATACGCTTTTCTGCCTAATCTGCTAATGGCCGTGCGCGAAACAGAACCGATAAAAGGCGAGAGACTGACGGCAGCGGCGCAATGGCTCCTGCTGGCCTATTTACAAGGAACGGATCTAAACCACAAAACGCTCAAGGAGACGGAACAAGTTTCGCCGTACCAATACGTCACCCTCACGCGGGCATTCCGGCTACTGGAAGGGTTGGGCCTATGTACGATGGAAACCAGCGAGGACAAGTGCAAACACATTGTTTTTGGGGAAGATAGGAAGACTTTGTTTGAACAGGCCAAGAAGTACTTCATTCAACCCGTGAAACAACGCCTATATTGCGATGGAATCAATGACATACAGGAATATAAGCAGTCGGGCATTTCAGCGCTGTCGCACTATTCGGCGCTGAATCCTGACGGGACGACCACTATCGCATTGACAGCGGAACAGTGGAAGAACCACGATGTGGATGATTTTGTGAATGTGAACCCTATCGAAGGCGATTATTGCGTGGAGATATGGCAATATCCGCCCATCCCCACTAATGCGAATTATGTGGATCGGCTGTCGCTGGCCTTGTCACTACAGGACGAGAATGACCCGCGTGTGGAAAAGGAAGTTGAACTCATGATTGAAAAGCTATGGTAAAAGGATTGGAACTATTCAGAAAGATGATGCGGCCTTACATGGACAATTTTGTCATCATTGGAGGAACAGCCTGTGACATTCAATTGTCTGGCACGACTATGCACCCGCGTGCGACTAACGACATTGACATAATAGTGGTGGTTGAGCGTCTTACCAAAGAATTTGTCAGCGCATTTTGGCAATTCATAAAGGGTGGCGGTTACCGCATTGAAAAGCGCCTCAACCAAGCGGGCTCGTCTGTTTATGCACTTTATAGGTTTACTCTGCAGGATGACAATTTGTCTTATCCTCAGAAAATTGAACTGCTTTCCCGTCATTCCGATTTACTGGGCGAGCCGTCAGGATTCCACATCGAACCCATTCCAACTGACGAATTGCATCAGAGTTTATCTGCCATCATTATGGACGATGATTTCTACAACTTCACTGTTCATCAGGCCGAAGAGATTGATGGTCTGTTGGTGGCGAACAACTTGGCATTGATTGTGCTGAAAGTGAATGCATACCTCAATCTCACAAAGGAACGTGAAGAAGGCAAGGAGGTGAACAGCCGTGACATCCGAAAACACCGCTCGGATGTCATCAAACTTGTTGCTGCGGGTGCCTATCCAGAACCGACACCTGTTGGTCAGAAAATATACGATGCCATTCAGAACTTTGTCAAGGACAATGAGAATCACATACAATCGCTGGCAGATTCCCTTAAAGTAGATGCGGTCGCTGTCCAAACGTATCTGGAAGTGCTTCGTGATGAGATATTCGAACAATCACAATCATAACCTATGAAAATCCAGTTTGCATCGGATCTGCATTTGGAGTTGTCGGACAACAGCCGCTACCTGAAGAATCATCCTCTTGAAGTGGCAGGTGACGTGCTGCTGCTTGCAGGAGACACCATCTATCTCGGTCAGGAGTCTTTGATGAAGCATCCTTTCTGGCGATGGGCTGCCGACCATTTTGAGCAGGTAATTGCCGTGCCAGGGAACCACGAGTACTACGCTTTCTATGATATTGCGGCACAGCCCGAATCGTATCGTGTGGAGCTGTTCCCAAACGTACGGATATGTTCCAATACCGTGGAGAATATTGGCGACATAGATGTTATCGCCTCCACCTTATGGGCGCACATCGACATCCAGAACGCTTATTATACAGAGCGGTACGTGTCTGATTTTCATCGCATCATGTACGGAGACCACCTTCTGACAGCTGCCGATTTTAATCACGAGCACGACCGGTGCCTACATTTTATCAAACAGGCAGTTGCAGAGAGCACCGCAAAAACAAAAATCGTACTCACCCACCATGTGCCAACAGCTCTTTGTACTGCCGCGGAATTTAGCGGCAGCACTATCAATGGTGCCTTTACCGTGGAATTGGGCGACTATATCGCTGACAGCGGTATTAACTATTGGATCTATGGGCACTCGCACCGCAACATCGACGCACAAATTGGCACTACCCATATCATTTCCAATCAGTTGGGATATGTCGCACACGGGGAGCACCTTGCCAACGGTTTCTCTCACAAAAGAGCTATCGAGGTTTGATTTCATCGCACAAAAGGTGTACTTTTGCAGCAACAGTTTCCACCACGCTTCTCGACGAAAGGCCAGCGAACCATGCCCCCCCATTTTAAACCATTCCACCCACAAAAAGTCTATTAGTCTTTTGTTGCCTGCCTATGACCCAAAGAATACCCCTTTTCCTACTGATATTGTTTATGGGAATCACCTCCGTTTTCGGACAAGCGGTCGTCGTTCCGCCCGACAGCACCGAAAGCGATTATGAGGATGTGGACGATTTCCTGTTTGATACAGAGGGACTTGACGACGAGGATGCCGACTTCGGCGGTTACAACCCCGGCGTGATGAAGTCGGCCGATGATGTGTTTTCCAACAATGCGGCCGTGTCGTTCAACATCGCCTACTTCAAGAACCGCGGCTTGGAGTCGCGCTACCAGACCATCGCCATCAACGGCTTGGAGATGGAAAATCTGGTGCTGGGCCGCGCCTCCAACACCCAGTGGGGCGGCCTCACCCGCATCTTCAACGGCGCGGAGTGCCACCTGAACCTCAGCGCATCGCCGTTTGCCTTCGGCGACATCGGCGGCTCCTCCAACTACAACGTCCGCGCCTCTTCGTTCCGTAAACAGCTGAGCACCAACTACACACTCGGCAACGGCAGCTACAACCACCGCTTTATGCTGACCTACGCTTCGGGCCAATTGAAAAACGGCTGGTCGGTGGCGGCCTCTGCCTCCGCCCGTTTCGGCACGCAACTCAACTACGTGAAAGGCACCTCATTCCTCGGTTTCTCCTACTTCCTCGGATTTGAAAAACAGTTCAACAACCGCCATTCGCTCAGCTTTTCAGCATTTGGCGCGCCCACCCTACAAGGTCTGCAGGCCAACTGTGTGCCCGAAGTGTACGAGATGGCCGGCACGCACTACTACAATCCCAACTGGGGCTGGTACGAAGGCAAACGCCGCAACGCCCGCGTGCGCGACACCTACGAGCCCGTGTTCCTGCTCTCGCACGTTTTCAACTCTGCTGATAAGAAAGTGCAGGTAACCACTACGTTGGGAAGCTCCTTCGGACATAAAAACACCTCCGCGTTCAACTTCGTGAAAACCTCCGACCCGCGCCCCGACTACTACCGCTACCTCCCCTCTTACTTCGCCGACGACCCTGAACAGCAGGAGTGGGTGATTCAGCAATGGGCTGAAAATGAAGATTATCGGCAAATCAACTGGGAGAAGCTCTACGAGGCCAACCGCCAGTCAACCGCACTGGGCGGCCCATCGCAATACATCATCGAAAACCGCATCTCGCAGCATGTACAGATTTCCGGCGCCACCTCCCTCACCGCCCGACTCAGCGACCATATCAACCTCTATGCCGGTTTGGATGTGCGGGGCTACAGCCAACGCAACTTCAAGAAAGTGAGCGATTTGTTGGGCGGTAAATACTGGCTTAGCAAGGACAAATACGCCGACACGTTGGCCGACCCGATGCTCCAGCACTACGACATCGACCATGCGGAGGCCCACCTCGTGGAGGGCGACAAGTGTGGCTACGACTATGCCCTCAACATCTTCCGTGAGAACCTGTGGGCGACGCTGCTGGGCGAGTATGAGCACCTGCGCTTCCACATCGGCCTCAACGGCACCATGAGCGAGGTGTGGCGCACCGGCTTTATGCGCTATGGCGCCTACCGCGACGAGGCCGCCGGCAACTCCCCCATGCAGCTCTGGCTCAACTACGGGGCCAAGGCGGGCATCGCCTACAAAATCGACAAACACAACACGCTCGAAATCAACGCACAATGGCAGACTGCCGCGCCCACAGCCGCCAACATCTTCGTCAACGCGCTTTACAGCAACCGCTTCATCCAAAATCTGACCAGCGAAAAAGACCTCGCCGCAGACTTCTCCTATAGCATGAACTACAAATTCATGAAGCTGCGCGCATCCTTCTATTTCATCAATTTCCAGGATGTTACCGAGCATTACAACTTCTACCACGACCTCTACGGAGGCTTTGTCAACTATGCGCTTACCGGGGTGAACAAGCGCAATATCGGCGTAGAGCTGGGGCTGGAAATTCCTATCGGTAAGATGTTTGCCGTGCTGATGGCGGGCAACTGGGGCGATTTCATCTTCACCAACCGTCCGACGGCCTCCATCACCGCCAACAACGGCTATGCCGAACTGACACCCGGCAGCAAAGAGGTGGTGCATACCATCTACTGGCAGAACTACCATGTGGCCGGCACCCCGCAGATTGCCGCCACCTTAGGCCTGAAATTCAAGCACAAAGATTGGGAAGTGAAGATCAACGCCAACTATTTCGACAAAATTTACGCTGCCCTGAACCCCGAGCGTTACACACCTGAAGCCCGCGGCTATCTCGACGAAGGAAGCGACCAGCTGAATGCCATCATCGCGCAAGAACGGCTGAAAGGGCAGTTCACCTTGGATGCCTCGCTCAGCAAGTCGTGGAAAATCAAGAAGCACACCCTCGGCTTCAGCCTCAAAGTAACCAACATCACCAACAACAAGAACCTCGTCACCTCCGTCAGCGAGCAGCACCGTTTCAACTACTCCGAGCACAACGCCGACTCTTTCCCCAACAAATATTACTATGCGTTGGGCACCACTTTTAATTTTGGGATTAGTTATTCGTTGAATTGACAATCAGAAAACAGCTGCAATTTCCCTTTACCATATTGAAATTTTATCGTAAATTTGCCGCGTTGTTCGTTCCGAAGTCCGAACGGGCGGAAGGCGGGCAATAGACATATATTAGGAATAGCATTATGATTCTGCCACAGAATACCAAACTTCAGATTTCCAGCCTTGCAGGTATTTTCGGCAACATAACAGCCACATATAAGTTCTATTGATTTGTGTCGTTGTTGGATATTGTAGTAAAAGGCTTGCCAAAAACGCTCACTTTTCTGCATTTTTTTGCCAAAAAAAATGCTATTTTTGCCGCGGAAAATGCAATGTGCCTATTACCAGCACTAAAGAGCAGCAAGAATGGCAGGTTTTAACGAAGATACAAGAGTAAAAGTTCCCGCATTGATGCATTTGACGAGGTTGGGTTACACCTATCGCCCACTGCATAGTTTGCATCTTGACCCTACCACTAATATCGATGTGGATACTTTTACCCAAAAACTTAAGGATTTTAACAAGGACATAAGCGATTCCCAAATTAAACTTTTCATTGGGCAGATTCAGAACATGCTGAACAATGAGGATTTGGGTCGTGAGTTTTACGAGAAAGTCCTTCAAAATAAGATATACAAGGTTCTTGATTATGATGAGCCCAAGAAAAATGTCTGGGAATGCGTGACGGAAATGCCCTGCGAAAACGGCAACGAATCTTTCCGTCCGGACATTACCTTGCTGATCAACGGTCTGCCTTTGGTGTTCATTGAGGTGAAGAAACCCAACAACAAAGGCGGTATGCAAGTTGAGTATCATCGTATGAACGACACCCGACTGCCCAATACAAAGTTCCGCCGTTTTCTGAATCTCACCCAGCTGATGATTTTCAGCGACAACAAGCCTTACGACTTCAATACTCCCGTTCCGCTGCAGGGTGCCTTCTATGGCTGCAGGGCCGAGAATAAAATGTCCTTCAACGTATTCCGTGAGGAAAACGACTGGTTTGTGCGTGATTTTCCCTACAAACCTTTGTTGGATACCACCGAGAACCTGATTCTGAAAGACACCAACTACACCACCATCAAGGCTTCGCCGGAATACGAAACCAACAAACAGGCCACAACGCCCACCAACAGCATCCTCACCTCGTTGTGTTCGCGCGAAAGGTTGCTCTATCTGC
>JAFXTE010000081.1 GCA_017525245.1 Bacteroidales bacterium | reverse complement strand
CCGCACAAAGTGTAGGGTTTGATGCATTCCAGTTGTGACACGTTGTCGATGATGGCTTCAATGTTCGGGGTTAATCCTTTACGCATAGTGAGTTATTTTTTTCAGATGTGACATTTCCTGGCGGTGGAGGAACGCTTCAGGTTTTTTGATGTGGAAGAAGACGAGCGCGATCATCACATTCAGGTCGAAAAGGTACTCCCCTTGGACGGCCATATTCTCACGCCATACTTTTTGGATGTATTTTTTAGGGAAAAGTTCGAATAATTTTGCGATATCATCCATGTCGAGATGCACAAACACTTTTTCGATCAGCAATTCATCAGGCAGATTGTTTGCCGTGACATTGTCGTAAGACCAGAAAGCGTGTGCCTGCTCCAGTCTCTCGAACAACTCTCGTCTGAGACTCTCCTTGTATTGCCGGATTTTGTATTCGTTCTGGATTTTCAGGATTTTGCCTTCGGGAAGAGCAAACAGAGATTCGATTTTCAGGGACAATGGAAGCGTTATTTCTCTTTGGTCAAGCACAATATAGCTCAGCATCTGACGTGAGATACCCAATTCCCTTGCCAACGCCGACTGGTTGTAATGGTCTCTAACCATCAATTTGCTGATATATTGCCCTGCACTTTGTTTCAAAACAGTAATTATAATAACGAACGTGCAAAAATACAAAAAATGTCAACAAATTAGTTGACAGAAAAACATATTTTATCTTAGGGCTAATCCTCTTTTTTCCATTGGCCATCCACGAAATAGTATCTCCCCAGCGGCAGTATCGCGGCGGAGAGGATGACATCGCGGTACTAAAATTTGTCGGATAGAGTGATTTTGCGCATAATCATAGCGGTTTTCGTTTTTTGTCGCGAAAATACAATTTTTCCACGAGACTTGCGATTCTTGATTTTAATAATTAATAGTTAAGAAATGAAATGAAAAATTTTCTTGAAAAATAATGTTGTTGTTTCAAAATAAAATGTATTTTTGCAGCTGAAAAAATAATAGTTTATACGAAGTAAAACTTACCCGTTATGGCACCTAAAAGAAATTCGAAGGATGATGCAAAGAAGGCGAAAAGGCCTAGAAAAAAAATCAAATACATCAAAATCGTTGAGTTGACTGAGGACCCATACAACCTCAACTAATATGTCTCGATATTTTCTTGACACTCACATTGTTGGCTGGCTTCTGAGCAATAGTCCAAAATTAGACGAAGAACTGAGGTATGATATTGAATATCCTAGTGGTAATCAATATGTCATCTCAGAGTTTGTCCTTTTGGAACTACTTCATCTTAAGCAACTTGGTAAAATTCAGATTAATGGAAGCGCAAGGGAGGAGCTGAGCCACGCGATGGAATAACACAAAAACAGGTACTGCAGTCACCCGCCGTACCTGTAGAAAATACGTAGGGGCGAATAATTATTCGCCTCTACATTGTAATAATCGTTGCCTATTTTTTGTGGCGTTTCTTTCTCGCCAGCTCGTTCGGCTCCAGGGCCATCTGTTCGCCGTGGAGGAGGGAGGCCACGCCTTCGACGTGCTTCTTGTCGGGCAGCGGACTGCAGGTGTTCTCCTGATAGTCCTCGGGCTCGGTGTAGGTGGTGATCACGCCTTCGTAGTTGCGGAGGATCACCTTGTGCGGGCTTTGGGAGATGACGTACTGAGGCATCACCGGAATCTTGCCGCCACCACCAGGAGCATCGACCACGAAGGTCGGCACGCAGTAACCGGAGGTGTGTCCGCGCAGGTTCTCGATGATCTCGATACCCTTGGAAACGGGCGTGCGGAAATGCTCCAGACCCATGGAGAGGTCGCATTGGTAGATGTAGTACGGACGTACGCGCATGCGCACGAGGTCGTGCACGAGCTGCTTCATGATTTCGGTGTCGTCGTTCACGCCGCGCAACAGCACGGTCTGGTTGCCGAGCGGAACACCGGCATCCGCCAGTTTGGCGCAAGCGGCCATCGCCTCTTCGGTCACCTCGTTCGGGTGGTTGAAGTGGGTGTTGAGCCAAATCGGATGGTATTTCTTGAGCATGTTGACGAGGTCATCGGTGATGCGCTGCGGGCAAACCACAGGGGTGCGGGAGCCCAAGCGGATGATCTCCACATGCGGGATGGCGCGCAGACGTTGGATGATGGATTCGAGCATCTTGTCGCCCACCATCAAAGCGTCACCGCCGGAAAGCAGCACGTCGCGCACTTGCGGGGTGCGGGCGATGTAGTCGATGGCGGCCTGGATGCGGTCCTGCGTGGACTCGCAGTCGTGCTGGCCGGCGAAACGTCTGCGGGTGCAGTGACGGCAGTACATCGAGCACATGTCGGTGATGAGGAACAGAACTCTGTCGGGATAGCGGTGGGTGAGGCCGGGAACCGGGGAGTCCTCATCCTCGTGCAGCGGGTCGAGCAGGTCGGCGGGTGATTGGTGTACCTCGGCGGCCGTCGGGATGGCCTGGCGGCGGATTGGGCACTTGGGGTTGTTCGGGTCGATAAGACTCAGATAATACGGGGTGATGGCCATACGGAGGGTGGCGAGGGACTTTTTCACGCCCTCTTCCTCAGCCGGGGTCAATTCGATGTATTTCTTCAATTCTTCAAGGGTCTCGATTCTATTGCGGACCTGCCATCTCCAATCGTTCCATTCAGCGTCGGTAACGTTGGGGAAAAGTTCTTTTCTTCTACTTGCCATATTTATAATGAATTGATTTTATCTAAAAATTTCTATTTCTGATATTTCGCCTTGAGTACCTTGATCATATCAACGGTCATAGAGGCGAGGTCATATTGCGGTTTGAAACCCCACTCCTCGCGGGCGCAGTGGTCGTCCATCTGGTTCGGCCAGGAGTCGGCGATGGTTTGGCGCAGCTCGTCGTATTGGTACTCCATCTGGAAGTCGGGAATATGCTTCTTGATTTCGTTGAAAATCATTTCCGGTTCGAAGCTCATAGCCGTGATGTTGAAGGAGTTACGGTGTACCAACTTGCTCGGATCGGCTTCCATGAGGTCCATAGCTGCTTTCAGGGCGTCGGGCATGTACATCATGTCCATGAAGGTGCCTTTCGCGATGGGGCAGATGAATTTCTCGCCCTTCACGGCGGCGTAGTAGATTTCCACAGCGTAGTCGGTGGTGCCGCCGCCGGGGAGCGTCACGTTGGAGATCAAGCCAGGGAAGCGCACTGAACGGGTATCCACGCCGAAGCGTTTGAAATAGTAGTCACTGAGCAGCTCGCCGGTGACCTTGGTGACTCCGTAGATGGTCTTCGGACGTTGGATGGTGTCCTGCGGGGTCATGTCGTGCGGGGTGTCGGGACCGAAAGCGCCGATGGAGCTGGGGGTGAAGAGAGAGCAGCCGAATTCACGGGAAACCTCCAGGCAGTTGATGAGTGCGCCCACGCCGACGTTCCAGCCCAGCATGGGGTTGGCCTCTGCCTTTGCGGAGAGGATGGCGGCGAGATTGTAAATCGCGTCGATGTTGTATTTTTTCACCGCGTCGGCGATGTCTTGCGCGTTGGTGGCGTCAATTTTGCAGGATGGACCGGCATCGGCCAAATCGCCCTTCAGGGGGTAAACCATGTCGGCGGCAACCACGTTGTCCGTACCATAAACTGCACGCAATGCGGGGGTTAACTCGGAACCAATCTGTCCGCATGCTCCAATGACCAGTATTTTCTTCATCGTTATCTGATTTTTTTGTGAATACAATTTTTGAGGGCGCAAAGGTACACAATATTCTAAAATAATAGGCGACAAAAGTTTATTTTTTGTCACTTTACATCGAAAGACAAAGACTAATGACTATAACTATGACTATAACTATAACTTTTGACCAATAGCCTTCTAACCTTGAACCCTTGAACCTTGAACAAAAAAACGGACGTGACCATCGTCACATCCGTTTTCCGTTTGATTCGTCGGGGTGAGAAGACTCGAACTTCCGACCCCTTGCACCCCATGCAAGTGCGCTAGCCAACTGCGCCACACCCCGAGTCATTTACGGCGGCAAAGATACTATTTTTTTTGTTGTGTCGGCAAGTGTGAACTTTTTTTTATTTTATCTTTATGTTTTTGAAATTCAGATAGATATTTGAGGGTGTTAAAGAAAGACCTCCTGTTCTTCGCTGAATGATGGGATTGTTTTTCGGTGATTTTATGAAATAAAATGCGATTATCGGTATAGGACTTACCAATCCTCTTCCTCTGACTCAAGCTCAAGTCTTGTGGCCGCGTCATAATATCTTTTGAAGACTTCCACGCCATGGTGTAAGAGTGGGGGAGTGTCTGGATTTTGCAACAACTCGTTGCAGAACGTGAAAATCTTCTCGTTGGCGAACACCACGCACTTCACGCGGGCGCGGGTGAGAGCCACGTTCAGGCGGTTCGGACTGTAGAAAAACTCCAGATGGTCTTCCACCTCCGCAGGATTGGAGTTGGACATACTATATATAATGTAGTCCTTCTCTTGTCCCTGCATCCGTTCCACCGTATCGACAAAGATGGTTTGCGCTATTTCCGCGCCGGCCTTCTCCAACAACGCGCGTCGGATTTCGCGAATCTGCGCACGGTAGGGGCTCATGATTCCGATCTCGCTGACTGGCACACCGTTGCACAGCAGGTCGGTCACTATGTCGGCGGTGAGGTTGGCCTCGTAGGGGGAACGGCCGAGCGAGTCAAATTCGTGATGAATGACTAACAACTCGTTGGAGGGGTGCCTGACGATTTGCGGCGCAGACGGACAGTTAAAATCGGTATAAGGCTGCTGCAACGCATGTTTCGCGGCAATGCGTCCGTTGTAGAACAGCTGGTTCGGGATGCTGATCAGGTTTTCGTTGAGGCGGTACGATTGGTCTAGAAGGGTGATGTCTTGCGGGTAGAGGTCGGCGAGCCGTTTGAAGATGCTGCCGTCGAAGAAGCGGTTGCCGGTGTCCTGCGGCACGATGGGGTCGAGCTGCTGGTGGTCGCCGACGAAGATGAGCCGCGAACCGCGCATGATGGCGGGCAGCGCGAGTGGGATGCTCATTTGTGCGGCCTCGTCCATGATGACGTAGTCGAAGAGCCAGCCGTCCAGCTTTTTGGACGCGGGCGCGCAGAGTGCGAAAGGGGTGCCGCCCACCACAAAACCGACCTGCGAAAGCTCAGAATCGTGCTGATATTCGTAACGTTTTAGCGACTTTTTGCGTGTAATGTGCGGATTGTTCATGATTTCGTCCGCCTGATGCCGTTCCCCAACCTTCACCACGAACCGTTTGTCCTGTAGTTCGTTGGCAATGGCGTTCAGGCAGTTGTTGATGGCCGTGTGGGTGGGTGCGGTCACGAAAACCTTCTTGCCCATTTTCATCAGGTAATAGACGATTTTCGCGATGGTGAAGGTCTTGCCCGTGCCCGGTGGCCCTTGGATCAGATGGAAATAGCGGCAGACGAAGGATTTTCGGATAGCTTCGTTCTGTGAAGGGTTGCCGCAGTCCGGCGACGGCGATTCGCGGTACTGGTTGTGGAACTGTCCGGTGAGGAACCGTTCGAGATGCTCGCAGTAGTCGGGGTTGCCGTAGAGGTTCTCCCACGTGGCGCGGAGCAGTCGCTGTGTGATGTTGGAGTTTACGGCATTCACTTCCCAGCCGTCGTGCGGGTGGTTCCTGATATCCAGCATGTTGTGTTGGTATTCGTAACTGCTGGAACGCAGCACGAAGTCGTTCACATCGTCCTGTTCGATCTCCATGATGAACGAGTGCGGACCGTGACTGAGCCGCACCTGCGTGCCCTCACGGAATTTGGAGATGTTGTAGTCGCAGTGGATATGCACGCGGCTGATGTAGCGTAGGGTGCCGGTCGGAGCGGGCACAAAGCGCGAGGGCACCCCGTCGTAGAACTCAAACTCCGCGTGCAGGTTGGTCATCGTGTAGCCCCGGCTCACGCGCTCGCGCAACGGCCGTTCCATCAGTTCGTTGTATTCCTGGTCCTGCCGTTGCTGCTGGATGTCGATGGCGTCGGAAAGCTTTTCGAGAAAGTGTGTCATAATTGTAAGTTTTAGCGTGTGTTGTTATTATTAGGCAAAAGGCAAAAGGCAAAAGGCAATAGGGATTAGGATAGTTGTTGGTGAAGTTTGTTTATGATAGAGGTTAGCATTTTTTTTATTTCAGAAATAGTGGCAGTTAATGATTCAACGATTTCCGAAGATAAGGGATGAATTTTTTGGCATAAAAGTATTTGGGTTTCCAATTCGTATGCGGAACCTCTTGCAATGGTTAGAAATTGGGCATAGCTTTTAGGCGTTTGTCGCCCATATCCTTCAGCGATATTTGAAGGAATAGAAACTGCGGCTCTTCTCATTTGATCAGACAAGCCGTAGGCCTCTTCTTTGGGTAGCATTTTAGTGGTTTTATATACGTCAACCACTAAATTCATGGCTTTTTGCCACACTAATAAATCTTTGTAATCATTAATCTTATTCATAATATAATGTTTTGGTATTTAATATGACTTTTGTTTTCTGTTGCCTGTTGCCTGTTGCCTGTTGCCTATTGCCTATTGCCTATTGCCTGATACTTAAAGAAATAAGCGCGGCAACCATCTCCCGCACTTCCTGAACGCGGTAGTCGGAGAGCTTAATCGTGTAATACCGGTCGTATTCCGGATGTAGCACGCAGAGGATCATGGAGGAGACCTTCATGCCGTATTCGGTTTCAAGGATATACTTGTAGAAACTTTGTTGTAACTCGTAGTGGTAGTAGCTGGAGTTGTCAAGGTGGGAGAGGATGGAGAGGCCGCGGCCGGGACCGTATTTCTTGGGATAGCCGTCGATGATGAGGTTCTTGCTGCGCTTCCAGTCAACCATCACGAAGTTGCCATCGGGCTTGCGGAAGAGCGCATCGACGGTGCCGGCAATGCCGTACTGCGGGAGCGTGACGATCTTCTCCGCATCGTAAAATTCGAGCCCGCGCCTGAGAATCTGCTCCTCGTGGAACTTAAGGAAGAGCTGGAATTCCTTGAAATCCTCTTCGTGAGGTTTTCCTTTTAGGAAATATTCGATTTGCTGGTGCATGAACGTGCCGCGCTCGGAGGGCTCGAGCATTTTGCGGACGACCTCTTCGCGGGTTTTACCCGATTCGGTCATAAAGTGCTCGATGTAGGCCTCCTCATCAAAGAAGGGGAAGAATTTCTCGATAAGAGTGGTCACGGAGGTGTAGTCTGCCGTACCGGTCTGGTTGCAGGCGTCGGCATACGTGTGCGAAGCCTCGTTGAAGACGATGTCAGGGTGGACGGATCTGCAGGACCGGGAATCGTTCTCGGCCACCTTCTCGCGCAGTTCGGGAAGGAACTCGGGCTGCCCGAACGACTGGATCTGCAGCAGCTTTTCACGGAATAATTCCTTCTCCATTTCCACCGCCTCTTTCTGTGTCCACCGCTGTTCCGGCTGCACGATTCCGTCAAGTACCTCGTTTTCTCCTTTCAATGTGGCAACGACCCTCCGGAGCAGCTCCACGCAGGCATCCGGTTGTTGCCGTATCTGTCGTTCCGTGAACCGCACCACCGTCCAACCGCATTCGTTAAAGTACCGGTCGCGAACACCATCTTTGCCCTCCGCATAATGCATCGGGAAACGATACCATCCATGATACGGCACGTCAATCTCCACATCAATGAACGTGCCGTTAGTCTCGTCCACCAAAGCTATCGCGGGTTCGTAGGGAATGGCGCGACAAGGGACAGAAAGCAGCACATCTCGCCGAAGTAGCGATTTGAGGTCGCTGTTTGTCAATAGGTTACAAAAATATTCATCGGAGAAACCGTGAATATTGGAACGGCCATATTGTGGCGGTTTGACATCCGCGTTTTTTGCGGACCATGAAATGATTGGGTAATTTGTTTTCATCGTCTCATCGTTTCATCGCCTCATCGTGATTCCTCGAACTTCTCCAACACAATCCCAAAACTTTCCACCCCCTCCACCACGTCGGTTCTCATGCCGTGGGTGACGGTGAAGATGTACTCGCCGTTGTAGGGGAACCGGACTTTCGGTTGGAACAGGAACTTGTTGTCTTTCAGCCTTCCCTGACCGCGCCCGGTCCAGTTGCCGAACTTGTCGCAGAGGATGAACCCTAACGTGTCTTGCTCGGTGTGACCATCGGGGTATTTCGTCCTCATGAAGACGTAAAAGTTCTGCGTCTCGAAGTCGGTGGTGTTGCGGATTAGGAAGTACATGTTGTAGTACTGCATGGAGTCTTCGATGTTCATCTTGAAATACAGCGGCTTGTCAACCGCCCATTTCTCGTGCGGCACCGATTTGACCTCGCTGTAGTAGGTTTTCGGGTTGCAGCTGCAGAATAGCAGTGCGACGCAGGCGATGATGAATGTGATGCGTTTCATGGGGTTAGGAGTCTGCAATGTGTTTGAGTTCTTCGGCACTGACGTTTCCGCCTTCCTCCATCTTCTTCTGGTTGACAACGGCGAAACCTTCTAAGTTCTCGGGCATCTTGCCCTGCTCGTTCATCTTAATGATCTGTTTCACCCGGTCAAGCGGAATGGAGAAGAGGTTGTTGGGATCGTCTTGATAGGCGTACCATACCAGCTTCTTAAAGATGTCAATTTTGTTGTATATGCCCTTGCCTTTCTGGGTTTTCAGCACCACATGAGGGGAAGGGAACTCTTTGAGCTCGCGTTGGTAGGTCTCCTGCTCGAAATTGAGGCAGCATTTGAGTTTGCCGCACATGCCAGCCAGCTTCTGCGGGTTGAGGGAGAGCTGCTGGGTGCGGGCGGTGTTGGTGGAAACGGACTGAAAGTTGGTGAGCCATTGCGAACAGCAGAGTTCGCGGCCGCAGGAGCCGATGCCTCCCAAGCGCGCCGCTTCCTGCCGCACGCCGATTTGCCGCATCTCGATACGGATGTGGAACTGTTCGGCCAGAATCTTGATCAGTTCGCGGAAATCCACCCGCTCCTCGGCGGAATAGTAGAAGATGGCTTTCGTGCCGTCGCCTTGGTACTCCACATCGTTGACTTTCATCTTCAAATCCAGGTCCCAAGCTGTGTAGCGCGAGGAGAGCATGGTGGTGTACTCCTTATCGACGGTGGCGATCCACTCTTCGATGTCGGCATAGCGGGCGTGCCGGTAGAGTTTTTTCGTGACATCCTCCGGCTTCACGTGCTTGGCCTGCATCTGCCGCTGTACCTGTAAACCGAGCATGGAGACAATGCCGATGTCGTGACCGGTGTTGGCCTCCACAGCCACGATGTCGCCCACCTTGATAGTGGCATTTGGCGGCAGTAAGAAGAAATCTTTGTGGCTGTTTTTGAAGCGCACCTCGGCGATGGGGAACTCCAGATGCTCCAGTCCGATCTCGAGGTTGTCCATCCAGTTCATGGAGGGCAGCTTGCAGGAACTGTACTGGTATTGCGAGCAATGCGCGTGTTCCGGATTCGGGAGATCTTTCAAACCACGGGTGTGGAAGATGTTGGCAGCAATTTTGCCGGCCTCATGTGACACACCAGTGCGGATGTCGATATCGAGATATTGCTCCCAATCTTCGCCTTGTGACGGGACGTTGCTTTCAAGATCCTGTTTGTCAATGGCAGCGGTCTTCCGCCGCAGACTCTTGGTGGCCTCCTCCAACTCCTCGGCGGTCATCGTGTCGAAATACTCACGGTCTTCTTCCGTCTCATCTTCGGAATGCTCAAGGGAGGGATCTTTCAGCAGCCGTTCGCCTTTGGCTTTGTTTTTCTCGCGCCGGCGGTTGTTGTTGTCTTTGCGATTGCGGTTATTGTCAGCGTTTTGTCCTTTGTCCGCCTCTTGCCCTTTCCCCTTGTTTTGTTCTTTATCCGCGATTTTTTCCTTCTCTTTGGGTGCCTCGTTTTGCGTAGGCTCCGGGCGGTCCGCCTTTTTCGCCGCCTTATCTTCAACGTTCTTGTTATCAGTTGTATTTACGTTCGCATGGGTCTCTTTCTGAAGTTCATCACCGTCGTTCCTGCGGTGGTTTCTGCGTCTATTATTGTCGTTTCTCATTTCAAAAGTAATTAAGCGGCAAAGATACGATTTTTTTAATGAAGAATGTAGAATGAAGAATGAAGAATGTAGAATGATGAATGCTGAATGTAGAATGCTGAATGTAGAATGTAGAATGATGAAGAAGAATTGAATTGATAATTCGCCTAATTCGCAAAATTCGCCGATAATTCGCCTAATTCGCAAAATTCGCAAAATTCGCAGATAAAAAAGGGGAGTCGGCAAGACTCCCCTCAAAGTATCTAAATTAAAATGAACTTACTTTTTCTGTTCTTCGTCGCGGCCGGCTTTCTTCTTGTTCAGCTTCAACAAGTCGTAAGCCAACGGGTTGGACACGAAGATGCCGGAGTAGGTACCGAACGCGATACCGACGAACATGGCGAACACGAATCCGCGGATAACCTCGCCGCCGAAGATGAAGATCACCAACAGGGTGATCAAGGTGGTGGCGGCGGTGTTCACGTTACGTCCCAACGTGCCGTTGATAGCGGCGTTGAAGTTGGCGTAGTTGCTGCGTTTCGGGTACAGAGCCAAGTTCTCACGCACACGGTCGAAGATGACCACCACGTTGTTGATGGAGTAACCGATCACCGTCAAGATAGCGGCGATGAAGTTCTGGTCAATTTCCATGGTGAACGGCATGACCTTGTAGAACAAGGAGAACATACCGATGGTCAGGAAGGAGTCGTGGAACAGGGCAAATACACCGGCCATACCGAACTGCCAGTTACGGAAACGGATGGCGATGTAGATGAAGATCAACACCAGAGAAGCCAGCACAGCCCAGAAAGCGTTGCGCAACAGCTCGCGGGCGACTGTGGGCTGGATCTTCGATGACGACTGGATACCACGGACATCGTTGGTCAGATGTGTGAAGTCGTATTCAGTGAGATCCTTCTTGTCATAGAAGCCCTTCAAAGCGTTGTAAAGTTTCTTCTCACAAAGTTCGTCGTCCTTCACGTCGTTGCTCTCAATCTTGTAATTGGTGACGATACGGACTTGGTTGTTGCTACCGAAGGTCTTGACCTCGGGGGAACCGCCGAATTCTTTGATGACAGCCTCACGGACATCCTTGGTGATGACATCCTTGTCGAAGCGCACCACATAGCTGCGGCCGCCGGTGAAGTCAACACCGGGTTGCAGACCGAGAGTGAAGAAGGAGATCAGGGAGATGATGATCAAGGAACCGGAAAGGATATAGAAGAACTTTCTGGTCTTGAGGAAGTCGAAATGAGTGTTGGTGAACGCATTGATGGTCAGCGGGGTGCCAACGGAGAACTCTTTGCCTCTCTTGAGACGGGCATCGATGATCACGCGAGCCACAAGGATGGCGGTGAACAAGGATGACAAGATACCGATGATCAACGTGGTGGCGAAACCTTGAATAGGACCGGAACCGAAGATGTACAGCACGATAGCGGTGATCAAGGTGGTGACGTTACCGTCGATGATGGCGGAGTAGGAATGTTTGAAACCTTCGTCGATGGCCACGCGCATACCCTTGCCGGCGCGCACTTCCTCGCGCACGCGTTCATATATAATCACGTTCGCATCGACAGCCATACCCAAGGTCAGGACGATACCGGCGATACCAGGCAACGTCAGGACAGCGCCCATGGAGGCGAGAATGCCGATGATGAAGAAGACGTTCATCAACAGGGCGAGGTCAGCAACCAGACCGGCACGGCTGTAATAGAAGAACATGTAGATGATGACTAACAGGAAGGCACCGAGGAAGGAGAGCAAACCGGAACGGATGGATTCCTTACCCAGTGTAGGACCGACGATTTCGGATTGGACGATGTTGACGCCAGCCTCCAGGTTACCGGAGTTCAGCACGGTGGCGAGGTCCTTCGCTTCTTCGATGGTGAAGTTACCGGAGATTTCGGAGTTGCCGTTCGGAATCTCACTGCGCACGGTAGGTGCGGAATAGACGAACTGGTCGAGCACGATGGCGATGTTGGTCATCTTGGTGCTGTTGTTGGCAGCCTCGCGGGTGATCTTGCGCCATTCGTCGGCGGCTTGGTCTTCCATAGACATGGTGACGACCACGCGGTTGTTCTGGTCAACGTCCTGACGGGCGGTGCGCACCACGCGGTTGCCTCCGATGGTCTCAGAGCTCAACAGCGGTCCGAAACGTTCGTTTTTGCGTTTGAGAGGGTAGAGAGGATAGAGGTTACCCATTTCGCGTTCAGCGGAACCCCAGTAGAACACCACGTTGGGGTCGCCGAGGATGCGGCTCAGCTCGGGAAGGAGCTGGTCGATATGCGGCATGTCGGCTTCCTTGAAGTAGGCGATAGCGATGCCGCCGGCAGAGGCTGCATGGCTGAGGATGGCGCCTTCGCCAATCTCTTCGTCTTCTTCGTCCTCATCTTCGTCTGCGGGAACGGCAGTGTCCAAAGCCGCGAGGGTGGTGTCAGCTGCGAGGGCGGCGTCTAAAGCAGTGTCGGCCTCGGATTTCGGGGCGGCATTCTTTCTGGCCTGCAGTTCTTGGGCTAATTTGGCGTCGGCTTCGGCGAAGCGCTGTTGGATGGACTTGCCGCCCACCACGTCGTTATAGACTTCCCAGAACTCCAGCTTGGCGGTGCTCTTCAACAGGTCGGTGACACGTTCGGGTTCCTTAACACCAGGCAGCTCCACGAGGATACGGCCACCTTGCAGCATCTGCAGGTTGGGTTGTGCCACACCGAAACGGTCGATACGGGTGCGCAGGATCTTGAACGTACGATCGACGATCTCGTTGCTCTCCTTGCGGATGAAGCTGATAATGTCGTCGTCGGAGGCGTTCTTCAAACCGGAACGTTCGCCGAAATAGGTGCGGAGGTTGGCGTTGTTGAGGTTAAGCGCCTTTTTCTCCGCGTTGAAGTTCTTCACGAAAATATCGATAAAGTCACCGTTCACCGTGTTGGCATATTCCGTCTGTGCTTTCTCGAATGCGTTCTTGAACAGTTGGTCGCCGGTGTTGGTGGCTAAGCTCTTCACAGCGTCGGGCATAGAAATCTCCAAGGTCACGTTCATACCGCCCTTCAGGTCCAGACCAAGGTTCAACTCTTTGTACTTACACTGTTTGTAAGTGTTTCCGAGATAGACGGTTGAGTCGTTCATGCCGGTCAGATACTGGCGCGTGCGGGCATCCACCAGGGAATCAACCAAATGCTTTTCGAGCATAACGTCACCGTTAGCCGCTTTCTTCACTTCCGCGATGGCTGCGGGGTCATTTGCGAATTTCGCTGCCTTGTTTTCCACTCTCCAAGAAGCGAAGGAGAAGGAAAGACAGTAGATGCAAACCAGCGCAATTAGGATAGTAAAGAATAAAATCAGTCCTTTGTTTTTCATCTTTCTTTCTATTAATTTTTTGATTTATAAATATTTATAACTTTCTAAACCTAATTTTTTTAAGGTTGCAAATATACACTTTTTATAGTATCATTTACATCGGTTGATATTTTGTTGATTTTTGAGTTGTGTGACCGGTGATTAGTGAACGGTGAACAGTGAGTGATGAAGGCCGATGAAAAACGATGAAAGGATGATGAAGGATGATGTGTTAACCGCGTTAGCGATTGCATATCTGTTATATTTTTTTTATTTTTGCCGTTTGGAAATGGTAAAAGCGAGTTTATCAATATTAACTAATATCGAATACGATGAAAAAACTGATTTCAATGACAGTGTTGGCCCTTATGGTAGTTCTTTCTATGACGGGCTGTAAGAAAAGCTACACCATTACGGTGAAATCCAACAACGACGCTTGGGGCTCCGTAACGGGTTCTGGCACCTACAAGGACGGCGAGACCGCCACCATCTCCGCTGTTCCTGCCGAAGGCTGCTATTTCAACAGCTGGAATGACGGTAATGCTGAAAATCCTCGTAAGATTGTGGTGAGTGGCAACGCCGAATATGTCGCCACGTTCAGCGACACCCCTGGAGGTGGCGGTAGTGAGCCGACAGGAACCATTGTGCAAAATGCTGTTATGGATGCAGATGGTAATAGCTATGACGCGGTATGGATAGGCGGCCAGCTGTGGATGAGGGAGAACCTTAGGACGACGCACTACGCGGACGGCACGGCTGTTCCTGCCGGTGAGTCTGGCTCAAGTGATACCGAACCGTTCTATTACGACTACATCAGTTCCGACATCCCGTTGGCGGAGAGGGGATACTTGTACAACTGGCCGGCAGTGATGCACGGTGAAGCCCCCAGCAATACCAATCCCAGCGGTGTGCAAGGAATCTGTCCCAGTGGCTGGCATGTGCCGAGTGATGCGGAGTGGAAGGCGATGATCAACTATGTTGGCAGCCAGAGCGAATACACCTGCGGTGACAACAGCCGCTATATTGCCAAGGCGTTAGCTTCCCCAACGTGGTGGAATAATTCCACGAAAAATTATGCGGTGGGTAACGACCAAAGCACGAACAACGCCACGGGCTTTACCGCCGTTCCGGCAGGCAACTATAACGGTACGACGTTTTACAATGCGGGTCGCTACGCCTGCTTCTGGACATCTACACGTTCCGATAACAACAACTCCTCCCAACTCTACTTGTTCTACGATTACCCCGACTGGACTTGGTCCCCTGTCGGCAAGTACATGGGATATTCTGTCCGCTGCATCCGCGATTAGCTAAGATTTGCGATGTGAGATATGCAATGGGCGTGGTTGGTGGCTGCGCCCTTTTTCAATGTGATTTGAGACGTGAGACGTGTGATTTGAGACGTAAGTACGGGTTTGCTCCAACCATCCTACGTCTTACGTCCTTTTCTCGCGTAATCTGAGCCTACAGCCAATAACCAAAAAATTGTATCTTTGCCGCATAAAAACGAACAGTATGGCAGACGACAAGAAAATCATTTTCTCGATGGTGAATGTCAGCAAGACGTTCCCGCCGCAAAAACAAGTGCTTAAAAATATTTACCTCTCCTTCTTCTATGGGGCGAAGATTGGCGTGCTCGGCCTTAACGGTGCGGGAAAGTCCTCTTTGCTGAAGATCATCGCCGGAATAGACAAGTCCTACCAGGGCGAGGTGGTCTTCTCCCCGGGCTATTCCATAGGCTATCTTCCGCAGGAACCGCAAATAGATGACAATCTGACGGTTAAGGAAGTGGTGATGCAGGGCGTTCAGCCCGTTGTGGATATATTAAAGGAATATGAAGAGGTGAACATGAAGTTCTCGGAGCCGATGAGCGACGACGAGATGAACAAGCTCATCGAACGGCAGGGCGAACTTACCGACCTCATCGAGCAATACGATGCCTGGGAACTGGATTCCAAGCTGGAGCGCGCTATGGATGCGCTGCGCTGTCCCGACGGCGACACGCCCGCCAAGAACCTCTCCGGTGGTGAGCGCCGCCGCGTGGCTCTCTGCCGTCTGCTCCTCACCGAGCCCGACATCCTCCTTCTCGACGAGCCCACCAACCACCTCGATGCTGAATCGGTGGAGTGGTTGGAGGCTCATCTGCAGCAATATAAGGGCACGGTCATCGCCGTCACCCACGACCGTTACTTCCTCGACCACGTGGCTGGCTGGATTCTCGAACTCGACCGCGGTGAAGGCATCCCGTGGCAGGGCAACTACTCATCGTGGCTGGAACAGAAGGCCAATCGTCTCGCCATGGAGCAGAAGCAGGAGAGCAAGCGCATGAAGACGTTAGAGCGCGAGTTGGAGTGGGTGCGCATGGCTCCGAAAGCCCGTCATGCCAAGTCGAAAGCCCGTCTGAGCGCATACGACAAGCTGCTCAACGAGGATGTGAAGGAGAAGGAGGAAAAACTCCAGATTTTCATCCCCAACGGACCGCGTTTGGGCAACAACGTCATAGAGGCGTGCCATGTGCGCAAGGCATTCGGCGACAAGTTGCTCTTCGACGACCTCAACTTCAACTTGCCGCCAAACGGCATTGTGGGGGTCATCGGACCGAACGGTGCCGGAAAAACCACACTTTTCCGCCTCATCATGGGACTCGAGAAGCCGGACAGCGGCGACTTTAAGGTAGGGGAGACCGTGAAGGTGGGCTATATTGATCAACAACACACGGTTATTGACCCCGAAAAGAGTGTCTGGGAGGTCGTTTCCGAGGGCAACGAGCAGATTATGATGGGCGGACGGCTCATCAACTCGCGGGCCTACTTGTCGCGGTTCAATTTCGGCGGCACCGACCAGAACAAGAAGGCCGGGGTGCTCTCCGGTGGTGAGCGCAACCGTCTGCATCTCGCACTTACACTCAAGTCGGAGGCCAACGTGCTGCTTTTGGACGAGCCCACCAACGATATCGATGTCAACACGTTGCGGGCCTTAGAGGAGGGTTTGGAGAACTTCGCGGGCTGCGCGGTGGTCATCTCCCACGACCGTTGGTTCCTCGACCGCATCTGCACCCACATCCTCGCATTCGAAGGCGACTCGCAGGTCTATTTCTTTGAAGGAAGTTATACGGAGTACGAAGAGAACAAGAAAATGCGCCTTGGTAATGAGGCCCCGAAACGGATTCGCTACAAGAAGATTACGGTGATTTAATGAATGATGCGATGAAAAGCGATGAATCATAATCTTCTAATCGTTTATTTTTCACTATTACTATTTACTAATCACAAATCACAAAAAAATTGTATTTTTGCAAGTTTTATTTGAGATAGAAATATGAAGAAAAGATTTTGGATCCTATTTTTGGCATGCGCTTGTCTGATGATGGGTGCTTGTCAGAACAGCAAGAAGAAAAACACCCCAGAGGCAGTCACCGAGTCGTTCCTGAAAGCTTTTTACACGGCTGACTTTACACACATGTACCAGGTCACGACCAAAAAATCGCAGGTGGTGATCAAACAGCTCCAAGAAAGTATGAAAGACAGACCTGAGCAACTTGAGACGATGCGCAAACGTGAAATTGAATTTACGGAAACTAAAATCGTCAACCAGACAGATTCCACAGCCGCATGTGCCAGCACTTTCAAAGTGGACGGAGAAGACAAGCAAGCAGAGTGGGATCTCGTGAAAGAGAATGACGAGTGGAAGGTAACGATGGTAATCCCGTGATGAAACCGTTCAAAGAAAGCTTCAATAACCTATAACCCATAACCATTACAAAGATGAATTTCGTAGAAGAATTAAGATGGCGTGGCATGTTGCATGATATCATGCCCGGAACCGAAGAGTTGTTTAACAAAGAAGTCTGTTCCGTCTATTTGGGCATCGACCCGACGGCGGATTCACTGCATATCGGCCATTTGGTGGGCATCATGATGTTGTCGCACCTGCAGCGTTGCGGTCACAGACCCATCGCTTTGCTTGGCGGTGCTACAGGCATGATTGGCGACCCCTCCGGCAAAAGCCAAGAACGTAACCTTTTGGATGAGGCTACGTTACGTCACAACCAAGAATGTATCAAGAAGCAGCTGAGCAAGTTCCTTGATTTCGACAGCAAGGAGCCCAATGCCGCTCTGTTAGTCAACAATTACGACTGGATGAGCAAGTTCTCCTTCTTGGAGTTTATTCGCGACATCGGCAAACATTTGACCGTCAACTATATGATGGCGAAGGATTCCGTGAAGAAGCGCTTCAACGGCGAGGGCGATGGAATGTCGTTCACCGAATTTTCCTACCAGTTGGTGCAGGGCTACGATTTCCTGCATCTCTACCAGACGCAAAACTGCAAGGTGCAGATGGGTGGCTCCGACCAGTGGGGCAACATCACCACCGGCACGGAACTCATCCGTCGTATGCTCAACGGCGAGGCTTACGCGCTCACCTGTCCGCTCATCACCAAGGCCGACGGCGGCAAGTTCGGAAAGACCGAGAAGGGCAACGTATGGCTTGATCCCGCCCGCACCTCCCCGTATGCCTTCTACCAGTTCTGGCTCAACTGCTCCGACGATGACAGCAAACGTTACATCCGCATCTTCACCCATTTCACGAAAGAGGAGATTGAGGAGATGGAGCGTCAGCATGATGCCGAGCCGCACTTGCGCATCCTGCAAAAGGCGTTAGCGAAGGATTTGACTGTGCGCGTACACTCGCAGGAGGATTATGACGCGGCCGTCAACGCTTCCGAAATCCTCTTCGGCAAAGGCACCGCCGAGAACCTCGCCGCCCTTTCCGAGGAGATGTTCCTTTCTGTGTTTGAGGGCGTTCCGCAATTCGAGGTGCCGATGACCGTTCTCGACGAAACCTGCGGCGTGGTCGATTTCCTCGCCAAACACACCCAAGTCTTCAACTCCAACGGCGAAGCCCGCAGAATGCTCAAAGACAACGGTGTCGCCATCAACAAGACAAAGGTGAAGGAAGACAAAATCGTCACCAAAGACGACCTCCTCAACGGCAAATATGTCCTCGTTCAAAAAGGCAAAAAGAACTACTATATCGTCAAATTCGTCTAACTTTAACTACTAACTATTAACTATTAACTACTAACTGCTTCAATAACCTATAACCTATAACCTATAACCAATAACCATTACCATGGGTTACATCAGTCTCATCCTCCTCATCCTCCTCGGCATCGTCCTGATGATCCTGGATTTCCTCGTCATCCCCGGCGGGGTGGTGGCTATTATCGGGGTGTTGTGCATGATTGCCGGAGTGGTCACTGCGTTTGTGCAGTTCGGCACTACGGTTGGATTCCTCACGCTCGTGCTCACAGCCATCCTTACTATCGGCTTCTTCTGGTTGATGATGCGGACGAAGACGTGGCGTAAACTTCAGCTTAAAACACAGATAGACAGCAAGATGAACGAGGTTGATGAGTCCAAGCTGAAAGAGGGGATGGAAGGCGTTGCTATTTCTCGTCTCGCCCCGACCGGTACCGGACTTTTCGGTGATACCGAAGCGGAAGTTGTCTCCATGCAAGGTTTCATCGACGAAAATTCACCCATTATAATCCATAAGATCGAAGGAAGCAAAGTTATCGTAGAAATTTCTCATCAAAATTAATACATTATGACTCAAACTGTTATCACAATAGTGATTGTATTGGCGCTGGTCATCCTGTTTTTCTGGATGGTGCCCTTGCGCTTGTGGTTCATCGCCATACTGAACGGTGTCCACGTCTCTTTAGTGCAACTGATTCTGATGCGTTGGCGTCGCGTTCCGCCGGATATGATTGTCAACTCGATGATTACAGCTTCCAAAGCGGGCATAGACATCAGTCGTGACCAGTTGGAAGCCCACTATCTTGCTGGCGGTCACGTGAAGCCTGTCGTCAACGCGCTGATTTCCGCCGACAAGGCCAACATAACCCTCGATTTCAAGGCAGCCACGGCTATTGACCTGGCCGGGCGTAACGTGTTGGAGGCCATCCAGACATCCGTGAACCCAAAAGTCATCAACACGCCTCCGGTGGCGGCTGTTGCGAAGGACGGCATTCAGCTGATTGCCAAAGCAAGAGTGACCGTGCGCACGAATATCCGCCAGTTGGTGGGCGGTGCCGGCGAAGAGACCATCATCGCCCGTGTAGGTGAGGGTATCGTCTCCGCCATCGGTTCCGCGGATACGCACAAGTCGGTGCTTGAGAACCCGGATTCCATCTCCAAACTCGTGTTAACCAAGGGCTTGGACTCCGGTACGGCGTTCGAAATCCTCTCCATTGACATCGCGGATGTGGATGTGGGTAAGAACATCGGTGCTATGCTGCAGATGGACCAGGCCAATGCTGACAAGAACATCGCGCAAGCCAAAGCCGAGGAGCGTCGCGCTATGGCTGTGGCGCAAGAGCAGGAGATGAAGGCTAAGGCACAAGAAGCCCGGGCTCAGGTGATTCTCGCCGAAGCTGAGGTTCCGAGAGCTCTTGCAGATGCTTTCCGTAGCGGCAATCTCGGTGTGATGGACTACTACAAGTTGGAGAACATCAAGGCCGACACCTCCATGCGCGACGGTATCAGCAAGATGGGACAAGGCGGCCAAAATCCGTCAAAAAAATAGTGAAATGAACGTTAAGACATTCATCATCTGCATCATTTTGAGCATAACAGCTTTTGGTTATGCTCAAAATGTTTCTGCACCGAAGTTCAAGTATCAGTACAGAATGGTTCGGTTGGATTCAACGTATGATGCGAAAGTGAACCCGAAACTGGCCAAATATGTGGCAAAGAAGCAGGCGCTGATAGAAAAACAAATGCAGGTGGTGATTGCGCACACAGATCAGGAACTGGAGTCTTTTGCACTTGAAAGTCCGCTTTCCAACTTTCTGACAGACATCCTGTTGGATGAAGCGTCAAAGTATATTAAAGACACTACCTTCGACAATCTTGACGTTTCGATGCTCAACTTCGGAGGTATCCGCACCTCCATGCCTGCTGGCGATGTCACGGTCGGCGATTTGTACCGTATCTCCCCATTTGACAATTACTTGACTTTTATCGTGTTGAAAGGCAGTGAGTTGAAGAAGACGTTAGGCCGTTTCAACGACAAATTCAATGCTCCCTACGCCGGTGCGGTCATTGTCTATAAAAACAACAAACCTGTTAATATCACTGTGCAAGGTAAGCCTATAGATGACAAACGGCTCTATAAGCTCGTCACGCTCAACTTCATCTCTGACGGCGGAGACCATCTTTTGGAAGGCATTCACTATGAGAAGATTGAATATACTACCATCACTTTCCGCGATTTTTTGATTGCAGAATTGAAAGCGATGACTTCGAGAGGCGAAAAGATTGTGGGTAAAAAGGATGGGAGAGCAGTTATTAATTAATGTAGAATGAAGAATGAATATATAAAATGAATAGAGAAATGTTATTGATAAAGTGGAAAATAGTTGCTGTGTGCTTTCTGACTTCGCTGTTCTCTTTTGCAGGAGTGCTGTCGGCGCAGACGCAAGGTACAGGCAACCGAGTGTTTACCGTGAACCATGTCCCTTTGAAGATGGTGTTTGTGAAGGGAGGAGATCTGGAGCTGGGATGTGTCGCTGAACGGGATGACAGCTGTAAGGCCAAGGAAGTCCCCGCACATAATGTCACGCTGACAGACTTTTACATCGGTGAGACGGAGGTGACGCAGGCGCAGTGGATGGCGGTGATGGGACGTGACAACAATCCGAGCTATTGGAAAGGCAACACACTCCCTGTTGAACGTGTGAGCTGGATGGAGTGCCACCGGTTCATCGTCCGACTGAACAAGTATCTCGCTTCTGAACTGCCTGAAGGTTATCATTTCGCATTGCCCTCCGAGGCACAATGGGAATATGCCGCTCGTGGCGGTCTGAAAAGTGCAGGAGTGCGTTATGCCGGCAGCAACGATCTCAAGCAGATTGCATGGTTCTATGACAACAGTAGCCAGCGCACCCACGACGTGCGGATCAAAACAGCCAACGAGTTAGGCATTTTCGACATGAGCGGGAATGTCTGGGAATGGTGTGAAGACTGGTACGATGAGAATTTCTACGCGGATAATACGAACTGGAACAACCCTATGAACAATCAGGAGACCTCCTATCGCGTGCAGCGGGGCGGCAGCTGGAACTATGCGGCTTCGTACAGCCGGTGCGCCACCCGCGACCGCGGAAGCATCCATTCCCGCTATGAAGACTGCGGATTCCGGATCGCGTTGGTGCCGAGATAAAAAAAACTCCGCAATTGCGGAGTTTTTTTTTTATCGTTAAAACGCATACTTCAAATGAAGCAGAAGGTGCCACGTGGAGGACAAGTTGTTATAGACAGACCACGTGGGTTGAGAGAAGCTGTATTTGCTGTTTTCCTTGTCATAGTTCAGGAGTGTCTCGCTGTCGAGCACGCGATAGGCGCCCCATTTGCTGCAGAGCAGGTTGCCGAGATTGTTGATGTCCACACCGACCTCAAGTGATTGCTTGTGTCCCGAGAGGTTAAAGTAGAACTCCTGCGCGACCTTGAGGTTGATGCGGTTGAGCCACGGAGCCTTTCCTCCGTTGCGCTTGGAATATTCGCCTCTATGTTTGCTCAAGTAGCGGTTGTTGCTGATGAATTCTTCGAATGCGGCACGGCTCTCCTCGGAAGAGAACGGCATGGCGGCTAACTCCTCGGCAGTGGGGATGTATATCAGCTGCGGGCTGGTGAGTCCACTGACGTTGCCGATGAGGTAGGAGTATCGGGTCACATAGTACCCGTTGTAAACCCCCATGTTGAGGCCTTCATAGAAGATTCCAAGTTTGGTGGCAGTGCGCTTGCCCTCTTTGATGGTATAGCCGAGGCCGGCAATCACACGGTGCGGAGCCACGTATGCGGAATAACCCAACTCAGGGCTGTTACAATCGTTAACAGTCGCAGTGTTTGCAAACGTTGACACTTGGTCGGAGTTACCGTCAGAGAGGTTTGTGGCGTGGCTGAACGTGTAGGCCGCAAAAAGGTTTAGCCCGAAGCGGAAATTCTTGGTCAGCTGGGCGGAGACAGAAAAATACTGTCCGTGCTGACCTTTTTCGTTATGGAGGTAATAGCCGTGCATGATGGATCCTTGTCTGTTGGTGATGTTCTCGCTGACATAGTGCGTACGCGCCTCCGGTTCGCCGGGTAACTGTATGGAACCATCTTCACTATAACCTAACAAGGAAGCGTAAACTTCGTTAAAGTTAAAGGAATAAATTCCTTCCACGGTAGCCTTGATATCGCCAGGGATGAGAACATCAAGTGCGAGAGATGACTTCCAGCTTGTCGGCATCTTCAAATCTTTGGCTAAAAGGGTGGCGTATGAAGGGGCAGGGAGTCCCTGACGGCTGTAGTTGTGGCTGGCATAGATGCTGTTGATGATATTTTCCCGGTCAGGATCGAACCCGACCACATCGGAACCTGTTGAGGTGTTGGCGATATATTGGTACTGCAGGCAGTTGGAGTTGCCGATAGCACTCACTAACCACACGTTGGGGATTCGTCCTGTGAAGAGACCAGTTCCGCCTCGGAGGATGACCTTACGGTTATGGGTGATGTCCCAGTTGAAGCCGATGCGAGGAGCAAAATGCATGTTGAATTGCGGGTAGTCAGCAGTGCTGAGGCCTGCAAAGGAACTGTTCGGATGCGCGGAAACTATCTGGTCGAATTCCATGTTGCGGTTGTCATAGCGGAAACGGATGAACGGCATCTCCAGACGCAGACCCATCGTCAGCTTGAAGAACTTGCTGAAGACCATCTCGTCCTGCCCATACAGAGAAAGTTGGCTGTGATTGAAAGTGGGGAATACCTGTTCCGTGGGGTTGTCGCTATTAGCGTGGGTGATCATGAACAGCGCCGGGCCTGCCCCTTCCACACCATTGACATCGTCAACAAACGATTGCCAGGAATCATAGACATACCATCCGGCACCACCCTGCATGAAACCGTTCACGATGTGGTTCCACTCGATCTGCACTCCCGCAAGGATGTTATGGATGCCCGTTTTATAGATGAACTCATCGGTGGCGGTAAAGGAGTTCACCCGACGTAGGTTGCCGTATGTGAACGGATCCGGACCGAATGTGGTGAACAGACCCAACTGCTGGTTTCCGTTCATGTCACTATAAGGTGCCATAATATCCACGGTCGGAAAGATGTCACCCACGAAGGAACGTGGCTCGTTCTGCCGTGACCAGGTGAGACGCAGCATGTTGCCGCCCTGTTCATTCATCAGGCGGGTGTTCAACTCGGCAGCCATCGTGGTGAAATTCAAGATCTGGTTATACCGTGCCGACTCAAACGGCAGCGCATATTGAGACCGACGACCGGCATCATCACTATTCACTATGAAAATGGTGTCTCCATAGGGAACCCGGGTGTCTTTGCCTCCCAACGGACTCATAGAGGTGGAAGGAGGATTGGACACGGCAACATGCGTGTGGCTCACCCTGATATGGAACATGTTGTTTTCGTTGATGCGCCAGTCTATGCGTGCGAAAAGCTTGTAATCAGGGGTTTTGATGGAGTAGTCCTGATAATTGCCGGGGTTGTAACCGAACCTGTCGCTCAGGAATTGCCGGATATCCTCCATCTGCGTCACAGTCGGACGGCTGTAGCCAGAACTGCCGCCATAGCTGTAGTCTGGGTTAGGACGGGCTTGGATAGGGGAGCCTGATTCGTAGTCCAATGTATATTCTCCATTGAGGAAAAAGAAGAGCTTGTTTTTAACAATGGGTCCACCCACCGTGAATCCTATCGTGTTTTTCGATGTTAAAGAACTGGTCAGGCGGGAATCACCTACCTTATGACCTTGCAGCGCACTGCCTTTCATGTAGTCGTATATGGAGCCATGCCATGTGTTCGTGCCGTGCTTGGTGACCATGTTGATGGAGCTGCCCAGAAATCCGCTGTGGCGGACGTTGAAGGGGGTGATGTTGACATCAAGGCGGTCAATAGCGTCGATGGAGATGGGGGTGCCGCCAGCCGGCAGGCTCGAGCCGATGCCGAAGGCGTTGTTGAAACTGGCACCATCCACAGAGACCATCGAGCTGCGGTAATTGCCGCCGCCGATGGAGACGCCATCATCGGTGCCGATGCTTTGCGGCGTGAGTTTAAGCACATCATAGAGGCTGCGGTTGACAGAGGGAACGATTCCAATCTCTTTGGTACCGAAATGCGTACTCGCTCCGGAACGGCGGATGTTCATAGGAGAGTTGAGATCGTCTCCGAACACAGTTACCTCCTCCAGACGCACGGAAGAGGCTGTAAGCACAACATCCACGACCACAGCTTCGGCCAACGGGGCTTCCACATCCGTCACAATCATCGTCTTGTAGTTGAGTCGTTCCACCCTTACGGTATAAGGACCGCCAGCGAGAATGTTGTTGATCACATAGTTGCCTTTTGAGTTGGAGAGAGCGTAATATGGGATGCCGCTCGGTTCGTGTACAATGGTGATCACGGCATCCGGTATCGGTTCTTTGCCGTCACTGATGTTACCGGTGATGGTGGAGGTGGTGGTCTGCCCAAATGCAGTCATTCCACAAACTGAAAACAATACGGATAACAAAATAATGGCAAAATGACCATTTAACACTCTTGAAAAACGTGATATATGCTTCATTGACTTCAATTTTTCAGTAGAAATAAGGTTACTGTAAAACACAGAAAAACAATTGGCAAAATTACAAAAAATATAAGGACACAGAATAACCCTGTCTTACTTTTTTGAAAAAAAACAAACAAGTCGCTATAAACGACACAACGTCCGCATAAAAAAACTATTTTTGCCGCTTGTTTAACTGTCGGCTAAAAGCCAATGGCTAAATGCCAACAGTTATAGTCATAGTTATAGTCATAGTTATAGTTATATGGTAACATTCTGTATCTCATTAGCATTACTCGTTCTCGGATACTTGTTCTACGGCCGTTTCGTGGAGAAGGTGTTCGGAGTGGATGAAAAACGGCAGACCCCGGCCACCACGATGGCCGACGGTGTGGATTACGTGCCGATGAAGCCGTGGAAACTCTTCCTGATCCAGTTTCTGAACATCGCGGGTGTTGGCCCGATCTGCGGTGCCATTATGGGTGCGCAGTTCGGCACAGCTTCTTACCTGTGGATTGTTTTCGGATGCATCTTCGGCGGTGCCGTCCACGACTATCTTTCCGGTATGATTTCCCTTCGGAACAATGGCTGCAGCCTTCCAGAAACCCATGGCACTTACCTCGGTAACGGGGTCAAACAGTTCATGCGCGGCTTCATGGTGCTGCTGATGATTCTGGTCGGCGTGGTATTCGTCAACACGCCTGCGCAGCTCTTGCAGACGCAGTTTACCCCAAATATGAGTGTCTATATCTGGGTGGTTATCATTCTGCTTTACTATTTGATAGCCACTTTGTTACCTATCGATAAGGTGATCGGGCGCATCTATCCTGTGTTTGGTTTTCTACTGATGGGCATGGCTGTGGCCATCGTGGTCGCCTTCGCCATTTACCGGCCTGAAATCCCCGAAATCTGGAGCGGATTGCAGAACCGCCACCCGCAAGCAGCTGCCAACCCCATCTTCCCGATGATGTTCATCAGTATAGCGTGCGGTGCGGTGTCGGGTTTCCATGCCACGCAATCGACTTTGGTGGCACGCTGCATGACCAACGAGCGTCAGGGACGGCGCATCTTCTACGGTGCCATGATTGTGGAAGGCATTGTTGCCTTGATCTGGGCTGCCGCCGCCGCCTACTTCTACCATTCTGATGCGGCGTTGCAGGCCAAGAGCGGTCCCGCCATGGTCGGCCATATTGCCAACACATGGTTCCCTGTGGGCATCGCCATCATCACGATTTTGGGCGTCATCAGTGCGGCCGTCACTTCCGGCGACACCGCGTTGCGCTCCGCCCGTCTCATCGTGGCCGACTTCATGCATTTGGAGCAGAAGAGCATTAAAAAACGTTTGTGGATTGCCATTCCGCTATTTGCTGTCACGGGCGGACTTCTCGTGTTCAGCCTCGCCGCACCGTCCGGCTTCCAGGTGATCTGGCAGTATTTCTCCTGGGCCAACCAGCTGCTCGCCGCCTTCACTTTGTGGGCGGTGACGGTCTATCTGCGTCGCACCAAATCGAAACCATACTATTGGATAGCATTGCTCCCGGCTCTTTTCATGACGATGGTCACGGTCAGTTTCGTGTTCGTCTCCCCGACATTCCTCGGCGCATTCCTTCCCCGCACGGTAGGTTACATTCTTGC
Source organism: Bacteroidales bacterium (assembly GCA_017525245.1). Lineage (GTDB taxonomy): Bacteria > Bacteroidota > Bacteroidia > Bacteroidales > WCHB1-69 > F23-D06. The sequence continues at coordinate 9,061 of JAFXTE010000081.1, read as the reverse complement.
CGCCGTGGTCACGGTTGGCACGGTGTGCTGGTTCTTCCATAAGGAAGGCCGTAAGGAAATTATGAATTATGAATTATGGATTATGAATTGTTAATAGTCTTCTCTTCTTAGTAAATTGCTGGTAATCGTTCTGTTATCCTCTACGGGGAATCTTAAATACCCGTAGTTGGTTTCGGCCACTGACATCTTGTGGTGCAGCTGTTGGGATAGTTTCCGTTGACGGAATTCTTTCACCGCTGCTTCTGATTCGTAGAACAAGTATTGCAGGAAATCCAATACTTGTTTGCTTTTTTTCTGGCTGTCTGCCATTTGTTTAGGCGTGTCCTGGCATATTATCTTGGTGTCTGGAATCAACGGAAGCTGTTCGATGTAGTCGGTGATGTCCGCCTGTTTGTCTGTGGAGAGCAGATACAGGAAATCCGCTTGCGGATAAGAGAAAGGGATTTTTGTAAGCCCTTGATTGTTGAAAAGATAGTATTCGTCTTCAAAAAGCAGCCCTCCTAACAGCGGATTTTGCTGGTCCATGGATAATGTGGTGGGAGCCGTGACGTGGTTCGCCAGAATGACCAGATTTACATCGTAATCCACGTTGAAGTTGGTGAAGTACATCGGAAACTTCAGGTCGGGGTGAATATCTTCGAGGCTGATGTCCCCGATATAACTGCATGGATACCCGAATTGTTTTTGCACGCTTGCGGCGAAAGGGAAATGCGACAGCGGCGATTGCACCCAGCAGAGCCAGTAATCTTTGGCGCTCCCGAATGCGTCCAACGAGATGATTTGCGGTTTTTCTTTCTTCTTTGTGACCATTGAGGATAGAGGTTGAATGTGCAAAAATACAATTTTTTCAGAGTGAAAAGTGTGTCGTTCTTCTTCAATTTCACTTGTCAGCATGTATTCGAAATTTATGTACATTTGCGCCTTCAATGAAAATTCCAGTTATGCAAGAGTATCAAATCAGACTGATGACGATTGAAGACTACGAGCAGGTGTATGCGTTGTGGTCGATTACCGAAGGAATGGCGTTGCGCGGTTATGACGACTCCGCTGAAGGCATCGCCAAGTTTTTGAAAAAGAACCCAACCTCCAATTTCGTTGCGGTGATGGACGGCGAGATTGTCGGCGTGATTATGTGCGGCATGGACGGACGCCGCGCTTACATCTACCATACGGTCGTGCGCAAGGATTTGCGTCAGCGCGGTATCGGCAAGGCGCTCCTCGGCATGGTTTATCATGCCATCGAACAGGAGGGCATCAAAAAGAATGGCCTATTGGTGCTGAAGAACAACGAAATCGGCAACAAGTTCTGGCAGATGCAGGGTTGGACCGAGCGCGTTGATCTCAATTATTACAGCAAGAATAACGTAGAGCAGTAGAGATGGTGTAGGTACGATGCCCGTGATGAAAGTGACGGGATCATCGCTTCATCGTCTCATCGTTTTCATCGCAACAAAAAAGGCGCAGCCAAAACGGCCACGCCCTTCCTAAGTCTCAAGTCCTCAGTCCTCAGTCTAACATTATGTGGAGCGTATGAGAATCGAACTCACGACCTCTTGACTGCCAGTCAAACGCTCTAGCCAACTGAGCTAACGCCCCAAATTAAGCCTGATAATCAGGCTGTTGTCCTACTTCAGACTTTGATTTCAACGTCAACGCCGCTGGGCAATTCCAGCTTCATCAAAGCGTCGATGGTCTGAGTGGTGGTACCGTAAATGTCCAGGATTCTCTTGTAGGTGGAAAGCTGGAATTGCTCTCTTGACTTCTTGTTGACGAAGGTGGAGCGGTTCACGGTGAAGATTTTCTTGTGGGTCGGAAGCGGAATAGGGCCAACGAGCACCACTTTGTCGTCCTTCACGCTGTTCACAGTCTTGACGATCTTCTCGGCAGACTTGTCAACCAACGTGTGGTCGAATGATTTCAGTTTGATTCTAATTCTATGAGCCATTTATTTTAATTGTTTAATTGTTTTTTTTTCTTTGTGATCAGTGACCAGTGATCTGAATTCCTAAAGTCTTAAGTCTCACGTCTTACGTCTATAATATAAACCGTCCGACGTTCATAATGTAGTCTTTGATCTCAGGGGTGACCTCCGCGTATTTCATGAATTCCATACTGAAGGTTGCTCGTCCTGAGGTGATGGAGCGTAATGTAGTCACATATCCGAACATTTCCGCCAGAGGCACTTGCGCCGTGATGATCTGGAAACCGACCTTTGCGTCGATTTGTTCCAACACGGAGCGTCTGCGGTTGAGGTCGCCGGTGACATTGCCGATGTATTCGTCCGGGGTGGTGATTTCCACCTTCATGATCGGTTCGAGTATCGCGGTGTCAATCTCTTTCAACGCCTCGCGGAAGCCGATCTTCGCGCAGACCTCAAACGACAGGGCGTCAGAGTCTGTGGGGTGGGATTCGCCGTCCGTGACCGTCACAGAGAGGGCTTCGACAGGGAAACCGTACTTGCCATTCGACATGGCCATCTTGAATCCCTTTTCGGCACCGAGGATGTAATTCTTCGGTACGGCGTCGCCTTTGATCTCGTTGCTGAACTGCAATCCTTTGGCATCCAACGGCAGCGGGTCGATTCTGAAGTCCAGTACCGCGAAAGATCCGCGTCCGCCGTTTTGGCGTTTGTAGGCTTCGCGGTGCTGCACTGGTACGAGAATCGCCTCCTTGTAAGCCACGCGCGGTTTGCCGTGGTTGCAATCGACGTTGAACTCGCGTTTCAGACGGTCCAGCAGGATTTCCAAATGCAACTCGCCCATGCCGCTGATCAGCGTTTGTCCCGATTCGGAATCCTCCTTCACCTGGAAGGTGGGATCTTCGTCGGCCAGCTTGGTGAGTGCCAGCATCAGCTTCTCCTCATCGTCTTTCGTTTTCGGCTCGATGGCGATTTGGATCACGGGTTCCGGGAACACGATGTTCTCCAGAATCACGGGATGCCGCTCGTCCGTCAAGCTGTCGCCGGTGTGAATGTCCTTCATGCCGACGAGGGCGACGATGTTTCCTGCGGTCGCGCTTTCCAACGGCTGTTGCTTGTTGGAGTGCATCTGCAGGATTTTGGCTGCGCGTTCCTTTTTGCCGGAGGTGACGTTGTAGAGGCTGTCTCCCGCTTTCAGCTCGCCGGAATAGACCTTGATGAAGGTCAGTTTCCCGATGTACGGGTCGGTGGCGATCTTGAAAGCCAGAGCTGCGAAAGGTTCCTTCACATCGGCCTTGCGGGTCTCTTTCTCCTCGCTTTTCGGGTTCACGCCCTCGATGGCGGGCATGTCAAGCGGGGAGGGGAGATACTTCACGATGGCGTCAATCAGTCGTTGCACCCCTTTGTTCTTGAAAGAGGAACCGCAGAGAACGGGTTCGATCTTTCTTTCCAAAGTCGCTTTGCGAATCGTCTCCTCCATCTCCTCCATGGTGATGCTGTCGGGGTCATCGAAGTATTTCTCCATGATGGTCTCGTTCAGCTCCGAGAGGGTTTCGAGGAGGCGGGTGCGGTACTGCTCGACGTCGTCGCTCATGTCGGCGGGGATGGGCACTTCGTGGTAGGTGCTACCGTGGTCATCCTCGTCCCATTCGTAGGCCTTCAATTCGAGAAGGTCAACAACGCCGGTGAAGTTGTCTTCGCTGCCGATGGGCAGTTGGAGGGGCAGGGGGTGGGCCTTGAGTTTGTCTTGAATCTGGTTCACGACGGCGTAGAAGTTGGCGCCGGCGCGGTCCATCTTGTTGACGTAGCAGATGCGTGCCACGTCGTACTTGTTGGCCTGCCTCCAGACGGTCTCCGACTGTGCCTCCACGCCTCCGACGGCGCAGAATATGGCTACAGCTCCATCCAATATTCTCAAAGAACGTTCGACCTCGACGGTGAAATCAACGTGACCCGGGGTGTCGATGATGTTGATTTTATAGTCTTGGTCATTGTATTTCCACATCACTGTGGTTGCCGCGCTGGTGATGGTGATTCCGCGTTCCTGCTCCTGCACCATCCAGTCCATCGTGGCGGTTCCCTCATCCACTTCACCGATTTTGTAGCTTTTCCCGGTGTAGTACAGAATGCGTTCCGTTGTCGTGGTCTTGCCTGCGTCAATATGGGCCATTATGCCGATATTGCGTATCTGATGCAAATCCTCTGCCATCGTCTCGAAAACTGTACGGTAAGGTGAAATGAAAATGGGGGTGGCGTGGCCGGACTACATGCGCATGTGAGCGAATGCCTTGTTGGCCTCTGCCATTCTGTGAATCTCCTCTTTCTTCTTGAAAGCGGCGCCTTCACTCTTGTATGCTGCCATGATCTCCTGGGCGAGCTTGTCAGCCATCGTTTTCTCGTGGCGTTTGCGTGCGAAGGTGATCAGGTTCTTCATACCTACAGACTGCTTTCTGCCCGGCTTGATCTCCTCAGGGACGGGGAGGGTGGTACCACCCACGCGGCGGCTCTTGACTTCCACGCTCGGGGTGACGTTTTCGAGGGCTTTCTTCCACACTTCGAGACCGTTCTCCTTGGTTTTCTCGCTCACGATGTCGATAGCGCCGTAGAAGATTTCGAAAGCAAGGTTCTTTTTGCCTTTCAACATGATGTTGTTGACGAATTTGGTTACCTGTTCGTCATTGAATTTCGGATCCGGAAGAATGATCCTTTTCTTTGCATGTGAATTTCTCATACTTTTGTATCTTCAATAATTTTGGTTATTTACTCTTGAATCGCCAATCGCGGCGTTCAATTTACACTTTAAGGGAATTTTTATTTACCAGCGGCTTTTTTGGGACGTTTTGCACCGTATTTGGAGCGTCCTTGCAGACGGCCGTCAACGCCGGCGGAGTCAAGGGCACCGCGAACGATGTGATAACGGACACCGGGGAGGTCTTTCACACGACCGCCGCGCACCAGCACGATGCTGTGCTCCTGCAGGTTGTGGCCTTCACCGGGGATGTAGGCGTTCACCTCTTTGCCGTTGGTCATTCTAACTCTGGCCACCTTACGCATGGCTGAATTAGGTTTTTTCGGCGTGGTGGTATAAACTCTCAAGCAAACACCGCGTCTCTGCGGGCATGCGTCCAAAGCCTTTGACTTACTTTGAGTGGTAAGTCTTTTTCTTCCCTTTCTTACTAATTGTTGAATGGTAGGCATAAACTTTTTTTCCTTTTAATTTTTTGATTTTAAGTTCTTTTTACACTAAAATTTCGGGCTGCAAAAATACACTTTTTTTAATTCCCAATCATTGAGGCAAATAATTTTTTTTCAACAGGTGTTTATTTTGCCGAAACACGTTTCAGGAGGACGCGATAAATCGCGTCCCTACATCATCGCTTCATCGAAAAATTCGCATAATTCGCATAATTCGCCGACAATGCAATCGTATAAACCTTTTCCCCGTCGTCATGAATCACTACAATACGGATGCTTCGGTCTTGCTGCTCAATTCGCATCTGGGCATTTGGCGATTGCGCCTCGGCTTCGACCACAGGCGTGACAACACTATTGCAGCTATAACTGTATTCGGTTCGGTCAGGGTCGAAATCCGGTAGTGCTATACCATTTATATATAAATAGGACAACCGTTTGTTATACACCATCTCGATGTCGTCGATGGACAGTTTGTCGCCCGAGTGGCCGCCTTTGGCGATCTTGTTGGTGGAGAAGCAGGCCAGGATGTACGAAGGCGTGCGCGTGGCGGTCTTCACCACACGGTTCTGTTCGTCATAGTAGGTGAAGGCGAACTTGTATTGGTGCCATTTCCCGTCGTTGGGGTCTCTGAACTCGCAAAAAGCGTTTCCGATCTTGCCTTTCTGCGCCGTGGCGGGAGTGTGTGTCGATATGTCTTTGTACGCTATGTTGCCGTGGAGGTGGAACTTCGCGACGGCCACATTGGAGGGCTTCTTCATGTCGAACTTGCACCAGAAATAGACCGAGTCGGGGCGGCCGGTGAAAGCCATGGCGGCCTTGTGCCCGCATTTGTTGTCCTTGTCGCTGTAGGTGCAGTTGTCGGGGTTCTTGTTGTCCGTCGAGGCGAACTGCATCTGTCCCGTGGTGAGCACCCCGTTGACGATATTGCCCGCGAGCGAGGTCGATTGGATCTCGCAGCCGTAGCCCGTGTGGCCCGACACGCGGTTGCTGTGGTTCTTGGTCATCGGACCGCACCCCCACGAGTAGATGCCCTTCAGCTGGCAGTCCGCGTCACCGTAAGAGTGCCACTGCTTAGGCACGGCATCGCCCTTCCCGACGCTCGTCCACTGCTCGAAATCGCGGTTCGCCATCTGCGTCTGTGCGACAGCGTAATTGATAATGGATAATTGATAATGGATAATTAAGCCCGTCATTACGAGCCACAACCTTCTATTTCGCTTACTATTCATCGTTTCATTCATCGTTTCATCGCTTCATCGCCTCATCGCCTCATCGCTTCATCGCCTCATCGCTTCATCGCCTCATCGTCAGTCCCGCCAAAACAACGTCCGCACATACTCCGAGAAATAGACACGCCAGTTGCGCCAGGTGTGGCCGCCTGCGGAGCTGTACATCGTGTAGGGGATGTGTTTGCGCTGCATCTTCTTGCAGAATTTGTTGATTTGAAGACGGAAGAGGTCACCTGTGCCGCTGCTGATCCAATATTGGGAATAAGTGCTCTGCGGCAACTGCTTTTTCCCGACTACTGGCGAGAACAGTCCGATGGACGAGAAAGTGCTGTCGTAAAGGTTGGCAAGGTTGGCGGATTGCTTCGCGCCGGCTGACAAACCGGCCACGGCGCGGCAGCCTGCACGTGTTGAGAAAAGGTAACGGCTGCTGAGGAGCGAGTCCATCTCGGGGTAGCATTTCTCGAACTCCATCTTGTCCCAGGAAGAATAGAGAAGGAGGTTCTTGAACAGGCTGACATCTTCCCGTTGTCCTATCAGGCATCGGGGGTTGGCATCGGGCATCACTAAAATCATCGGGTTCGCTTTCTCTTGGACGATGAGGTTGTCGAGAATTTGCGCGGCGCGTCCCCGGTCATTCCAAGCCGTCTCGTTTCCGTTGAGCCCGTGCAGCAGGTAGAGGACGGGGAACTGGCGGTTGCCCTCCGTATATTGCGGCGGCGTATAGACGATGATGCGCCGCGTCACGGTCTCGTTGCGGCTTTGGAACTCTAACGTGTCCAGATGACCACGAAGCGGTTCTGCGCGATAGAGGTCGGTTTGCGGGGTACCGCCAACGGTGAACACACTCATCTTCTCGCAGCGCACGCGGATGGAGTCGGGGTTGGTGGGGTCGGGAAAACGTCGCGAGTCACTCCCGAACTGGTAGGTGTAAACCTCCGGTGGCAAGGGTGGGGTGGTGTAAGCCCATAATCCGGAACTGTCTTTGGACATCTTTGCGGAATGGTAATTCTCGGTGCGGATGATCGGGGTCTCCTTCCGCAGCTTGCAGTCGCAATAGACCTTGACCGACTTCGCGTCGGGGTTTTGGTATAGAAACGTCACAGACCCGTCAGGATGCAGGAAGATGGAATCACGTGGCGGCTCCTGCGCGTTCCCACAAGTCAGAGACAGTATTAACAAGACAATCAGTACGCAGAGTGTCATTTTATTTAGATTTTTCATGATCTTGGATGGCCTCTTCCAGCATCTCTTCAAACAGAGTTATGGAATTGTTGATATTGTACTTTGCGGCGGATTCGGAGTAGATTTTCTCCATCTTTTTCTTTTCTTCTGGGTGGTCAAGCCAATAGTCGATGGCACGGGCGAGGTCTTTGGGGTCGCCGGCTTTGAACAGACTGCGTTCGTCAAGGGCAAACTGCTTGGTGGCGGAAAGGGAGCTGTTGGAGATGACCGGCACCAGCCCGGTGGCGAAGGCCTCGATACAGGAGATGGCCTCCGATTCCATGTCCGATGCGTGTACGTACAAGTCGCACTGTGCCAGTAAGTTGATCAGTTTCTCTTTGGGGAGATACGTGAAGATGGGCGGGTTCTTCAGTTGCTGTCCTAATTTGTAATATTGTTTGAATTTCGGCCCTTTTCCGGCGAAAACCAGCTGGATTTTGTCGCCGTATTTGGAATAATGCAACGCATTGATGATGATGTCCTGGCGTTTTTCACCGGCAAGCCGCCCGACCATCATGATGAGGATTTTGTCGGCGAACATGGGCTCTTTCGGCCGTTTTGTCCAGGTGAAATCCGACTGGATGCCGTTGGAAATAGCATGGATTTTAGCCGTGTATCCACGCCTCTCAATCTCACTTGCCATAAATTGTGATGGGGTGTGAATGTGTGTGTAATGGTTGTAGGTCACGTTTCGGAAAATCTTGTAAATCATATCGTTAACCCATGTCACTTTTCCTAATCCGAAGCTGGAGGTGATGTTTTCGGCTTGTACGTGAAAGGCAGCCGTCGTGGGTTTGCCCATTTTGTCGGCGATTTTTTTGGTCTTGTTTTCCAGCATGAAGGGCATGAAGCAGTGGACGATGTCCGCCCATTGTACCGCCTCCTTGATGATTTTTTTCTTGCATTTGGCGAATTGGAAGCCGTGTTTCTCGATCAGTCCTTGAAAAAAGGGGATTGTCAACATGGGCATGCTGTAAACGTTCTCGTGGCTTTCGTCGCAGGAGGTGAGAATCCGCACCTCGTGACCGCGTTTGCGAAGTTCGTCCGCGAACCGTTGCGCCGAGATGCTGGTGCCGTTGTTGTTCGTGAAATAGGCGTCGATGACAAATAGAATTTTCATAATGCGATACTATTTTAAGATTTTTTAAGATTAATAATTATCTGATTTATAAGTATATAAAAATGTTAATTTCAAAATTCGGGTTTAAAAATAAAAGGTCGGCAAAAATACAAAGATTTTGATATGCTCGGAATTTGTGGAAAAAATGTTGCTGAAGAAGGACTATGACTTTGACAATAACGATGACTATACTATTACTCAAGTTTCGCAAGTATGCCTCAGACTGTTTGAGGAAATTTTGTCTTTGAACGGAGGAGATTCCGCCAGTTCCTATCGTCACTGGCGGAATGGTGCGCCACATTCAAGGAAAAGGGGGAAGAAGATGGGCGGCGGTCGTGAAACTTCAGGCAACGGCAGCTATTTCCCCGCCGCCCATCT